>JBOGRD010000004.1:0-208147 GCA_050749405.1 Nitrosotalea sp.
TAATGCATGACAGCTCTTAATCTGGTTTCAAATGTAGATTTGATCATGCCTTGACGGAGTTACAAGGCATGTTAAAGCGGACAATAACCCTGGCACGCTAAGCGGACATTATCTCTGGCACTCTACAATTATTGTCCCATGTGCCCATTTGGAGATTCAGACAAGCAAGGTCAGATAAAACTTGCAAGTAAAAACGACTTGACAACTGATCAATGGAAGCAGATTTTTGATAAGGTTGCAGAGTATTGCATTTGGTCCATAATAGAGGGCGGAGAGCCCACAAGCAGACCAGATTTTATGGAACTTGTACGTCACGTATACAGCCTCAAATTGCCTATTACATTGATTACAAACTGTTCACTGTTACATACAATTAATCTTGATGAGCTAAAGAAGTACATTCAGTTCATTACATGCAGTATAGATTCGGTATTTGAGGAATCTTATTGCAAAGTTCGCGGGGTTACACCACAGATGTATCAACGTGTAATGCAAAATCTACAGTTGTTGTCAGAGCACAAGGTCCCACATTACTTTAATTCTGTCATAACCAAGTTTAACACAAAGGAGTTCATTGACAAATCATATTTTAAAAGGGCAAAAGAGATGGGCGTAAATTCTGTTTCTCTGACCTTTGTAGAAGACAGGTCAGATGTAGATTATTCTTTACTTCCTGATAGGGATACCATTGTAAAAGTTTGTCAGAGTGTACTTGAACACATACGTAGCAGAGAAGATCCTCAAGTCATGATCCCGCCGCAATATTTTGAACAGATAATAGAACATGGGCGTGGGATGTATGACGAGTGTGGAGTTTGGAAAAGCATCTTCGTGAACGGAAACGGTACAGTCATGGTACCATGTTGGAAATACAGTAAACCAGAAAACACGTACAACCTTCTTGAAAAGAGCGTGGATGAAATCTGGAGTGCGCCACAATGGGAGATTGCAAGGACATGCCATGACTGCGAAGTGTTGGGATGTATATGGTATTCTTCCCAGCCTGTGACGACTTTTGCTCAAAACTACATGCGTGGTCTGTCCAAGATGATTAACCAGCGCGTTCCCGATACCGCACAGCAAATCTAATTGTTTTTTTGTGCAATAATCAGATCCACTTTATAATTCAAACTTAACCTGGAATTTACGTTTAATTTCCATGAAATAAAACCCGGATGTGTGGTTCTTTGAATTAATTTAAATCCAGTATTCCTCAAGTGTGATCTTAATTCTTCTGGGCTTGTTTTTGATTTTACAGAGTCTTTTCCTCGCTCAAAGTCATATGGGTCAGACAGCACAAGAAATCTCCCGGATTGTGGTAAAACAACCTGCAAAAGCTTTGATGGCTCTGTAATATCAAGCAAGTTTAATGCAATTACCAAATCAAATTTCTGATTGCCAAAAGGAGGATTTAACGAGTCAGCTACCACAAATTCTCAAGTCAATAAATGCAAGATCCCATATAACAGATTTTTATTTTAAAATACAAAGAAGCACGTACAAAAAGGCTAGTTAACTTAGTTAAGTAACCCATTAAATCAAAGAAGCAAAATTAAGAGTAATGCTAGAGGTTGAAGACATTAACTTTGTTGGTATGCAAGATCTCTTGTCAGACAAATCTAATAGAAGAATACTGAAATCAATTATGACAGTTCCAAAATCTACAACCCAACTTTGCATAGAATGCAACATACCTACAAGCACAGCTTATAGAAAGATGCAAAAATTACTCAATTATAAAGTAATACGTAGAAGTGGTACCATAAATGAAGCAGGTAAAAGGGAGATACTCTATAAGAGCAATTTTTCGGTTTTGAAGAAAACGCCCGAATGGGAAGAACTTTGTTAAACTAAAATAAAGTGCCATTTTTGTACATGGTGTGATTACTGTCAACTGTAGAGACATTCTTCCTATAAAATCAGCGTTAGCTGTTCATACTTCTGATCAGGTTGGAGCAGTTCCAGCCTTAAAGTCACGCGAATTTGTTCTTGCCCCTATAGAAGATGAAGAGATCAACGCCGCAAACGTCATATCAGCAATCAAAATGTTCCTTGCATCCTTGGGATGTGAAAGACACTTTGCAGTAATACAGAAAAACAATGTCATTTCAGTAGTTGCACTTGATGGATATAAGATAGAGCCGCCGCCGCAAGATACCTCAGACCAGTTTTTCTCGTGTGTTCATTGCGGTCATGTTACTCAATTTGAGACCACACACAAGAATCACATGAAAATTCATTATCTATAAGATGTTCCTTGGTCAAATCTTTTCTTATTCATTATAAACCAAAAATCCCGTCAATTAGACCAAAAAATTGTTTCACGTACTGAAATGATACAGGTAGAACTTTTGTTAATTGGTAATTACTTCGTAGAATATCGGCTTAGGAGGGGTCTCCATGTACGAATGTCCCTTTGATTGAATTTTAAAATGTTCCTGTGTTTGATGCATTTTTTCAAACTTTTCATGATTCTCAAACTCTACTAATATGGCATGTTTACCAGTACGAGTCACCAGCAATCTCCTGTTAACAAATCCATCAAACTTGGCAAGATCTTTGTTAGATTCATTTATCCATTTTTTGAATTCTTCTTCAGTTCCATTTTTCAGTCGAATCTCAACTACAGCTACGAACACAGAATTCTTCGATGACAAGAGGATTTAAGAGGATTTCTAATATTCCCATTCTTTGCAAATAAGGTCACGATAGGCGCAATAATGCTAAATAAAGGATTACTTTCGACAGATGTATGAATGAGAAACTGCTCATATTTGGTGGGATTGCAGCAGCAATTGCAATTATGACCACGGCGGTTTTCCCATTTTGGAATCTCATACCCAACACAGTAACTGAAGAAGTTACAGTAAGGTCAGCAGACCAAAACGGTTGTTATGTTGAGACTCATGATCATTTTGTCATAAAGATACCTCCATGCAATGCACAACCTGGGCAGAACATCACAGCTACATTTGATGCAAAAGTAAGAGATCGTGAGAAGCAGATCTAAAGCAACTTCAAACTTTGTGTAACTTTATCAATCGTGTCTTCTGGAGCAGGCCCTATGGAGATACAGGTCACTGTTCCAGGCTCAATCTGGGTATGACCCGCATCGGTCACCTCTGACCATGGCAGACCAAGAGAGATTACATGTTTTTTTACATTTTCCAATTCAGATAAACTTGAAACTTTGAGTACTACTTTTTCTTGACCAGACTCTTGCCATTCACTATACCATTCCCTATGAGACTTTCTCACATGTTCTGCTCCTAAAACACATGCATGCCCCACTTGGGCTGCAATCTTTCCAGTACCCATACCAAGATCCTTTCTTACCACTATTACTTGTTTAATGGCACCCATATCAATTTGGAATAATAATAGTACATGTTAAACTTTTGAATTGAAAGTATTTTTGTCATAGACAATAACGGATTTGAGGCAAGTCTTCAACAGTTGAAGACTATGCTTTTTACAAATATGTGATTGCACCCCAAGCAAGAGGCAAGAGATGTTTGTTGATACGATGTTTGATATAAATAAATGATAAAAAATAACAAAGTGTGGATTACGACGTAGTTGTTGCAGGTGGAAGCGTAGCAGGGCTCTTATGTGCGAGAGAAATTTCCGCACGAGGGCACAAAGTACTTGTCATAGAAGAAGACTATGAGATTGGTACACCAGAACACTGCGGGGGGCTCGTGAGCACATTAGCTATGGATGATCTCGGAATCATCCCAATGAGAGCTACACTTGACAACAAGGTAAGATCAGCACGCATGGTGGCACCATCAGGAAAAAGCTTTACACTAGACGCAAGACCGCAACAGGTCATAGTACTTGATAGAAGAGAATTTGACAAACAAATTGCGCATCAGGCCAAAGTCAATGGCGCAGAAATACGGGTAAGATCATCGCTCAGAGAAATAACAAAAAACGGTGTTAGGACAACAGATGGGGACATCAAGTGTAAGATCATAGTTGATGCAAGAGGAGTTTCTTCTTTAATTCACAAGGACCGTACGGGAACACTACAATCTGCACAATATGAGGTATATGCAGACTGGATTGATAAGGAACAAGTCGAAGTATACCTTGATCAAGAAAAATATCCAGGTTTCTTTGCATGGGTAATACCAACTAGACGCGACGAGGCAAAAGTCGGAGTTGCCGGAAAGGGAATCAATCCAGCAGCAGTACTAGAAGATTTTTTGAAGCAAAAAGGCGGCTATTCCACTGTAAGAAAGATATTTGCACCAATATGGATAAAGGGCCCAATCAAAGAATTTGTAACAAGAAACATAGTAACCGTAGGAGATGCAGCAGGACAGGCAAAACCCACGACGGCCGGTGGAATTTATTCTTCAGGACTTGGTGGCATATTAGCTGGAAATGCCATATCCAAATTCTTGGAATCTGGAAAAGAGAAAGAGTTACAGAGATATCAGAAAGAGTGGTCAGATAAATTTGGAAAAGAGTTCGATCAAATGCTTCTTGCTAGATCTCTTCTTGAAAGACTTGACAACAAATCAATCAATGATCTTTTTGAATCAATAACTCCTCAAGTATTAGAGGAGATTTCAAAAGAGGGAAGTTTTGACTTTCACACAGTATCGGTTGCAAAACTTTTGGGAATAAAGGGTTCTGTAAAAGCTATTCAGGCAATTTTAGGAAATGAATTGAGACGTTTATTGAGTTGAATGTGCATCTAGTCATAAGGAAGATATAAATTCGGTAGAGAGCCCATCTTCCAACATGTCGTCGTCTATTACTTTACCAGTATGCACTTCGTGCCATAGACCAATAATGCCTAATGATAAATGCGTAAAATTCAACTGCCCTAGCTGTGGTACCGTACTGCTTTGGCGCTGTGAAAGTTGCAGAGAGGCAGCTAGCGCATACAAGTGCAAATCATGTAATTTTGAAGGTCCATAAAGGAAATGCCTCGACTAGTATTACGAGCAAAGATTTTACCAACAGGTACTGAAATAGATCTTGATAACGTTGCCAAAAAGATCAACATGGCTCTAAAGGATGGCATAACGCTCTTAAAATATACAAAAGAGCCACTTGCTTTTGGTCTCTACTTTATTAATGCCGAATTCTCCTTAGATGATAAGGAAGGACAGATGGACTCGCTTGAAAACAGTGTACGTTCAATTGAAGGCGTAGGAGAGTTCGAGGTGCTGGGAATAAGTCGAGCTTCTGTAGATGCCAAGTAATGAGGTGTCTTTTTGGTAAAAAAAGACGAGCTGCTCCAGATGCGTGTTGGAGAGGCTAAGCAGAGAGATGTAGGCAAAAGACGCGCTAGGATAGAACCAGAAGCTATGGAATTTTTAAAAGTCGAGCCTGGAGACATGATAGAGATCATAGGAAAAAAATCCAGCTGTGCAATAGTATGGCCTGCCGATGATGATAACAAGGCACCAGATATGGTTAGAATAGACGGTCAGACAAGAAAGAATGTCAATGTAGGAATAAACGATCTGGTCAATGTTAGAAAAGTTATTGCAAAACCAGCAAAAAGTGTAGTCTTGATGCCAGTTAACGGGAATGTTACAGTAGACAAGGAATTTACAGATTTTGTCAAAAATAGGTTAAAGGGCTTACCCCTTTCTGAAGGAGATGAAATATCAGTAATGATTCTTGGAAATTCCATGGACTTTAAGATACACAAGATTTCACCAAAAAGTGTTGCCAAAATAGACCGTGGTACGTCACTTACCATTTTGACTGACGCGTCAGTTGACAAAAAGATACGTGTTACATACGAGGAGATAGGTGGGCTCAGATCACAGATAGACAGAATGCGTGAGATTGTAGAACTTCCCTTAAAACATCCCGAGGTTTTCAGTAGATTAAACATAGAACCACATAGTGGGATTCTCTTGTACGGACCTCCTGGATGTGGAAAGACATTGATTGCAAAAGTACTTGCAAGTGAATCAGAAGCCAACTTCTATTCCATAAATGGTCCTGAGATAATGAACAAGTATTATGGAGAGACAGAGGCAAGACTTAGAGATATTTTCAAAGAAGCAAAAGACAACGCCCCAAGTGTAATATTTATCGATGAAATTGATGCAATTGCTCCAAAAAGAGAAGAAGCCTACGGAGATGTTGAGAAAAGAGTAGTAGCTCAGCTATTGGCATTGATGGATGGCCTAACAGACAGAGGCAATGTAATCGTGCTAGGGGCAACAAACAGACCAGAAAGTGTAGACCCTGCATTGAGAAGACCGGGTAGATTTGACAGAGAGATAGAAATCTCAGTACCAAACGCGGAAGGCAGATTAGAGATCCTACAGATTCACACAAGAGGAATGCCTATTGCAGATGATGTTGAATTGAAGGTCCTTGCAGCAGAGCTTCATGGATATACAGGTGCTGATATCAAGTCGCTTTGTAGAGAGGCAGCAATGAAAGCTCTCAGAGCATTTTTGCCAGAAATTGAAATGGAGACAGAAAAGATATCACCTGCAATTTTACAGAAGATGACCATACGCCTTCAAGACTTTTACGATGCAACACATGAAATTGTTCCAACTGCAATGAGAGAGTTCTACGTCGAAAGTCCAAAAGTATGGTGGAAAGACGTGGGAGGACTAGATGACGCAAAAAGAACACTAAATGATAATTTGATTACAGCCATAAAGGAACCAGCAAAATTTCAGAAAATGGGCATCAAACCTCCAAAAGGCGCTTTGCTTTATGGACCCCCAGGATGTGGAAAGACGATGCTTGCAAGAGCACTTGCAACAGAGAGCGGTGGTAACATGATATTTGTCAGAGGAGCAGAAATCTTGTCAAAATGGGTAGGAGAATCTGAAAAGGCAATAAGAGAGATTTTCAGAAAAGCAAAAGCATCATCACCATGTATTATAATTTTTGACGAATTGGATTCCTTGGCAAGATCAAAATCACTTGAAGAAGGAGGAGTGGGAGAAAGACTACTCAGTCAGTTGCTCACTGAAATGGAAGATGGGGGAGCTGCAAGAGTAATAGTCATCGGAGTTTCCAATAGACCTGATCTTATAGACCCCTCATTGTTAAGGCCCGGTCGCCTAGATTTGATACTCTTCATTCCACCACCTGAAGAAAAAGGAAGATTTGAGATAATTAAGACGCTCACACGACAGATGCCTCTATCTGGAGATGTCGATTTGAAGGAGATCGCCCTTTCAACAAAGGGATACACAGGTGCTGACTTGGTAGCAGTGTGCAGAGAGGCGGCAGTACAAGCTATGAGAAATAACACACCAAAAATCAGTAGCATAGACTTTGCCGCAGCATTAAAAGTCGTCAAACCTTCTATTACCAAAGGCGTTGAGGATTGGTATTCCTCAATCAAAGACAATATATCATACGCGTTACCCAAGCCAATTGACAAGGCATTTTATGGTTAGATATGGCAACTATTCCCCTTAGAAATTCAGTATATGAAATAGTAAAAAATGCAGGCTCTATGACAGACTCTGAGCTCTCAAAGGCGCTGATAAAATCTGGAATTTCAATTCCTGAAGACGAATTCAATAAAACATTATTGAATCTCGAAATATATGGCCTCATCAAGGTTACCTGGCTAACAAAAGACGAGAGAAGGATCGAGATTTACGAAAAAGAGGAAAACGAAGACGACATAGAAAAACAGAACAGGGAAAACCTAGAAAAAGAATATGAGGCAGGATTCCCCGGTGTTGAACAAGAACAAGACACCCAAGAATAATTTATTTTATCACAGGAAAGTGGAATGCGGCATCGAGTGCAATTCCTACAAATATTATTGTAAGGTACGGAGCAGTCACCTTGTAGGCTTTCCATGCAAAGTCCGAAGTTGGAGTCTTTGTCAGTTTGTAATGATATAGTAACATCAAGCTGCCCGATACTGCAGCAATTGCAAGATAGACATAACCTAATCCGAATGCTACAAGTGCCAACGAATATGGAAGTAATATTGCGGTGTTAGCAAGTATGTACTTCGAGGTCTTTTGCATTCCAATCAATACTGGTAACATTGGAACGTGTGCTTGTGCATAGTCATCTCTTATCTTCATTGCAAGACACCAAAAGTGAGAAGGAGTCCACGCAAAGACAAGAACCCCTACAAGCGCACCCAATATGTCCATCGAACCAGTCGCAGCTGACCATCCTGCCATGGCAGCACAGCTACCGGCAAAGCCTCCAATTACAATGTTGGATGAATTGGTACGTTTGAGCCACACCGTATAGACTACAACATAGAAGAAAACTCCTAATGCAATGAAAAATGTAGAAATTGGGTTAAGGGTAAACCATGCATAAATTACAGATGCAGCGCTTACAACTAGACCATATATCAAAACATTTCTTGCGGACATCCTCCCCGATGGAATTGGTCTATTACTAGTTCTTTTCATCAATAGATCGATGTCTCGATCATAATAGTGATTGAGCGCACTTGAACCAGCTGAAGAAAGCGATCCAGCAATGATTATGTGCAATAGACTGACATAGTTAAGTTGAGGTCCTATCAATTTACTGGCCGCATACATCGATGTTACGGCAGTAATTACAAGTAATACTACTATACGTGGTTTTGATATTTCCAGTATTTCTTTTAATCCCACTAATCTTAGCGAGTTTGTTGGGAATTTAATTTCTTCGAAGTTTGTCACGAGAGGTCAAAAGAATTAAGTACCTCACTTAATCGAACTACCACAGATGAGCGACTGGGATCTAATGATGCCTGGTATGGGTTTGACCGCCATAGGTCTTGGAGGAGTCATTTTATCCTACTTGGGAATCGCCAACACTTTCCTTACAGGAATGCAGGCACTTTCAGGTTTGACCATGTTTGTTGGCATGGTGTTTTTGTCCGCAGGAATTCTAAGCGGAGGTGTTTCAACTAGTCCAAGAGCCAAAGCAACAACCCTTGTAATATTTGGGATCGCTGGCTCAGTAGGAGCTTACGCAATAAGTCTGAACACCGTAATATCGTCATTGCCCAGGTTTGTAGGCATTTTAATTATCATAATCATACCAACTATTGTCATAGCATTTTTTTCTATGAAGGCACAAAAATATTTCAGGCCCATAGCCATAATATTTGTAGCCGCCATGGCATTGGGAGTCGGATCTTTTACTGTATTTGGATTCATAGGACCCGGCGCACAATTCTCGCTACACTCACTAAATGAAACTAATGGAACCAACGCAACCCAAGCAATTAGTCAGACGTTGCCAACAGCACCAGTAATACATGTCAGCATTCCAGTCAATGCATCCATCAAAGGAAATCCAAACTTTACACCCAATACCGTCACTGTTCCAAAAGGCGATATAATAGAGTGGACTAATAATGATACAGTGCCTCACACTGTCACAAATGCGCCAGACGGTTCAATATTTGATTCTAGCTTGATTGCACCCGGTAAAACATACTCACTTGATACATCAAAATTAAATGGAACCGAGTATGATTACTTGTGTACAGTTCACCCATGGATGACGGGCAAGGTAGTGATAACCCAGCCACTTGTTGCAAATGTTACAATCTCAAAAGGAGCGTCCACACAAGGTGCTGGACAGAAATATTTTGATCCGGCAAATCTCTCTGTCAAAGTTGGAACAACTGTAATTTGGACCAACCAAGATGCCGCGGCTCATACGGTCACAAGTGGCGATCCAAGTGCTGGTCCCTCAGGAACATTTGATTCCGGTCTGATCAAACCTGGAAATACATTCAAACATACTTTTACAACAGCTGGTACAACATCATACTTCTGTACAATTCATCCATGGATGACTGGAAAAATAATAGTAGGATGACATTACAAAAAGAGATAACACTTTCCAAAAATCACGTTGACATACTAATACAACATGCAAAGCAAAACGAACCCAATGAATCTTGTGCCATACTTTTTGGAAAGAATGACGATAGGCAATTTTTAATAATGGATGTTTTTCTAACAAAAAACGCAGAACCGTCACCTGTTAATTTTACCATATCAAACGATGAACTCATAAAAGCATACAAAGAATCTGAAAAGAAAAATTTAGAAGTCATAGCAATTTTTCACTCCCACCCAAACTCAGCAGCTTATCCTTCCTCTACGGACCGCCAATACATGGAAGTAAATCCAGTCCCGTGGATTATCTATTCTAATACAAATAATGAGTTCAGAGCATATATTTTAGAATCGACCATCATACCCATCAATATAACAACCCTTTAGCATTATTGCTTGTGTATGTTCTTTTTATGTCGCTCAAAATGCTCTTTATCTACAAAGGTTGCACTACAATCCTTACACTTGAATCCGGCTTTTTGGCCCCACAATATGACAAGTAATACACGAAGTTACGTAAAAGAATTACTCTGGGCCTAAATGCAATCTCTATAACCATCATTGGGATTTATTCATAAATTACTCGTGAATAGTGCATATCTTTCTATTGTAGCCACAAGAAAGTATAGCATTATCTTGTCATTCGATCAGATATTGGTAGCTGAAGAATGATCAGACTGGCCAACTTTGTTATCAAATTCTAGAATAATGGCTGTTCTTTAGATCTCGGCAGGCACATGCATTCACAAAGCCCGTGTGATTTAGAATAAATATCCCTTTTTTATCCATCAAAAACATGGAAATTCACGTATATGATACATATGTAGAGGCAAAGGACGGCCATACGATGCACTTTGATGTGATCACAAATGTAAAGGATCATCAAAAGGCAATCCAGTATGCAAAAGAATGGCTAAAAACCATAAACGAGGCAGATGCAAAAGTTACAACCGAAGAGTGTCAATTCTGTCACTCACAAGGTGCGCCTCAACCAATAGCCAATGAAATCCAACAGAAAGGATACTTTATCCAGAAAATGGAAGGCTGCCCGTAGCTACCTTTTTCAATTTTTTAAACTCATTATTTTTGAAAACTCTTTTTAGATCGCTCTATCCTATTTTGTATCATGGCAAAGAATAGCAAATACAACAAACTGACGGTAGAAGGCGAAATCCAAACCAAGTGGATATGCGGTTGTTTTGAGACTGTGGACGGGTTCTTCAAGTTTTGTCCGGAACACAACAATGCAATGAGAAAAACAATAGAGGCTCAAATAGACGAGCTAGACATGACATTGATTGTGGATGATAAAATAGATCATCCTACAGAACAAAGATAGCAACAAATGCAGATACGAAAACTATTGCTACGGTGTTTAACAACTTGATGACAGTATTTAGTGCGGGTCCTGCAGTATCCTTGTATGGATCCCCAATTATATCGCCAACAATTGCTATCTTGTGTTCTTCGGTTCCCTTTTGTTTGTTAATTTCCATGTATTTTTTGGCATTGTCCCACGCGCCACCAGTATTTGCCAGATGGAATGCCAGGAAGATCCCCGTAATTACTGCACCCATTAAAAGCCCAACTACTGCAGATGGACCCAAAACTATACCAAGTACTATTGGTGCCGAAATTGTTATTGCTGCAGATTTCCAAAGCTCACGTAATGAAGCTACTGTTGCAACATCAACACATTTTGCATAATCTGGTTTTACCTCATGGGTCAAAATGCCAGGAGATTCCTTGAATTGCCGCCTTACTTCTTCTACCATTTTAGATGCTGCCCTTGCTACTGCTGAGATAAGCTGGCTTGTAATAAAGAACGGCAATAGACCACCTACAAGCAATCCAATAACTACTGCAGGGTTTGAAAGACTGTAATCGAAAGCGTGATGAAACACTTTTCCTGCTTCATACTGAAATGCCTGAATCATGGCTAGCGCAGCTAGACCAGCACTTGCAATTGCAAAACCTTTAGTCACAGCCTTTGTAGTATTTCCTACTGCGTCAATTTCATCTGTAACTTTACGATTTTCTTCCCCCATACCAGTCATTTCTACAATTCCACCTGCATTGTCACTGATAGGGCCAAATGCATCTATACTCAATACAATTCCTGCAAGGCTTAGCATGGCCATGGCTGTAAGCGATGTCCCAAAGATTCCATAAAGTGCAGCTTGTGCAGGATCTGGCGTTGCAGATGACGCCAATACATACGATGTAGCTAAAGCCACAACAATGGCAATCATAAACGGACCTGTTGAGCGCATTCCTTGTATTATTCCCATTAGTGTAAGTGATGCATATCCCCATTTTGCAGAAGCAGCAATTTCTTGCACTGGCTTGAATCTATAGCTTGTAAAGTAATCTGTGATTCTCTGTATTACTGGCACCAGAATGACTCCTATTACCGTACTACCAAACAGTGCATATGCAATCTGCGTGTGACCAAGAAACAGATATGTGAAAACAAAATTAAGTGCAATTGCTATTGCAGCCGAAACATAAAATGCGTTGGCAAGTGGCCTGTTTACATCCGTCATCTTTCTTGGGCCTATGGTTGCAATGCCAATAATAGATGCAAATAATCCTGAAGCACCAATTAACATCGGATAAAACAGGTTCTGAGGCGTTCCAATTAGCCCAGCAATCAGTAACGATGCAAGCATCGTGACAATATATGATTCATAAATATCAGACCCCATCCCAGCTGCATCTCCTACATTATCGCCCACGTTATCAGCAATTGTTGCGGGGTTTCGCGGGTCATCTTCTGGTATATTTGCTTCTACTTTTCCTACCAGGTCTGCACCCATGTCTGCAGCCTTTGTGAAAATTCCACCTCCAACTCTGATAAACAAGGCAATCAAACTAGCACCTATACCAACTCCAGCAATTGTGATAGGGCTAGGAAATGCAAAATAGAGTAAACTCATGCCCAAAAGAGCCATGGCAGGCACGGCAAGACCCACTGTTGCCCCGCCTCTAAATGCAAGAGCAAAGGTATGTCCAAGCCCTTTTCCAGATGCGTTTGCAGCTCGAACCGCTGCCTTTACTGTAATTTTAAGTGAGATCAGCCCGGCAATAGCAGAAAGCCCTGCACCAACAGCAAAAGCAATGCCGTTGGTAAAGCCAATTGCAGCACCAATCAAGACCGCAAGACCTATGGCTATTGGAATAACAATCCTAAATTCTCTTCTCAAAAACGCCATTGCACCTACCCCCACTGCATTTGAAATATCCAGCATCTGTTGTGTTCCAGGTTTTTGTTTAGATACCCACGCTGCAAGCACTGCCGCAATGATAAAAGATATGATTGACGCACCGACAGGAATCATTTCTTTGAGCGTCATCTGAGAGAAGACTCGATAGAGTATTTATATAAATTTATTCTACTTTTCTTATATAATGTCATGAGGATGTGATTTAAAATAATTTTAAGAAGAATTTTTACACTCTTTTTTGATACGGTTTAAAAATTTTTCCTGCCAAGCCTTGCCTTACAAGCTTGTTGAAGCGTTTTCCATGACTTAGGTATGGAAATCGAAAATGAATAAGTTCGTGAACTATGGTATTTTCAAGTGTCTTGTCATCCGGTATTTTCTTGATATTGACAAATACAAGATTGTGTTGCAAATAGGACACACCTAGGTATTTGTAAGCCGAAGTTCTCCTGCCTTGGGTAACTTCCTTTGGCATGCCAAGAACTTCTCTAGTTGTTAGCAACACTTTCGGTTCTGAAATTCCAAATCTGTTTGAATATATTCCAACCTTCTCTAATATTTTGACTTTCAAGTCCAAATCATTTTTCATTACTTGAGAATCTTCAGGAAATAGTTTAAATTTGAATTGTCAAATATCGTACAAGAGTTTGTGTATTTTTTCAAGTTTACCAAAAAAGTGGTTAGGTAGGGTCAGAACTTGTGTAGCTTAATCACATATCATACAGCCACCGTGTCATCATACCCCAACTAACTCATAGAATTCATAATCTTAGCTGCATTATTTCTTATCTCTTCGGTTACCTCTACAATGACTAGCCCTTCATTTGGTTGCCCATACATGACGACCGAATTTTCCGGAGCATACAAGACGGCAGGTAAGACCAGCAAGTCTTCCTCACCTTTTACGATTATTCTAACTGGCACGTCTGCCTGAAAGGCTTTTTTTATTACAGATATGCTATCATCAGTAATCTCTGCCGCGGGGTTTACGCATTCAAGAGTTGTTCTTGCTTGTCCCACTGGCAAGTTTCTCTTGTTCCTCTTTTCCAATGAATCGACTATCTGCAATTCCGGGTCAAGCCCAAATTTTATCATCTTCTCAGTTGTAGCATCGCCGACAGTTATCAAAAAGACATCTTTTGGCATAGCTTGTAAAATATTTTCTTTTGTTACCTCTGAATCTTTAATTAATAATCCCATGGGTTTTTTGAGGCTCTCACGCAAACTGTCTGGCAGATGCACAAGATACCTTTGTTTTATTCTATTTTTATGTAGCTGCCTCTGCGGCCATTTCCTCACTAAGTTGGCTTGCAATCACACTGCATCTTGCCGCCACGTTCTTTGCCACAGTCATAAATGCCTGAGCGTTGGGAGAATTCGGATCAGTGACAAGCACAGGTCTGCCACTGTCGGAGCTTTCCATTATACCTGGATTTAGAGGAATCCCACCCAAGAATGGCAGGCTGTGTTTTTCACCCATTCGTTTTGCACCGTCTTTACCAAAGATATAATGATCGGTATCGCAATTATTGCATTTGAAGTAACTCATGTTCTCTATCACACCAATAATTGGAACGTTGAGTTTTTGAAACATGCCAAATGCCTTTACTGCCACATTGCTTGCAACTTCTTGAGGAGTGGTCACAACTACGATGCCGGTTATAGGAATAGTCTGAGCTAGTGTCAGCGGGATATCTCCTGTTCCCGGGGGAAGGTCTACAATTAGGTAATCAAGATCGCTCCAGTTGGTATCTACCAAAAATTGTTTTAAAATTCCTGAAATTATTGGACCACGATATATTGCGGCCTGGTGTTCCTGATCAGCGAAGAATCCAAATGACACTACTTTTAATCCGTGTGATTCTGCAGGTTGTAGTTTGTTATTTTCAACTTCCAGAGCAGCCTTTCCCATTCCAAGCATAAGCGGCACACTTGGACCGTAAATATCTGCATCAAGAATTCCAACCCTAGCGCCAGTATTTGCAAGAGCCAGTGCGAGATTTACAGAGACAGTCGTCTTACCTACTCCACCCTTTCCACTTGCAATGCCTATGATGTTCTTAACAGTAGGAAGCATCTCATCCATGCTGAGCGCACGTCCTTCCATGACTTTGGCAGTAACTTTGATGTCTGGCTTTGATACTCCGGGAATTTTAGATATTGCTTGACGGACATCTTGTTCTATCTGTTCATTGAAAGGACATGCAGGAGTAGTTAGTTCCAGAGTAAACTTGAGATCATTACCATTTATCTCCAGATCCTTTATCATACCCATTGAAACAATATCTTTTTTGAGATCCGGATCAATTACTGTACTTAGTGTCTGTAAAACCTCGTCAACTGATACCATACAATAAAAAATTCCCTAGTAGGATATTTAAACATAGGCAAAAATAGCATACAAATTATCCAAAGATTCATAAATTCAAATTTTGCAAGTTTTTTTGAATGTTTTCTATATCAACCCTTACTGATGTAGTTAGAATTCCTCCGAAATTATTTGGCGAGTCACTGAAAAAGGCGGCCATAACAATTTTGAGAGAGAAATATGAAAGTATGATAAATCCCGAATTGGGCTATGTTATAATGATCATGGACACCAAAGTCGAGAAGATGGGTAAAATAATTGCAGGAGATGGAGGTACTTATCACAGAGTAGAGTTTACCGCACTTACATTCCATCCAAAGCTTCAAGAAATTGTCAGAGGCGAAATTGTCGAAATTACAGACTTTGGAGCATTTGTAAGAATTGGTGCAACAGATGCTTTGTTACACTTGTCACAAATAATGGATGACTATCTAAAGAGCGATGTAAAGTCAGGTATGATTTTAGCTAACCAAAGTGGAAGAACTATGAAGATTGGTACAACTCTCAGAGCAAGAATCACCGCAGTTTCATTAGGTAAGACTGCCGCAATGAAAGTTGGCATAACTTGCAGACAGCCATTCCTTGGTGCAGATGAATGGATCGAAGAAGAGATAAAAAAGGCAAAATCTCCTCCAACGCCGCAAGCTGAAAAGACTAAAAAACCTGTAGAAATCAAGTGATGAAAAATGGTTAGAGAGATGGCTTGCCGCAAGTGCAAATTTGTAACCGTTGGCAAGGTATGTGCAATTTGTAAATCAACAGACCTGACGCCTGACTGGAGTGGCGCGATTCTCATAGTGGATCCCATAAACTCAGTCATTGCAAAATCTTTAGGAATAACTGAAAAAGGAAAATACGCCCTCAAGGTAACTTAGATTGCATAGTCGTGCAAAAAAAGCACTAGAAACATTTCTCAAAGAGGACATAGGCAAAGGAGATGTAACAAGTAAGCTTCTTCCAAGAAAAAAAATTACTGCAAGTATAATTTCGCGTCAAAGTGGCATCATTGCAGGAACATCATATGTCAAAGAAATATTTACTTCAAGAAACTGTAAAGTAAGAATTCTAAAAAACGATGGCATCAAGATAGAGCCTACCGATAAGATAATGACAATATCAGGCCCTGCATACTCAGTTTTATCGTGTGAGAGGACCGCGCTTAACTTGCTATCAAGGATGAGTGGAATTGCAACCCAGACAAACAAGTTGGTAAAAATCATCAAAAGCGCAAATCCAAAAGTAGAACTCTACTCCACAAGAAAAACCGCCCCCGGTTTGCGCATCTTTGACAAAGAAGCTGTAGAGATAGGCGGCGGCAGAAAACATCGAAGTTCGCTTGACCAGATGGTCATGATAAAAGATAATCATCTGGCAGTTGCAAAGTCATTACAAGACATAGTTCGTTCTGCTAAAAAACGATACAAAAAATTTGAGGTAGAAGTTGAAAGCCTTGATGACGCAATAATAGCTGCAAGAGAAGGGGCATCAATCATAATGCTTGACAATATACCTCCCAAAGAGATCTTGCGCATTATCCAAGTCTTAAAACGGCTTAACCTTCGAAGTGGGATAAAACTTGAAGCATCAGGCGGAATAGATGCGTCAAATGTAAGATCATATGCCAGAACTGGGATAGACATCATTTCTATTGGCAGATTAACCAGTTCTGTTTCAGGATTGGATTTGAGTCTTGAAGTTAACTGATTGCAAGCATGCGTTCTATAGCTAGCTGTGCTTTTTGTGCAATACTTTTTGAAACCTTGACTTCGTACTTTTCTTCCTTCAATGACAAATAGACCTTGTCAAGCGTTATCATCTTCATGTATTTACAAACAGCGGAGTCTGACATTGGTATGAATTCTTTTTCAGGATTTTGCTTTCTCATTCTGTACAATATACCGGTTTCTGTAGCCACAACGAATGTCTTTCCATTAGAACTCTTTGCATGATTCATCATGCCTTCTGTTGACAAGATCTGGACTTGCCTGTTTCCATAATCTCCACATGCAACATCATACATGACAGATGAAGTACAGCTACATTCTGGGTGAACCAAAAACTCTGCACCTGCATATTGCGTTAGTTTTTCTTGTACTTCTTGTGGTCGTATACCCGCATGGACGTGGCATTCTCCTGCCCAGATGTACATGTTTTTTCGGTCTGTCATTTTGGCCACATATGAACCAAGAAACATATCAGGCAAAAAGAGTATTTCCTTATCGACTGGAATTGATTTAACTACATTAACGGCATTAGACGAAGTGCAGCAATAGTCAAGTTCTGCTTTTACTTCAGCAGACGTATTTACATATCCTACCGTCACTGCACGCGGGTGTTCACTTTTCCATTTCCTTACCTGGTCGGCATTAATAGTATCTGCAAGAGAACATCCTGCTGACAGGTCTGGAATAAGCACCTTTTTGTCAGGACATACAATTGATGCAGTCTCTGCCATGAAATGTACTCCGCAAAATAGAATTGTTTTATGATCAGTTTTTGCAGCTTGGCGCGAAAGCCCTAATGAATCACCTACATAATCTGCGACATCTTGTACTTCTGGCAATTGATAATTATGAGCAAGAATCAGCACGTCCTTTTGTTCTTTTAGTTTAAGAATTTCTGATTTTAGGTCCATTGTTCAGAATAAAGCTGTATTTCTTTCCATTTAAAGGGTCATGATATTGACAAATTTGTAGTCAGATGGAATACATTATGGCAATATTTGCCATTCATGTTCCTATTTGGATTTCTCCGTCACAAATCTTTCTCAGGCATTCAATTGCAGAGAGAATTGCAAGTCTGCTTGTTTTTGGATTGCTCTCGCTTGGTATGTTTTCAATTTTTATCGAAAACTTTCCAAACTTTCCACTGGCCTGTATCTCATGAGTGTTTTTGTCAGTTTTTGGGTCAGCAACTATTCTTACCTTGGTTTTTGTGCTTCCAATCCCAGCCAAACTGATGAGTGCTGCGACGTTAATGTTTGCAGGAAACAGCCTTACTGCCTCTTCTGCAGTCCCGTCATATATCATAGTAGATTCTTTTATTTCATCCGGATTTATTTTTGAAGTCTCAAAAAATTTTGCTCCCTTTAGCGCTTTGGGATTCTTGGTTGTAACTAATACTATTGATTCTAACTCATCTTTTACTGCTCTGATACTATCAAGTCCAGCAATTGCTCCAGACGGAAGAAAGATTCGTTTGTTAAAATCCTTGCAGCCCTCTGATACTATCTCAAATATTGATTCATCCAATAGTGCACCCACACTCATTATCATCATGTCTTTCCTATTTTGAAGGATAGATAACGCGTTATCTCTAACTGCGTTCTGGGAAGCAGCCTCTATTATTAGATCTACCGGCGATGCTGCCAGTATACCAACATTTTCTGTTATCACAGGTTTGTTTTTTAGTTTTGAGACTAGTCGTTGTGACGATTCTTTAGAAAAATCAAATACATGGGTAAGTTTTGCAGAAATTTTGCCAGAATCGATAGCAATGGCTATTTCTGTCCCTATTGCTCCACAACCCAAAAGTCCTATCCTTTTCAAGCCAATACTTTTGACAAGCCACCTTGTTAAATCTGTTATCGGGTTTACAGATACATAACACAAAATTGAATTATACAATTTGTTAAGTTAATGCGGAGTTCAAATTCTAGAATTGGAAACACATGAATCTACGCTTATAGAAAAATTTCTCTTCAGAATAGCAAAACAATGGATTGCGGGCGATACTATGAACGAAGCCCTTCGATCTGCCAAGGCCGCAAACAAGAACGGAATGAATGCGATAATCAACAAGCTTGGGGAACACATGACGTCAAAAGACCAGATCAGTGACACTGTGTCAGAATATCTAGCGCTTGTCTTGAACTTGCACAAATTCAAGGTTTCTGGCGGAATATCAGTCAAGCCAACTCAGGTGGGTCTGTCTAAAAGTATAGAAGACTGCATGGTAAATCTTGAAAAAATAATAGAAAAAGCAGTGTCCCCCCAGTCCTTTGTTTGGATAGACATGGAATCATCTGAATATACTGACAACATCATCAAGATCTACCTAAGACTATTTGAAAAATATGAGAGACTGGGCATGGCAATACAGGCAAACCTCAAGCGTACCGAACATGATTTGAATATGTTATTAGACCATGGTGCAAAAATTCGATTGGTAAAAGGAGCATATCGAGAGAGTAAGAAGAGCGCCTACAAAACAAGACATGAAGTGGATGAAAACTACAAGAAACTCACAGAGATGCTTTTTTCACACGGTAACGAGTTTGCAATAGCAACTCATGACTCAAAGATGATTGAGCTTGCCATGGATTTATCAAAAAAATATGAGAGAAAGTTTGAGTTTCAGATGTTAAAGGGAATACGAGATGAACTAAAGCCAATCTTGATCAAGAGTGGTTTTTCCATATCAGAATACATACCATATGGAACCAATTGGCTTCCTTATTCAATAAGGCGCCTAAAGGAAAGAAAACGGAATATCTTGCTTCTTGGAAGTTCTTTTCTTCACTCACATCGTGTTTGAGTTTGTTCACGCATGAATTGAAGTAAATAGTAAACACCTCCTGTACCCTTGCCTGAGATTCCAGAATATTTCCATCCCACAAAAGGCTGAGCTCCAACCATTGCTCCTGTTGTAGCACTAGCCTCCCTATTTGCATACGTAACACCGGCTTCAATCCTATCGAAGAATGACTCAATCTCGTTTTTGTCTTGGCTGAAAATTCCTGCAGTGAGTCCGTAGTTACTCTTGTTGGCTTCAGATATTGCCTCATCAAAGTTGTCAAACTCTTCTACACAAAGAAATGGAACAAACAGTTCTTCTCTTACTAGTTCATGATCTTTTGGAAGGCCTACAACAATTGTAGGCTCGACAAAATTGCCATTCTTGAATTGGGAATCAGACAAGACAGAACCGCCACAAACTATCTTGCCATCTTTTTTTGCAATTTCCGTCGCCCTTTGAAATTTTTTCAAAGACGCCTCATTTATTACAGGACTGACAAACACATCTTTTTCCCACGGTTTTCCCATCTTCAGTACCTTGGTCTTTGCAACCAACTTCTCCACAAACTGGTTTGCGATGTCTTTTTGAACATAAACCCTTGAGCATGCACTGCATTTCTGGCCGCTGTAACCAAATGCCGCTCTCAAGACGCCATCTGTTGCCTTTTCTAAGTCAGCTGTTTTTGTAATTATTGCAGGATTCTTTCCTCCCATCTCCGAGATGAACGGTCTTGGAGTGTTTTGAACAAATGAGTTAAAGCCAGATACCCCAACTTCTTTTGAACCAGTAAACGCTATTCCGTCCACAAGTGGACTTTCTAAAATTGCTCTGCCCACAATACTGCCAGAGCCTGTTACAAAATTTACAACTGCCGGAGGAAGTTTGTGATATATAGCCTCAATGAACTTGTAGGCAGAGATTGGGGAATCACTAGATGGTTTCAAGACAGCAGTGTTGCCAGTAATTAACGCACCAGAGGTCATTCCTATCGATATTGCAGATGGAAAGTTAAAGGGAGATATGATTCCCCAGACGCCATAGGGTTTCAATGTGCTGCGAGTTTTTTCATTTGGATTTGCGCTTTGAGTTTCCTTTGAAAAGCCTTGGTTTATCTCAAGTTGTTCTGCGTAGAATCGCATAAAATCTATTGATTCATCCAAGTCGCCCATAGACTCTAACCTGTTCTTCCCATTTTCAAAACTCAGTATTGCCGCAAGATTGAATTTGTTCTGTGCAAATATATCTGCCACTTCTCGAAATATTTGAGATCGCTTCTGGTACGATGTAAGAGACCACTTGTGAAAAGCCTCCTTGGCCGATTCTATTGCATGCAAGGCATCTTCCTTTGACGCCAATGGAAAGTTTGCCAAAACAAGATTTTTGTCGGCTGGAGAGCGTACTTGAAATTGATTGTTTGAAAATAACTCTTTTCCGCCTATTATCATGGGGTAATTCTTGCCAAAATCTTTCTTGATTTCCTCTATTGCCTGATCAAATTTTTTATGAAATTCGCCAGTTGTGTTATTTTCTACAAATTTTGTCCATGTCTTTTCGTTTTGAAACACGCGATTACTATATAATCGTCACATAAATTAGTTTGATTGTTTGTTAGCTTAAGACCAAAGCTGTTTCAAACGAGAAACATTTTATCTCAGTAGACAAAGGGGTTTTATGCTTAATACGGTTTATCGTGATGCCATAAAGAAACGAGAGGAGGCAAAATCCGTCTTCAAGGGAAAAACATTTGAACGCATCATTCAGGCTGCCAGAGAAAAATGGATTGACTATTTGCCTCAGAAGAAGGATTCAGTCATAGCAGGCATAGATAGTAGTTATAACAGCACAAAGTTTCAAGGGCTTGAATTATGGGTGGTCACAGGAGTATCAATAAAGTCAGATGGTCAAATCATAACTGAGACACATAATCAAGGACTAGGCCAACCTTCCCCAGAGCTTGAGACGCAGGCAAGCAAGATGGAAGTTGAGGCCTGTGTTGCCTCAGTGGATAGGGCGGACATAGTAGCACTTGACGGCTCACTTTATTCACAGTTTCTTACTAGACAGTCTTCACTTGGCAATTCTATCACTTTGGCAATCAAAAAGAAAGGAAATGTTGTTTTCATATCAAAGACCTCATCGGCAAGAAAACAATTTGAAAAACTTGGATCTGCCGCCGGAGACATCTTCTATTACAATCACGCAGTTAGGGGACCGGGCTTTAGCAAGATATTTGTCGATAATTCACTTGGACCAGGAAAGGTTGTGTCATATGTTTATGCAAGACTGAGAGATTCCACACCACTAATCAAGATTGAGTTACTGGGGTCAGGAATTAGCGAAAATGAGATAAAATCCCTTTTGGATAGATTAACAAAAAATAGTGTTGGTGGATATCCATACGCGTTAAAGTTGGCGCACGAGAATTGCAAGATTACCAATTCAGAGTTGTCAAGACTCGTTAGTCTATATGGACTGACAAATGAGATTGGTTCTAGGGAAGTGCTGAATTGATAATAGGTGTTGTAATTGGCGAATCAAAGCCAACTGAAATAACTGCTCAGTCATCAAAACCTCTCTCTGTTGGAGAGTACGTCATAATTGATTCACATGATGGCAGGATTCTTGGCCTAGTTGAAAAGTCCGCAATATCAAGTGATGCCCTCACAGATATTAGAAATTTTGATGAAGCAATTGAGAGCAAAGAGGTAGCCGAGATTAATTCTAGGGACAAAAATTACAAGGTAAAGATTGGAATACTTGGATTTTTGGACAAGTTACAAAAAGGACATGTGATGATTCCTGCAATTCCACCACTACCAGGAACTTCAATTCTTGAAGCAACACACCATGACTTGGGGATGATATTTGGGCCTGTTGGAAACGAATGGATTAGGATAGGGTCGCTCTTGAGAAATTCAAGCATTGAAGCAAAAATAAACATCAACAAAATAGTATCAAGACACTTGGCCATTCTTGCAATGACTGGAATGGGAAAGAGCAATCTTGTTTCGCTCATAGCAAAACATGTTGCAACATTAAATGGCACACTAATTATCTTTGACTATCATAATGACTATGAAAATCTTGATGTTGCCAAGATGAATTACATGATGGCAAAAATAAATCCTAGGCTTTTGCCATCAGACAAACTAGCCGAAGTCATAGAACTTCGCGAGAATGCAGACAAACAACAAAGAGTCTTGCGGGAATCACTTACTGATTCAGTCAAGCAAGCAAAAGACTTTTGGTCATCTTTAGAAGAGACCGTTGCTGCATTTGGTCACACTACAAAAGGCTACGCAGACAGTGCAAGTAGGGTTTTAGACAAAATAGATGATGCCAAGCATAGATTTTCAGACATACTAGACCCGGACTGTGGAGATCCTGTAGATTTGATAAAGGAAGGTAGAGTGAATGTCTTGAACATAGCAGAACTAAGCGAGCGGCAGGCAAATGCTGGGTTGTCATATTATTTACAAGAGCTTTTGCAGCAGAGAAAGGAATCGGTATGGGAAAGAAAAGGCAAGTCCACACATAGAAAAAATTACAAATTTCTTGCGCCAATATTTGTCATAATAGAAGAGGCACACGTGTTCATACCAAAGGGAGAACATACGGATACCAAGTACTGGGCCTCAAAGGTAGCAAGGGAGGGACGCAAGTTTGGAATTGGCCTAGGCGTGGTCTCACAGAGACCAAGAAACATAGATCCCAATGTTCTAAGCCAGATGGGCTCTCTTGCAATAATGAAGATCGTGCAAGACGATGACCAGCAACAGATAGCGTCTGCTGCAGAATCACTAAGCAAGGATCTCCTTTCTCAGCTTTCCTCTTTGAATATTGGTGACGCAATACTGATTGGACAGTGGGTAAACTTGCCTTCCATAGTACACATAGATGAGGTGAAAAGTAGAAAATCTGGCTCTGACTTGGATGCGGTATCAGAATGGAAGCAGACAGACAAATTCAAAGATATTGCAAAAGAAACAACTCGAGGACTAATCCAAAAAGACCTGTTGCTTGATTGAGATGATTTTTTCACATATTTCTGACATACATCTTGGTTTTGTGCAATATCACTCGGAGGAACGTGAAGAAGACATTTACTCTGCGTTTAACCAAGCTGTGGACACTTCAATAAATGACCATGTCAGTTTTGTAATATTTGCTGGAGACATCTTTCATGTGCCAAACCCAAGCGGCAAGGCAATTGTCGTACTGGCAAATGCCCTGAAACTATTAAAACAGAATAACATCGAGTCATTTTTTATTTTAGGAGAGCATGACATCAGTAGAATAAGAGCAACTCCTGTGCCTTTTGTATACCACAATTTAGAATTTTCAAGATACATAGGGAATGGCAAACCCATCGTGTACAAGGATATTCTCATAGTGGGATTTGACAAGAGACGAAAAAGTGAAATCCATACATTTGAGAGCGATTTTGCCACTGCTGATCTAGCAACAAAGAATCACCAAGGACACAAGATATTGGTTTTACATCAAGGTATTTCTGAAATTAATAAATTTGCAGGAGAGTTAAATTCTACGGATCTGCCAAAGAACTTTACATATTATGCAATGGGTCATTTGCATGACCAAGAGCTAAAAAGATTCTCTCACCTAGGAGGACCCCTGGCATATCCAGGATCTATAGAAATGACATCAAGTGAAAGCATAAAGGATGCCCGGAAGGGATTCTACCAAGTGGACATTTCAGGTCCCGAAGCCATTCCAAGTTGGATAAAGCTTGACACTAGACCCCAGATGTCTTCTAGAATCTCAATTGACAAACTTCCTGATGAGATTGATGCGCTCTCTGAGAAGATCAAGTCATGTAACAGAAAGCCAGTGGTTGAGATAAGAATAACTGGTGATATTTCGGATCCTAGATTTAT
This sequence comes from Nitrosotalea sp., assembly GCA_050749405.1. Classification (GTDB taxonomy): domain Archaea; phylum Thermoproteota; class Nitrososphaeria; order Nitrososphaerales; family Nitrosopumilaceae; genus Nitrosotalea. Next base: position 24,842 of record JBOGRD010000004.1, read on the forward strand.
TCAAACACAGATCTCTCGATTATCTGAACTTACTTTACGATGTTTTTGGAAACACATGTCATCTGAACAAAAAAATGGTGCCGTGTTCATTGAAAGACCAGTAAAAATAGAAGAAGAGATGCACAAGATTGCAAAAGACATTCTTGGTTCTACCGAGCTTGCGGATTTTGCCATAAATGAGCTATTGCCACTTCTCACAAAGGGAAGTATTGAGGAGGCAAATGCTGCAATCAATGAAAACTTTGTACAATTCAAAAAGGGATTGAGAAATGCTACGATCAGTTGAATTAGCAAATTTTCTCTCTCATGTAAACACCAGACTAGAGTTTGATAGCGGAGTAACAGTCTTTGTTGGGCCAAACGGGGCTGGAAAGTCTAGCATAATAGATGCGATAACATTTGCATTGTTTGGAGAACATATTAGAAAATCTACAAAGGGATTACTTCGTAGAGGAAGCAGTCAGGCATATGCCAAAGTAGAGTTTTCCATAGGAAATAGACAGTTTGAGGCAGTCCGTAAGATAGACCCAAAGGGAACTGTATCAGCACAGCTTTACGAAAAAATCAATGAAGAATTAGTTCCACTTGCGGCAGGCGAAAGAAAACAATTTGGAGAATCCATGACACAGACAATAGAATCTCTAATAGGGCTTGATTTTGAGAAACTCAAGGTAGCATCCATTGTGCAACAAGGCGAACTGCAATCAATTATTGAGGCAGATCCGAAAAAATTCAAAGAACTTGTTAACGCAATAATTGGAATAGACAAGCTTGATACAGCATATGAAATTATGAAAAAAACCATTGATGCGTTTAGGATGTCTGTGAAGGCCAGACTGGACTATGACGATACCAGCATAGAATTCCTTCAGAACAAGATTGATTCATTGTCAAAAGAGGTCAGGTCTTTAGAACCTCAAAAGAAGAAGCTGGAAGAAGAAAAAAGGATAGAAGAACAGGAGTTTTTCATACTACAGAGCAAAATAGAAAGTGACGCACCAAAAGAACTCAAGTCAAAGGAGATAGAAAAAAGAAAAGATGAACTTGGACTATATTTGAGAAACGCCGTTACATCCATCAAAAGAGAGATTGCTGAAAAAGAGAGAAAACTTGCTGAATGTTCTAGCAGTTTGCCAATTTTGTCAGTCAAACCACAGATGGAGTATGAGACATGGCAAGTACAGCGCGACATGGAGAGAATACGAAATGAATCCAAGGAGATAGGTGAAGAAATAGCCAAGATAAAAGGACAGCAGGAGATTGCAGGCAAGTTACAGATGATAGATGGAAAATGCCCTGTGTGCGATTCCAAAGTAGATCACATCAATCCCTTGTTTGAAGAAGAACATCTACGCATAGAACTTGAGACACTAAGAAAAAAAGGCGAGATTCTCGCTCAAGAAGAAGTTTCCAATCAAAACAAGAAGAAAGAGATGGATCTAAAAACTCAGCAGATCATAAAGGCAGAAAGCATCCTGGCCTCAAACAACATCAAGAGCCAAGAGGATTTGACAGGACTAAAAGAAGAGATCATGAATTTGCAAACCAATATCAAGGAAGTTCCTCTTGAAGTTAGTACAACTGGAAATCTGACACAATTTGCAATAGATGAGTATTCAACTGATGCAATAAGATCAATAATGTCACTAATAGAAGAGACGCGAGGTTTTGACGTTGTAAGCTTTAGAAACATCAAGTCAAAACTTGAACCGCACCGAAGACTTCTCAGTACATTAGACCAAGAACTAGGCGCAGTGACCACTAGACTAAAGGATCACAAAGAAGAGTTTGAGAAGATTTCTCAGATATTAGGAGAGTTGCATGATGTGAGACAATATGTTTCAAGTCTTGAAGCTATTCGGGGTCAGATTTACAACAGGGATGGCCCTGTTGCCACAAGCCTTCGCTCATGGGCACTTGGGATGATATCACAAAAGGCCTCAGAGTACTTGACTACATTTAACGTAAAAATTCAGAGAATCATTCTTGAAGACAAGGCAAGAGATATTGGCATCACATGCTATTCTGGTAATTCTACATTTGATTTAGAATCATTGAGTGGAGGTGAGAAGGTAAGTGTTGCGCTGGCATTACGTCTTGGCATGGCACACCTCATGGGTTCATCAAGTCTGAATTTCATCATTCTGGACGAGCCGACTACACATTTGGATCAGGAGAGAAGAAAATCTCTTGTAAGTGTGCTCTCGCAAGCTTTTGAATCAAATGTGGACGCCATATCTCAGTTCATCATAATTACGCACGATTCAGAGATCTTTGAAAACTCTAACATAGATGCAATATATGATTTCAAGTCAACGCCAGAAGGAACGCTGGTTACGCCAATTTAGCCGCCAGTCAGTTTTGCAAATTTTTCGTTCTTGCAAAGGCTTTCCATAAATTTCAAGTTAGACAGTGCCACTACTGCCGAATCTCTTACCTGCTCGCTTGAATCCTCAAGTGCTTTTTGCAATGTCTCTTTTGCATCTTGAGAGCCAATCACACCAAGTGCAACAGCGGCTTCATGTCTAACAAATAAACTAGGATCGTTTCTGGTTGCATCTTCGAGTGGAGATATTCCACTTCTCAGACACATCTGTCCTAGAGAAAATGCCGCCTCGTGTCTTACCAATTCGTTAGAGTCCACCTTTAACACATTTGCGATATATGGAACAACGTCTTCTCCACCCATGTCTACCAGAATACATACTGCTCTGCACCTAATTACAAAGTCTTCATTATCCAACAGGTTGACAAAGAATTCCTTATCTTTTTTTTCATATCTTTCTTCCATTTCAGACAATAGGTCAAGACGGCCTTTAGGAATAAGTTCCATGCACACAATTTTATAATCGCATATTTATTTCAATGATTGTATGAGCCGATTACGATATTGGAAATTAACAATAGAGGATCTCAGAAAAGCACAGTATGATCCAAAAAAAGTACTAATCTGGGAAATAAAATGCACCCGGGATGACCAGGGCACACATTTTGGAGTTTTCTGTTACAGAAACGGTACTCCATGGGATTACACACTCATCCATGGCATTGTCTTTTATTACAACCAGATAACTCAACAAGAAACAGAAAAGATAACTGATTTTCTCAAGAGCAAGTTTGGCGGCGAGCCAGCAGAAAAAGGAAGTAGAATATTTTTGAAGAATTCAAGGGAGATTTATGAGCCAAATGAGATAGCAGATCTTGCCGTTCAGATAGGGGACGCCTTCGAGGTAAGTACAGAACTAACGGTGGAATTGGAGAATTTTACAGTCCCTGAACAGGAACAAAGCAACTTACCTTCAAGCAAGATTCTCCCCATACCTGGCAAGTAGATAAATAGGGTTTTGACGAATTCTAAGATCTCTGATGGATATGTCAATGACGATCATGGATCATCTGGAGGAACTAAGAAAGCGAGTCTTCAAGATGATCATTGCAATAGGAATTGTCACTTTCTTCATTTTAGGATTCCATTTGACCCCGTTTATCTACAATGGGATTCATCTGTACTATCCAACTTTTAGTCCTTTCAACAACATTGCAGCGCAAGCCACTGTTGTCATGAAGCATCATCTGCTTATGCCTTCAGTACAATTAATTCAGACAGCCCCAGGGCAAGCATTTTTTGCGCAGTTCTATGTTGCGGTTCTGCTCGGTGTTGCCATAAGTATGCCTGTCATAATAAAAGAGTTCATGGGGTTTCTGATACCAGCACTTGGCAAGAAAGAGGCACAAATAATAAAATCTGCCACATTTCCCGCAATTGGCCTTTTTGTAGCAGGTTGCTTGTTTTCATACTTGGTTGTTACGCCATACACGTTAGCATTTCTCTACAAATATGGTGAATCTGCAGGTCTCCTTACTTTTCTTAACGTAGTAGACTTCATCACATTTGTATTGCAGTTTGCACTTGCATTTGGAATATCATTTCAGCTTCCGCTCATAATGTATGCGGTAACTGCTTCTGGAATGGTCGATGAAAAATTCTGGAGAAACAACATAAAGTGGGCCGTAATTGCCATGGTGGTTTTGGGAGCTGCTATAACACCAGATGGCAGTGGCGTCACAATGTGGTTTGTTGCAGGACCGTTGATAGGACTATATCTTATAGGCATGTTCCTCTCAGAGAGGCACACAAACCAGATTGCAACACTTAAATCTTGATCTGCCGCATTAAGAGCACTCATGGCATATGAGAATGTAATAATTATCGTTGTAGTTATCGCGATACTTATTTTTGGAGTAAAAAAGATCCCAGAGTTAGCTAGAACATTTGGCAAGGCAAAAGGGGAATACGAGAAGGGAAGAATCGAGGCAGACAAGGAACTAAAAGAGTTCAAAGACAAAGAAGAACTCAAGTAAAGAACGCTTTTTTACCCATACAAAAAGAGATATTCTATTGATAAAAAGATCAGAGATTCAAAAAATAGTAAAAGAGTACTCGGATCTTTCCATAGGTGCACTTGGCAGCCATTCCGCCCTAGAAATAATGGATGGTGCAAAAGATGAAGATTTTAGAACGATAGTAGTGTGCCAAAAAGGAAGGGAAGTTCCGTACAAAAGATTTTCGCGAATTGCCGACGAAATAATCATAGTTAATAAATTCAAAGACATGCTCTTGCCTAAGATTCAGTCAAAACTTAGGTCATCAGATACCATAGTAGTTCCCCATAGGGCTCTTACTGCATATCTTGGGTATGGGCCAGTAGAAAACAAGTTTATGGTACCATTGTTTGGAAATCGCGCACTCTTTCAGGCAGAAGAACGCGCACATAAGAAAAACCAATACTATTTGCTACAAAAAGCCAAGATAAGACTACCTAGAATCTTCAGAGACCCAAAAGACATAGACAGACCTGTCATAGTGAAGGTTCAAGAAAAGACACGTAAGTTGGAAAGGGCTTTCTTCATAGCAACATCTTATGCGGATTACAAAGATAAGACTGAAAAGAAGATCAGGCAGGGATTGATATCAAGGGATGCACTAAAGGTTGCAAGCATTGAAGAATTCATAGTAGGTACCTACTTTAATTTCAATTATTTTCACACACCAATATCAGACGAGGTGGATTTTTTGGGAATTGAAAGAAGGCTACAGACAAACGTTCACGACTTTGTTTCATTGCCAGCAAAGCAGCAACTAGAGACAAACATAGAATTGCAAAATATAGAGGTCGGTCACACGCCTGCCAGCATACGCGAATCATTGCTAGAAAAGGTAATAGAGGTAGGAGACAGGTTTGTTTCAGCAGTAAAAAAAGAATACCCTCCAGGAATCATAGGTCCATTTTCACTTCAGAGTGTAATCACAAAAGACTTGGAGATATCAGTATACGATGTATCTCTTAGAGTTCCCGGCAATCCGATTCTTGCAACTACCAGTCCCTATACAAAGTACAAGTATGGGACAACTTTTGGGGTAGGCAGAAGAATAGCAATGGAGATAAGAAAAGCCCAGCAAGAAGGAAAACTCGAAGAGATAGTAACCTAGGCTTCCATTTTTTCTTTTAAAAGATTTTTTCTGACAAGTATCGGTATATTGTAAAACGATGCCAGTGCTATGGCATCTGAAGCTCTGTAGTTTCGCATGACAAGATCATTTTTTCCTGTAAAGTAAAGATTGGCACGCAGTACACTTCCGCTTTCATATACCTTTATCCTAACAAGAACTAGTTCGTTGACTTCAGCAATTTCCTCAATCATGTTGTATATGGTAGGTATTGCCCCTCTTTCTCCTTCAATAAAATTTGTAATGTGTCTTGCAACCTCGCCTGAAAAAGCTCTTATGTGAAATTCTTTACCATCATCAGCTCGTAGTATAACCAGCCCTTCTACTCCATATGGATCAATAAAACCAACATAAGTGATCTTAGTCTCGGCATAATCAGAATCTTGAGGCTCGTCTATCTTCACGGCTATTTTCTAGCGAGCATCATTGCAGATAAATACTTTGAAAAAAACAGATAGAATTTAATGTCACCGTGTCTCGTTTTTACTCGTTGGAAAAACAGAGCACAATACGTCGCTCGCATAGAGTGTTGATTATTGTTGGATTTTTAGCAATAGCAGTGTCGTTTCTTGCCTATGCAAGAAACGATGAGATCACCATAACTCCAGCAGCCATGCCAGCACTGCAGAATTTAGCAGTAGCAACATATGTCATTTTGTTCATGTCGTTTGGTGCAATAGGATGGGGCCTGTACAAATTTTACAAGGCCAAGATAGAGCTTCCTGATTCATCAACGACTTCAATAATTTCTAATGCCATAAACAACAAGCGAGCAAAACAGATCTTTATCATTAGTGCCATAGGATATGGAATATTTTTTGGTCTGACATCTGGAATAATCTTATACAAACCAGAGATCAGTGCAACTGACTATGGTTTTCCAGCTCCGCCACACATTGAACTCTCCCCTTGTTGCGATTTACCAGGATACATGCCAATGATATTTGCCTTTTTCACAGAACATGTAGGATTACAAATTGTGCCATTAAATTTGGTTCTTCTTGTCGTAGTATCCTTTCTAGTTGGATTGAATTTTGCCCTCTCTGCAACTACATTTACAGTGGCAAGAGGAGTAGGAAAGTTTGGTACATTTGGTGCTGTAACAGGACTCTTTGTAGGATGTCCAACCTGTGCTGGCACTGCCTTTACGATGCTTTTTGGCCTTGGAGCTAGTGCAACGGGTGTGACATTGTTTTTGACCAGTTATGAAGCCCAACTGCAAACCATATTCATAGCTGCTTCAATCCCTGTGTTAATTGCCACTCCATACATCATGGCAAGAAAGATAAGAAAAACTCAAAACGGAAGTTGCGCATTAGAGCCTAAGCAGTAGATTTTGTGACCTGTGGCATTTTCCAGTCACCAATATCATAGCCATCTTGTCGCAAATATTTGAGAGTAAGCTTGTAGACTAGCTCGTCGTTGCCAGAGACCTCTAGAATTTCTTTCCATGTGACCATTCCTGTTTGCTCTATCTTCTTTTCAAGTTGAGAAGAGATAGATTTAGCTATTTCTCTGCATTGATTAAATGTTTTACCATTTTTGTAAGCTCGGGTCCTTGAATCACAGGTATCCATAGTTCTCAGAGTACAATACTCAGATAAAAAGTTCAATTTTTTCCACCTGTTGATAGAAGAGTTTTAAACCAAATAAGATTCATAATTTGTCAAGTGTCATCAAATAACAAACAGAAATTTGTCAGCATCAATCCCGTGGATGTATTTCTTTGGACGTTTCGTAGAAATGAAAACGATGTCATAAATCTTTACGATGCCCTTTCATCCCTAATGCAGATCTCTACTGGAAGTAACATGCTCAACTTTGGGTATTGGAATGAGAAGATATCTGATCCTTATCAGGCACAGATCACACTTTGTAAAACTATTGCAGAGATGGCGGAATTAAAATCAGCAAATGACATACTAGATGTAGGAAGTGGCTTTTCTGAACCTGCAATTATCTGGAAATCAGAATTTCCTCATGCAAAAATATATTGTCTGAATGTAAATCCACAACAACTCAATTTTGCCTCAAGAATTCTTAAAGGAAATGGTTCCACACCAAATCCATATCATTCGGGTTCAGACCACATCGGCCTTGTTAATTCTACTGCTACAAAACTGCCGTTTGCAAACAAATCCATGGATAGAATAATTGCGTTAGAGTCTGCACAGCATTTCAAGCCATTTTCAGAATTCATATCAGAAAGTAAGAGAGTGTTGAGGGAAAATGGTATCTTGGTACTAGCCATACCGACACTTGCAAAATCAGCAAAATCTCTCGAGGTTTTCAAGCTTGGCATACTATCTTTTACGTGGTCATCGGAACACTATGATCTTGAAAATATCAAAAAGACCATTACAGATGGGGGCTTTGATATAATTTCTACAGATTTCATAGGTTCAAAGGTATACGAACCACTTACTGACTATTACATAAGAAAAAGGTCAACTCTAAAATCAAAGATATTACAACAATATTCGCCATATGTTGAGAAGATCCTCTTCAGATCTTTGCTAAAAATGAAAGAGGTTTCTGAAAACAAGACCATCGATTACATTCTTTTAAAGTGTGTCGCATAACAGATAACAAACCCTTATTTTGTAGTATGGCACAGTATCATCATAATACCAGTTCGTCTGGTACCCACTGCGTAGCGTAATTTCTACGCAGGTGCCATTTTATCACAATCGATGCCCTACAGGTAAAACATATGTTTCCATCAAAAGTTTTAAGAAATTTGCCATCAAAGATCAAAAAATATCGCGTGTTCCATTTAAGCTAGAGAAAAAGAATTATTAGTCATTTTAACTATCTTGGCATATGGGCCTATTTCGAAAAAAAGAACCAGATGAAACAAAATGTAAAGAGTGTGGCCTTGAATTCAATGACCCAGTACGTTTAGACAGACATATGAAAAAAGCCCATAAACATGCACCACAGAGAAAATTTGACGAACAAGGATTTTCCACTGGTGGCATGTGGTAAGTACGCGATAGGTATAATTCACTATTCAAACAACCATAGAAGAAGTTGGTTACGGCAGAAATCCTTGGTAATTTGACGAATTTTATTATTCAAACCATATCAAATTCTGGATATATTGGAATTTTCTTCCTCATGGTTGCCGAGAGTGCACTCATTCCCATACCAAGTGAGGTAATCATGCCATTTTCAGGCTATCTTGTCTCAACAGGAAAGTTCAATGTAATACTGGTTATAATTGCAGGCTCCATTGGAAATCTTGTAGGAGCACTAATTGCGTACTTTGTGGGGTCGTATCTTGGAAGAGGCTTTGTCTTAAAATATGGCAAATATGTCTTACTCAAAAAATCTCATCTTGAACTTGCAGAGTCTTACTTTAAAAAATATGGTGACAGATCAACTTTTATCAGTAGACTATTGCCAGCTATAAGGACATACGTTTCCCTACCTGCAGGGGTTGCCAAGATGAACTTGAAGAAATTTGCAGTTTTCACCCTAATAGGCTCCATAATATGGAATACCGCATTGACATACATTGGCATAAAATTAGGCGAGGAATGGAATAACATTAGAAAGTATTCAGATTATTTTGACGCGATTGTTGTAATAGTTGTGATAGTTGCCATTATTGCATATTGGAGGAAGAGAAAGTCCACACAGCCAGTCAACGATTCTTAAAATGGCTTAGTTCTTCAAGTATTATTTTGAATATTGTTTCATTGTCTAGTAAAACACATGGAATGTTGTTTTCTTTGCATGCCTTACCAACTTCGGTGTCTTCTGTGACCATTACCATTCCATTTTCGGCAGCATATTTTATCATTGAATAATCACTAGCAAGTTTCTTGCCTTCTGCAACCAATTTTTTTACACTTAGTGCATCATATCCAAATTCCTTTAGTTTTGTATCTATTCCATCATACATTGCATCAACTAGCACTTTCATATTGTAACCTCAAAAGAGTTCCTATTTTTATCATTTGGTTTTAAGATATTGGATGTACGATTTGATTTGAACTGTTTTTCTTGTTAAAAAGTATGGTTTTACACGTAAATGAACACAATTCTATGAAGATAATGTTGCAACTATGTCCTAAAAGGAATCCTTTAGAAGCATTGCATAAAACTTTTAGATCATGCCACTTTTTGTACCCCCATGAGAAACGAATCAAAATGCGTATAAACACGTTCATCCCGCCCTAGCATGAATATGGCACTAGATACAATTTTTCTAAATGTTTCATTGAGTGATTTTTCACATGTGCTTGTCTATTCTTCATATTCTTTGTTAAGAATGACAATTGCCCTTGTCATATCGTACATGTTTGCCATAACATTCGGTGTTGCAGCAGCACGTAATAAAAAAGCTGAAAAAATACTGATGCCTGTCTTAGACATCTTACAATCGGTTCCAATTTTGGGATTCTTTCCTGCTGCCATATTCTTCTTTATTGCCTTATTTCATCAAAGTTGGGTTGGAGTTGAGATGGCTGCAGTATTTCTCATCTTTACAAGTCAAGCTTGGAATCTTGCTTTTGCAGTGTATGAATCAGTATCATCCATACCTGCAGATTTGGAAGAGGCATCAGGTTCGTTGGGATTGAAAGGGTGGAAAAAATTCAAGATATTGTACATTCCAGCGGCAATTCCAAAGCTGATCTATAATGGAATTTTATCATGGTCTACAGGATGGTATTTCCTGGTAGCTGCAGAAATGATCTCAATCGGATCACAGCAGTTTAACATGCATGGTATTGGCAGTTATCTAGCTACAGCAACTTACACAGGAGATTATCAAGGAACGATCATGGGCCTTTCTGTGCTTGTCATGATAATTCTTTTCGTCGATTTGATATTGTGGCGTCCCCTAAGACACTATGCCGATAGATTCAGGTACGAGTCAGTGTCTTCCGATGAAAACCATCCTCATAAAGGAGCGCAGGATCAAAGAATCACATGGTTACGAAGTCATTTGTCCATGTTACCTGTCAGACCTGCAGGGCTAACTCAGGCAATTACCACTAGCAGATTCAGGCCAATCATTGCAACCGTCAGACATGCCACAGAAGAACCAAAATTTGTTCAAAAACACCGCAAACCAATATTGATTGCAGCGATAATTATCATCTTGAGCATATTTGGAATTACAAGCGAAGCTTTTCTTGTAGGACTAGTCTCGGTTCCATCTTCCATATCAAATGACTTGAAAAAACCAGATATAGCTGCGGTGGCAGAGCAGATCCCTGCAGCGCTAGGAGCTTCAATACTTCGACTACTGGCAGCCTATCTACTTAGTATAGCATGGATTATTCCTCTAGCTCTAGTGCTAGCAGGCAAACCAAGATCCTTTGGCACATCCATATTTACAATGGAGATTCTTGCGTCGCTTCCTGCAACTGCGCTCTTTCCACTCATAGTACTAGGAACCATGAATTTGCCTGGTGGTCTGCAGCTCACGTCAATTATTCTTACAATGACTGGAATGCAATGGTATCTGCTCTTTAACGTACTAGGTGGGGTCAAGTCAATTCCATCAGACTTGGTTGAGGCAGCAAAGACATATCGTATTACAGGACTACAAAAGCTTCGAAAATTTATCCTTCCTGCAATCCTTCCCACGTTTATTACTGGAAGCATAACTGCATGGGGTGGAGGATGGAACGCATTGGTCTTATCAGAATACATTACATTTAACAAACAGACCTTGTCCGTGCAAGGTATTGGGGCATTAATGAATAAATCTGCTTATGACTTGGGTAGTGTCACTTTGCTTACTTTGATTATTATTGTAATGGTCTGCGTCGTAGTAGGAATGAACAGACTAGTATGGAGACGACTTTACAAAATAACATTTACAAGGTATAAGTTAGATTGATGTGATTAATTGACAACACAAGTTGAGATACCAAAACTAATTGAGCTTCGTAATGTTACCAAGACATACGGTCCTATGACTCAGAGACCACAAGTTGTTTTGGAGCACATCAATTTCACCGTGCGACAGCATGAATTTATCAGCATAGTAGGACCATCAGGATGTGGAAAATCAACACTCCTGAGGATAATGATCGGTCTTGCCAAACCTGAGGACGGTGAGGTATATTATCATGATAAGAAGCTGGGTGGAGTTTGTGAGGCAATGTCAATGGTTTTTCAGACGTTTGCATTATTTCCATGGTTGAATGTTGTTGGAAACGTTGAACTTGGACTAGAGGGAAAGCCATTTTCCAAAGAAGAAAAGAAGAAAAGAGTCTTAGATGTAGTCAAAGTAATTGGCCTTGAAGGATACGAGGAAGCTTATCCAAGGGAACTATCAGGAGGAATGAAACAACGTGTTGGACTTGCAAGAGCAATGGTTTCAGAGCCTGAAATTCTTTTAATGGATGAACCTTTCTCAGCATTAGATCCTTTGACTTCAACACATCTAAGAGAAGAGGTATTGCACCTATGGGCTGACCCGACATTACCCCCGGAAGCAGTAGTCATGGTAACACACAATGTAGAAGAAGCTGTCTACATGGCAGATAGGATTATTGTTTTGACGTCTAGACCAGGCACCATAGCCAAAGAGATCAACATCGACCTACCTAGACCAAGAGATCCGCGAAGCCCAGAACTATACAAACTTGTAGACGAGATAACAGGATTCATAGTATAATGAAGATTTATTTGGCAGCAAAAAAAATGGAATTTGTTTTATGGAGAAGTTAGGTTGACCATTCCTCGTGTTCAAGTAGGAAGAGTGATTGGACTCTTGGAGGTTTTACAAGACTTTGAGGGCAAGGTAGACTTGGCCAAAGTTGCAGACGAGCTTAGATTAGAGCTTGATGACATACTTCCCGCAGTTGACGCTGCAAAGCTTTTGCGTCTGCTTCAGGTAGATACAGGTGATCTTATTTTAACAGAAGATGGAAAAATATTACTCTCAAAAAACGCCGGCGGAAGAAAGAGAATGCTCAACAAAATATTGTCAAGTCTTGGAGAATTCAAGGGTATTACAGATTTTATTAAAAACGATCATGATGGCAAAGTAACAAAAGATGATCTCATGGCATTTCTTAAAGAAAACATGCCTGATGTTGATGCAGAACAGACCTTTTCTTGGATTATAGAATGGGGGCGCTATTCATTACTTTTAAGATATGATAGTGGCAGTGAAAAAATAAAGATCACACAGAAAAACGCCGGTTCCAAAGAGTAACATCGTAGATAACATACGCGTATTATCAGTGGCTTTTTCATGATGGACATTTTTATCAAATCTTTGACTTCTTTGTTAGTTATTATGCTAAAATAGATCATTTCTATCAAAATTGATTTAAATCAACTATAAATCTAGAATATCTCTATTTTGTATAGAAAATCAAAGGTTCATAAATCGAATTCACCAACTCTCGGAGAATTACTGCTATGAAAGAATTTGGAACATTGGAGTATGTCTTGGATACATACTCAAAAAACTGGACTTGGAAGCTGACTGGCTCTAGAGCTGTTAGCATGGTTGCCCGAGTTATCCCCCAAGCTTGGTATGGCGACGGCCCGGAGGAAGCAATAGTACCCGACACAGAACACAATGTTCAGAAAATCAAATGGATAATGGAAACTTATCCCCTTGAGATAAAATCTAGAAACATTTGGCAGAGAAAGACAAGGCATATGAAAGTATCAAAAATAAAATGGACTAGAATAGAAAAGTTGCGAAAAGCAAATCCCGGGGAACAGTTCAGAGGAACTCTGCTTAATTTTCAAAGAGAGGGGTTGGATTTTCTGCTAAAATCTTCCGGCAATGCTCTTTTGGCAGACGAGATGGGATTGGGCAAGTGCCTAAAGTCTGATTCTCTAATTAGTACCACGAATGGGCATGTTACAATAAAAGATATTTGGGAACAATCTACAATAACTGAAAAAAACAATGATGAAGAGTGGGGCAAATTAAAAACTCCTATCAACATACAAACGTTTAATGGAAAACAGTTAGTTGTCAAACAAGTAAACAGAGTTTTTAGGCAGAAAATTGACGAACAAATTACAAGGATCACTCTTTCTGATGGACTATCAATAGAATGCACCAAGCGCCACATGTTTCTCACGCCCAATGGTTGGAAGATGGCTGGAAAATTAAACATGGATGACAAGGTAGCAATTCCTTCAAAGACCATGCATATAGAAAAAAAATCATTATCACAAGATGTGGCTGAATTAGTTGCTTGGCAGAGTGCAGAGGCTAGAATATCATTACGTTCTCTAAATCAGTACACACCATACAAGCATACACAAGGTACGAGCAAACAACTAGCACTTTGTGTTTCAGACAAACTAGAGACATTTCATGAACTTTCTGAACAATTGCAAGCGATATCAATGAAATCGATTAATTGGTGTTTGATCAAATCCATAGAAAGAAAACAATTTTGTGGATATGTATACGATTTATCAGTGCCTGAGACACATAATTATATTGCTAATGGCATCATTACCCACAATACAGTTCAGACCCTAGCATACCTTGCAACGGAAAGACAGACGTTTCCAGCTCTAATTGTTGCGCCTCTTGTAACCCTGAGCAATTGGCAAAGAGAGATTCAAAAATTTCTCAAAAGAAGAAGTAGAAATGGAAGAATAGTTGAAGGCGAGTATCCGACATCAGTTTTAATCCGAACTGGCAAATCTCAGGAAATAGACAAGCATGATATTTATATCATAAATTATGATCTGCTATACAAAAGGTTAGATGATCTTTCAAAACTAAACATAAAGACACTGGTATGTGATGAGGTACAACACCTTCGTTCAAAATCAACCAAGAAGTACTCCGCAGTAAAGAAACTTGCCGCACTCGAGTCTGTAAAGTACAGAATTGGATTGTCTGGCACTCCAATCTATAACAGAGGATCTGAGATTTGGCCCATAGTGGATATACTCAAACCAGGACTACTTGGAAGTTTTGATGAATTTTGTGAGTATTTCTGTTATGTAAACGAGAAGGGCAAGGCAATAGTCCTTGAAAATAAACGAGTTAGCCTGGGCGAAGAGCTAAGAAAACATGTAATGCTAAGACGCAAAAAGTCAGATGTACTAAAAGAGTTGAAAGAAAAAGTAAGATACAAAGAACTTATCGAGTCAGACATCAACTATTATCATGCTGAACTTGACAAAATATGGAAGCGCTTAGAAGAAGAACAGAAGACTGCGACCTCAGCCTTTGACAAGTTTGCATCATATAAAAGAGCCATACAGAGCGAGAGGCAGGCGGCAGGAGCTGCAAAAGTACCCCACGTCATAGAGTTTGTCAGAAATATTATGGAGATTGAGGAAAGTGTCGTGGTGTTTTGTCATCACAAGGCAATTCACGGATTGTTGCACAAGAGTCTTCATGAATATTCCCCGTCTTCCATCATAGGAGGCCAGACAGACAAAGACAGACAAGATAACATCGATAGATTCCAAAAGGGTGAAACAAAGCTAATGATTGCAGGACTCAGGGCTGGCAATGTTGGAATTAATCTCAGCAGGGCAAGATATGTAATATTTGCAGAGCTTGATTGGAGTCCTGCCATTCACAGACAAGCTGAAGATAGGCTGCACCGGATAGGCCAGAAAAATACGGTATTTGCATACTATTTGATGGGTAATGGAACATTAGATGACCACGTAGCAAATGTATTAGTTGACAAGAGTTATGAGATCGATGCCATCATGGACGAAAAAGAAGAGTCCTTTGAAGACAAGGACAAGGCTGAATTAATCTTGGCTCAAATTCATGACAAACTATCAACTAAGCGCTAGTTTCATCGCTCTTCACGTATCTCGTACTTGTCAAAAAAATCCTGACCCTCCCCTAATTGTTGTTTAAGAAATGACTCTAGTTTTTTAATTACTTCGGTACGATTCATTCTTCCTTCCGAGGATACATAATATTCTACATGTGATTCTCGAAATTTCTTGTAGTTCATTCCTTTGGCCATTGGTATTACTACAGAATTATCCATAATAAGAGGTCTGGTTATCGCAACTTTTTTGCCTGCTTGATGCACTTGTCACCCTCATTTTTCCTTCCTAGTTTGAGCAATAGGCTTCCCTTGTTATACCAAGCATTTGCAAAACCCGGATCAAGACTTGTTGCTTTATCAAATGATTCCAATGCTTTATCATATATTTTCAGATTGTAGAGACAGACACCGTTAAGATTCCATACTGCTGCATGTTCTGGATTGAGCATTATTGCCTTGCCAAAGGACTCCAACGCTTCATCATATCGCCCCAAGTCAGAGAGGCATACGCCCTTTAGGTTCCACGCACCAGATGATTTTGAATCAATTTCCAATACTTTGTCATAGCATACTAGTGCCTCCTCATATCTTTTCAAATTAGAAAAACAGTCTCCCTTCTTGAGCCACGCATTTGCATATCGTGGTAACTGACTGGTCGCCTTGTCATAGCATGCAATTGCCTCATCATACTTGCGTTTGGCAAAAAACGCTTCAGCTTGGACGTACCATGAAACAGCATCTTCCGGATAAAAGTCAGCAAATTTTTTGTTGGACATTACCATAACTTTGTGATGATTTAGCAAGATTTTGTATGCATCTATGATTAGTTTGAATTGCTTGTCGTCTTTTTCTGACGAATTTTTATCAGGGTGATGCTTGAGGGCCAATTTTCGATATGCACTTTTTATCTCTTTTAGTGATGAGTCTGGCGTCACGCCCAAAATTTCATAACATTTGGAGAGATTCAACTCGTATCACCTTTCAAGAAGAACATCTCATCAATTCCAATATACAAAAACCTCTACAAATTAGGCTTTCATAGTATAACATTATTAGTTTTATCATGCATAAATGTAAAAACTCTATCTTTATGACATATTTATCAACAATCCAAACGATCATTTGGAGATCACAACATGCAACTTCGTTGAACTTTATTTAATTCAAAGTATCAAAAAATTATTCCCAAGAAATAAATTGAAAAATATTTCAGCAGAATGGAATGGCAAATCAAACAATAAGTGAACTTGTCAAAATGGCTGACAAGATAGTAATTGACGAAGTAAAGGGAAAAAGGGTGACTTTGAAGATAAGCTGGTTTGATCTCAAAGGAACAAGAAAATCAAAAAAATTTTTGTTGACTGAAAAGGAAAAGATCGAGTTTTAGATCTAACCTAATCATCTTTTTTGTTGTCCCAATCTAATTTTTCTCAAATTTTTCCATTTTATAGAATAAAAATATTGTTCATAAGTTCTTCCTATCACTAATAAGCAAAAAAAAGTTCCAAGGTATGGCGAACATTCCTTGTTTGTGAGCAGGAACTCAGGCTAACCGCCATGACCTGAACGATCCTTACCCACGCAAGCAAGGAACGCCTACATTTTACCCAGATACAGTTACATGGGATTGATACAGTAATGACAAATCTGGTTTTACTCCTTTTTTCTCTCAAACTAGCGAAATGCCCAAAACACTTGATGACGTAATATTATTTGATGGGTTTTATATTATATAATAAAAGACAGTGGCTTTATAGAAAATCATTTGTTTTGTATCCAGATCATTATGAAATAACCGAAGAGGAAGACTAGAAGTTATACATCTAAACATATAACCATCAATAAACATCATAAATAAGCAAGCCCAGATTTGTTTATGAACAAGCATGAGGTCAACAAATCTCTCCTTGACAAATTTACGCTAAGTCAGCTACACGATCTTTGCAAAACATACAAGAGAGAGATGAATCAAATAGATTACAAGGACAGGATAATTCTTGGCGAATCAAATCCTGAAATAATAAAGAAGAGATTCATTCCATACATAGTTGGCTTTTTTGATCAATCAGAGATTATGGAATTTGCCAATAGATGCAATATAAAGATAGACTAGACCTAAAAAAACAAACATCTCAAGGGCCTGACAATACGGAATTGTTTTCTGTCGAGTTTGTTTCATTTGTATATTCTATTGCATTATTTCCATCTGCAATGCCACCAGAATAAAGAAGATATGCTGCAGACATGCGTGCTTGTACAAGGGTTAATTGTTGTCGGACATTGTCAGATACGTAGCTTTGCACTGACTGGACAATCAGGAGACGGAAACCTTGAATTGTTGGTCAACACTCGCTCTGTGCATGAATGCATTCTTTGAGATGCGAACCAAGATTCGTATTGTGGTACCATGAAACGCGGATACGGTATCTTGATAACCGGCACAGGAATGTTTGTTATTGGTCGTTTTCTTTCACAATGGATAGTAAACAACATACCTACAATCAATCAGGCCCATTCGTCTATGATGATGGATGCACAATATCACATGTTATCGTGGAGCAGTCAACTATCCACAATCAGCCAGTGGGGAATAATTGTTCTTGTCATAGGAGGGTTTGTAACTGTCTTTGACAGAATGAAAAAAATCAAACAAGATAAAAGATCTACAAGGCATGGAATCTAGGCACAATACATATGCCATAACTATACTAACAATCACACATTAGAAAATAATTTCATGATTTATTGAATTAAGATAAAACAATCTTACTATGAATTAATATCGCAAACAAGTGTTTTTCAATGCTCTTGTACAAATAAGTTCAATGATTCTTTGAGTCCCTTGTACCTGTTTCGTATTGTGACCTCGGTCACGCCCGCAGCCATAGCAATTACTTTTTGAGTTGTACTGTCTCCATTTACGGTACACGATAGATACAGTGCAGCAGCAGCAAGTCCCATAGGGTCTTTTCCTGCTGAAAGTTCCATGTCGTTTGCTTCCTTCAAAATCTCAAGTGCTCTTCGCTTTACCTTCTCGCTTAATCCTGCTTGACTTGCAATCCTTGACATGCATTTTATTGGATCAAGTACCGGCATTGTCATGTCAAGCTCTTCTAGTAACAACCTGTAAGATCGTGATATGTCCTTTCTTTTTATATTGATTTGGCGTGCAATCTCGTTTAATGTCCTCGGAGTGCTAGATTCTCTACATGCCATGTATAATGCAGCCGCAATAAGACCAGAGATTGACCTACCCTTTGTGAGTCCCCTTTCCAGCCCCTTTCTGTAAATGTATGCAGTCTTTTCAATTACTGCGTCAGAGAGGGCAAGCTTGTCCCTAAGTCTGTTGAGTTCACTGAAAGCTTGTCTCAAGTTCTTGTCGGCTGATTCACTAGCCTTACTTCTATTATCCCATGTCCTGAGACGATCCATAGTATGTTTCATTGAGGAAGAAAGCGGTTTTCCCATTGCATCTGTTCTACCATGCCCTATCATAGTGGCAAGCCCCATGTCATGCACTGCAAGCGATGTAGGCAGTCCTGTTCTTGCTCTATCGTCATATTCTTCCTTTGTAAATGCGCGCGTCTCAGAACCCAAGTCTACGATACGATCAGGTATAACAAAGCCGCAACCACTACAAAATTTTTCTCCAGTCGAACTGTCTGTTACGAGTAAATCCTTTCCACATCGCATACATCCACCAGCATTATAATTATGTAAAACCATGCAATTTGTCATCTGCATTGCATGACATATCAATAAGAACTCTCGTATTTCATAATGTGTACAATTCAACATGCTTAATAGCGACATAAGTTCTCAAATGATATGGCAAAAGCCAAATCAAAAGCAAAATCGAAATCAAAATCTGCAAAGAAAAAAAGATAAAAAAAAGTGACCTGAAATGGTCATCTCATTTTTTCCATAAAAATTCTAAAAATATAACGACCAATAACACTTAGACATGTCATTATTCAATGAAGGTGTCGCTGTCGATGCCTGTAAAACTGTGTGTTATTGGCGTCATCATGATGTGGTTTCGACCATCACATTTTATCCTAGAACAGAGATGGCTACAGTCTGGCCGGCATGAACACATAGACAAACAAGATACAACGTGACCAGAATTAACTTGCACTAGGATTACAAAAACATTTCTTGATGGATTCTAAGAACTTGCCCCTATGATAGAAAAATTACTTGTTTATCATGAATTTTATTGAATTATTCTTGGTGGGCACAGGTTCTGAGTGCTATCAATTTGTTGATTATGCGTTTACACTGGTTTTTCTAAATAAACTAGAGTTATTTTATCAGTGATTTCTTCAGTCTTAAATATTTTATACCCAATCTTTTGATAGAGGTTTATATTTTTCTCACTTTTATTTCCAGTGAATAGTTCAAACCTTTTACATGACTTGAACAAACTCTCGATCTCATTCATCAGTTTTTTTCCAATGCCATGATGTTGAAAGTCAGGATGGACCATGAGCCTCCCTATATAACAAGTCTCTTCCTGTGCAAATGCTCTAACAGAGCCTATTATTTTTTCATCAACCGTGGCTTTAAGAAATACCTGGCGCCCAAATTCGTCTTGCATACTTTGTAGAGTCTGAGTCAATGGAGGTATGCTGAGATCATCGTAAAGATCTCCCTCACTTTTGTATGCTAATTTTTGAAGCAAAAGTATTTCTTCTTCATCAGAAACTGTTGCTTTTTCTATGATTGCCATGCAATTATTGATTCAACTCCCGTAACAAATCTTAAAGTTTTATTACAATTACATATTTTCATACCTAAAGTACCTAAGCGTATCATTTAACTAGATATCACATATAGTGGAATCATGGGCCAAAAAGTATCAGGGCTTGAAAAAATTATTGCACCCTCATTAAACAGAATAGAAGAAGAGTTAGAGGCAATTCATGCAGAGATGAATACAGTAAAGGCAAAGATAGATGAGACTAGCAATAGGATAACAAAGACTGAGGAGGACAACAGACGCCTTGCAAATAGAATAGATAAGATAGGCAGCGGGCTACCAACCGAGGTTCAAGTCTCGATCGATAACATAAATGAGATGGAAAAGCACGATAGAGATGAGATTGATGTTCTAAAGCGTGGCATCGATGTAGTCCAAAGAAGGCTAATCGTTTTAGAGGCCAAAATGAAAGAACTCGGCAAATGAATTATCATTACAAGACAGTGCTTGAAAGAATTGTTTTGTTATTTTTTGAGTCTTACAATCCTGCAACCTAGAGAGATTTCATGTTAGGATGATCTCTTTTTTCTTTTAGGATCAGTCAATGTCGATTTCTTTTTGTCTAATTGCCTTATTCCAAAGCCAGCAAAGAAAACTAGCCAGCCAATAATAGTTACATATCCAAGTACGCCCTTGATCGAATTAATACCGTCGGAACTAAAACCAGACAACTGAGATGAAGTGGCAGAAAATATCCAGTTTATGATTTGCACTAAAAGTCCTGCGATCATAATTATTGTGCCGCGTTGCATACAATCATAACTTTCGCACTGATCTTAAAGATTCCCTCCGTATCTGATTTGAGAAATTATCCTGACAGCATTTAGTTTTTGCGCATAAAAGTGAGGTTTACTATTTTTTTGTCGCTATAAAAGGGCGGGACGACGTGATGCAAAGGCATGACTAGAAAGTAAATATTTAAATCAACTTCTGTTTCATATCAGGTATGTCCACAAAGACGATTGGGATAATAATAGCCGGTTTTACCGCCGGTGCGGTCGCAATAGCAGTAGCGATGTTGGCTGGATCTGGATGGGAGACACCCGGGACTTATGCCGGAGTAAGCGATGCCTCGCATGTTAACAATTCAACGAATTGTTATTCATTCCAGACAGGATGTTCGCATAGTACCACAAATGTAACTGCATCAGACATGAGTAACGGACAATACTTGAGTGGCAGCTATAACGCACCATAGATCTAAAATCTACCATTTTTTTCATTTCAGACTAAATTATAGCATAATTTTTGCATCAGGCAGGTTTGTAGGCTATGAGAAGAAAATGCTCTTCTTGCAAGAATAGGCGTTGGTTTTCTGAATTAAAACCAGTCAATGACAAGTCTTAAGTCATCACAGAATACATGGTAAAAGAAATGGGCGAGGAACCGTGCTTGGAATGTTCGTCCAAGAATACCTGCGAATACATGAACCCAATTGAGAAGAGCGACGGAATGCATTATTATTTTTTATGCGAAGATTGCAAGCATGAATGGGAAATAATAAGAAAATAAGGAAATTAGAATAGTATTCCAAATAGCTACACCGATGACATTTCGCAGGAGCTCAGACGGGATAATTCTGCAAATGATGTCTTTGTTTTACAAAATGGGATTAATCTGTTTAATGGCAAGTGGAAACAGAGAGGATTTGGGAAACTATCAGGCAAGGATATTGAGCATTTGGAGACCTTTGAGAAGAATGGAAAATTATTTTATAAAATCAAGGTATTGAGAAATTCTAGACTTAGAACTTCAATAATTCAGAATCAGTTATCTGAGATAGGGAAGATCAAGGAAGTTGTGAAGCAGTTTAATCTTAATGCCGATAGAAAGAGATTATGGTTAGGAAGGATTGAAAGTATTGATTCTAAAGTTATGAATGAGTCTATGCCTATATCGTTAAATCATTTAAAAAAAGATGAGATATAGAATGGATGATGCATTGATTGGTGCAATTATCGGAGGAGGTATATCTGGCGCTGTTGGTATAATTATTGCACGATACACAAGTAGGCTCAAAGATAAAGAATTGATGAAACAAAACACATACACCAGACTTTATGATTGGATTACGTCTAGAGAAGCCAATTTTCAATTTACTGATGACCAAGTTTATGCAATTCAAACAAAATTGCAAATTACTTCCTCGGAATATATCAAGATGGATAAGAAAATCAGGAAAAAGTTTGACATGTTTGTTGATGAGGGAGCAAAATGGGACAATATGTTCAGTACAATCAACCAAAGATTTTCTGACGAGAGGACTAAGATCTTTGGAAATCTATGTAGCGATTTAAAAGATTCAAACATTCTAAATGATCGAGGTTATATAGAAATAGGAAATGCGGGAGGGTATTCAATGCGTAATTTTCTGGATCCTTTTTTCACTATACTAATAAATCCAGCAGTCAACAGCGGCCATATTCTTTATCAAAAAATGAAAGAATACGCAATGAAAAAAAAATCTTCACCAACTTGAATATCTTGAAGAAATTAAGAAGGAAAGACCACAATTTTTTGAACTGATAAATAAAAATCTACCAGAATTTAGAAACCTTGTACTATCAGGCGTAAACTATGATATTCTGATGGCTCAAGGTGAAAGGGCACGTGATAAGCTCCGTGATCTCATGAATGTATTGCAGGATAATTTGTGAATTTTACATTTTAAATTCTCTACAAATCATACATATTCATTAAATTACTTTAAGAAATAGCAAATCCAGAACAAACCATTGGTCAATGAGAAAAGAATCGCGGTGATTCACATATTTCACACGACGGCAGTTACTATAGGAGCTGTATTATTAGCCATTGGGATCTTATTCTATTCACTTGAATTTGAATGGATTCAGGCAGCACTATCTGTTATGCCAGAGTCTCAAGTGCTGAAAGAAGATACTGGAGAATTAATATTTTCTAGTTGGTTTTATGGAGGTATTGGCGGGATAGTAATTTTCATTTCAACATTAATTTCTACTATGTTGATCAGAAAAACCAAGTAATTTCCAACAAATCATAACTTCCGTTATTATCTAGTAGCTTCAATTTTCGTGCCTAGGGGAGGGGCTTACTCTTTTTACTCTTTGTCTACAAACTCGTCTGCTGTCGGAGGTTCCGGACTTAGGCCCTTCCTCTTTCTAAGATCAGCCACGATGGTTGACAGGATAGAGTTTGGAACCGGTGTCCATGCCTTAAAGTGCGTGTTCCACATTGCCTTTCCTGCAGTCTGCCCACGCATTACCTCAGACAAGTCAAATGTTTCAGATGCAGGAATCTCGCCAGTTATAATATTTACAACGCCTTTTTGCTCCATGTTTAGAACCTTGCCCCTCTTTCCTGATATGACACCTGCAACGT
Organism: Nitrosotalea sp.; assembly: GCA_050749405.1. Classification (GTDB taxonomy): domain Archaea; phylum Thermoproteota; class Nitrososphaeria; order Nitrososphaerales; family Nitrosopumilaceae; genus Nitrosotalea. The sequence continues at coordinate 48,228 of JBOGRD010000004.1, forward strand.
TGCCAATGAGTTCCTGCGGAATCCTGACCTCAATTCCAAGTGTTGGTTCCAACAGTACGGGTTGTGCAAGCAACATTGCACCCATGCATGCGCGCCTTGATGCAGGTCCTAGTTGTGACAGGCCTCTGTGTGCTGGGTCCTCGTGAGGTACAAAATGATTAAAGGTAAACTTGCATCCCCTCACCTGTTCTCGTGTAAGAGGACCTTCCTTCATGGTATCATCAAATCCTGAAAGTATCGAATCGGTTGACTCCTGGACAAACTGGACACCTTTTGTGCCGTCAACCATAACATTTCCTCGGACATCAAATCGCATTACACGCTTTGCGTCGTCCTTGTCCCATCCTACCGCTTTTAGAATTTCTGCGACCTCTTTCTTGTCTTTGTATTCATTTAATGTACCGTTTCGTATCATCTCAGCTACCTTCTCGTCGAGCGGCTCTACTTTCATGAATATCTTGTTGTGTCGGTTAGGCGATTTTGCCATGATGGGCCCTGCAGAACCACGAATTGTCTCCCTGTAGTTTATCAAAGGTTGTGAAGTAACTATATCCACTTTGGCATCTGCAATCAGTGCCGTTGCAATCTCAAGGTGAAGCACACCCATACCCGCAATCACAGTCTCCCCGCTTTCCTCGTTTATCTTTACCACCAAGTTGGGGTCTTCAATTGTAATTCTGTTCAACGCCTCGACAAGTTTTGGCAAGTCTTTTGGATGTTTTGGCTCTACTGCAATTTGTACAACTGGTTCTGACACATACTGGATTCCCTCAAATGTATGAACACCTGCTACTGTAGATATTGTCTGACCCGCTCTTGCATGCTCCAATCCCAAAAGCGCTGGAATGTTTCCTGCTGCAAGCTCCCCCACCATCTCTCTCTGGTTACCCATGAAAAAGTTGACAGACTGGATTCTTCCTTCTCGTTTTGTATCAATGATATGAATTCGGTCACCGTCTTTTATCTTTCCAGAAAATAATCTCCCTATTGCCACAGGGCCAGCAGCCGGGTCAACAGTCATGTTTACAATCATCATTATGGCAGGGCCATTATCATCGCAGTTGAGCAGTGCCTTTCCAATGTCAGATTCAAGGTCACCTTTCCAGATTTTAGGGATTCTGTATTTTTGTGCATCAGCAGGATTTGGATGATGTTTTACTACCATTCCAAGAACGGCATCATATAGCGGTGCCTTTTCTGCAAGATCCTTGACATTTCCGCCCTCAGAATAAGCAGCAAAGATGTCTTTGAACGATATTCCTTTTTTCTTCATCACATCAGCGTTAAACCCCCACTTGTCCTTGGCAGAACCAAATGAGACGCTACCGTCCTGAATGCTTACCTTCCACTTGTCCTTGTATTCAGGTTCTGCGTAAATATCGATTAATCTGTTAAAGTTGGTGATAATTTCACTTAGCCATTCTTGCATCTTGTCAGGAGCCAGTCTCAACTCCTTTATGAGACGGTCAATCTTGTTGATATAGAGAACAGGTCTTACTCTTTCTTCGAGTGCTTGTCGTGTCACAGTCTCAGTCTGTGTCATGATGCCTTCTACTGAATCAGATACTACAACTGCACCATCAATTGCCCTAAGACTTCGAGTCACACGACCAGTAAAGTCAATGTGGCCGGGAGTATCAATCATGTTAATGACATATTCTTGATCATCTTTTTCATAGAGTAAAGTAACATTTGCCTGTACGATAGTCATCTGCCTGTCTTGCTCCAACTTCATCGAGTCAAGCGCAAGTGCCTGTCCTGCCACAGATGGACTGATGATACCGCTTGATGCAAGAAGACTATCACTCATGGTAGTTTTGCCGTGATCTACGTGAGCTATCACACCAAAGTTTCTGATGTGTTTCTTGTCTCCAATAATTTTGAGAATCTGCTCAGTTGCCTTAAATTTCATGTTTTAGCTAAATCCTTTTCTAGCCGCTATTAAACGTTTACAAGAATTATACAATAAATCAATAGATCATGGAAGAACTGGCATTTCGCAATCTTTTTTCTTCAATAAAGAAACAATCTTTCTTGTTTTTCTTCTTTGCAGCATATAGTGCAATCAATTCTGAAACAAATATAAAAAACAAAATCTGCTCCTGAAGATTTCTGGTTTTAGGATCAGGTCGTTTTGTTACCAATCCATAATTTTTTAGAGTCTTCAAAAGTTTTTCGTTGTACGGATTTTTTACATCAAATAAGATGACAGTATCTCCTTTTCTTGCTGAAAATAATTCCATGTGTGAAAACTGTTCTATTCTTTCATAGTGAGCGTCTGCACCAACTGTCTCGTACAACTTGGCTGCACAAAACATGGCAATTGGCATGGTATGAAGGTTGCCCAACAAATAGATCTTGCCTCCAAGAGATATCTTCTTTGCAGCGCTCTTGGCTGCGCGATATATACCAGATATGTTTCTTATTTTATACCTAGATACAAGCGACATGCATGCAAGTGCGCTTGCTAGAAAACTTATGCTGCCTGAGGTCTGGATACCAGTAGAGTCAAACTTTAACAAAATCGTCTTTTTACATGCTCTTGCAAGTTTGCTGCCACCATCTGCCGTAATAGTAACCGTTCTTTTGGCAATTTTTCCAAGTCTTATATTTGATACAGTGTTGCCAGAGATTGATACCAAGTAAAGGTCATGGCCCTGCAACATCTTGCGATTCCCGATTAGGTCCAGCGGATCATGGGCTTTGGCTTGAAACTGTGAGAAAACTTCTGCCAGTTGTGCTGATGCAAAAGAGTCGCCAGTCCCACAAAAGATTGCTTTTTTCTGTTTGCTGACAGGCAGTATTTTTTGTGGTACAAATTTCTCAAGAAAATCAAGCTGCATATTGATTTCTTTTTCAAGTGCATCAACAGTTGACATAACTTGGATATTTATAATAGGGGTAAAAATCCTACTTATGGAGATAACAGTCGGCCACACGCCAGATTCTGATGACGCATTCATGTTTTATGCAATGTTGACTGGCAAGGTTACATCCCCCCACTTTAAGGTCAATCATGTTGTCGAGGATATTGAGGCTCTAAACAAGCGCGCCCTAAACCACGAGCTTGATGTCACAGCAGTTTCTGCACATGCTTGTGCATACATTAAAGATTATACCATACTAAGAAGCGGCGGCAGTTTTGGGAAGGGTTATGGTCCGATAGTAATTTCAAAACAAGATCTCTCTCCTGACCAGTTACGTCGTTCCAAGATAGCAATCCCTGGAAAGATGACTTCGGCATTTCTTTTGCTGCAGTTAATGATTGGTAAATTCGATTACGTTGAGATGAAATTTAGCGACATACCAGATGCCGTTTCACGAGGCGATGTAGATGCAGGACTTGTCATACATGAAACCCAGATAACGTACGAGCAAAACAAATTCGTAAAGATAACGGATGTGGGTGAGTGGTGGCGTAATAACACTGGGGGTCTTCCTGTTCCACTAGGTGTGAACGTAATGAGTAATCGTTTTGGTCCTGATACAATAAAACAATTTGACGCATTTTTCAAAGAATCAATTGTTTACGGGATGGCCCGTATTGGCGACGCGCTCGATTATGCAATGCAGTACAGCAGGGGACAGCCAAGAGATCTCATTGAGAGATTTGTGCGCATGTATGTAAATGACATCACTATTGAGATGGGCATACTTGGCGAACATGCCACGCGAAGCCTGTTTCAGATGGGAATAGAAAAGGGATTCATTCCAGAATTTGATCTAAGATTTGCATAAGACAAAAAACCAAAATTGACAATCAATGGTTAATTAGGAGACATGTCAATACGGTATGTGGACAAGCGTGTCTTTCTTCTCGGTGTTGCAATGTTAGCATCAGGCGGATTATCATGGCTCTACTTCAATAGCGTCATACCCACTAGTACACCTAATATGACAGCCGATGAGACAAGCGCGTTCTATCAAGCCCAAGCAGTAAACATTGGCCTGTCAAACATCGCTCAGATGGTGGCAGGACTAGGATTCTTCATAGCCTTGATTAGCGTTGGCCTAAGGCGCAGAAAGAAAGGTGGAGTCGGAAAACCTATTACACAAAAGCCTGCTGAAATCTAGAACTTTTTTAAAGTATTAAAAAATGTGTCTCTTTGTGCAGCCTCTCTTCCAATTTCTTTTATCATGTTTGCAAGTTCCTGTATCGAAGAGTTTGTCCCCCTACCAGCTGCGCGGTAAATCTCTTCTGAGAAAGCGGTGCCAACCAGATCGTTTCCACCATACGTGAGGGCCACCTGCGCCAGTTTCTTTCCTAATGCTACCCAGTAAACAGAGATGTTATCAAGTTGTTGCGCCAACATCAGTCTTGAAACGGCGATGACTCTAAGATCATATGTTGATGGGCTTTCTGACTTTACTAGGCCTGCTTTTTCAAGTTCTGTATTTTCTAGACTAAATTTGAGAGGGATCAAAGTGATAAAGCCTTTGGTTCTTTTCTGTACATCTCTTAATTTTACCAAATGATCAACGATGTGTTCTGGTTTCTCGATGTGACCAAAAAGCATGGTTGCATTACTCCTGATGCCCAGATTATGGGCCTGTTCAATGGTATCAAGCCATTCTTGCCCTGAGCACTTGCCCCTAACTATCTTATTTCGTATTTCTGGATGAAACAACTCTGCACCACCGCCTGGCATTGTATCAAGCCCAGAGGCCTTGAGCCTTGTGAGCACCTCTTTTACTGAATTTTTTGTCAATTTTGATAAAAAGAATATCTCTGCCGCAGTCAGAGCTTTTATGTTCATTTCAGGATGGCTTCTTTTTATTATCCTGAACATTTCTTCATAGTACTCTAAAGGTAGATCAGGATGAAAGCCCCCAACTATATGCACCTCAGTTGCCCCCATCTCTTTTGCCTTGCCCACTCTAGATTCGATATCCTGTGGAGTTAGTGTGTAAGCATCACTTTCATTTCCCTTTCTATAAAATGCACACATCTGACAACTTGCGGCGCAAACATTTGTGTAATTTAGATAATAAGATGCGGTAAAGGTTACGGTGTTTCCGGACTGTTTCTGCCTTATCAAATCTGCTGCGGCACCTAACATGTAAAGATTATCGTACGACATTAGCTCAAGGCCGTCATCATACGAAAGTTCCTCTCCAGAAATAGCTTTTTCAAGTGCTTTAGAGTCTCGGACTAGCTTCTCTAACATGTCTTTTGTTGATTTTAATATCAATATAAAAGTAAACAGCGTGTCTTACTATCGAAACAGCGCATTACGTGTTATCTCGCTTGAGCATTTGTTATTTTTGCTGCAATAGTCTTCGCATTCATGAGCAGTATGAGGCGCCTGATATCCGAATCCACATTTCTCACAGAAATAGTACTTTTTTCCTTTCCTATATTGTTCCTGAACCATACATGGGATCAACTGTTCTCAAAATTTAGTATTTCGAAAAAATAATGTATTTTCATACAATATAGATTATACCTATGCCGCTATCTTATTTTATTGCCAACACTTGAGTAGATCATGAAATTACATCATATCGGGGTTGTGGTACCCAACATACAAGATTCCATAGGCGAACTAGAAAAATACATGCATTTTCAGAGCACTAGTTTGCCTACGCCGGTTGGAAGCCAAAAGGTAAATGTTTGCCTGTTGAAAATTGGCGAGCCGTTTTTGGAGTTGATAGAACCTGCATCACATGACTCGCCCATAACGGAATTTGTCTCAAGTGGTGGAGGGATTCATCACCTATGTTTTGAAGTAGACGACATACAAAAGGAATTAGACTACATGGCAAGGAAAGGTGCAACTATACTGGTAAAACCTGTGAAAGGTTTCGATGAGAGGCACATTGCTTTTGTCGATCTAAATATGAAAAACACAAAGTGTGGGCTCATCGAACTACTTGAGGCCAAGAAGTCAGATTAGATTTTGGTTTTTAGAACTGATCTCTGCGATATAGCAATTATGGATAAAATAGAAACTACAAGTACTAGGGGGACCATAGAACCAAACTCGGGAACAAATGTAGTGCTTTTTGAGAACATGATGTCATTGCTTCCATTGTTTCCTTGCTGCCATGCAAGATATACAGTATTTGATGATGATGCCATCGCATTATACCACGAACCATATGTGCCGTTGGTTACCCCTACAGGAGATTCAAAACTATTACCGGCATCTGCACTTTTAGCTATGTAGATACCATAGTTACCAAGAGTGTTGTCAACCCAACTTATGTATACATTGCCGCTATCAACAGATATTTGCGGCCAGCCAGATGCGCCAGGGTTGTTGCTGACGTTTATAGGCGTGCCAAATGTTTGTCCGCCATCATTGCTTTTTGCAAAGAGAACGTCATAATTTTTGTCTGTTATAGCATTAGTCCATGTCACATAAACGTTGTTTCCCATAACAACAAATTGTGGGTATCCCGAATCTTGCAAGTTTCCACTTACATTAACTGGTTTTGCAAACGTAGTCCCTCCATCAGTGCTCTTTGAAAATAAAATGTCAAAGTTACCAGGGGTATCATCCATCCATACCGCATAGATGTCATTTCCATCCACTAACATTTGAGGAGCCCCAGAATCTCCAGTATTATTACTGATGTTTATTGGTATACTAAAGGTGCTACCAGAATCATTGCTACTACCTAGGAATACATCAAAATTCTTTACACCGTTGTCTTCCCACATTAAATAAACATGACTTCCAGCAGCCGAGATTTTTGGAATTCCAGAATTGCCGCCAACGTGACTAGTAATGGCAACCGGGATGCTAAATGTGGCACCACCGTCATTGCTTTTTGCAAAAATTACGTTGGTGATGTCGCCTTCTGTTCTTTCCAGCCATACAACGTATACATTATTATCATATACCGCAAGTTGTGGAAAAGCCGAATCTTTAGAATTATCACTGATTTCAATTGCCGGGATAAATACAGTTCCATTGTCATTACTTTTTGAAAATGCAATACTGGATTTGTTTGCTAAAAAAGACTGCCAGACAGCATATATTTTGCCTTGAGATTCCACAATTTTCATGTCATCAGGCGCTCCAGAGTTTACATTTCCAAGGTCAAATTCCTTGCCAAAAGAAGAACCGCCATCATTGCTTTTTGCAAACATCGCCCCGAATTTACCAGCAGCATTGTCTATCCATCCAACGTACACGCTATCTCCTGAGACTATCAATTGAGGCAGAGTGGAATTACCGCTAGGCGAACTAACATCTAACGCATTCGTAAATCCTGTAGAACCCGAATCTGCAAAAGCGCTTGATATCGATACAGTAAAAATTAAAATCAAAAATACAGGGATGAGTTTTTCCATATACAAGGCGTGGGCCAGCAGTATAAGATAGTTTTGGTCCAAGAAATAATTACTGGTTAATTTCGTCTACTATGAGATGTAGCTCTACTCTGGTCTTTGTGTTTACAGTGTTTGCTACATGGGAGACAAGAACAATGTCCTTGTTTTCATTGTCAAACAGAAAACAGGTCTTTACTTTAACAGGCTTGAATTCAGTATTTGGTCCAAGCATGATCTGTGGCAAGAGAGAAAGTATTGAAGTATCACCAGTAGTAGCTCTTATCTTGTAAGCAGTTGTATCAGTAAAGTATACTCCTCCCCTTGTGGTGGGTTTTCTTACCGGAACTTTTGATTTGATTATGGAAACATTCTCAAGATCAAAGATCTTTTCATCAACGTGTAGAGTACATTTCAGATTAGAAGTTTGAATTATTTTTGACATTATTTCCTCATTAATTTCCATAAGGCGTACACTTGTTCTAACACGTAATAATCTTCCTTTTGAAGAAATGTTTAAGATGGTTTTAGGGTCATCTTCATAGGTCTTTATTTGAAAAATTATGAAACAGAAGCAGCTTGGCAATATCACGATGGAACAAAACATCCAAACGGAATGCTTCTCAACAGAGCCCATACGTATCACCCTGCAAACAGGCCTATACCATACAAGACATACAAAGGCGTGATACCGATTAAACTCTCACTAGGCAAACAATCAAGTACAATTTCCGCTCTTGACGCAATCTCAATTAACACTAAAAGCGAATATACAAATCCCATTCCTGACATCAACGCACTTTCAAGTATACTCTTCTTCTCAGGAGGTATTACAAAGACACTCAAATTTCCATCTCTTGGTGAGATGGAGTTTCGAGCAGCATCATGTACCGGAGCATTATACCACATAGAGATCTACATCGTATGCTCTGACATTTCTGGACTTGAGGCAGGAGTTTATCATTTCAATCCACAGAATCTATCATTGACAACACTGAGAAAGGGAGATTACCGTAAAAATCTTGCAAGTGCAACAGCAAGCGAGCCTTTTACATCGGCTGCACCTATTATGCTAATCTTCACGGACATATTTTCAAGAAATGCAGTCAAGTATCAAGCAAGAGAATATCGGCATGCGTTTTGGGATTGTGGAACAATCCTTTCAAACGCCCTTGCAATGTCAAATGCACAGAGAGTTCCATGCAAGTTGGTACTGGGCTTTGCGGACTCTGAGATAAATTCACTTCTTGGGCTTGATGTAAAAAAAGAGGCCGCACTAGCAATATTATCACTTGGCCATTCAGATCAGGAACTTCCAATCTCACCTCCGCTGTCTGAGATTTCCAAGGCAGAGCCATTAGAGAATGACATGAATCTTTTTGCCATAAATGAGATTCACGAGTCATCTTCTCTGATAGGCCGTCAAGAGGTTTCATCTTGGAGAATACACACGATTCAAAATGTACGTCAAAGTGTGAAACCAATTGAAAGTGTGAAAAGCGCTTTTGCAGAAGAAAGTCTAGAAACCGTTATTCTCAGGCGTGGCTCCACACGTAAATTTTCTCATGATTTCATATCACTTGAACAATTATCAACCATACTGAAAATATCTGCCTGTGGAATCGTTTCAGACTTTGAAGAAGAAAGTATCAATGACATTTACTTGATTGCAAATGCGGTAGGTGGACTAGAACAGGGTTCATATTTTTACAACAAGGAACGCAGATCGTTGGAGCTTTTACAAAAAGGAGATTTTAGAGACACGTCAGGACACCTGGGCCTTGACCAAAGTTTGCCACGTGACGCATCTGTTACAATATTTTTTATGGTAAATCTCCAGAAGATTCTAGAATGCTTTGGCAATCGCGGATACAGAGTTGCACAGTTAGATGCAAGCATCATGGGCGGACGGATGTATCTTGCGTCATATGCACTACATATAGGAGCTACAGGACTTACATTTTATGACGATGAGGTAACAGAGTTTTTCTCACCTCATGCCAACAACAAAAGCACCATGTTCATGATTGCCATAGGCAAGAAGGCCAAACCATAGAGCCATATTGCAAGTTTTACATTCATACTTACTCTCAATCCTTATATCTTTACTATCAAATCCATCATGAATATGCATATCAAGAAAATTCATGTGGTACTTGCATTACTCATTCTGATTCCATCATTTGTTAATCTCGGAATTCCAATCTATAACAGAGATTCGCCAGAACTACTAGGAATTCCATTTTTTTACTGGTTCCAAACTTTTTGGTTGTTCGCATCAGCAGGGTTCTACATTGTTTTTGCTCGCCTAAAAGGGAATCGCGGATGATCAGTTCTGACATAGCTATTGCATTTGTCTCTTTTTTCATTTTGTTTATTGTTTTAGGGTTTTACGGAAAATATTGGAGAAGGGGAGATCTCAATCACGTACATGAATGGGCTCTTGCTGGAAGAAGACTTGGCACTACACTAGTTTTCTTCCTCATAGGGGCAGATCTTTATACAGCATACAGCTTTGTTGCAGTCCCCTCTGGAGTTTTTGCCAAAGGTTCTCTCTATTTTTTTGCCATTCCCTATGTCATGCTAACTTTTGCAATAGCACTTGTAACCATGCCAAGATTATGGACTTTGGCAAGAGAGAAAGGATACATCACAGCTTCAGATTTCGTCAAGGACCGATTTGGTAGCACCACGCTTGCAATAATGATAGCCATTACTGGCATCGTTGCCGAGCTGCCGTACATAGCACTTCAGATAGTAGGCATGCAAGCAGTTTTGACCGTCATGCTTGCCGGCTATGCCAATGCCCAGATTATCGAGGAGATCTCGCTTTTAATCTCTTTCATAATTTTAGCTGCTTTTACGTACACAAGCGGTTTACGCGGAGCTACACTTACTGCAATATTCAAAGATATCATCGTCTGGATTACAGTTTTTGCAATAATCATAATAGTTCCACTTAGCATAGGCGGATTTCAACATGCTTTCAGCCAAGTGAAGGCAAATTATGTTACATTACCTTCTGCGTTGATGCCTGCCTATGCTACGCTAATTCTTGGCAGTGCGTTGGCTCTGTATCTTTACCCTCATGCAATAACTGGCGTGCTAAGTTCTGAGAGTGCCCAAAAGCTTCGAACAAGCACAGCACTGCTTCCCCTCTATGGCATAGGTCTTGCAATCCTTGCGTTAATGGGCATACTGGTATTTGCAGTTCCTAATGCGATGAATTTTCTTTCAGGATTTCCGGAAAGTTCTCGCGGAATACTTGTAGTTCCATCTCTCATATTGTATACGATGCCCGGATGGTTTTCAGGTATTGCATTGCTTGGGATTTTTGTTGGTGGTCTTGTACCTGCAGCCATCATGGCAATGGCCCAGGCAAATTTGCTTACAAGAAACATAATAAAGGAATTAAAACCAAACATTACAAACAATTCAGAGGTTCGAATTACCAAAATTTCATCAACAGTTTTTAAATTCATTGCACTAGGTTTTGTTTTTGCAGTCCCTGCAACATATGCCATATCTTTACAATTACTTGGCGGCATATTGATTGCCCAAATACTGCCTGCAGTTATTTGTGGGTTGTATGTCAAGTCCTTGAGAAAAACTCCGCTGATTATAGGCTTGCTTGTAGGTATAGGGTCTGGGATTTACATGTTGGAAGCCACAAATAATTTTGGAGCACTGACAGTATCACTTTTCAATACAAGTTTTGGTACAATTTACATTGCTGTAATATCACTTGCCATAAATCTAGCAATATCATTTGGTGGAAGCTACGCGTTAAATATTATGCAAGCATCAAAAATGGAAAAAAACTGAGACACGATTCAATCCATATACCAAAGATAAAAAATATAATAAAACAAAAACTATTTTTTAGAACTACTCGTATTCCATCAGTTTCTTCTCTTCTAGAAGAGTATGCAGGTTGTGAACTGCCCTATATACCTCAGCCTCTTTCTTTGTGCCAGTACAAACCAGTTTGCCTGAGGCAAAGATTAGAACGACAGATTTTGGATCAAGCATCCTATGTATTAATCCTGGAAATTGCTCTGGCTCATACATGCTTCTTGGGAGACTTCGTGCCGCTTTTTCAAGATGCACTTTTCCACCAAGGCTTACGGAGGCAACTATGTTTTGAATGGTTATCACAGGATCATTTTTGATCTTTATCTTGCCCTTTCGAAGTTTCTGAACCACCGTCCTTACTGCATTAATTGCCGCGTCTTCAGATTTAGAACCAGTGCAGACCATTTTACCTGAGCTGAAGATCAGTGTAGCAGTCTTTGGAGATTTTAATCTAAATACCAGTCCAGGGAATTGTTCTGGGTGATATTCTACATCGGGAAATGTTTTTGTTATTTCAACAAGGTCAATTTTTTGATCGACTGAAGCAGAGGCAACAACATTTACGATATCTACGATCGGTTTTGTTTGTGGCACTTTTAAGGGTACAAATTAGTACCATATATACCAATTACATCCCCTACGCAGGAAAAATTGAAAAATGCCCATGCCTTATGGTGTAGATCGAATCATGAGATCCAGGTCCCATTAGCATGAGAGGCGCATTAGACCATCCGCTTATCTTTTCAATGTACGCGTCTTTTGATATCTCGTAAATTGTGTTAAGGGTCATCAGCCCGACAACTCTTAGATTAACAAGTAAGAAAAGTGCAGGACAATGCAGAGATAAGAGTTACTCACAAATTGTTAGTCAAGGTTATCAATCATTTACAAGAATGGCATTACATGACGGTTCTCTACCTGCCTAAAGCAACCGAGTTTAACACAGAGAGTCTCGACATCCCTCATGATATAATATGCAACATTCTCAAAGTAAATGAGATTGAATTGAAAGATGATAGGGATTCAAAAAAGAAGACTAGCTAACTGGTGCAACCACAATACAGATCTCTTGATAGTAATTTGCGGACTGGCAATTCTAGTGTATACGAAGGTTTCAGGAACACATCCATACCTCATTACAAATTACGAAGATACCGGGTTTTGGTTGATTTTAATAGGAGTTATTATACTATCAATAGGAATGGCTGCCCTTGTGTGCTACAGATTTTTGTTGAGATGGCACAGCTTTTTTTAGCTAAATGCAAGCGTCTAGTCATGTCAGTACAGGCAAACTAAAGCCTAAAAACAGCGCAAGTAGAATTGGCTTATTGAGTCAAGTTCTGCCATTCTTCAATCTTAGTTCATGAATTATCATCATCCACATATAACAACACCCGTCTTTTTAGATATCAAATACATTCTCTCTGGAATTCATGTCCTGATTTCTTCATGTGTCACGAAGATTCATACCTATTTTGAACTACAGATCACAGGCATACAAGATAACATATCATCACTGCTTGAAAACAGGACCGGGTCATGACCAAATATAATATACCAAAACTGTCTAACCCACACAATGCAAAAAAAGTATCTACTTTTAGTGGTTTATTTCAGTTTCTTAGCAGGTCTTGTGACTTATGAAATAACGCACCCATCGTTTAGCACTGACTCCGCAAAAGTTGGCAACTATGAAGTCCAAGTATCTACAACACCATCGGTACCTAACGTAGGAGATGATACAAAGATTCACTTTTTGGTGTTAGACCAAAACGGCAACCAAGTAGACAAAATTAGGATGGATTTGAAAGTATATTATAACGACAATTTAATGAAAGAATTTCCTCCAAATGATTATCCTGGAGCACTGGACATAGACTACACATTCCAAGAACCCGGAAATCATGTATTTAGAGCCGAGATTTTTGATCCGCATACTGGAAATGTGGGAGTATATGAATTCAACATAACACCGCTTGGCCTATACACATCAATTTTTGTAGTTCTAGTGATTGCCGGAGTTGGCGGTGCAGGCGGTATAGTAATAGCAATATTGATCTCTACCAAACGAACGCGGTCGAGATCTAGATATTGATCAAAAGGCGTGGCCCTCAAATGCAGGACACTTGGAGATTACCTCCATTTGAACAACGCCTTTGCGTTTGGTTCGCACACTAGTTCCTGCAGGACCACGCTGCGTCAAGCCATCTTTTGTGGCTTTACTAGCATGACATATAATGAATTTCGTAATACTTAAGAATTTATTTAAAAAAAATCCAAATAGAATTTTAATAGATTGATTTAGTCGATCTACGCTTTATTTTGTATACCCGCTCGTTTGACTATAGATTTGTCTTAAATTGGCTAACCAGCGGTTGGTTCAAGCAATAAACTGAATCAATGAATCGCGTGAGCTCCTTTTTTGTCAGTAGAAATGAAGATTTTGAAAAGTTACAAAGAAAACTGCATAATGCCTCAATGACCTAGAAGATGAATCAATAATAAAACACAAATTTTCAAAAACGTAAAGGTTACTTTAGAACATTTGCGTTTGATTGGATGGCAAATAAGAGACAAAAATTCGGATTTCCAACCCAAATAATAGGAAACTATGTGTAATTTTGTTGTAATTTTTCGTTTCTTGTCAAGTTATGATTTCAGATAAGGAGTTCAAAGACATTCTAGTGCGTTAACTAATTAGAACGGTTTTTATGCAGATGAAAAAGGTGCATCGAATTCCAGATTATTAGTAAAAAAAGTCTCTATCATGTAATTTAATTTTAAAATATACCCACAACAAACATTGTAAAATAAATTTTCATCTTCGTTTCATCATTTTCACAATATTCATTTTGTTCAAAAAATTCAAGATTTTTATTTTTTTTGGGCAACACTTAACAATGATGACATACCATAAAATAAAATGGAAGTATACAGAACAGATTATGCATGGAGCGAGTTTAGCTCGCCGTCATACAGATCATACACACTAGCAAACTTCAAAGAAATACCGCAAATCAAAAAACTACCCAAACAAGTACAGTTCGATATGGAAGTGGTTGCAAACGTGCTTCCGTTTAAAACTAATAATTATGTTGTAGAGCGCCTAATTGATTGGAAAAACATTCCAAATGATCCCATGTTTATTCTTACGTTTCCACAAAAAAATATGCTTAAACCTAAACATTTTAACAAAATGGCAAAAACAATCAGGAACAATACAGACAAAAAAGAAATACAAAAAGTTGCAAACAAGATACGAATGCAGTTAAACCCTCATCCTGCAGGCCAGATGGAACACAATGTTCCAAAATTAAGAAATGGCACCAAACTATTCGGAATGCAACACAAATACAAAGAAACAGTCCTCTTCTTTCCAAGCCAAGGACAGACATGTCACGCATACTGCAGTTTTTGCTTTAGATGGCCTCAGTTTGTAGGAATGGATGAAATGAAATTTTCCACACACGAAGTTCAACAGCTAGTTCAGTATCTCCACGAGCATCCTGAAGTAACGGATGTTTTGTTTACCGGCGGAGATCCTTTGATCATGAAAACTAGACTTCTTGCAGCATATCTAAATGCCCTAATAGCTGCCAAACTGCCCAACCTCAAGACTATAAGAATAGGTACAAAGGCCCTTTCCTACTGGCCATACAGATTTATCTCAGACGGAGATTCAGACGAACTTCTAGAATTATTTGAGAAGGTGTCAGCATCTGGAATTCATCTTTCCATCATGGCTCACTTTAATCATCCAGTCGAACTTTCAACTGACATAGTAAAGCATGCCATAATTCGGATACGAAAGAAGACAGGGGTGCAGATTAGAACCCAGTCCCCAATTCTAAGGCACATCAATGATGATTCCAAGGTTTGGACAGAGATGTGGAAAAAGCAGGTTGCGCTGGGATTGATACCATACTACATGTTTGTCGTAAGAGATACCGGAGCACAGCATTACTTTGGTGTTCCTTTAGTGAAGACGCAAGAGATATTCAGAGATGCATATCAACGTGTTAGCGGTTTGGCAAGGACTGTTCGTGGTCCAAGCATGTCTGCTACTCCAGGTAAGATCCAGATACTTGGAGTCACGAAGATAGGCAGAGCGAAGGCGATGGTAATGAGGTTTTTGCAGGGAAGAAATCCAAAATGGGTGCAAATGCCATTTCTTGCAAAATATGACGGAAAAGCAGTATGGATAGATGATCTCAAACCATTTATTGGAAAAAAATTCTTTTTTGAGAAAGAACTAGACAAAATGTTACTGAAAGATAACATCTCTTCTGATAATGAAACAAGCTCTGCGGGTGGAGGACCCCCATAGATTAATTCTCACTGGAATACTATGGATCTAGATCATAGCACAGTACTTCAAAAAATCAAGAAAGAAAAAATAGATTTCGTGGAGTTCTGGTTTGTAGATATATTCGGAGAGATGCATAGCTTAGGAATTCCATCATATTCCATAACAGAACAGCACCTAAGAAACGGATTTGACAAACTGGATTCGAGTTCTATCAGAGGATTTGGCTCAATTAATGAATCTGATGTCTCACTCGTACCTGACGTTACCACATTCAAGATTCTGCCTCCAGATTATGATACTGGCAATAGAAAGAATGCAAGAATGTTTGTGTATATACATCAACAAAATACAGATTCTGATAATTCAGATCTAAGATATGACCGCGATTCTCGTGGTGTTTGTTTGAAAGCAGTAAAGGAGCTTGAAAAGTTTGGACTGGCAAAGGCAAATTGGGGTCCAGAGATAGAATTTTTTGTATTTGACAAAATTAATACATCATTTTCGTCTACTAATGCATTCAACAAATTTGGAGTCGCCAATGATATTTTAGAATCCGAAGAATTATTGAAACCAAACGATATGAGCGGGGTTACACGGTTCAGGGCAGGATATTATCAAGCACAACCAATAGACACTCTCAGTGATCTGAGAAAAGACATCTGTGATGACTTGTACAAATATTTTGGCATAAGAGTAGAGGCACAACATCACGAGGTTGCAACCGCTGGGCAATGTGAAATAAACATAGAGTACGGTGATACAATCGATATCGCAGACAGCGTAGCAACCATAAAGAATTTGGTCAAAGTCAAGGCAAAAAGAAAAAACAAAATTGCGACATTTATGCCAAAACCAATCTACGGCGATAACGCGTCTGCAATGCACATGCATCAAAGTTTTTGGACTAAAGACGGACACAATGCAATGTACGATCCAGATGAAAAAGAATCAGGGCTGAGTCAGATGGCTAGATATTGCATTGGAGGAATATTAGATCATGCAGAATCTCTGTGCGCAATATCCAATCCTACTACAAATTCCTACAAACGACTTGTTCCCGAATATGAAGCTCCAGTCTATGCATGCTGGGGAAAAGGAAACAGATCGACCGCAATTAGAATACCGCTTTCAGAAAAAAACAATGAAAAGAAAAAAAGGATCGAATACAGAGTACCAGATTCTGCCGCAAATGTATACCTACTTGAGAGTGCGTTGATACTGGCAGGTTTGGACGGGATTAGGAAAAAGATAGATCCTGGAGACCCCGTTAGAAGTAATGTGTATCAATTAACCCCTGCACAAAAAAGAGACCTGAAGATAAAACCGCTTCCATCCACCCTAAAAGACGCTTTAGATTCTTTACAGAGTGACCACAGATTCCTCAAAGAAGCATTCACGGAAAACCTTCTTGATGCATACATATCAATAAAGCGTGACGAGTACAGAGAATTCGCAGAGACACCTACACCATGGGAGGTATTTACCTATTCCAGCATATAATCACAAAAGATTTGGTTTGTGGTTTGAAAAATTTACTACATACGGATTATTTCGAGTTTTCTTTTCTATTCCAGCATTGTCCAGAATCTAGAATATCTGAAAAGACCAACCCAACCAGATATGAAGAACACTAGTGATAATGCAAATAGAAAATAAAGATCTCTTTTGCGATGTGCAAGATCCATGTTGAGAAATATGAATGCACCCATACCAATCAATCCAAAAAACAGAAGTAGCCTTCCAAGTCGTTTCCAATTCAAGCATAGAACGAATAGCAATCGAGATATAAAATAGATCTGGCTTCAGATTTAAGGCAATTACAGCAAAATTAATTTAGAAAATAACTTTGTTGCAATCATATGATCCCGCACTTTGCATAGTATTGTTGATGATATTCTTCTGCTTTGTAGAATTCTGGTGCAGGTAATATCTCAGTTACAATTTTTTTTCCAAGTTTTTCAGAGTTTTGGAGTTGCTCTTTTGATTGTTTTGCTTCCTTTTCTTGATCTTGGTCATGATAAAAGATCACTGACCTGTACTGAGTACCCACATCTGGACCTTGTCGGTTCAACGATGTTGGATCATGACAATGCCAAAAAGCATCCAGTATCTGAGCATATGATATAACAGATGGATCAAATTCAACCTGAACTACTTCCGCATGTCCGGTTTGGTCCGAACAGACATCCTCATATGTTGGGTTGCTTAGGTTACCTCCCATGTATCCCACCGCTGTCGATGTCACGCCTTTTGTCTTTCTGAATTCGTGCTCAACGCACCAAAAGCATCCAGCTCCAAAAGTAGCTCTCATTGATAGATATTCAGGACAGCCGAATTAAATCCTATCGTATGAGTGGATAAAATAATTTTGCAACTTCATAATCAGTAATTTTTCCTTCAGACCATGAACAAATACCGGATTTATCAATTGATGAAACTTGGTCTTGTAATTGAGGTAAAGAAATCATTTTATTTGAATTAAGGAATTGAATTGCATCCTTAAAGTCACTGTCTTGTATACTCCCGTTACACCAAAAGCCTGCTAGGTTTTTTACCCAATAAGGTATGAAATTGCTTTCTTGATTTATGGTCACAGAAAATGATTTTAGAACAGAGTTACCCTCTTGGTTTACTGCAGAACAGGTAACTGTTGTTGTACCAATAGGGAAGAGAGAGCCAGATGAAGGATAGCAAACTGGATTTACTAGTCCTTGAAGTATAGTAGAGTTGAGAAAGTCTACACTAGTTCCAGATGTGTTTGTAGTTTGAACAGTGATATTGTGAGGCATAGGAGTACTTGGTGTTG
The DNA here is from genome assembly GCA_050749405.1 of Nitrosotalea sp. GTDB lineage: Archaea > Thermoproteota > Nitrososphaeria > Nitrososphaerales > Nitrosopumilaceae > Nitrosotalea. The sequence goes on from JBOGRD010000004.1 coordinate 66,477, forward strand.
CCGGTGCAGTATTTTGATAGTGTGTGCCAATCGTTACAAATATGCTAGATTCAGAGGGTATTTGTTGAGAGTTATCTCCAAATGTAAATTCCAAAGTAGCGCCAATCTCAACTTGAGAGCCATCAATTTCTCGCGGTATCTTAAAGGTGGCCGCAAAAGTGTCAGTATTTGGCCCAGTCTCTCTTAGAGTACCAGTGCTTGTCTCAAATGCCGAATCTGCAAGCGTGGTACTCACCCCACCCATGTGTACTTGAACCAAGTTTAGCGGGATGTCATCGGGCACCTGGGAATCCAAATTATAATTTGGCGCATAAATCTGGAGTGTAAAATATTGTCCAATGTTTACACTTTGTCCTGAAGATGGTTCTACTGGACTTGATGGAATGGAGTTTAGAACCACTGATTGTGTTATTGTTTGCGGATTACCAGAGTTATCTACAGGTTGGTGATACGTCATAAGGACCACATCACCGTTTTGTAACGGTCGTCCATTGACAGAAGGGGGTAGAGTGAGCTGAAGTTGGAATTCACCTGTATCAATGCCAGTTTCTACCATGCTAGATGGTCCCGGTATTGGAGTTCCATCAATAGTAAAATCAACCAAACCTGCGGTGGACAGAGTCATAACCCCCCTATGGGCAGTAACCAGATTCTCATCGTTGATATAGAAAGTTAGAACAGTGCCTGGAACAGCTGGTTCTGCATAACAGATTGAGAGGGGCACTAAAAGCAAGCCTATTGCAATATACTTCATCACGGGATTTACGGCAATACAGACATAATTATATTTCATCATGACATGAATTTGGGCTTATTCAGGAATTTATCGGCATTATCAATTATCCTTTTCAAATTTGGGCGCATTGATTCCAGATCGCCCTTAGATAATCCCTTGTACAGCATCTTCCTTAATTGAAGGATTATTTGTATAATAGAATCAACAAAAGACTCCGATTTTTTTGTAAGATACAGTCTGTTATGTCTTCTATCTTTAGAGTCTAACTTTCGTTCAAGCAATCCATTTTTTTCCATTTTGTCTATCACAGGTACAAGAGTACTGCCATCAACATAGATTTTATCTGCAAGTTCCTTTTGGCTAAGCCCGTCAAACAAGTTTAGGGCTAAAATAACCTTCCATTGACTGGATGTCAGCCCTAGTTTACTTTTAATCTCATACTCTACAGCTCTTTCCATTGATTTTGATGTAAGAAAGATCAATGTTCCAATGCTATCATTTAGATCCAATTTTCGCATGTTTTATGTTGTATTAGGTTGTATACAAATGATTTGTATACAAACAAGTTATATACTATAAAGTGAAACATAGGTCATGGTAGAACCAAAAAATCTTAGTCACTTCATCATCGCAATGGTTACAATAATTTCTTTGCTAGATGTCAATATGCAATGTATTACACATGCAAATTCCACAACAGAGGCAGATGAAGTAGGCCATGTCGCTACTTAGGCATATACGCAGTTCAAGAAATTTCGTTTTCGGTTTGATAGCATTTATCGTACTAGTTCCAAGTATGCCATTATCATATGCCGATCGCATAATTGATGTACAAACAGTGGCAAATGTGAAAGAACAATCATTACTTGCAGCTATATCGGACCTACAAAATTATCCACAGATCTTCCCTGATAATGTAAAAAATGTCAAGTTACTAAATAATCAAACAAACCTAGTAGATATGAACGCAGGCATAAATGGGATTTTCTTTGATACGCAAGCAGCATACCAACAATTGCCAAATGGCACATATACAGTACAGGTGTTATCAGGAGATCTCAAAGGAACCACGTTAACAACAGAATTGAACAAAACATGGGGCTTTGATGGTGCGCCTGGAATGGGAACTATGGCAAACATTAGTTTGGATTTGAAGACGTCTGGGGTTCTTTCGTGGATGCTGAGTTTTGTTCCCGACAGTTCACTTAACTATGCACTTCAAAACGGAATTAGCAAGTTTGTGGACTATGCCCAGCAGAACTAATTTTACAGAACATTTGTCTTTATTGCTATCAATTGGTTTTGCGCAGTTTTGGTTTTAACTTGGAATTTTTTTTCAACAGTTCCAAGACAAGGGCTTTGTTGTTTAGAGCAATATCATATTTTTTATCAATTCTGAGAGCAGAGTTAAAATACTTGATGGCGTCCTTTAACAGACCAAGCTCTCCAAGTGACAGTCCCTTGTATGCCATTGCCATGGCATACCTTGGTTGAATCTTAAGAACCCTGTCATAGCAATCAATTGCATCATGATACTTACCTAGAGTGTGTAGTGCAGAGCCCTTGTTTACAAGTGCGTCCACATTATTGATGTCTATTTCAATGGCAGCATCATAACACTTGATTGATTGTTTGACTTTGCCCAAGTTTTGAAGTGTGACGCCCTTATTTATCAGCGCGGTCACATTGTAAGGTTCCTTGTATAAGAAAAGATCATAATATTCCAAGGCAAGCATGTACTCGCCTTCTTCACACAATTCATAGGCCTCGTTTAGAAGAGAGGAGTTTCGCATCTTTTCGTACTATAAAACCTCAAGATATTATTCTTTTAGTAGATATTGTGTTTATTTCCAGTCAACAATTAGTTGCCTCCAGGCTAGAAAAGACAATCTACTGTGATATCACTTGTGTTAATTTACTCGCATATTATCTATTCATGCTTGTAATCTAATTTCCACACATATACTGGATCGAGTTATTCGTAAAGTGAGTTATTTACCAGATCGATGAATTAAAGGTTCAAAATTCACAACAGTCTTTAAGGGACTTTTAGTGCGAGACTCTAATGCCTACGATAGTCTTCGACTTTGACGGTACCCTAGCAGATACCCTATCTGTCGTGATAAAAATAGCCAACAAATTCGCTGACCATTATGGATATCGCAAGATACCTCTAAGCGATCTTCCAAAACTTCGAGAAAAAAAACCCAGTGAAGCGCTAAAGCACTTGGGAATTTCAATCTTCAAGCTACCTATTGTTGTAAGAAAAATAAGATTTGAGATGAACAAAGAGATAGCCCATCTACAAGCTGTCGAAGGGATTAGGGATGTGCTTGTAAAGTTAAGAGAGAATGAATGTGTACTTGGCATACTAACTACGAATTCAAGAGAAAACGTCATGGAATTTTTGAAAAATAATGATTTACAATTGTTTGATTTTGTATACACTGGAAGAGCAATGTATGGCAAGGGCAGATTACTCAAAAAATTAATGAAGGAGAAAACAATTCCCCACAAAGATCCAATTTACATCGGAGATGAGATAAGGGATGTCGAGGCCGCAAAAAAAGCTGGCATCAGAGTCATTGGTGTTTCATGGGGATACAACACAAGGACTGCACTTCAAAAGGCAAATCCTGATTACATTGTAGAAAAACCAGAAGATCTTCAAGAGATCATTTTAAGTAATAAATAATTGCAGATTAGTCCTAAAGCTTTTAGAGATATGGAGTATATCACGTAATTAAATTGAGTGCAGATGTTACAGAAGAAGAAAAGAAAACACTTACTCCAGACTCGGGATTTAACCTATGTGGTATTGACTACTTTGAATCATTTGGCAGGAGACTTTACCTGATAGAACATTATGAACGATATCAAGATGCTCTCAAGGCTAAAAAAGAAAGAGAAAACTCCAGTGAATATCTCATTCTCTACAAAGGATCTTCATAATTTGGGAGCTGAGAACCTTGATAATGAGTTAATTTAATACCAAATAATTTAGATTGCAATCTATGTCTCTGAATCCTGAATTTAAAAAATATTTAGAAGAAACAATTCATGGCATAATAATTGGAATCCCAGCATTGAAGAAAGAATATCCAAAGTTCAAGAATGATTGGAAGTTTAGTAGTGAGTTTGATTTTCTGTATGGTTGTATCGTAGGTCAGATACTTGGAACAAGCCTTACTGCTTTCAAAATGATACATAGCAGGGAAGCAAAATCAGATGAAATTTTATCAATTGGTGAACTAGTAGAATCATATTTTCCTCTGATTCGCGATGAGATACAAAACGCATCTTGACTTGTGCCTACAGTTTTGAATTTTAAAAGAATTATAGATATTACAAATTCTTGTCCGCATATCATTTGTTTTTACAATTTTTTTACACCATGATTAATCTCATGTTTCTTTGACAGATTTTGATTTTTCGTATATTTTTTGAAGATTCTTACCGCTTCAAGATGTGAACAGTTTGCCTTCAAGCCTTTACCATGATGAAATTTGTAAAAATTCTTGAATCCATCACACTCGCAAGTTTCTGAGGTTACAAAATAAGACTTTGCTATATCACTAGAAGACTTTACCTGATATAGATCATCCTCTACCTTGATTACACCATCTCTAGCCAAAGCCTTTGCTTTTTTTATTGTATTTGCGCTCATGATTTGGCAATTAGAGATACCTGTTAAAAAGTACTTGAGTGATAGATGCCATAGATCACGTTTGACTTTACACATTTAAAAAAATATTATATCAGATGAAATTGTATATGATCCATGATTAACGAGACTGTGTTAAACATGGTAAACAAAGGAAAAGTTACAATAAGTATAGACGGCACGCCAGTCATGTCACTTGACAGAAATTCAAAATCACTGGAACTTGAGATATCAGGGTTTGAGAAAACCAATTTGAAATTATCAAATCTATTTGAGGCAAAAACAATCAAAGGAAGGATGTTTTTGGAATCCTCCCAGTTAGTGAAAAAATTTACAAAAGATGGATGGATGTTTTCACTATATGACAGAGGCGAGCGCCTCCTTACTAGTAATCCTTCCAGACTTGGCCTGCGTCTTCACTTCAACCCTCTAAAGTTGAAACGAATATTGAGAGTCCTCTAACTTTTAGATGTCAGTAGCACTACATTTTTCTTAGATGATGCCTTTTTTTCTTCTTCGGTTAATTCCCTTACATGTATAGACAACGTTACAAGTCCATCTATTTCCAAAGTTTTTTCAATCCCTGGTAGTTTTATGTTGGTCTTTTGGAAGTTAATGTCCAGTTGTGAGTGCTTGTCAGCTAGTGATTCTATGAGGCCCTCAAAGAAGCTTGCATCCATTCCTGAATCTTCTTTGCTCATGCAAGATAATATGATTCAAAGTATTTACGCATTTAGCGAATCAACATTGTGCAAGAAGTATCAGTGTAGAACGAACCCCATCTATTCTTCGGATCTTTTCAGAAACCGTAGCGTTAATTTCATCGGTTGTCTTTGATTCTATTTCCGCTACTATGTCATAATGACCTTCAGTACCTCGCGCTTCCTTTACTCTGTCTATTGCCTTCAGTTCTTCCAGTACTTGTTCTTCTTGGCCGTAGTCACATGCGATCATAACATATGCAGTTGGCATAATACACATACGGCGTCATAATATTTCAAGGAACCTATACGAACAGAAGTAATTCAGAACAACATGCAGCAAATGCAGTTTCTTGATTCATAACATTTAACCTTATCACAGTGATATCATTACTGAGGATATCATGGAACACGGTGATAAGGAATCTGAAATTCTAAAAGGAATGTTTGATGAGATTATGAAAATTATTCGTCAAAAACAGATCAAAATGGAATCAATTGTGCAAAAAGCTACAGAGCAAGATATGATTTCTCAGGATTCATTTAACAGGATTTACAAGATACTCAGCGAATATGGTAAGAAAAAACAGTGGATGTAAATCAAATACCTCCATTATGATTCGGGCCAATTTGCGCCGCATGAGTAACATATGCTTCTTACTCCATTGTATCTCTCATCATAATATACACCACAGTTCAGAGATTCGCATCCTAGACAACTAACAAGGTTATCGGAATCGAAAACTATGGTCTGCGATGGAAACTTGTGATTTAAAAGCACCATTATTGGGTGAGCCTTGCTCTTGTAAACGGCATATTTTCTTCCTTCAACTATGACAGACGTGTAGACTTGAATAAGATCACACTTTTTTAGATTTTTGATCTTCTTGTATGCCAGTACTAGCGAGATCTTAACATTCTTTGCTTATGTCAAGGGCCGATTTTGGAGAATCAGCCAAAGATTCCAGGATTTTTCTAGAATATTTATCGCCGAGAATCTTGAAGATGACATTAATAGTGTACTCATCTTCTACTGTCTTCCCTCTGAGTATCAATTTCATATTCATGATGTATCACGTTTAAGCAAAGTTGCTAGTTGATATGGTCTTGAGACTCTGAAATAAAAAGAAATCTGTAACAATATGGCTTTCATAGATGCACTTTTGATATTTTTGCTCTTGATCACAAACTATCGACTAATCACTACATATAACCACCCAAGTACAAAAGAGTATCAGATTACAACCAAGTAAAAAAAATCTTGGAGAGATGCCTTTGGTAGGAATCCTGCTGATTTGTCAGAAGACCAGCTTTTGTGGAATACTTTTTGTATCAATTTCAGTCATTACAAGATGACTGCCATTTACAGTGCGTGTTAAGGATACGGTCACAATTTCATGTTAAGACTTTTTATCTTCTGAATTATCGCATCGTGATTTGAGTGAGGTCCTGTGGACAGTATGAGTAAGCCATCGTCTAAAAAGAGAGTAATCAATTTTACTTTTTCCTTGGATGTTATCATCCAGTTGGTCTTGCCGAGGTCTTCGTTAAACATGTCCTCCCATGAGGCTTTTACTGATGCTTGATAATGAGCCATATTGCTCAGTTCTTCATCAAGCATAGGCGCGGTGTTTGGGCGTCTAGCAAAAGATATCAATTTTCTGTCTTTTATTCTGCCTACAAAACGAACAGAGTCATCCAGCCCTAAGATCTGTACACATGAATCCACCTGTTTGAAGCTTTGTGTCAATTTCAACATGATATCATAGAAAAGGAAATTTAATTCTATGGATGTGTTATGGCTAAATAGATATGAGTACAGTAGATCTGAAAATGCCGTTATTCGAATCTAAATTACTATGACCTTGGCAAGATAATTAAGACAAGGATCTAACTTCGGATATTTGCAATAAACAAATTCACGAGTATACGTTAACCTCTTGATGAATTTTTTAATTCATGTCCATGATTTTGGGTCTTTTTTCCAGATACGAACGCCGTCAACAAAAACCTGTTTTTCCTCTTCAAATACAGTATGCCATCTACCGTCATGAGGGAACATAGTATTCATCTCCCGTACTTTCTCATTAGTGGGCGCCATATTCATGAGAGCTCCCCATCTCATGTTTTGGATTTTTGGCATTATCTTATTGATGTCATGCATGATTACCCTATTAACATGGTTCTTTTATGTGCTTTTTTTTAAAATTGTGAATGTACTTTAAGACTAAAATATAGTTTGAGCTAGATTTCTTGTTCTTCGTTGATTAACATTGTAATAGTAGAGACAATCTTGTTTACTCTTCTTATTTTACCAAGCATGTTTCTTACATCATCCATACTTTCACACTCAACTTTGGCAATTACATCATACACTCCATAAACTCCTTGGATCTCACACTTGGCAGATTGACTATCTTTTATAATTTCCTTTATTTTTGATATTATCTCAACTTCTGAATTGGGTTGGCCATTTAGTAGAACGTATGCAGTTGGCATATAATATTTAGGAATCCGTGCTATTTCAGTATGGATACATTACAAATTTACATATAATTTCACACACAAATATGATAACAGTCATTGGAGCCAAACAGTTAATCCCCTAACTAACTGTCCACTGGCTACATACACGTCAATGTTTTTTCCTTTGGTTACTATCCAGTATATGATACGTGTCCATGAAATAAAAAGACTGTGGAACAGGCAAATATTCTATTTTGTAATTTCAATTTCCATAACGAGATTTATTACTTTGGATGACTAATAATATACATGAGAAAAGAATTCTGCCACATTTGTAAAGAAGGCGGCAAGCAATGTGTTGATGTTGATACTAAGGGCGAGGTCTACCTCAAAATGTTTGCGGTAAAATGCTCAAAATGTGGTGCCCTTTTAGTGGACTGATATTCCCATCCAAATTTTTGTGACTAGATTAGAAGATTGTCAGTCAATTAATTCCCTACTGTTGTATAAAGACCATGACAACAATAGTAGGAATTAAGACAAGGGACGGGGTAGTCCTAGGCTCAGACAAAAGAGCAAGCAAAGGATTCTTCATAGGATCAAAGATAGTCCAAAAGATTGCAAAGATAGATGAAACGCTGGCAGTAGCAATCGCGGGTCAGCTCTCTGACGCAGAATACATAATTAAGGTAGCAAAAGCCGAGAGAAGGCTCATGGAACTCAGAAGAGGATTTCCTCTAACTGTAAAAGAGTCTACTAGATTGATTGCAAATCTGGCCTACTCTGGTTTGAGAAGTTATCAGCCATATTATGTGGAGTTGCTTGTGGCAGGAGTAGACCAACACGGCGCATATGTATATGCAGCTGACATGAGTGGCGCCATAACATCAGAAGACTTTGCCTCGTCAGGTTCTGGATCCCCCATCGCATACGGAGTGCTTGAAAGTTTGTATAGCAAAGAGATCAAAAATGAGCAAGCAAAGGAGATTGCTACGCGAGCTGTAGCCGCTGCAATGGAACGAGACCCAGGCTCAGGCAACGGAATAGATGTGCTGGCAATACCAATGATAACAACGGAGGTTACGGCATAAATGTCAGAATCTAGTTCAAACGCTGGAAGGTTTCCTTTCTATGGGCCGCAAGGAAGGCTAGTTCTTGTAGACAGTGCACTAGAAGCAGTAAGTCGCGGGTCAACCACGATAGGAATCAAGACTCCAAAATTTGCCATACTTTCAAGCCAGATAAAACCGACACATCCATTGATAGAGCCATCTGAGAAAATATTCTCAATTGATTACCACGTAGGGGCCACAGGAGCAGGATACATCGGAGATATCTTGCAGCTAATTGATACCCTAAGGCTAGAAGCTCAGAAACATAAATTGACATACGAAAGCCCAATAGATACAGATTCCCTAGCAAAACATCTCAGCACTTACCTACACAACTATACAACGTATGCTGTAAGACCGCAGGCTGCATCAATAATAATAGCTGGCTCAGATGAAACAGGAGTGCAACTGTACCAAGTGGACCCAAGCGGTACTTTCTTTAGAGGTTCTGGCTTTGCCATAGGTCAGACATCTGACATAGCACTCGGCGTGGTAACAAAGGAGTACAGCGCAGATTTGACCCAGCAACAGGCAATAGATCTAGCAAAAAAGGCAATAGAGAAGGCACTTGGGGAAAAACCAATTGTTGAGACAGGTGTCGTTCTTGCAGGCGAGAATACATTTCACAAGCTTCCTTTAGACAAGTAAACTCCCCTCCTTCATTTTTTAAATATATGGTTAGGTATTTACATTAACGTATATGCTCTGAAAAAATGAATATGGTTTAGCTTTGCTTTAATACTAGACCAAGTTCGATGACAATTTTGGAATGAGAAATTGAAGTAACTTTAGCCACGTCAGGTAGATTTTCTGCATAATATGCCGCATCATATTTGTCCTGCCAGCTGATTGATTTTGCTTCAACTACAAGTATTTTTGCGCTAGGGTTTGCCTGATGCGCTTGTTCCACATAAAGCGAGACATCTGAAGCTGAGGATGGATTAGAGTTTGATGTACCAAATGGCTTGACAATCTCAAGACAGCCATTTGTAACGGTACAGGGAGAAAGACCATGTTGAGTATCATATGCTGCAAAATCATTTTCCAAAGTAGGATCATCGGAAGTAACAATAATTGCAATCATAGAGCCTCCACTTGCTGCAAATACAGATGGAATGGTAAAAGATGAAGATAATGTCATCATAACTATTACGCTAGTGAAAACGCTCTTTTTGTTTAACATGCTTTATCTTATACATTCTCTCCTATTCATTCTTCCCATCTGTGATTTGCACAAAGCGTCTGGTAGCATATCTAAAATCATCTCAATACGGAGGAGGTTGCACTATGAGCTGTCCTCTCATGGTGGGGTAGTGAAATGTGCAATAGTAGGTAAATATTCCAGTTGTATTTGCATCAAATGTTATGGTTTTATTCTCACCTGGATGTACAACAACATTGATGTCATATGGCTTGTCAAGGATAGTAAATGAATGATTATCTCCACCAGGTTCTTCAATGTTAAAAAAGTGGACTATCACTTTATCACCTTTGAAGACAGCCATGGTAGACATGCTGTAAACATCATGCGGCATTCCCATTTTGGTCTCATTAAAACGAGGTATCTCACTATCGAACATCCAGAATTCCTTCTTTTCTCCTGTGTAATGCTTCTGAGTGTTACTTGTTTGAATTGTGTTCTGGCTATTTGTTTGCGATGGAGTAAGGAGTGACACGGATATTGCTATTAAGGCAATAGCAATTGCGGCGACAGATATTCCCAGTGTTATTACAGTCCTAGTATTTGAGGACATGGCAAGAATTATCGTCAGCGGGGACTTTTAATGATATCTACCATTCTCATTTACTAGAATGGAAGGTAACATATTATGCGTCATAAAGAATCGATTGCCATGAATAAAAAAATAGTCATCGGAATTGCATTTGGATTTGTCATTATTGCTGCAATAATTGGTACAAAATCAATTATGGGAGAGAAAATAGAACTACCAGCCGAAGAACACACCGAAAATGCATTAAACTTACAAGAAAACAATCAATCTCAGATCAAATCACCAACTGGAGAGAATGAATCAGGTTCTTCCGAATCGATAGAATCTGGCCCATGAAAAGGTATCTATTAAAGCCAAACATGACAAGTTGATGTAGGCATGGTTGAATCATCAATTACCCATTATGTACTTCTTGTTGCACATCTCATAGTTGGATTTTTACTTGTCTTCTTTGCCGCCAAAGCGTTCAAGAGGACAAAATATCTTCCCATGGCCCTTCTAGTCATAGGTTTTACACTTTTGGTTCTTGGAGAAACTGTCATGGAATACGCATTTTCGTTTGCCGGCGAGAGCTTGCAAAAAATAATAGAAGAGGGATTTGAGATATCCGGATTTATCGTACTAATCATAGCAGTCAAGAAAAGCTGAAAAAAATGACAAACGATGATGAGATCCTAGCCATATTAGGAGATGAATACGGTAGAGAGATACTTTCCGTATTGACAAAAAATGAGCTAAATGCCCAAGAAATATCAGCGATACTTGACATTCCTGCCTCTACAACCTATAGAAAGGTCAAGCAATTAGAAAATCTCGACCTCGTCAAGAAGACCAAGGTTGTGCGTACGCTTGAAGGTCTTGATGAAAGTTACTATCGCAGCCTGGTCTCAGGCATAGAAGTAAAGTTTCGAGATGGCGAGATTTCCTGTAAACTTGAAAAATTTACCATGGATGAAAAGATACAGAGACTGTGGGAAAAATTCTCAGAAAAATGAATTAATTTTGTTGTGATATTTTGATCTTTTCTTTGTTCCAGTTTCGTAAAAGCAGCAAAGATACTACAACTATGGCACCCTGAGTGATTTTGGCCAATATGTCTATCATGCCTATATCATTTTGAATTCCAACTAGTGGAAGATTGATTGTCCTTGATGCAATATAGAGTCCAACCAGCGCTATTGAGATTAGGCTTGCTATGACATATGGCGCCCTGCTATGCAACCTATTTTTGATCATCCATATCCCTAGTGGAAGATATGTTATAGCTGCAGTTGTAAACAACATAGTTTGGATCTGGCTACCAGCATCGTCAGATTCTTTCATTTGCGAGTAGGCGGTAACAAAATAGATCCCGCTGTTTGCAAGTACTAGAATTATTGTAATCAAAATAAACTGCCTTGTGGATCTTTTCATTGATTGTAATTGATAATTGGTATTTAATTGCCTAACTACCATTCTCATCGATGAAAACGGTAGAACCGGTTTTATTTCATATCAAATACAAGAATAGAAGAACTTGTCAAAACATCAATACAGATCCGAGCTTGGCATAATTTCAGATGTTTTATCTGTAATAATAGATTGTGGAAGACACGGGGCAATAATATCATCCATATCCAGAAAAGCCAATCTGTCACATTATAACAGTAATAGAGAAATGCCAGCGGTTAATAGATTCGGGATTGGTGGAGTCTACCCATGACAGCAGAAACCGTACTTTTATTATTACGGAAAAGGGAATACGCTTTGTTCAAGAGATGCAGAAGTTCCTAGAAACCACACAGGAAATAAAAATACGATTCTAGGAATCGAGTCTGAAAGAACGTGACTAGAAATACAAAAAATGTAATAATATTTGATGTTACTTTCTGTCTTTAATTTATAGACTATTCTTAACGATAGGAATGGTAACCAGACTCTTATAAGACAATAACAAAAACGTGTTATGAACAAGAAGATTGTCATAGGTGTAGGCATTGCAGTACTTGCTATTGCCATAGTGATAGTAGGCGTCAAGACTACATTGGGTGATAAAGCGCTAGGACTACCTGGAGAAGAGAATACCGAAGGCACATTACATCTTCAAGAATCCAATACAACAACAAATACCACCACCCAGTCAACAGAATCTGGGTCTACAGAATCAAGTGAATCTGGACCATAATTTAAGAACCACCCTTCTAGTTTTATTTTTTTTTCCAAAAGCTGCGATATTAAAAGTGATGCTTTTAACGCGTCAATCTCTTTTTCAGCAAAGATATACAATATATTCTTGCATAGAGGAAAGATCATCGAAATAACCTTGTCTCCAAGCGATATTGTAAATTTCGCTTGTCCAAGATAACTGTCATGTTCTCTGCGCATTCTTACACCTAATGCAATTTCCATCAATAACATCTCTTGATCTTTTGAATCTCCAAATACCTCTATTCCTTCTTTTTTATTTTCAACAAGCAGTCTGCCTTTATCATTGATTATTCCAACAAACATCATTTTGGAATCCAAGTTAAGGATCTCATCACAAATAGATTCAAGTGTATCTGATTGAGTTAACATCATGGCATCACTGTGCTACAGATTTAATAAAGCACTTACTACCATTCTCATCGATAAAAACGGTAGAACCGGTTTTATTCCGACTCGAATATTAGTTATTCAATGAAATTATATTCATACATACTGATGGCACTTGTTATACTTGCCACAAGTGCACCGACATTAGCTCTTGCACAATATGAAAAAAGAGGCGATCAGGGAAGCACAATGATCCTAGCAATCTTTAGTTTAACGTTATACGTTACCATATCCGCAATACTTGGTGTAGTGGGATATTCGGTTTGGAAAGTATACAAAATAAGAAGAAAGACTAGAAAGGTATCGGCGTGATCTTTATGCAAATTTTTTCTACCAACTCATACTTGAAAATATCAATAATAGTAGCGCTCGTATTTGTTCCCTCCATAGCCTATGCTGATGATGACAGAGGATTTAGTACAGCAGACAATCTTGGCTGGTTAGCAGTTGGATGTGGTACCGCAGCAAATCTCTCGCTTGTCATATTCAAAACGATAAGAAGGATTCCTGTCATGAAATTAGTGGTGGGCTCCGGCACCTCACAAAGTTTGACATCCATGTACCAACCAGTACTGAATTTTCACATCATGCTAAATTCGGTGGGATTCTTTGCAGGTTTATCGCATGGATTTATGCTCATTCGAGGACTGGACTATATCTCATTTTCAATGGTCATAGTCATGACGGTATCAATGGTTAGTGGCATAATACTTAGATTCACGTCTGGCAAAAATTTAAAATTCTTCAGTAGATTAGTTCATGGTCAAGCTATTCTTGCGGCATTGCTAGTGACACTTGTTATTTTACACGTAATTACAAGGTGGGATCATGGAATTATTATGAATTACATATGATGTGCATTCAACTATAGCTAAGATATACTTGCATGCGCTTATCGCGTCATAGCAGGCAGTATTCGAATCAGTGCTTAGATCATGGTTCAATATTAGTCTAAGATCAGATTTTTACTGGCTTAACTTGAGTTCTAATCCTGTAAAACGCGGTTACACAAATACAATAGTTTGAGTTTATCTTCAATTATACTGACTGAAAGAATCTAGGCTCTTTTCGCTAGACTTGTTCTGGAATATTTTGGTTATTTGCTCAAATATACGATATGCACTTACCATGGCTTCTGCCTTGTTTTTGTCCCCCATAGCGTTGCTCTCTACAATTGCATATCGCGATACTATCTTGAGGTTGACTTGGAACTTGTCGCCATTAGCCCATTGTAGCACATAGCCTCCGTCTCCATTTACAACCCCTATCCAGCGTAAATTACCAAACCATTTTCCGACAAGCTTGTTTACAATTTCTTCAACCTCAACAGTAGTAGGAATGTACAACTGAAGTACCTGAACAAACTGTAGATGCGGTTTGGATATTTTTCTAGACAAGTTCTCAATGTCTAGTCTTGACCTCTTGACCAGAATTGATCTGAGGTTCTTACTTGGCCTATAACCCGCTTCACTTTTCTCTACAAGGCCAGAACTTTCTAGCCTATGCAAAGACCTGGATAGGCTTTGTTGATGCATTCCCAGTTTTCTTGCAAGACCGTTGAATGTATATTGGTTATCAGATAAATCATTGTCTTGGTTTAATATTGACAAAACTTTCTTGTCATTTGCCTGAAAGTCATCAAGCGATATTGTAGAAGAGTCATCGATTATGAGTTGCACTATCTTGTCATTTACCGTTATCTCTTTTTCTTCTGTCTTGTCCTCGATCCCAGTTTTGATTTCTTTGTTTTCCATTTTTTCTATCCCATAATGAGATGATTACTTATTTAAGGATAGGCGACACTATCGCTCTATCTTCCTGTCGTGCCACCATATTTGTTAAAGATTTGTACAGTACATTTAGTCTGTTTTTTCTTGACATTGCATTTCTTGAGCTTAGCCTCAATTTATTATTGCAACATGGACACCGATTCAAAGGATACGAGTGTACGTCGATGAAAACGCCACAGACAGAACATGGCCTTTGCCCTGCCACGAATCTAAATCCGTCAGAGGGTCTCTTTGCTGCAAACCTGTTGCATACTCCCTTACATCTCAAGAGTTACCATTCTCCTTTTGATATATACCAAAGTGCACATACTTTGTTTGTATACGACATTGATAAAGTGACTAATAGTCGATGAACCTAGTCACAGGTGCTGTATACATCAACGGATTGGTCTAATACACATACGTCACTAATAGATCTAACTCTTGTTTCTAGTTACAAAGGCATATCCAAATGATGTTGATACTATTGCAACTGCCAAGACAGGACCTGTAAATTCAGGCATTATGGTGGACTTTGTCAGTATTTCATATGAAGCAGCAGATGCAATTATCATTGCTGTACCACTCAAGGCGTACGACATGTATCGAAAGCCTTTAGTATTGAATATCTTTGAAAAGGCAGAACGTAGTATGACGCTATCAAATGTATCAATTGGAATCATGCCTAGAGCAAAGAACCCTGCCAAGAGCAATGCAGACTGGACACCTGCAGTAGCTGACGCTACGGCAGATAATGAAATGGCTGAAATTTGCGTCGCAGTATCAAATCCAAGACCAAAGACTAGGCCTGTTACTAGTGCTGACCCAACAGGACCTAGTATTCCAGTTTTACTGAGAATCTTGCTTGCCAGTATTGCAGACCCGCTCTTGCCCCATTTCTTCATAGAATAGATGTTAATTGTACCTATTACGCCCAAGGCGACAGCCCCTATCACTCCTCCCCAAAATGCCAGATTGCCGGTACTAGTTATGCTTCCAATGACATAGATTATGAAGACCATTTCTGCCAGCACCGATATCATGTGACCTGTACTGAAACCTGCCCCCACCCATCTTGATCTCTTGATTGCGTTATGCAGTCGAACCAAGTTATCAATAGCTGTAATATGGTCAACATCAAGAGCATGACGCATGCCAAGCAGAATCATGGTTGGAAGTGATACAGCAACAAACGGCCACATGTCTACCAATTAGATTTCCCCATTTCTCAACAAGAGATATTAACGCATGTTTTTAAATTTTAATTATTATTTTGGATTAATCAGTGGATCGACAGAAACTGTAGGACGGTGACCAAGAAGCATGGTAGGGTACTGTCATCAATATAACGCTCCTACAGTTTCCAAACGAAGATGCGTCTGGCGATTAAATACATTTTTGGTACAATTCCCAAATAGATTTTAATAATTTAGGTTAAGATGTTAGTTTTCAATTATGAGAATCATCTGCAATGTTTTCATGCAGAATTTTTCCAACCCGCATCCCTGTTGCACAGCGGTTGCCATGCAACAAAGGGCGGATCAGTGATGAAGTCAGACGATACGTCGGTAAATATTATTGTCATCTTGGTTGAATAAAGGAATTGGTACATTTGTAGAATAAACCACAATTAACCTCAATTAACAAGATTACAAATCATATAACACTAGATCAGTTACAAATAGGATTATTTAGACAATGAAGATTGGCACCGGTAAGAATCGCACTGCCCAAGTCCGCACTGCCCAAATCTACGCCATCAAAATTGGCATTAGTAAGGTTATCATAAGCAAATCCAGTATCTGTAAGATCTGCGCCTCTAAAGTCAGATCCAGAGAGATCAGAATTCATGAACAACACGCGATTTAGATTGGCTCCTTTGAATATGAGACCATGTGCATTTGCCCACCTCATCGAACTGTCATGAAGATTAGCATTTGTAAAATTGACATCTGTTGCATTTATAAAATTAAAGTCAGAAAACGGCGCGTTAACACCTACAAAGCTTGCACCAGAAAGATATGACTCTGGCAAGTCGATGCTTGTCATTTCTGCGTTATCCAAGATAGCATTCTCAAGATGTGTCTCTACCAGGTCTGCCTTGAAAAGATTTGCGTTTGAAAGATTGGTACCCTGAAGATTTGCCATGTCAAGATGCGCTCGTTCTAGATCAGCACCTGAATGATCACACCCATGCCAGTCCACCAGTGGATAATTTTTATCATTGCAATTTTTTGAGTGTAGAACTTCATAAGAAGCTGGAGTAGTCTGATTGGTCTGTACATTTTGTAATGATGAGAAACTAATTAGATCATGAATTGTCTGCATGAATTGTTGATCATTCATGTTACATGAAAGCCAAAGGCTTGCATTGTCTCTGAACCATTGTGGTATCTGTGGGTTTGAGTCAGCACTAGCGTAATGAGGTGGCGACGCCAGACTAAATAACAAAATGGAGGAAAAAGTAAAAACTGTCGCAAGTGTGATGATTGTTTTTAATATCATAAACTTAAACCTTGATCTATTTCCGTATTGATGTATAATAAATAACTTGGTACATTCGATAATTGTACCAAGATCCAGATTCTAAAAATGTGAATCAATTTTATTTTTCATTAAATGAATTTAGAGAAAACATGTGATAGTGTTTACGTGATTTGCGTGGTGATTTTTTCGCATGTTTAGTTTTTAATATTTCCCGAATCTATTTCTTTGAAGTAATTTTTTACATAACAATCATCCCAACAGATGGCATCATCACCAGTATGATATTGAATCCCAGTGCGATTGCTTAACTTTTGTGATCAACCTTGCGTCTGAATTTGGAACAAGGTTATAGGCAGATTCTTGATAAGCAACAACCGCCCGAACATAACGACTATCAGTGACACAAATGCCCTTTTCATACGGATTTAATGTTGGTAACATTTTAAAATATTTTAGCACCACATCAAACAGAATTAGACTTGATTTTTGCGTGTTACAGATATGACACCTATTACAACTCCTGCTGCGCCTATTCCAATGCCTGTCATGCTTAGAATATACAAGCCATCAGTAGTGTTTTTTACATCTTGAAATGATTGAGCAACTGTGGCATAGCTTTGAGCAGCATTGTTTGCTGTGTTCTTGGCATCATTGATATCATTTGTGAGTTGGTTTACTACGTTACCAAGCTGCGCATTGTTTGCTGCATTATTACCCCCGCCTGAACCTCCACTAGTTTGTGGGAATCTTATTGTATCTATACTGTTCACCTGATCAAGCGGAATTTCAGCATTGACTGCCTGCCCCTCTATTGTGCCGCTCAGTACGAGGTCATATGTTCCCGACGACGCCGGGACAAGAGAGGAAAGATATTGCCCATTAGTAGTTGGACTTGGAAGAAAATCTATAGGTTTTGTTACTGAACCGAACTTCACTGATGCCTTGATATTTGCCAATGCATTTATCACTGGAGTGCCAGTATCAACATGCGACCCTTTTACTACAGTTACCTGAATTGCATTCATCTGGTCCGTAAGCGCAGGTTCATTATTCCATCCTACCTCCACGATGTATGCACCAAAGGATTTGCTAATATGAGCGGAAGCTTGTTGTAGATGCAGTGGAGAAACCGATAGGACAGAAAGAACAAGGGCGCAACACACCGATAGAATTATGATCCTAGAATTCAATGACTATCACCATGTCAAGAGTATATTTAATTCAACTTGGCTCTGAATCTAGTAATTACTACTACTCCAATTATAGATATCACGGCAAGAAGAGCTGGAACTGGAAATTCCGGAACTGCACTACCACCCATATTCATTTTCATCAATGGAAGGTTAAAGGCGGTTATCAAAGCAGGGTGTATGTGTATGTGAGTTATTACCATGATGGTGTTGCCATCATCTTTGTTGTTGATTGCATCAATGAGCTGACTCATATAGGAATCTGCTGTCTGCACCTGAGTAGACATATTCGTAGTGGCTAGCGGAGCCACATTCTTATCAAAGAAAGATTTCATAGCCTGTGCATGTGTCTGGGCACTATGATATGCTGCCATGTTAGATATAGGTACAGTTGTAGTTCCATTAGATTGCATATTCATTCCCGACATGCTGCCACTTGACGATATTCCACTCGTACCAGACATGTTACTATTAGAAGACATGCCAGACATTTGCACAAGATGTATGGTAGATCCCTTATTCTGAGAGTATGATGTCCCCATATTCATCGAACCCATCCCCTGCATTTTTGACATGTCGTTAAGATCAACCTGACTATTGATTGCTATGCCATAGTCAGCAAGTGCCTCCTTTATGATGTCAGTGTCAGCAAGTGCCTGTACTGTCGCATTTTGTAGCTTATCTTGGTCAATTCTTGCGGTTATACCTTCATCAAGATATCCATTCAATGCAGTAATTTGTTGTGATATAGTACTGTTATCAGGACTTGGCTGCTTTGCGGCAGTGATGATGGCGTTTAACGTATTTGGAATCTCTGTTGAGAGCAATTGATTTCTTTCTGCCATTTGCGTTGTATCATTTGTAGTCCAATAACCATTAATTTTGGATATATGCCAGCTTACAGCGGCAGGATCTGACAGATCCATCTGTAATGCTTGCACTTCAGCTTTAAGATCTGCAACTTTTCCAAGAAAGTTCGCACTTTCATCTGATGCAAAATTATGAGCATATGCTGGGTGAGCATAAAATAACCCAGCAAAAATTATAATTCCTACCACTACCGCAGATGCCTTGTTATTCAATGCAAATCTCTTCATTTTATCGTTTAAAAACTTTTTAGTACAAATTTCGAACTTAATTTTTCAATATCTTACAGATAGGCCCAAATGTTATTTTGTAGTTTTTCTAGCAATAGACAAATATCATGATGTATCTTTATGATTTGAAAAATAAGACAAGAACCAAACAAAAATTTTATGGGTACAAAGAAAATTTAGTTTTTCTTAACTTGCATTGTTTGTCGTGTTCCTTACCACATTGATATCGTTAGTCAGATGATTGATGATTGTAAAATATTTGGTCTGATGTATATTGCA
This sequence comes from Nitrosotalea sp., assembly GCA_050749405.1. Classification (GTDB taxonomy): domain Archaea; phylum Thermoproteota; class Nitrososphaeria; order Nitrososphaerales; family Nitrosopumilaceae; genus Nitrosotalea. The sequence continues at coordinate 86,285 of JBOGRD010000004.1, forward strand.
ACACAAGAACACTATATCGAAACAGCGATATGAGTATTAGAATAAATTATTGCAAATTAATTCTATCATGCAAGCAAATGCGATGAGTTTTCATAAATTTGTATGGTATAAAATGATGACAGATTAGCTGCCCGTGAGTTTGAGAAATCCTCTCATTCTTCCTGTAAATACGACCGCGCTAATTATTGCAATGACCAGAACTAGCGACGCTACAGGTCCAAACTCTGGGACGGCTTGATTTGTCTGTGACTGAGTTGCCGTGTTTGTCATCTGTTGGTTCTGCCCAGTCATTGGTGGAAAGTAATACTTGTCCTTGGCCTCAACATCCTGCATCGGATATGTAGTTGGCGGTATTGTTACGCCGTCAATGTTCCCCTTAATGATCAAGTTGTAAGTTCCAAGTTGGGTAGGTCTCATCGCGGCGGTATACAAACCAGGCGTGTCATCACTTGCGCTGAAGAAGGAAGTAAAATCTTTTGTCTGTCCACCATACTGTACTGTCACGGTAACGTTATCAAGTCCAGTGTCTGCAATTGGGGGTGCGCTATCGTCAGTTCCATTGTATATATATATTTGAAACTGATTCGTATCTCCCTGAAGAGGCGGTTCGTTTAACCACCCAATCTTCACTGAGACATGAGATGGCATTCCTGGCATAGTTCCAGTCATGTTAAATGTTTTTAGTATGTGAGCTTCGGCAGGATGAATGGCAAGCGGTGCCCCAATGACAAAGGCTGCAACAAGGACTATGGCAAGGATTGTTTTTTGCAGCCTCATAGTCATCACTTATGGGAAGCTGTACTTGGTCTTGCCCTCGACATCCTGCATAGGATATGTGGTTGGCGGTATTGTTACGCCGTCAATGTTTCCTTTAATTACCAAGTTGTACGTCCCAAGCTGGGTAGGTACTATTGCTGCAGTATAGAGACCCGGCGTGTCATCACTGGCAGCGAAGTAAGAAGTATAATCTTTTGTCTGTCCACCATACTGTACTGTCACGGTAACGTTATCTAGTCCAGTGTCTGCAATTGGGGGTGCGCTATCGTCAGTTCCATTGTATATGTATATTTGAAATTGATTCGTATCTCCAACAAGCGGCGGCTCGTTTAACCACCCAATCTTTACTGAGACATGAGATGGCATTCCTGGCATTGTAGTTCCAGTCATGTTAAATGTTTTTAGTATGTGAGCTTCGGCAGGATGAATGACAAACGGCACCATGATAATTCCAGCAACAACAATCATTAATGACACTGCTAGCTGTTTTGATTTCAATTCTTTTCATTTTTTATCCTACAAACGAGATTATATAGATTATGGTACAAACTCCAACCATCGTGGTATTATTTTACGTTTGTACCAATAGGTATTAGATTATAAGTGTTCATTAACTCTTTGAAATTATATTATGATAAAAAACAGAAGTAAATCATCAACCAAACTCATTTTGCTTATTTGTATAACCTTGTTCGTTTTTGTAATTCCGAACATCCCAAGATCATATGCACATGCATTTGTTGTTGGTAGCGATCCCACTCCATTTGCGTCTTTGAGTAAGCCGCCATCGCAAGTTGAGGTTTATTTTATTGATCCTATAGATATTACTCATAGTCAGATAAAAGTTTTAGATGCTAACGGTAAGGATATTGGCAAAAACGATTTTCATTATATCTCAAATGACAGAACAAAAACTGCAGTTTCTCTGCCACCTAACATACCAAACGGCATCTATACTGTTTATACCAAGGTTCTTGATGAGACAGACGGGCATACCACTACCAACGCCTTTGTTTTTGCAGTGGGTCAACCAATACCTCAAAATCTCCTAAATAAAAAAGAGAGTGTCTCGTTTTCAGATATCGTATCCGTCTATGATGCCATAGCAAGGTATCCCGCACTTGTTGGACAGATGATTGTGGTGGGAGCTCTCTTCTCGTCACTTTGGTTGTGGAGGCCGTTGTCCAAAATCTCTGCACTAAATGAAGCCTTTGGCCCTATCCGTGTCAAGATAGACAGGAACATGACCAAGCTCGTACTAATTGGCTCTATAATAATTATTGGCGGAAATGTTGCCATGATTTTGTCCGAGATGCATTCAATAAATTCAGGGCTCATAGATACCATTAGCACCAAATTTGGGCAGATTGTGACTGTGCGAATGTTGCTTTCTGCAGCCTTGTTTGGGTTGGCGCTCGTCACATACCGAAAACAAAAACAATCAGACACAATCTTGCCAAAGGGACTCGTCGAAACATTGTTTGGACTTGGCATATCAGTACTTGCCACAACGACCATAATGAGCCATGGTGCAGCAAGTGGAATATTTCTTGCACTAATTTTTGATTTTGTCCACAACGTTGTTTCTTCGCTTTGGATTGGAGGAATAATTTATCTGGCTTTTGCTGTGGCGCCAGTATTGAAGCAGATGGTCGATGATCGTCTCAGTATCTCCATTTTGACCGTGATCATACCAAGATTTTCCATGGTAGTAGTCGGACTACTTGGTGTGGTAGCAATGACAGGCCCCTCCCTTCTTTACGAATTAGAAAAGAGCCTATCCATTACCTTGGCATCAATATACGGAGAGATACTGATCATAAAACTCTCACTGGCTGGCGCCATGATTGGGTTTGGTGCCTACCACCAGATCATACTCTACAGACAGGCTAGAAATGCAATTCCAGTCGCTTCCATCCAAAAACACAGCATTGCTATGCCAATTGAGCCCAGGATCCCCATCAAGTACGGCAACGGCGGCAAACCTGTTATCAAACACTTTGCCCGTTTCATAAAAATTGAGGCAATAATAGGATTCTTGCTAATTGCCTCAATAGCAGTTCTTGTTGATTCAGGTCTGCCACCAACCCAATTTCAAAACGAACTGTCACAGCAGAAAAACCAGATTCCGCACGTCTATGCCTTTACAACGCCGCTTGTAGCGCAGAACCAATTTGCAGAAACAAGATTTACAGATAACGGATACAAGATAGTCATGTCAATCAGTCCATACTATTCAGGGAAGAATGATGTTACTCTATCGTTTTTTGATCCAAACGGTAATCCACTGAGCGCCATAAATGCAACAAGCATAACTCTTAACCAAGTGGATAAGGGCATTGGTCCGTTAGTAGTAGGATACAACACCCAGTTGCAGAAAGCAAGCAACAATGTCGAGGAAATATCGCCAGGAGTATTTTCCGTGAGTACTAGCGCTTTTGCCATACCAGGTCATTGGAGTGCACAAGTAGAAGGGATAACCTCTCAGGCCGGAGCGCTTAATGAAGTTACAACATTTGATGATCTTTATGTCAAGCCAAATTTGAGCCAGCTGCAAGCAAATATCACAGAATACAAGATGCCTGACAAGGCTCAGCCACTTTATCCCCTTTACGATCCTATAAGAAATGTAATCTGGGTGGGAGACTCGGCAATTGGTAGTGGCAGATTATGGGAATTTGATCTTGGTTCAAAACAGTTTACAGAGCACAGGATCAATGGAACAAACATAATAATGTACACAATAATGGACTTTAAAAACAACATCTGGTATTCCGATCCACTTTCAAAGATCTTGGGTTATTATGATCCAGAGACTAACAAGTCACAAAATTACCCGCTCCCTGCCAATACAACCATATCAGGTCTTGCCATAGACAGTGCAGGAAACCTCTGGATGACTTCTGCCTCGTCCAACCAGCTGTTAAAATTTGATATGCAGAAAAAGACATTCCATTTGTACGACCTGCCAGCAAACTCTGCGCCCCTTGGAATTTCCATAGACCAGTCAACCAACCAGATGTGGGTAGCAGAGAGCGGCACTGGAAAGATAGTAATGGTAGATCCTTCCCAAAATTATGCAGTTACAGAGTACAGTCCGTTCAACAGTACACTTGCAAGCCCCACCGCCATATTATTTGATTCAGTAACCAAAAAAGTCTATGTTTCAGAGCATGACGGTAAGGCAGTATCGGCTTTTGATCCACTGACCAACTCGTTTGAAAAATATGCAGTGGATCCCGATTCGCAGGATCTTCCCTTCGGGATGGCTTTTGATGCAAACCATGATCTATGGCTTGCGCAACACACCTTTGACAAAATTGCAGTGATAGATCCTAGAACTGGAAAGACAGCAGAATTTCCAATCCCGACAAATTCAACTTTTACCCAGTGGGTGACGTCTGATTCAAACGGTGACATAGTACTGGCAGAGCAGCGTGCAAACGCATTAGGCCTTCTCACTACTAGCATAATACCAGGATTTATAGAAAACACAGAGTCGACAAGTACCTTCATAGGCGTGCCACTGCCATTCAATTATGTAGATGTGGCAGGACCTTCTATTGCAGGCTGCCTCGTCGCAGTGGCATTTATTTACACTAAGACTGCCAGCGAAGTAAAAGATGGTTTGAAGAATATAAAACAAAATTACGGGTAGTCTAATAGTAGCCAGAAATCTAGGCGCTACAAGATCTCAAGCATTTTGTCGGTTGTACCAGTTGATTTAAATTTGATTTTGACTAATTTTCATTGTGTTTAGACCCCAGACACTGATTGAGACCAAGTCCACACTGCTAAGTATAATAATATTTGCACTTATTGCAGCATTATCAATTCCTGTCATAATGCCACACATATTTCAGCAATTCGAGCTTTTCCACATACTTTTACACATTAGTGGAATAGGTTTTGCCTCTTTTCTTACAATAGTAGCAGCATTGGCATATCGCAACATCAAGACCCGTAGGCTTCTTTTAACCACCATTGCGTTTGGCACTTTTATCTTGTCTGAAGTGTTCAATCTAATCGATGCCGCATGGCAGTCAAAATACTATTTTTGGAGTTTCTCATCTGCTGAGATAGGTCATCTCGTCATGTTCTTCACATTACTGATGTTTGCCCTAAGTGTGTTTAGGAAAGATTGAAGATGGACAGAGCAACACAGATAATTGAGGTCATTGAAAAAAATCCCGGCATAAAGTTCCGCGAGATAATGCGAGAGACCGGAATGAAAAATGGAGTTCTTGGACATTACGCAACCAAGCTAGAAAGAGACGGCATTGTAAAGGTGGAACGAAGTCCTGGCCAGACCAGGTTTTATCCTCCCGGAGTTCCAGATGATGACATGCTTTTGATAAAGAACCTGAGGCAGGAAACGCCAAAACAAATTCTTTCGTCTTTGCTGCAATATGAGATGCTATCTTTTAGCGAATTAGTTGTGAAGACCCAAAAATCCCCTGCTACAGTTTCCCTTTACTTGTCGCAGATAGCGAAAGATGGCATAGTTGAAAATAAACTTGTCAATGCCAAAAAAAAGTATTATGTTAAGGATATGGAAACGCTACGAGAGATCATCGATAAATATCATCCAAGCCTTATTGAAGCCTCGGCAGATCGTCTTGCCGATACCTTCTCTTCGCTTTGAAAATCCCGCATACGTTATTTTTGCAATGATTGGTTTAGAATACAAACATTTGAGAATGAAGATTAGAGTTTATTTAGAATTAGATAAATGCATGCAATAAGAGCAAATGCGTTAATGAGAGTAGAGTATTTTTTAATCATTTTTGTCGTTGCGATTTCTCCCTTCCTTGTTTTAAAAGCTCATGGGGATGGCTTGGCTAGTGAGATTCTCCCCCCTTCCCTGATAGGAAAAATAAATGTCACGTTATCTATTGCTTCCACGCCATTTTTAATTGATAACAATCACGCAGGCACTCAACTAAACCTAGTCTTAATGGATGCATCAAATCAACAACCAATTCCTGATGCCACACTTGCAATTTCCGCATTCAAGGGACAAAATGCAGTTTTTGGCCACATATTCAAAAGCGATAGCGGAAGTTTTGTTTTGAGTTTTTATCCACAACAGTCTGGCAATACAACATTTGACGAACAACAGAACCTCCTCTCAGGATTATTTGGTCAAAATAGCGGCAATTACGACATAAAAGGTCCTGCCTTTGAATCTGCCGGATTATATCGATTCAAAATCGAGGTTATCACGATGGGCGCATATGATAACCAGGTAAGCAAATCGTATAACGCCGGAATATCCATACCTGAATACGACAACCTCACAATCAATGACCCCAACTATGGCACTCAACAAATACAGATCATAGCATATTATGATCAGTTGCATAGTGTAACATATGACCCAGTCAAAAAATTTGTTAACTTTACCATGCCGTTTGACTGGTCAACGCAGAACATAAGCCAGCTTACAGTGGTACATCAAGAAATAAGGATTCCAAGAACTCTTGGAGACTTTATAGTAACAAAATATGATGCCTATGTAAACAACATCAAGATTCCTGACAAGTTGATATCAATAGATGATTACTCCTTGGGTGCATACAGGATAGTGCATCTTATTTTATTCAGGCCGGACGTGGAAAATCTTTTTTCAGAACAAAAAGATCCTGGCAAGGAGATGAATTTTGCGCTAAAACCAAGTGAGGAGAACGTGTTCCCAATGGTACAGTTCGCCAGGAATGCACAATACAAGATAGCATTAAGCTGGCATCCATCAAAGATCCTAGCTGGTTCCACTACGCAGTTCAACTTCAAGGTTCTAGATCCACATACCATGAACAGAACAGTGAGTCCAATTTCTTATGATTTCTCGGTACTTGAAGGAGAAAACGGAGTGATATACCACCAGATAGGAAAAACAACAGACTCGAGCGACGGAGACAACATCAATGTCAAATTACCAGATAATTACGCAGGATCAATCACAATAGCATTTGAGAACCTAAATGGAAGTAGTTTCTCATCTACAGAATTTCCAGCTACAGTCAACACCCCTAACATGTCAACTAGTCAATCTACAGTGCCAGAGTTTCCATTATCTGCATTTGTGGTACTTGCAACAATGTTTGGATCAGTAGTCTTGATTTCAAAGATGAGTTTGCTCAAATCAAAGCAGATTTGATTTATCCTTTCATACCATATCCAACCAATACTGAATAGCATCCAAGACCGCAATCTTCGCAAATAGGTTTCATGGATTTGTCCTCAGCACTGCCGATACAGCAAGGTCTTTTTTCCCTTCCCAAGTGGTCTACTGAAAGTATAGCCCAGGTAGGACAATCTACTGGTGTGGTTCCACTTCCACCCCAATTCTTTTTCATTAGTTTAAGCTGGCTATCTGGATTTATGATATAATCAGGGTATTTTTTTCTCATTGCCATTAGTTCATCAACAACCCGCGTCCTTTCCTCTCCAAATGGAAGCCACAAAGGATCGTTTTTCATAAATGGAGTATGGAATTGAAATCCAATTTTATTTGAATAATTGCGCCATTCTTCCATGACGTCCTTTACAGTTTTGTAGTTGAGTGAGTTTATAGTCATTGTAATCCATATGTCTTTGTAAGCCAATTTGCCATTTTTTTCTACATAATCAATGACGTTGTCTCTTGTTTTATCCCATGCACCGTTACCACGGATCTTGTCATGAATGTCTTTTGTTCCATCTATTGATATCCAATAGAAATACAGATTATCGTATTTCTTCAGCTGGATTGTTCCGTTGGACACGATGCATATTCGTTTTGGGAATTCTTTTATGAATAGTTCAATTACATCCGGTCTCATGGTGGGCTCACCCCCAACAAGCGTAATTATGAAAACATGGTTTTTCTTAAATTTCTCATCTATTACCTTTTTCCACTGTTCTACAGTTAGCTCTTCATTTTCTTTTCTATTTAGCCACCAGTAACAATGTGTGCAGTGAAGATTACACACGTTGATTATATCTGCCGAACCATATACCGGACTGCGCTTGTTAAATAACTTGTATCCTGCAAATTTACTAAATAGGTGTACATAACCTGGAGTCTCTTGAATTATTTGCCTTACTCCTCTTCCCATTATTTCCATTATGCTCTAGATATATAGCAGCACCTTATAAGATCTTTTTATTATTTCAATTATGGTGTTTTAGAAATCTTACGATACTGTCTTTGTAAGATCCATACACTACTCAGTTAGCACATATCAGCGTAGTAGTACATCGGATTTTATCAAGACTACGAATTCTTGTAGTTATGGTTTGCTTAATCTCGTCAACTTTTGCAGATTGAATCTTGACGAGTACGTCATAGTTACCAAATACGCCTGCTATCTCCTTAACACACTCTATTGGCTTTAATTTGTCTATGACTGAACTTTCTGATCCCATCTCACAGTTAATCATCACATAGGCAGTTTCCAACCCATAATATTACGTAATTATAGTATATGAGATTTACATATGGTAGATCAAAAAATAAAAAAGGTGGGAGTTACTGTGCCCCAATTAAGAAAATGACATTGACCGTTGTTGTTATGTCTTGATTTGACGCAAGTATTGGTGTCTGTGCCATCTGAGGTGTAGGAACACTCATCTCGGCCCTGCCATAGACTTGAACCGGCGAAGGCATATTGAATTCAGATAGGTTCACTGTTTTTACACCTACGATTTTCTGGCCAAGCGGGGCTAGTGCCTTTTCAGCTTTTGATTTTGCGTCCAAGACTGCCTCACCGATTAGATCGTTCTGAACACTTTGTTGTTTTGCCGGTGAAAGTGAAAACGATACACTATCCACTCTATTTGCCCCTGTTCCAACTGCAGCATCAAGTATCTTTCCTGCAAGGCCTAGTTTTGTTGTTTTAATTAGTAATGTATTAGAAACCTTGTATCCAACAAGCTCGTTTTTGTATTCGTTATATGGAGGATAGGGTCCAGTCTGATTATAGACTGGTTCTATGGTAAAGCTGTTAGTACCAGTTTCATTGCTGACAATACCAAGATTTTGTATTGCGGCAATTGTGGCATTCATTGCTTGAGCATTTTCATTCATTGCATTTTGTGCTGTTTTTGCTTGTGTGTCAACACCTAGCTGTATGCTAACAAGATCTGGAGAAACTGGTAAGGTGGCAGTTCCAGTCACAGAGGTAGTGTTTTGGGGTGGCGGAAAATAATACATCGCTTGTTGCGCATATGCTTTATTGCTGGAGGTTTGCATGTCAGTAAAGATTGTTGTCGATACAATTGCAATTGCGACAAGCGTGGCCAAAATTATTGTGGTTTTATTTGTCATTAATGTAGTATTAAATGTCAGCTCTTATAGGCTTTGATTAAATTTCACTTTAACTTAATTTTATACGAAAAAATTGTGTTAAACTGTCATATATCTAAAATTTTTTATTTTTAATCTCATATCAAAAAATTAATGAGTTGTTTTGGTTTTTTTATTTTTTAATCTTCTAATTAGCTTTATTCCAAAAAATACAGCACAAAATATAGCAGCTCCTCCAAGCAACGCAAGCAATAGCATCACCTGATCCCCATAAAGAACAGATGATTCCGGAGGAGGTGTGACTGTTGGGATTGATGCAGTTGCATTTATTGCCTCATGCATGGGCATCGCTGCTTGTGGTACAGTCTTTGCAGTCATTTCAGGAGCAGGTACAGCCTCTTGTGTTGGAATTTGGTTTTTTTCAAACACATAGATTCCTGACGCACTAATGACAAATGCTGCTACACTTGCCATATAGTGTCGTAGTTTCATCAATACAGTATCCTTCTTTGAAATCGGCATGGTATTGTCAGATGGATTCTGAGGAGGTATTATCACAAGTGCAGTTTTAACGGGCCCATAGTATTTCATTTGCTTATTTTTTTGGCTCATCTCAACTTTATCGACTTTGATAAGACCCACACTCAAAAGTCGATTTATGTGCCAGTTGACAAGTGGCAATGAAATCTCCAACGCCTTTGCTAGTTCGTTTGAGCTTGCTACACCTTGGGATATTTTGCCAAAGATTGCACGACCAGTATCATTTGCCAATTCTTCACCTATTATCTTAATTCGTTCATCGTCTGTACTAATTACTTCAAGGTATTCTTCTGGTTTCACCGAGAGATCTGATTGTTTATCAGTATCGTCAGGCATCATTTCATCTTCCATAATCCCTTTAAAATGCCTTGGTGATATGGTTCGCGGATTAATTGTGCACAATTTTTATAATTTTCAATGATTTCATCTAGTCCAATTCATAGACAAGATCGATCTTACAATTATCTTGCAAGATTGCAACTTCATCATTTAGATGTTCAATCTAGCAATCGCGGATATGAAAAGGTACGGGAAATGAAAAGATATCAGGATTTAAGATAATATTCCAGTTTGGAATCGGAAAATTCAGTATTCTTCCACAGTTTTTTTAGTATTTCGCCAGTACGCACAAACATGGTCAGCTATTACGTAGCGGAAAAGGTACTAGTGAGTTTGGCTATAGAGCATACTCTTTTGCAAATAAGTAAACCCATCTTCGATAAAGTTGAAAATCAATTTCGCGAGAAATACCAGTGTTCTATAATAGACTGTTATGATCACCCACAGTACCTAAATGAGATCTTAAGAGAAGTTTTTGGAAAATCCTATTCAGATATAACCAAATCTATTGAAGAATTCCTCAAAGAGTTCAGATACGAACCGTCCATAGAGATATTCATTGAAAAAATGAAGCAATAAGCAGGTTACAAAAACCTAAAAATGCTCCGTCCTCAGGCAAACAAAATTTCAGGCCTGTTTTACTTGTCAGACAGGCGCCACTTTTCTTCTTGATTCATCTTAAATATTTTTTCAGTTGGAATGTTACCGTGGTCTTTGCTTAGGTGTGTTGTGTATTCAAGAAGACTGGTGAACCTCTGCTTGCAGACAGGACAATCTTTCTCAAATCCAGTCATTAATATTTTTAATATAGGGATTTTTCTATTTTAATGTATGCTAGATTATCACGTTATAATTTTCCAAACTTTCCTTTCATGACGGTTTCATGCTAATCACTTTCACTCGATGACAACCAGACAAGAAAAGCATTTGAAAATAATCATTAATTCCGGTATAATTTTGAAACTGCGGTGATGATATTTTTCTGAATTCTCTTGTCATACATGCTTGGTATGATGTTGTCATGGTGAAGTTCCTTATTTGAAACTGTTTTTGCTATTGCAGTTGCAGTAACAAGCAATAACTTTGTTGTTATTTTGTTTATTCTTTTATCCAGTATCACCCTCATAAGATGAGGAAACACTAGTGCGTTATTGACTTTGTTAGGATAAAGATAGCTTCCAGTTGCTATAATTTTTGCGCCAGCTGCTTTTGCTATCTCAGGTTTTATTTCAGGATCAGGATTTGTAAGTGCAAAAATTATCGGATCTCGGTTCATCATTTTTATCATTTTAAAGGTTATCAGATTTTTCTTTCCCGATACACCGATGAAAACATCGGCATTTTTTAGTGCGTCATACAACAAACCTTTTTCTTTTTTCGGATTTGTTATATCTCCAAGTTCTTTTTTGTATTTGTTCATATTTCCGGCTCTTCCCTTGTAAATTATGCCATCAGAATCTGTAACAAGTATATTTTTACAGCCAGATGCAGCAAGTAATTTACATATACCATATCCTGCAGAGCCAGCTCCTGCCACTACCACCCTTATTGCGGAGAGTTGTTTTTTGGTGAGTTTCAACGAGTTCAACAATGCAGAAAGCACTACCACCGAAGTTCCATGCCTGTCATCATGAAAGATAGGAATAGATAATGACTTTTCCAGCTCGTCAGATATTTCCATTACTTTTGGAGACTCGATATCTTCCAAGTTTATCGCGCCAAATACAGGTTCAATTGCCTTGATTGCAGTGATGATTTCGTCTTTCCTTGTAGTATCAAGACAGATAGGAAAAGCGCTTATGCCTCCAAATTCTTGGTATAGGACGGCTTTTCCCTCCATAACTGGCAATGCAGCATTTGGACCTATGTTTCCCAATCCAAGTATTCTGGTACCATCAGTCACGATGGCTACATTGTTTCCTTTTGAGGTAAGAGCATATTTTTTTTCAGGGTGATGATAGATTTCTTCGCATACTGCAGCAACCCCCGGGGTATAGATCAGTTTTATCTCGTTTGATCTTAGGTTCTTAATTTTTCCGATAACAACTATCTTTCCTTTTAATTTCTTGTGTAATGCAAGTGCCTTCTTTGAGTTCTGGTCAGGAATCATATGTTATCGTTCTAGCATCTGCCTTGTAAGTCTTTTAATCATTTTTGCAAAAATAGCCCCAGCCATTACCTGTCGTCATCACACGCATATTTTTTGTCAAGTCTATATATGATAGTGTTTTCTGTTAAATCAAATTTCACATTACATCCAAGCTCCTTGAACGCTACTTCATAAAATGTCTTGAAGTGCTTGGACCACTTGATCCCCATATCGTGTCGCATGATAAACTTGATTTCATTTTTGTCGTCTATCTGGGTAAAACTAAAGCCGGCAGCTTTTGCCCTTCCACGTAAAACAGATATCCATTCCCAGACATCATACTTTCCTTTCATTGCAAACAACATATCTCTTGAAACGTGTTTTCCTTTTTCCTCAGCAATGCCCATAATTATCTTATCATCGAGTTTATCAAACCAAGACATGAGAAGCGCTTTTGGCACTGGTACCCACCCAGATTTTGATGCCACAATATCCCAATCTACCGCATGTGCGAGTAGTTGATTCACCAATGCGTTAAGGGTGATCCTCTCAAATGCGGCATGGGATTTTATCTTGTCTAGAACTACCTTGTCTATCCTAAATGTTACTGTCTTATTCTTCTCAATTGTGGACTCGTCATCCATGATACGGTTTTTGTTGATTGCATACTGATTAATATTGCGAAACAGAGTTCATTTGCACCCATTTGGGATATAGTCAAATGTGTTAGATATGGCCGTTTGAACTGTATGCCACAAGTGCTACAAATAGACAATAAGCCAGGATGCAAGTGGTTTGTAGATGATATTGGACTCTTGAATTGTCACCATGTAAACCACACATCTTAGCCATGTCTAATTCCAGCAGTAATGACATTGTATTTTTCTAGTTGATTTTTCATTATACCTATGAATTGTTTGGAATTGATCTTTTGAATCAAAGGAGCTGGATCTGCACTCTTCTTTGTTATGGCAATTATTACATGTGAGAAGATCGGTACTGATATAAATTTTAATTTGCTTCTTTCTATTGCAATATAATTAACAGGTCCTAATTCTTCATCAAAATCAGCATGCATCGAGTGTTGCAATCTTACACCCATACACAGCATCTCCATCTTTTCTCTGCTCAAGGCAAAATTTTTTGATGCCTGCTCTAGTATTCTACCTTGAGCATTTATGATTCCAATAAATTCCAAGTTGTATTTTAGCAATGAATTGAGGTGATCTTCTAAATCTCTCTCTTCCACATAATCATATGTAGCTCTTATGCTAAAAAACCAGTGCACTGCTATGCACTAGCTTGCAAGACTAGAAACGTCATACAACAAAACCGCATGCCAGAATTTTAAGATCATTCAACATAATGTCGTACTATCAACTGGTCATAGAATCTTACTGACTTGATATTGACAAACTCTAACATGCCATATCTTGATAGTTCCCTTCCAAAGCCACTTTGTTTTACTCCGCCAAAAGGTATTCTTGGATCAGAGGCAACAACATTGTTTACCGCAATGATTCCAGACTCGACCAATCTTGACAGCTTGTCAGCTTTATCTAGGTCCTGAGTCCAGATGCTCCCGCCAAGTCCATATTGTGACTCGTTGGCAAGGCGTATGGCCTCCATCTCATCTTCTACTATAGTTATTGGTGCAACTGGCCCAAATGCCTCCTCTTGCGCCATACGCATCTTGGTGGTAACATTGCCAAGTATTGTGGGACTGTAAAAGTATCCCTTGCCATTTATCCTCTTACCACCAGTTAATACTTCAGCACCTTTGTCTACTGCATCTTTTACAAGTTCTTCTATTTTTTCAAGACCCGCTGAATTTACCATTGGTCCCATGTCAGTATCTTCGGATGTTGGATCTCCCACTCTGAGTTTTTCTGTTTTTTGAATAAATTTTTCAGTGAATTCTTTGGCAAGATTCTTTGTAACAAAAAACCTTTTTGATGCAATACAGCTTTGTCCACAGTTGATAAAACGCCCTTTGACTGCGCCTGTGGATGCTTTTTCAGCATCGGCGTCCGAACACACTATGAAAGGATCACTGCCACCGAGTTCTAGGACACATTTCTTTATTTTAGAGGTTGCCCGTTGCGCCACTTGTGCGCCAGCCAGGTTGCTGCCTGTAAATGTCACAGCGTTAACAGAATCTATGAGTTGTTCTGCCATGGTAGAATCAGCAATTGCGGTCTGGAAAGCACCTTCAGGCAATCCTGCTTTCTTGAACATATTTTCAATTTCTATGCCGCACTGCATTGTAGCACTAGCTGGCTTTAGAACAACAGTATTTCCTGCCATTAGCGAAGGAGCTGCAAACCTCAAAGCTTGCCAGTATGGAAAATTCCATGGCATTATACTTCCAATTACACCTATCGGCTCAAATGCAATGAAGCTCTTTCTAGCATCAGTGTTTATGGATTCATCATGAAGAAATGTTTCGCCGTTATCTGCATAAAACTCCATAACCCAAGCACACTTTTCAACTTCAGACAGGGATTCCTTGATTGCCTTACCCATCTCTTTTGTTGCAGTGAGTGCCAATTGTTGTTTGTTCTTTCGCAAGACATCAGCAAAAATATTGATAAGATCAGATCTTTTTTCGATATCCCCTTTCCAATCAGAAAAAGTCTTTTTTGCCTTTTCTATTTTTTTATCCAGTTCTTCTTTTTTTATGACATCATACTGTGCCAAAACTTCCTCTGTTGCAGGATTAATTGTCTTAATTACCACATCAAAGTAAGATATAGCGTCATATATAATCCTCCAACTACCTATTGCAAGTGAGTAATTTGCAATTTTCAAAGCTTTTAATATTTTAATCAAGAAGGCATACCATATGCAATCTCTCTCCTCTCGTGAAAAACAAGACTTGCAGTTTGAGACAGTTCTTATCTTGCAGGGAGGTGGATCTCTTGGGGCTTACGAATGCGGAGTCTACAAGGCTTTGCATAGAAACGGGATCAAGTTTGACATCGTAGCAGGAACTTCTATTGGAGCAGTTAATGCATCAATTATTGTAGGAAGTAAAAGTGACGAGCCGGCAAAGGCGTTGGAAGATTTTTGGCTAGATTTAGCAGAAGGTGTAACTTCCCCTAGCTTGCCTGATAAGATACGACCATACTTTGCATCAATGTATTCTGCAGTTTTTGGAAATCCCAAAATGTTCTTTCCAAAATGGTTCATCCCAAGCGCAGATTATTTTACGCCATATTTTTGGCAATATATTTACGATATAAGCCCCCTCAAGAATACATTAAACCAATATGTTGATTTTCAAAAGATTCAGAGTCCTGATAGACCCAGGCTTATAGTAACATCCACCGACGTCCAAAATGCAAAGCCGTCTGTTTTTGATAGCAAGTATGATCATATTGAAGCAGAACATGTACTTGCTAGTGCTGGATATCCATTTTATGGCATATCTTGGACCCAAAAGAGCGGAAAATATCTCTGGGATGGAACCCTTCTAAGCAACACGCCTCTTCGCGAAGTGATAAACGCTTCACCAAGACATGACAAAAAAGTCTATGTAGTTGATCTCTTTCCAAAAAACCAGCCCGAGCTTCCAAACAACATGTTTGAAGTCTGGCACAGAGCAAGAGACATCATACACACTGACAAGACAGAGCATAACATACACATGTCAAAGATGATCACTCGTTACTTGAAATTAATACGAGAGATGCATGAGATTATTAGTTCTTCCACACTTGACGAAAAGGCCAAATCTAAACTTGCACTGTTAGAACAGGAATATCACAAGCTTGCCTCAGAACGAGGCAGCATCATAGAACAGATAGTAAGAATACAGCGTAGTGAACATGATCATTTTCTCTTAGAAGATGCAGATTTTTCAATTGCCACAATAAAAGAATTAATAGAAAAAGGCGAAAGAGATACAAAAGAAACACTTGCTGCAATCAGCATATAGAACAACAGATCAGAAGACAAAAGTCAAAAAAAATGACCAAAGACAATTTACACAGTGTCAAATTATTATAACAAAAAAGACTTATCATGCATGCTTTCTCCCTACTCATAGTTGCAAACCAAGTTTGCAGATGTCTGGGGGCATAAAGTGAGATACCTTGAGGAGGGCAAGTCAGATAAAACGATCCTTCTCATACATGGATTAGGCGGTTCTGCAGAGAGATGGTTAAAAGTCATCCCCAGTCTGAGTCCAAAATACAAAGTTATTGCCCCAGATATGATCGGTTTTGGGCGTAGCGACAAGCCGGCAGTAGACTACACAATAGAATTTTTTGGCAAGTTCCTATCTGCTTTTATTGATACATTAGGTCTGAAAACAGCTATTCTTGTAGGCACCTCTCTTGGAGGACAAATTGCTGCAGAATGTGCCTACACCAATCATTCCATAGAGAAGTTAGTCCTTGTTGCCCCTTCTGGCACCATGAAACAGTCGACTGCAGCGGTGGATGCATATATGATGGCAGCTCTTTATCCCAACCACGCAAGCGCTAGGATCGCATTTGAGATGATGTCCAATTCAGGCACAGTTGACGAATTTACCGTATCCGACTTTGTAAAAAGAATGTCCATTCCAAACGCAAAGCTTGCGTTTGTCTCTGCAGTTCTAGGAATAAAGAACTCGAGAATAGGTGAAAAATTGCAAAAGATCATGGTTCCCACATTATTGGTGTGGGGAAAGGAAGATAGGGTGATACCCATAGAATATGCTAAGCAATTTGTCTCCTCAATTAGGAATTGCAAGTTCCTAGAGTTAAATGACTGCGGTCACTTGCCACATGTGGAAAAACCAGACATTTTCTCGAAATCCATACTAGAATTCCTAGATTCAAGGCTCATTTTAGCCAAGTAAGAGTTAAATACCATATATTGGTAACTATTACCAATGACTGGTAATAACAACCAATACGATCCGACTGAGATGTTCCACGAATGGATACAAAGAAGTGGAAAGGCACAGATGGATTTCATGAAGACTTTTGGCGAGATGATGAGTAGAAACAACCAATTCAATCCGCTTGACACACTAAAAGAAATAACAAACAAAACTACCAAAGCACAGTCCGATTTTGTCCAAAATTTTACAGATATGCAGTCAAAGGGCATGTACAACATGTTCAACCCTTCACAGATACTACCCTCTCTCCTATCATGGGGCACTTTCAAAACATCAGTAGGAAGTAATGGTCGCATTTCGATACCGGAAGCAGAACGAGAAGCTCTTGGAATCAAGGAAGAAGACCTTGTACAAGTAATCGTCATACCGGTCGAAAGGAGAAAACAAAAAGAGGAGGTGAAAGAATGAGTAAGACAACAGAGACAAAAGAGATCTTTGCAGTATACAAGCAGAATGTTAACCGATGCTTTGATGAGGCAGAGAAGAATGTTGCACAGTGTTTACAAGCAGTAACCAATCTACAGCAGGAATATGCAACAGCATGCAAGCATACAATCGAGAACGCAATTTCAATGCAGCAGGAATACGCTTCAAGAACAGGTCTATCTACAAATGTACCATCAGCATACTTCAAAATAGTTAATGATGCAACAGAAGAGATAGTCAAGACAGGTTCTGTTCAAAGCAAAGCAGCGCTGGCAACAATTGATGCAGTTAGACAGAACGTAAAGACATTCAACGACAACACAAAAGCATTTTCTGATATGAATGCAAACATACTGCAATCTTGGTTCTCAGCATGGACACCAACAAGAAATTAGTTAGTAACTAACTCTTTTTTTTATTTTTCAGATCTTTCTTTTATCCACTGACCAAGTTCTGGCAATACCTTTTTTTGAGAAAATGAGCTTGCTATCATACCCACATGCCCCGTAGCATACATTCTTAACGTTTTGTCTTCGCTAGATACGGCATAGTGTATTGGCATACTGCATTCTGGCGATACCAGATGATCTCCCACGGCAACTTGAGTAAAGACAGGCATGGAGATATTTTTAAGATTTATCTGTCTGCCTGATACATACATCTGGTTTCTAATCAGCAAATTATCTTGATAAACATTCTTTACCCATTCCCTGAAAAGTTCACCTGGAATAGGCGGAGTATCACTTAGCCACTTTTCCACGCGGATAAAATTTTCGACATACTCTTTGTTGTGAATGTTTTTAAAGAATTGAACATATTTTTCAAGGCCCTGCTCGAAGGGTTTTAGAATAGAGAACACATAATACATGAATTCAGGCGGTACATTGCCTATGATATCAGCCATCTTGTCTACATCCATATGTTTTGCCAAGTTTGCTACCACTGTAGTATCTCTGCTTCCATCAATTACCGGAGCCGTTAAAATCAAGTTTTTTATTTTTTCACGATACAATGATGTATAAACTGTAGCCAGAGTGCCCCCTGTACAGTATCCTTGCATTGAGACCTTATCAACACCTGACTCGTTAAGAACAAAGTCGACACAGTTGTCCATGTAACCATTTACATAATCATCAAAACCAAGATACCTATCCATAGTAGTCGGTGTCCCCCAATCTATCAAATATACATCCAAACCTTGTTCTAACATATTCCTCACCCAGCTTTTTTGCGGATGAATATCCAGTATGTGATATCTGTTTATCAAAGCATATGTAATCAAAAGAGGAGTTTTTACCTGTTTTTGCTGTGTAGAATTAAAATGTAATAACCTCATCTTTCCTTCATGATACACAACATCGTATGGTGTCATTTCCATGCTGATCTCATCTGGTGCCGCAACAAATTTTGGCGCATCAAGAATATTCTTATTCATTTGTAGAAACTCTTCCAATATCCTTGGGTCTATCCTAAGTTCACTTTCCATTGCCATTTCCTCCATGGTTAGATATTTTTTCAAGTTTGGCAACTCTTTTTCGCAACAGGTATAATTCTTTGTACAGCTCGTCTATTTCTTTCTTTGTTGGCATGTTAACAGCCTCCAACATGAGTGATGTCACTTTATTCCAGTGTTTTGCAAGCTCAAGTTCACTTGATACTAGCTTTCCAAAGTTTTCTGCAAATTCTTGAGAATCAAACAGTCGTGTAAAGTAATTTTCGAATATGTCTATCCAGATACGCTTGGTGGAGTCAAGATGTTCAGTATCAGTAGGAATCTCTGGTACCTTTTTGCTAAATTGTTTTTGTGCCTCGTTCCACGTATCTGTAAGTTGTTTATAATACTCGCCAAGTCTTGCGTTAAATTCAGCCATCTCTTGGTTGATTTCTATCATTTCAGCACTGGCCTTCTTGGCATTAACACCTAGTTTCCTAAATGGCCCGGTGGACATGAGCGATTGGGGCCTACTTGACATCAACGATATCAAATCTGTCCAAAACAAGGAGACATGCTTGTAATACCCTAATGATTTTTCATACTCTTCCGTATAACTCATCAAGTGTATTAGATAGCATATACATCTTATAGAGATTGCTACTTTGTATTGAGACAATGGTTATACAATGTCTCATCGATATCAGATAATGATTAACAAGTCAAGGAATAGTTACAATTTCTTATGTTAGAAAGGATATATTTCATATGTATGAGTATTAACGTGCCACACCCGCAAATCATTAAAAGATACCTCGTACTATAGCAGCACAATGACACAAAAGAGACCCGAGCCCACAAAGCCTAACACTGTTGAAAACAAGCCAACCATTTCTGTTTGCGATATTATACACAATAATGCCACCAACGTAATTGAAAAGATGGAATCTCTTTTACCTATAAACATGCAAATGTATTCTGATTTTTATACAGAATGTCTACATTCATTACAAGATCTTTTTGGAGCATGCTATATAGCAGAAAACGAGATTTTGTCCAAGATGGGGATTGACCAGAAAGCACTGCAGTTCTTCGACATGCATGCCAAGACAGTCACCAAATCAACAATTGTTCAAATTGAAATGGCTAACAATATCCAAAAAACATATTTACAAACTCAGATATCAGCCATTAAAACACTTGATGAGTACATACGTCTTACACTTGATTATTACTCAAGGGCGCTTTCCAGATCTCTCAACTCCCCTTTTCAGAAAATTTCAAACCAATAGATTTCCGTTTTTCAAGACAATCCACAAATAACTTGTGTTGTAGTTAGATTCAGTAAATTGCCAAAATTGGAAATAACTAGATCTACAAAAGCTTATGTCATGATAAAATTGACCAAATCATACATGCAAGAGAAATATATCACAGTCAACGGAAATAAGATAAGGTACATTGAGGAAGGAGATTCTAAAAATACCGTAATTTTACTTCATGGTTTAGGCGGAACTGCCGAGAGGTGGTTACCTGTAGTTCCATTTTTGAGTAAAAAATATCGAGTGATCGCACTTGATTTGATTGGATACGGTAAAAGTGATAAACCACAGGTAGATTACACACCAGAGTTCTTCAGAGATTCCGTACTTGACTTTCTAGAGACGTCGTCATTGCAGAAGGCATTTATGGTTGGTACATCTCTTGGCGGTGAGATTGTGGCACAATGTGCAGCCACGCGAAATCCTTTGATTGAAAAAATCGTTATGGTGGCACCAGCTGGAACAATGAAGACCCCCACTCCTGTTCTTGATGCATATACGATGGCCGCGCTATATCCAAACCATGAATCTGTAAAAATAGCATACCAGATGATGATGGGAGAAAATAAAGAGATAAGTTCCCAGTCAGTTGAGAACTTTATTTCGAATATGACTAGACCCAATTCCAAAATGGTGTTTCTTTCCACACTTTTAGGAATGAAAAACTCTCCGGCCATAACAGAAAAACTAAAACTGATCAAAGTACCTACCCTTCTCATATGGGGAAATAAGGACAGAATGATCCCAGTAGAATATTCCAAAGAGTTTGTGAAGTCCATACCAAGTTGCGATTTTGTAGTTATGAATGGATGTGGACATACACCCTACGAAGAAAAACCTGATGAGTTTTCAAAACTAGTGCTTGAGTTTTTATCTAGGTAAAAGAGTTATGAATTTCCCTTGATAAAAATAAAAAGGGTTTACGAGGCATCATCTGAAGAAGATGGCTTTAGAATTCTCATTGATAGATTGTGGCCGCGTGGATTATCAAAAAAATCTGCACAAATAGATGCATGGTTAAAGGATATAGCGCCTAGCGATAATCTCAGAAAGTGGTTTTCTCATGATCCAAAAAAATGGACTGAGTTCAAGAAAAGGTACCATAAAGAACTCGAGGAGAAAAAAGACATCATTTCAAAGATCAAGTCGCTTGAAAAAGAAAAGAAAACGATAACATTTCTCTATTCTGCAAAAGATAAAGAACACAATAACGCTGTTTTTCTACAAGGATATATTCAAAAATAGATCAAGTGCAGCTACAAACAGCATGCATTACTTGATCAAAATAAACCAATTATAGACAAAATAATTATTTTGCACTAGTCATCTTTTACGCAATATTCATGTATCATGCAGATAATTTTAGATACATGGTTAGCAAACAAAGTGATGAATTTCTTGACGAGGAACCAGAAGATGATGAGGAAGATACAGAATACCTAAATGATGAATTCGAAGAAGACGACTCAAAAGACAAATGAGATATCTTACAGGCTAGAAATACATCCAAGATTTGCCAAAACATTGCATTTGATTGTAGAATCATTCTTTCTAATCACTTAAAAGATAGACTGGTTTTCATATCGCATTGAATGAATCAGAATATAACTCCCAGATTGAAAAAATTGCACTGATGATTACGGAGGACAACATGTCACTTGATGAACAAGACCCCATGAAACTTCAAAAGTACTATGACTTTGTGAAAAAACATTTTCACATGAGTGAGGAATCTGCTATTCAATTAGTTAACGAGGCATTCTTGTATCTAAAACTGAAAAAATCTGATTCCATAGACCCTCTCCAACATGGAGATGAGTTTGGAGCAGGTTTTAGCTAAATTAAGAATCTCTCACAAGACACTAGTCTACAAACCAAACTTGGACTTGGCCCTTGAAGAAATTGCAATTATTGATAAAAATGATACAGCAAGAATAACAAATGACAGAGAACCAAATTCTGGAAGAACTTGTGTTCCTATTACTTCAATTCGTTCAGTGCCATCATGGAATGCGATTGAAAGAGTTCTATCAGTCTCTGTTTTGTTTTCATGAAAGTCAGTATAAGTATCATCCACAAGAACAATGAACTGATCGTCGTTTGCACCTTCCTTTGCGTCAATTAGAGTTCTAGGCAGGTCTATAATCAAGTTTCCATCACTTGTAGAATTTAGTGAAACTACAAGCGATGTTTCATGAGTGTTAATTAGCATATCATTTATCGTTGCGCCTGTTATGGAATAGTTGACGTTGTAAGATTGCCCACCTGCAGGATTCTTTATGACATAGGCACTCATCGATTGTGCAAAAGATGGCATGCTTGCCAAAGAGATCACAAACACCGCCAAAATCAAATAGGGTTTCCAGTGCACAAGAGGTTTGACATTGACTTGTATTTTTCCTTTGCGAGCAATTTGGCCTCTCAAACATCATCAGCGGGCAATTTTGTCATCGTGTAAAAATCAACGAGATCAAGCATTAAAGAATTTAAATAAGGGTCAAAGAAAATCAGGGCTGAGCACGAATATTTTTGCAGAGTCATCTCTTCACACTGGTTTTGATAGCTCTCATAGTCACAGTAGCTTGCTATCCAAAGATGTCATTTGAACAGATGCCTGCAAATAACACCATTAGTGTCAATAGCACCAGATTTGTAATCCCTCACATAATTACAAACGGAACAATACTTGCAATAAATCTTGACAGTCAATCCAAAGCAATGACCCTCTCAATTCAAACCACAAATGCAGGAAGCCTCGTGATTAGCTTGCCTAGAACTCTAATTGACGCAAAAGAGAATGGGAGCGACTCTCATTTCATAGTATTGACAAACAAACATGGAGTAAATTTCCAAGAACTTACAACTCAAAATTATCGACAATTGACAATACCATTTGCCAATAAAACCAATACCATAGAGATAATCGGTACTCAGATTATTCCGGAGTTTGACGGGTTTATTGCTTTGGCTCTCATCCCATCAGTTTTACTGGTAATAACAATTACTAGTAAAACAAAATTAAGGTTTTGATCTGAACGTTCACATCAATTTTCAATTCAAGTTATTATAGTGCTTTTTTACCTCCTAGTAATGAAAGACTTTCCTAATCCAGTCCTGATAAAAAAATTAAAGGAAAAAATAAGCCAAAAGGAGAACCGCCTACAGAGATTGATGACAGAGTCTGAAAGCATTTGGGAAGAAACCGGTCTAGACCCAAGAGACTCTTCCTATCTTGTAGAAAAAACTATGCGTTTTGAGCTTGCACAAAAAAATATTATTACTATATTTTCCGCTTTCAAAGATTTAATTGAAAGTTACAAGAGTCTCTGCCAAGAACTAGAAAGAATAGAGGAGTAATGCAAATAGTAGAATCTGCCGAGTTATTTGCCAAGGAAAGACATACTGGCAGGATAAGAAAGGATAGCGCTCTGTACTTGGATCATTTGAAAGGAATTGTAGACAGGCTAAAAAATCTTGGGATATTAGACCAAGAAGTTCTTGCAGCAGCTTGGTTACATGATATCATGGAAGAGACAAATACAACATTTGATGAAATTGATAAAAGGTTTGGCAGTAGGATAGCTGTTCTAGTTCTTGCATCATCCAGAGACAAAAACCTTCCCAGGGACCAGATAGAAAAGCAACATACCAAGCAATTAAAGGAATCTCCCATTGAAGCGAAGCTAATCAAGCTTTGCGATATTTCAACAAATCTCAAAGATTTAAAAAACGCCGCGTGGTCAAGGACCAAAAAAACAAAAGAAGTTAAAAAAAATCTATATTATCTAAATATAATAAAGCCGGAATTATCCAAGAACAAAGCCCAGTATCCAGGTATTCAAAATATCATAAACGGCATAAATGAAGTAATTTCAACACATGGTCAAAGGCCAATCGTGTTGTGATTAGAAGACTTTTCCTGGCATCAGAAGAGATATCAATGAATATTTCGTGGTACATACAATGGTAGAAGAAAAGAAGAAAATAAAGTCAAACACGGAAGATGAATACAATGATGCCTTGGCCTTGAATGATCCAACTAAAATATCAAAGGACACTCAAGAGACATTGGCACGAGAAGCAATTAAGAAATTCAGGTCTTTATGATATACCCTATCGCTTTTATCTGGGATTGAATGCCTGTCATTTGTTGTCTGATAACTTGGCAAATTCTGTTCAACGGATCATCATTCTTGGCAAGGGAGACCGTGGAAGATTAGAGTACATTCTAGAACTCTTAACAAAAGACAAAACTTTGCCCGCATCGGATCAAAAATATTTGGAAAGCATAATTCCCTTGTATCTAGGCACACAGGATGTCGAATCACTACAAAAACACATGGAAGGCGTTATAGATACACTGCATGGAGAGATCCGGACACTTAACGAGAGGCTTTCAAGACTTGAAAGAAAAGGATTTGATAGATATGTTGGCAAAAAGGCAGTCTTTTTCTTTGTTACCGTATTTGTTGGCTGGCACGTATTTCAGAGCTATACAATGTCATTTCTTGGACCATATTTGCCTTCCAGTGTAGAGCAATATCTATTTCCACTAAACATTTTGGCAAATAGTTTTAATGCCAACTCTTTGGTCTGGCTAGTTTTCATTTTTATGGCAGTGGCGTGGCCATTTATCGGCGCGGTACACCTGACAAAATTCATAAAATCACGCAAGAACGTTTCGCACGTTTGATAAGACAATAACCTCACTACAACACACAAAGAAACTGTAGGCAAGTTAGAAGGATGGGGTTGGATATCTCTAATCTTATCCTACAGTCTCTATAAGCTGTTGCCGACAATCTATTATTAAGAGAATAGCACTAAGTTGCAACCATTTGCAATATACGTTTCCAGCCCACCTTAGAATCGCGGAAATTGTAATTTTGTCCTGGCTGAAATGATTATGATAGATATTGTAGAGAGAGTAAGAACTGCTGGCACGACAGGCCCAAACTCTGGTACAGAAGGCGTGGCAAATTCTAGCACTCTGTTGTTGGTATCAGCAACCCACATGTTTCCATCGTTATCAAATGTCATTCCATAGGGCGGATCAAGGCCAGTTGCAGACAATACAGAACCAGTAGAAACAAAATCACCTTGCCCCAGTACAAGCGACGCTTTTTCCCCGCTTGTAAAGGGAGGAAGAAATTCTAGCAAACGGTTGAATCCCGTATCTACAATCCAAAGATTTCCAGATTTATCAAACGCTTGCCGTCTGGCTAATACAAGACACTTGACGATACAGTATCATGAATTGTCCCTCCTGTATCAAAATCATCATGCCCTATAACCAACGTAGCATTCTGACCTGTGGTAAAGGCAAATGATTCGGCAGGAACAAAAAGCAAAAGAAATAAAACATATTTTAACATAAAAATAAGAAAACCAAGACAGGATAAAAAGTCTGCCCAGTTTCTTATCACATGGAGTAACAGAGGTATTTAATTTACATATAGCCAGTTTTAAATTGTGATATCATATAACAAATGAAAAAATAGTATCAAGTATTACTTACCTACGTGCACTTTTGGGTAGGCTCTCTATGCCATATTCAAGATAAGGGTAACGTATTTTTCCCTCCACGCGTCATTTCCATATCAGACATCATAACACTAGACATGGATCTTGGAAACAAAATACCTGACAAGTCATGGATGCTATATCTACTTGAATTGTTTAACAGACAAAACATACCTCTTGAACTTAATCTTATCTGTTCTTTTAATGACGACGGCAAGTTTCATGCAATATTTGGAGGAGTGAACCGGCATGAATTCATTACAATACAGCCCATAGTAGACCACTCCTACATGCGCCAAATAATTATGAATTCGGCCACCAAGTCCATAACATATATTCTAAAGGACATAACCGTAAACAAATCTGAGAGATTTGACTTTGCCATAGAAGATAGGTCGTTTATTTTTGAGGGCGCAAATCATTTTACTGGAATAGAATGGTGGAACAAGAGCGGAAATTTTCCTTATCAAATAAGATTCCATGTTGAAATTTCGCAGCTTTTGTTTGGACAAGGCGATGATCCGTCAGATCCACAATCAATATCATACTACCCTTACAACAGGTTGATTCCAAATGGCGATGGAAGATCCAAAGAATATCCTGTTTCTTTTTCTTTGCCTGAAATAAGAGACGGCTGTCTATGTTACAGAGTCATCTCATGAAATATATCATGTAAGTACATCTTAAAAAAAATCACCGCGCATCATGCTTCTTATAGTGGACACCAGAAACTCTTTTAAATTGAAATTAGTTTTTTGTTCTCTCCTGTTATGCGTTACCCTGACTTTCTTAGTGTCAAATCCCGCATGGGCAGAAGGAAATACTGCACAGAGTTCGTTAACTTCCATATTTAATCCTACAAACATTCATACCAATACCTACAATGATCCCACATACAACTTTTCCATTTTGCCTCCACGGGGATGGATTCCTGTAAGCCAGACCAATCAGTCAGATTCAGCACTAGTCATATTTGCAAATGAGAATCAAAACAGTACAGCCAATTTTGCAATTTACTTTTATCAAGGCAAGCCCATATCGGATATGGTATTATCAACCCCAGATAATCAGATTTTAGATCTTGCCATAGCAAAGTTATTTGATAGCTCAAAATATGTTGTCTATCAAAAAAACATTCAGAGGTTTTCTGATGGCTTTGTGATTCAAGCTGTTGTCTCAGAGAATCAGACTAAGAATAGCCCAATTACTGAAGAGTTTTCCTTTTGGCTAAATGATGGCAGGCAGTATTTTCTTGTCATGGTCTCATCCCAAAATGGATTTTATCAAAACGCTGCAGATTTTGAGAGATCCGCATACACGTTTTATGTAGGACCACAGCCTACTACTGGCACTCAGATTCCATCATGGATCAAAAACGATGCCAAATGGTGGTCAGAAGGCACAATTGATGACCATACATTTGTAGGTGGAATTCAATACATGATAAAAAATAGAATCATAGTTGTTCCATCTACTGTTTCTAGCACTAGCCAATCACAACAGATCCCTTCATGGATAAAGAATTCAGCCGGATGGTGGGCAAGCGGTCAGATATCAGACGATGACTTTGTGAAAGGAATCCAGTATCTCATTAGCAATGGAATAATCAGAGTGGGATAATATGTTTGATTCAGTTACTTTGTTTTTGTTTTTTTCTAAAGTCGTTCACAGTTATTAGTGAACCTGCTATCAACGTGATCATTCCTATTATGACTAGTCCAATTGCTACAGTGACGGCATAGCAGTTTATTCCATTAGCAGAATCGCATGTTCCACTAAGATATGGATCTTCTCCTAATACCACTGTGACATGTACTGGCTCGTTGCCTAGATTCAGTATGCTAAAATAATAATTTCCTTGCTCTTGTGATCTTTTCTCTATGATGTGGTACACAAATCCATTCTTGCTTTCCTTTTCAAATATTTCTCCATTGGGCTCTGTTACTTGCAATTTTACCGAATCTAAGACAGGCGTTACATGAACTACTAGTACAGTGTGTTCAGTCAGATCATCCCAAGTAATTGTTGAATTTATCGATTGCCCCTGCAATATTTGCTTATCTTCAATTATGTCATGTTTGGTCTTCATTAGAGATTCAACTAGATCGTATGAATTATCAAAGATAACAGATCCCATGACAAGCAAGACTGCTCCAATTGATATGATTATCAAGCCACGTAGAACGCATAATTTTACCAAATTGCAGTTACAAATCAGATCTGCCTAATAAGAAACTACTCTGCCATTTTTAGTAGGCTTGTTAAATTTAACAATATATGAAAAATTTGTGTTATTCATTCTTTAGGTTCAATAAAAGACGATATGTCTATGTTAGAGCAGGCACACTTGCAATACACATTATTCTTACTTTTGAAGGTAAAGTGTTTTTTGCCACTTTCATCTATCGATCCAGATACTAGCAGTAATTTTTTGTCATTTAGCCTCTTAACCTGTCTATATATTGTTGTCAAGGAAACGTCGCAGTCCTTACTTAGTTGATAGGCGCTTTTGGGAGAAGTGGCTGATCGTAGAATGCGCTTTACACTTTCATCTGAAAGCATCTTCAATAGATGTTCTGGAATTGTTCCATCCTTTTGGTTATTTTGAAGCGTATTGATCGTGTCATATTAAATTATCACACCCTTGAAGATAAACTTGATTTAAGCAATTGCAAACGATTGCAAAAAATGAGATAAAAAGGTCTACGGCGAATTAAAGTATTTTAACGCATCCTGAATTGTGTTTATCTCAATTACGTGCATTCCATATTTGCTCTCCATTATTGGTGAGAGTGGCTTTTGCTCCGTAGTACATGTTTGATATGTGATAGGTCCCTCGTTTTTTTCACTGCAATTTTGAACAGAGGTAACTGCTTGCCCTTGAGGTACAAGAAATATCTTTGCTCCGTATTGACCTGCTGCATCAGCCTTCACGTCTGCTTCCCCTATTTGTCCTATAGCACCATCGGGTTGGATTGTACCAGTCATCAGCACCTGATTGTTGATCTGGTTTCCAAGTAGTTCCGAAATCAGCAATACCGTCATAGCTCCTCCTGCACTACCGCCATCAACAGCCTGCAAGTCTTTATTATTTCCAGAACTAACTGAAAAAATTACATCTTTTTTTGACAGGTCTATTCCGGTAACATTTTGAGCCACCATAACAGCAGTGTGTGCAGAAGACTGGAAATCTACACCTGTTGGAATGGCAGTATTAACTAGTACAAGCCCAGTTCCATCTCGAATCTCGACTGTAATTTTTAGTATCGAGCCCTGATAGCTTGTGGTTTCAAAGAATCCGTTACTTTCGATGACCGGCGTTACGGCTACAGCGGATATAGAGGCATTATTTTCGTTAGGAGTCAAAGATTGTGCGGTTATACTGCGTACCTGTTGCAACAATAGGTTGTATTTAGATTGTAGAGTATCATACCTGGTTTGAAGGTCATTTATCTTCTGCAACAACTGTGAATTTTGAGTTTGTGTGCCAGACATATTCAAAATATTTGACTGAGACTGAACTTTTGAAGTATGCAATATGCCATGGTCAATCAGATACTGAATAGCCATCAAAAAATCAGAATCACTGGTCTGGTTCTGTGACCACCATCGTGCAGTATTTTTAATCCAGTTGGGTATAGAAGGTTCTTGAGCAGAGGCTTTTATTGAGTACCCCACAGTAATAGAGGCCATCAAAACTAATGATAATGTGATAATTGCAAGCTTTTTCATAACTAGATCGCGATTAATGTACCAGACCGATTTTCTCAATTATAAATTTTAGCTAGGTTCTCAAAGAATTGGACAGGATAACACACCACCACTTTTTCAATTGTTTAGCTTTTGTTCTTTCTCACACTGATAACAAAGGCAATTAACGAGGCTCCATAGATTGCCCCATTAATACCATAGAACTTTATCCAATGAAAGCCAAGTTGTTGACCACAACTTTGCGGTCTTTCTTCAGACGATCTCATCTTCACAGAATTAGATGAGAGGGGTTGTGTTATGCTACATTCAATGTTTGCAAGTGTGTTGTACCATACCAAAGAAAATGGAGTCAAGGCTGCACATATGGCGATGAGAATAACCAGTCTTATTTTAATCGAATGCTTGTCTTGTCTTATCATATCACGATGCCTGTGCCGCCCTGCCTTTTGAGATAATCATGTTAGATTGTTATTTGATATTATGTTATAGTTGGTGTTTCTAGCAATTATACCTGGCAACTTTAGCGTCATTTCTCGCAGTTTTTTCATATCTTGTAGACCAAGTGTACCTTTTGTTACATCCTGTTTATACTGGTTCTGTTCAGCATATCTTAAGACCCATTGAATTTGTTGTTCAATTTCCATCTGCAATTCCTTTGGGTCCAAAATATTGCTCCAGAATGTATTAACCAACACTTCAGCCTTGACGCAGAGCCTGCAGATTTGTATTGCAGGACAGAATACACTAAACCCGCCTAGGGATAATCTTCGGAGTTCCCCACAACGAGGGCATGTCTCTTGTCCATGATCTAGAAAGTCAGACGGTTCCATAGGGCATTTCCTAAGATTTTCTTTTCATACTAATATTTAATTTGAACTATTGAGATTTACCGAAGATTTTTTGCCAATTCTTAGAAAAATTCTCCAAATGATGACATAGTACAATATTTACAAAAATTTGACATTTGGACAAGTAGTTTCTTATAATTTAAAATCATCAGTTTACAGAATTTATTTACAGTAGCTTAGATCATAAGAACACAGTTTCCCACATTACACATAGAGATGACCACAATAGATAAAATCAGAGCATAACTTCTAAAAATTAGATGGATCCGCTAAATACTGCCGTAATTGTCAAACTTGAGCCTGATTTTTCAGAGGGAAATGTAAGTTACAACCCAGACGGCACTCTTAATCGAGCAGAAACAAAGAACATACTAGGCCCACATAGCGCTATTGCTGTTTCTGCAGCCTTTTATGCCAAGGTAAAGTATGGTGCCAAGATTTCAATAGGTACCATGGGACCACCCATAGCGGAATCCATCCTGCAACAGTCCCAGTTGATATCTAATGCAGATGATCTTTGTCTTTACAGTGACAGAATATTTGCAGGGGCGGATACACTTGCAACTGCAGAGGTTCTCAAGGCAGGAGTACAAAAGATGCATGGAAAGATAGATATTGTATTTTCTGGGCATAGAGCCTCCGATGGCGAGACTGGGCAGACAGGTCCACAAACTGCATGGAAGCTTGGAATGACATTTCTTGGACATGTGATAGACTATGAGATAAATCTAGAGAGCAAAACAATCAGGGCCAAAAGACTTGTCAGAATGCAAGGAGTTTACGATGTCGTTGAAGAGATTGAAGCCCCGCTTCCTGTTTTTATTGCAATAGATCCTTCTTACAAACCCAAATTCAACAAAGTGTCACAACGGTTAGCTTATGAGAGACATCAAAAGGAGGCCAGCGAGCGTGCTCAAAACTTTAAACAATATCTAAGAGTCTTCAATGCTGCACAGATAGAAGCGGATCCAAAGCTTATTGGAATAGCCGGCTCGCCAACCATTGTATACAAAGTAGAGCGCATACCAAAAGGCAAAGCCACAAGACAAGCTGAAATTATAGATGGCTCAAACCAAGAGCAGATTCGCAAACTTGTCGCAAGGTTGCTACAGTCCTTATCCACAGTGATAATAAAATGACAGAAGGAGATTACAGGCATGTTTACATTGTAATAGAGCATGAAGAAGGAAGGACATTACAAGTAAGTCTTGAAATGCTTGGAGAAGCAAGAAGAATGCTAGATGATTTTAACAAGAGGTACTCATCTAAAGAAAAAGCTGTTGCCGTTTTACTGGGGTACAACATAAAAGATATACCGAAAACTCTGATTCAGTATGGAGCAGATGTAATAATTTGTGCAGACAATCCAGAATTAAAATATATCAGAAATACAATTTACACCAAGACTATATCCCAGATAGCATCTGATAGAGACATTGCAGCAAAGATAGAACCAGAATATGCTATACAATTCAAAAGGCCCAGATACATGTTCTTTGCGGCGGATAGCATAGGAAGGCATCTTTCTGCAACAGTTTTGGCTAACCTAGAGTCAGGTCTTGCATCAGATATCAACAAGTTAGTGATAAGTGACCTTCAGATAACTCACCAAAACAAGACAGGCGGAAAACCTCTCATTTATGAAAAAACACTTGAGATGTACAGACCAGACTTTTCTGGATTTTTATGGACTACAATCCTCTGTCTAGATAATAAAAATCCAACAATGCCAAGAGATTATCACCCACAAGCTTGTAGTATAATACCTGGAGTTTTTGAAACAATCCAACCTGACCCGAATCGGAATGGTATGGTAATTGAGTACACGCCAAAGTTTGACGAACAAGATCTGAAGGTCAAGATAATAGACCGTAAAATCATCAAAAGCGAGGTTGATTTTGATAGTCATAAGACAATAGTAAGCTTTGGGCGCGGAGTCAAAGATTCGCCCGAGCAAAACATCAAATTAATCGAACAACTTGCTACAGAATTGGACGCACAGATTGGAATCACCCTGCCACTATCCAAAAGACCATTTTCTGTAAGTCAGACAGTAGACTCCACTTACCTAATATCAGATAGAGTGATAGGGACTAGTGGAAGAAAGGTCAATCCAAAATTGTACCTAGCTGTTGGAATAAGCGGTGCCATGCAACACATCGCAGGTATGAAAGAGTCAGAGATCATCGTTGCAATCAATCCAGATGATAACGCGTTAATCAAAGATGAATGCGATGTCTTCATAAAAGGAAGAATGGAAGATGTCATTCCAGTCCTCATAGAAGAGATACGAAAACAAAAACAGGTCGTTCAGGCATAAGGTAAGACATGTTGGAAAAATATGACGTAGCTATTATCGGTGGAGGTTCGGCAGGACTTGCAGCATTAAAACATCTGTCCACGTTAGGAAAGCAGGCTATTCTTTTCGAGTCAGGAAATAAGATTGGCGCTAAAAATATTTCAGGAGGCATTCTCTATTCTAAAAAACCAAAGAAAGGAAAAGTATACAATGTCGATGACATATATGAAAACTTTCTACAAGATGCGCCTTTTGAGAGAAAGATAACAAAATACATGTTACATGCTACCTCAAAAGACAAGGTCTTTTCCATAGACTTGACTGCCGCCCACGAGTATGAAGCAAATTTTGGCTGTTCGGTACTTATGAACAAATTAAACCAATGGTTTTCACAACAGGCAGGAGAAGCAGCCCAAAAACATGGCGGTGGAATAGTGACAGGAGTTCATGTCAGAGCCATAAGATGGGAAGACGAACACACAATCATGCAGACAGATGAACTTGAAGAAATCGAGGTCAAGGCAATAATTGCAGCTGATGGAGTAAACTCAGAAGTTGCATACATGACTGGTGCACGACAAAAATTTTCTCCAAGTGACCTCTACCAAGGAGTCAAGGTGGTTGCAAAACTACCTGAGGAAGTTATTAACCAAAGATTTTCAATCGGACAAGAGGAGGGGGCCGCACACCTTTTTGCTGGAGATGTCACACTAAATCACATAGGAGGTGGTTTTCTGTACACTAATCGTGACACCCTGTCATTGGGAGCAGTGTATCATCTTGACTCACTTTTAGAAACACCAAACGAGCCTTACGAACTTGTAAACACCCTATTGAGAAATCCCATGATAAGTGAACTTGTCAAAGACGAAGTTCCAGTTAGAGAGGAGATCGACAGGGATGCCTCAAAAGAAGAACAGATGCGTACTCGCTTTGCTGTAACAAAAATGATAAAGACGTGGTCAGAGTTAAGAGATATTTATTATTCCAAAAAGGAAAAAGAGAGACTGATCAAAGAAGGAAAGTATGGATCCCCAGAAGAGATAGGAACACAGTTATCGTCTCTTAGAGACCAGATGTCAACAAAATACGGCATCAAGTTCGAAACAGATTATGTCGAAGTAGAATACAGTGCAAAGTTGGTACCAGACGGGAAACGATGTAGAATGGAAAAGCCTTACTTCAAAAACATATTATTTGTAGGAGACGCAGCTGGTAGAGGTATATTTGTAGGTCCTAGAATAGAGGGGCTCAATGTGGGAATTGATGACGCCGTAAGAGCGGCAAATGCGGTTGCAAGAGCGTTAGATAAAGGTAACTTTACAGAAAAATATCTTGGCGAATACTATTCGCAGTCGATAGAAGAGAGCCCATATACTCATGATTTGAAAGCAATAGACAAAGACTATCTAAAGATATTTCTTGATGCCGCAAAAGAAGTTCCAAAGGATGTTATCAGTTCAAAATATGGCTTAGTCGTAAAGATGATGTCAAGTGATACTCTTAGGAATTTCGCAGTAGGGTTTGCAAACATTCTAGGGTATGAAAAATTATTGCCAGTCATTGAAACTGTTGACACTTATGTGAAGGTACCAACCGAACTTGCAGAAAGACTTGGAAATAGTACATCTGCATCTTATACTCCAACCCTTCCGTCCATTGCTCAAAGGATAGCGAAATTAAAATTCAACGATGACAGTATTCCACACATCAAGGTACTAAAACCCACCAGTGAATTCATGAAAAAAATGATAACTTTGTGTCCTACAAGATGTTATCTCATGGAAAAAGATGGGGTCATGATACAACATGAAGGATGTATCGAATGCGGCACTTGTTCAGAGGAGACAGACTGGAAACACCCTCGTGGAGAGAAAGGAATTAGTTACCAATATGGGTAAACTGCACAATCATTTCAAACGTCACGCTGCTATTCTTGTCTTTTCCTTTTCAATTTTTCTTAGATCTTCGTATGCTTCCCTAATTTCGAAATAAAAGTCGTCCATCCTTGGTTCAATGATTGTAAAAGCAATGTAAAAGTCCTCAGCTTCTTTCAGGTATCTTCCTACTTTCTCATGTCCAGAAATCTTTGAAATGAATCTCATGTTGTTTAATCTATCTGCCAATTTGATTACTTTAACATCATAATCGGATTTCGTCAAAACATTGCAGTATTCACGAAACCTCTCCAACTCACGCTCTTTGTCAGTCAGCCCAGGATAAATTTCTAGGGGTTTTGTTTTCAAAGTCAAAGCCGTTTTGTAAACATACTCACCAAATCTATGGCTGAAATATGCATCAAAACCATATGATTTTGATGCATGTAAATCCAAGATTCGGTCATTGTCTTCCATCACATCGTGTAGTATTGCAGAGACTATCTGAATGGTAGTCATTGGTTTGTTGGCCCGCTTGTAGTGCCTAATCACGTTTATTGTTACTGGAAATATATGAGTCTCAAGAAACGATGACATGCCATCTTCCCTTCTGACTCCAGAATGGACTTCTTCTGCCAAATGTATAGCACTTTCAATATAACTATCAACGTGGATTTTTGCTTCCTTTTCTACGAAAAATAGAAAATCTTTCTTTGTAACAGACTCTGTCATGAGATAATATTTCACTTGCTCATTGAAAAATATGATCTTTTATGCCTAGAAGATAATGACAAATCTTGTGATTACTGCATAATTTAGGCATCGTTGAAAAAGAACCGACCAAAAGAGATTGCATTATTAATCGGATTTACAGCATTAGTGTAGGTTTGAAATTTCCCTCGTTGAATAGGTTCAAGTCACCTGAGAAAGCATTTCCTACATTAGAAGAACTTGATAAAAGTATAACAAAATTCAAGGCAAAGATTAACGAGAATATAAAAAAATCCAAAGGAGATACTTACACATTAAAATCCACTGCAAAAGAGATCTTTATCATACTTCCAATTCCCTTTGACGCGGTTGCAAGCATGATTTATGATAATTCGTCAGGAGATGCAAGAGAAAGAATAGGATATGTGGTTTCATTTTTTAAGAATCTGCAGAGCATCAACGCTACACAATACAACGAAATACTAACTAGAATAGAGGAAACAATCTCAGATAAAGAACTATATCATCAGAGTTCTCAGCATGGTGTGAAAAAAATTCAAGATATAGTATCCGGCTATATCAAGAAAAACAACATTGCAGAGATACAGGTAGAAGATAGTAGGGTACAAAAGCAGCAAGAATTTTCAGAGCCTCAGTCAGTTGCTACAACTCCAGTCCCTCCGCAAGATGAAAATGTCAAATTTGAAGAGAACAAGGCATACATTGCAAAGATTTTGACTGGAACAGGCATGCCACTGGTACTCAGATCAGAACAAAACATGGCACTACAAGATGAAATAAAACAAGAAATATCATCTCTTCTTGAAGAGAACAGTAAGCTGAAAGAAAATATCTTACAGGCAAACAAGCCAGTAGTTGAGGAAGATGAATATCTTCTTAAAATAGCCAACTTTTATCACATAATAGGCAACTCTCAAAAAGCAATTGAAATGTATGATCTTATTCTCAAGAGAAACCCTACTAAAATGGCAGTCCTAAATAACAAAGGAGTTGCCTTAGATTCTACTGGAAGATACGAGATGGCATTAGAGTGTTTTAACAAAGCATCGGAACGCGTACCAGAGAATGTTCATGTTTTATCCAACAAAGGAATTGCGTTGTACAAGAGTGAAATGTATCAACAGTCGCTTGAGTGTTTTGACGCTGCGCTAAAAATCGACGCCAACTACATCAACGCTCTCACATTCAAAGGTCATTCATTATATAGACTTGGAAAAAATAACGAAGCACTTGACTTGTATAATAGAATCATAAGGCTTGATCATGGCAACGCTGAAGCATTATACAACAAAGCATGTCTATGTTCCATAAAAGGAGACGAATATGGTGCAATCACGTCTCTTGAGAGAGCAATTCGTCTTGATTCTTCATGGAAAAAAACAGCTTTGCAGGATAAGGACCTTGTCCGTTTAAAAAACAATTCACGCTTCAAAGGAATTGTAAACTACATACAGAACTAGAATTTTGTAAAAGATGTTTCGAGTGTAGAAGACTGGCATTTACAAACATTTTTTTGCTATTT
Organism: Nitrosotalea sp.; assembly: GCA_050749405.1. GTDB lineage: Archaea > Thermoproteota > Nitrososphaeria > Nitrososphaerales > Nitrosopumilaceae > Nitrosotalea. The sequence goes on from JBOGRD010000004.1 coordinate 122,906, forward strand.
TTTCCAGAATCAGAAAAGTCACGGATATGCCTTTGTTTTTTTTATAGAGGAATATAGATGCGCGATGGTTTCAGGAGATGGATGCAATTTCTCAAGCATTTCACGTTTGACTCCATACTGCTCTAAAGCTTTCAACATTTCGTCTACCGGTACTTTGTCTGAATTTGACATCGATTAGGATCTTCTAGGACTAGTAATATGACTGGGTGTGAGGGTTTTCATAGTACATACTCAGCTTGTTTGATCAACCATAAAAAATTGATAACTTGTCATCAGACATGCGAGTTTAGATATTACCTGTTCCCCTATAGATAGATTTGAAATCTTCTGCTATTCTATAGGCAATAGTCTGTAATTTTGTAACCTCAGTCATGTTTGTTTTTCCACGTGCTATCTGTCTCATCATTGTCATACATTTGTGTACTTTATTGTGGTCAGATGAGGTATGTTCATCCGACCAAGCCTTAAAGCAATCATCAAAGTCTAGACAGAAATTCAGTATGACTTTTTCCCAGTCTTTTTTTGTCACAGGATAACCTATTGCATCTGCAAGTTCTCGAAACTCATTACTCTTATCAGCATAAAGCATCCTAAGTGCTTTGTCGGCGTTCTTACGATCATAACCATCAAGAGCGCTGGAGCCTTGCACGTATTCAGGTCCATTACTACTCCTATTTTAATGCATGAGATTCTACGTACATACTATTATCCAACACACTATAGATATTTTTGGCAAATCTGGTAATTATCGATACATTTGATTCATGGTGTGGCATGTTGTCAATTAGTAAAATGAGAGTAGTATGGATTGGCGTGCTGGCATTGATTTTGACTGCAATCATCCTACCCGCATCTGCAGAAGGATCCAACGTTTCAATAAATATCACAGGTGGTAGTGAAGCAGGCCAAAGTTGCGTTGCGGCCAAGAGTTGCTATGATCCTGACATAGTAACCGTGTCACCCAAAACAGTAATCACGTGGACAAACATGGACGATACTGCACATACCGTAACAAGTGGAGCGCCGTCAGAAAACAATACTGGAACAGCATTTGATAGTAATATGATAGGTTCCGGGGCAACGTATTCTTTCATGTTCATAAGCCCTGGCACGTATGATTATTTTTGCTCAATCCATCCTTGGATGACGGGAGAAGTGATTGTGATATCCGCTCTTGCAATTAACTCATCAAGCAACAATATCACTACACCAGAATTTGGCCCTTTAGCCATTCTTGTTTTTGTAGTTTCTGTCTTTGGGGCAATTTTTCTAACCAGAAATAGATTGACTTTCAGATTTTGAAAAATTCTTACCCAGTTACAAATGTAAATAATTATTGCAAGTATCTTTTTCTATTGTCTGGAACCACAATGCATACAGAATTTTGCTTCGGATTGAAGCGGCAAATTACATTTGTTGCAAACTCTCCCGCTAGAAGACACTGGAAGTGATTTGCTCATTGTAGCATTAAGAGATTTGATCTTTTGATTAAGCCATTCCCAGAAATTCTTTTCAAATTTATGAGCTCTGTAAACTTCGGCACCTGCCACAATTGCCCCAGCACCAAATGAGACTGTACTTGCAAGAAGCGCCGGAATTGCAATATCTCTCCCCCAAGCTCCTGTCCTGAAAGTCAGGTCATATTTATTATCTGAACCAGTTATCAATATCTCAACATCTCTAATGCTTCCAGTAATAGCAGATAGTGTGCCTCCTTTGTGAGCCTTTATGCTCCAGTATCCTTCATGATTGTCTTCGTGAATTATCTGCAGTTGCAATTCCGTAAAATGCTGTTTAATGGCAGAAATTAGCCCAGATACCTCAATATTGCTTAATTGTACAACCTCTTCTTTCATCTTTAACATTTTAAAAAAATCTCTATTTGATGTTTGTTATTATTCCAAGACACGGTAATTTTTTAAATTATCTCCAATGCTACAAGGTACATCTTTATTCGTTACCAACTCATGAAATCAGTTATTGGACAAGTCAGATAGAGATTCTTCAAATAGTGCCAAGTTGTTCCATAATGACGGCCTTGGATTCCAGCAGTTAGGAAGACAGGAACAAGCAATCTCTTGTTTTGATAAAGCATTAGGACTGGAGCCACATAATGCTGAATTTTTGTATGACAAGGCAATATCGCTTCAGATGATGCTCAAATTTTATGACGCAATAGAATGTTATGACAAGACATTGAAAATTGAGTCAGATAACTTTGCCGCTCTTATCAACAAAGGACTATGCCTATCAACTCCCAGCGTAAACCTACAAGAAGAAGCACTACTGTGTTTTGAAGAAGCATTAAGAATAGATCCAAATGATCTTGGAGCATTGTCCTTGAAAGGTTATGCCCTTGATAGCTTGGGCAGATACAGAGAGTCCATAGGATGTTTTGATAGAGTCTTAGAACAGCAACCAAACGATTGTAACGTATCAGTAAACAAGGGTCTAGCACTATTTCATTTAGGTAAGTACGACGAGGCAATTGCATATTTTGACAAAGTGCTAGAATATGAGCCTGATAATCTTTTTGCACTAGAGTGGAAAAAAGATGCAATTAGGATGAGAGAGAAAGACCTTTTCTCTTAGAGAAGTATGAAAGACTGATCAAATAATTATTAAATTAATTTGGAGCAGTATAACTCTGCCATATTTTTGTTATGAAGTTATTTAGAGTGTCGTTTCCCAAATAGTATGAAGACATGTAAACATTCTCTGGAAACAGTCTATAGGTGTTGTTATACTGTATGACTGTAACCATTGGTACAACCTGTTGATCTATTTGAAAGTCCTCAGGCGCCAAATTGTACAGATCGCATGTTTTTAAAAATCTCATGTACTTGTTAGAAAAGTCTACAAAGCAAGTAGTCTCAAGATTCCACTGGGCAACTTTACCAAGATATATAGTGTAGTTTCCGGTAGATATTGGCAATCCAGTTATCGTATTAGAAAGTGCAGTAGTAACATTTGCTTTTGTCTTTGTAGTAGGATAAGGATTTACAGTATAGGTTGAGCTTGCAAGTGCTTTCACATATCCAGTTTTTGAAACAGTAACATCTATTTGATAAGTACCAGGTGTTGCCGGGATGGCAGACTGATATCTAAAATCGCCCTGATTGTCGGTAGTTGTAGTCACTGCTTCAGGTCCAAATAAGATGAGTACGGTGGCATCTGTGACCGGCTTGTAGGCTTGATCCGTAACATTTCCAATTATTACTGGATAGCCCCCTTGTGTTATCGGATCTGTTTGAGGTCTTACATTAACAAGCATACTGTAAGAAAGTGTAGAATGAGATATCTGGATGCTTGAAAAAGCAATTATGAAGACTAGAATGGCTACTGAAATCGATACTAGTGGTATTCCTTTCAACTCTGGATACTTTTTACTTTTGTTGTTAATCACTGAAATCTAACTTTTTTCTCCATTGGCTCAGAAATGTTTAAGGAAGTATTCATAACACATACCAAAGCCCGTATTGAAGAACCGTTTACATCCGTTTTTATTAGGAGATAATATGACGTGGATTAAGATAGGAGGTGCAACGATGAGTTATAACCAAGGCGGTTTTGGAGGAAGGTCTAACCGCGGATACGGCGGCCGAGGATTCGGAGGCGGTAGACGATTTGACGACAATAAACCAAAACCAGTAGAGACCGGAAAAGAATACGATATTTCCGTAACGGAAATTAGCAGGAAAGGCGACGGTATCGCAAGAGTAGAAGGATTTGTGATATTTGTCAAAAACGGCAAGGTTGGCCAGAATACTAAGGTAAAGATTACCGAGGTAGGCCAGAGATTTGCTACTGCAGAGATAGTAGAAGGTTCTCAGCCAGCAGCTGAATAACCAAGACACCTAGTTCAAAGAACTAGATTTCCAAAATTTTCTCAATTTTTAATTTCATTTCCTAGATAACATACAGTTGAACCTAGTTTCCCATTCACTCAGTTTTGTCTTTTAAGCAATGATCCATAAATCACAGATTGTAAGAGAAAAAATTTGTATGCAGCATTATCTCATCACATTATTTTCATGCAGACAGTTCAAGAGAGCAATAAATCAGACAAAATGAATTTATAAAAATATTCACGGAAATCCTTCGGGACTGTGAAGTATGTCCTGTTTCAACCTAAGGGCTTTGTATATTATTGGCGCGTGATCAGCCTCTACGTCTGTTGTAATGTAGAGTATGTGATCAAAATCCAATGGCATAGTAATTCGTTTTATCTTTTCATATTCTACCAGGGCATATTTTCCTCTACCAATCTTATCTGAAACTTCGTTACGTGATTTCCAAGCATTTATGGCAAGCTGAAGCGATTTTTGACTTTCTTCAGGAGAAAGAAAATTTTCCACGCCTTCTCTATGACTGCTGTATAATACTTTTCCCCCCATATCAAATATTGTAGCAAAACGAATCTTTGGGTCTATCGCCATTACTTTTTCAAACAGGGATTTGTAATCCGTGATGCATGTCACACTTCGAGAATGATAAAGTTTACTAGGAACTTTCAGAGTAGTTTTTCTGAATAGTTAAATATTAAACACTTAGAGTGGTGGTATTGAACAAAGTTGAAGCGCAAGAGATTGCGGAGAGAATAACCGAGATTAGCCCCTATGTCAGATTTGCGGGCATTATAAATAACAATGGCTGGTTGATCGCGCATGTAAGAAGAGCAGACTTGAGGCCTCTACTTAACACAAAAAATACAAAGAACAAATTTTCTCATCTTGCAACACAAAGAGGCATGGCAACACAGTTTAACAAGCAGCTTGGAAATGTGAAATTCCTCTGGGAAGAACGTGAAAAAGTTCAGACAATCGCATTTACGTTAGGCAAGAATACAGTGTGGGTTTCAATTGATAAAAACGTAGTTCGCTCAGAAGTTCTAAGGATAATAGACAACTGTCTTCCCATTGTAAAACATTACCAGTAAATTACTAACAAAGCATTCCCAGTATCTTCATTGAAATTTTGCCATGATCTAAATCAGGATTTGCAGATACATATAGTATATCATGTTCATTTATTGGAAAACTCATGATGATTACTTTGTCTCTAAGCGACATTGCAAACCTGACCTTCCCTAATTGATTGTCAAACTCTTTTCTCATTCTGGCTCGCAGGGCAACCTCTGTAAAGAGCATCTCATCATCTTTTGGATCCTCAAGAGACTTCAACCCTTCTCGCAGACCTCCTGAGAGAAGTTTTCCTCGCTCGTTTATTACACCTACAAATCGTATCGTTGAATCAAGACTCAATACCTTTTCACATATAGAATCATAGTCTAAAGAGATGCGGTTTGACAATCTGACCAACTATACACAGACATATGAAATAGATAATACCTTCGGTAACCAATTAAATGTAAAAAATTGATTTAAGCGTATTTCAGCCTAAAATCTTCTTTGTGTACGATGTTTGGGTAAACATTCACGACAATACACTGGTTTGCCTTCCATTGGTTTGAAAGGAACCTGTGTTTCTTTCTTGCAATCCGAGCATACTGCTGGATGCATTTCCCTGTCTGCTGACATGGTTTTCAGTAAAGGGCAGTTACATAAGAACTCTAGCATTTTATGTAATTGATATCCAAGTTAAAGCAGGTCTACTAGTCCTGACAAAACTCGATCTGTATGACATTCAGCTGCTACCACACTACGGCATCATGGTCAATAATGAAAAACAAACGATGGTGGGTCAAGACATGATAGCGTACATGATCTGGTGTGTCAGGCACTAACCACAGATTCTTCCACAAGTACGCATTATGAAAAGATAAGAAGAGAGGAAATAGTTTTGGTAGCAAAGATTAAAACTTTATCGACCCATGATCAACAGGTTGCTATCAAGAACACGTAAAACAAAAACTTAGTAGTGAAACACAGTATCCCCGATAGTCTTCTTCCAGTCTGCACGAATTCCCGGCCTTCCCTTTAGACGCTCTATGTAATTGAATGCAGAGAGTCCAGCGGTTGCGCCACCTGCACATGCTGCCACAATCTGTTTGTACGGGATATTGGTTGCATCTCCTGCTGCAAATATCGCGGGATGTAAAGTGGCATTCCCTTCAGATATCTCAATTTCTCCCTTTGTGTTAATTTTCACCAGATGTTTTACAAAATCCAAGTTTATTTTTGAACCCATCTCAATGAATAAACCATCCACCTGCAGAGTGGTCTCTTTACCCGAGTTATCTAGAACTATGATTGATTGAAGTGCGTTCTTGCCAGAAATGGCCTTGATTGATGATTGTGGTACTAGTTGCACATTCTCTTTCTTTTCAATAGATGCAATCATGTCTTTGTCTCCGCCTAATGCACCACCCTTGTAAATCAGGTATACTTTTGATGCCATCCTTGAAAGCAAGATCCCAGACTCTAAAAGATATCCACCTACGCCCACTGTAGCTGTTACTCTACCTTGGTAAAATGGAGCATCGCATTTTGTACAGTAATGGACACCTTTATTTGAAAATGCAGATTCGTTTTCTACGCCCAAATTATTTGGGACTTTGCCAGGAGCAAGGACTATCGATTTTGCCACATATTCAGACCTACTAGTCTTGACTTTCATGCCAGATTCAGTTTCTTCGATCATTTCCACAGTATCGTAAACTATTTCACCGTGGAACGAAAGATATTGGCTTTCCAATGTTTTTGCAAGCAGTGGTCCACTTGACATTAACGTACCTGGATAATTCTCAAGCTTTGGAATTAGATTCATCTGTCCTCCTAGATCTTTGGATATTAGTAGACAGGATGTTTTTTGTCTTGCAATAAAAATCCCCGCGCTCAACCCAGCAGGACCCCCTCCAACTACAATTATTTCGTATTCTTGAACCAACTTAATTAATAGAGATAAGTGAGGTGAGGTTGTTTATGCCATCCATATTATGCAAGTCTACATCTATTGTTTGTTTAATTTCTTGCATGTCATTTGATTCAAGTATGATCAGAACATCATATATGCCATAAGTGGTTTTTACGGATTTTACTGTAGGAATTTTTTTTGCCTGTTCTATTATGTTGTTTTGTTTTTTATAATCTACGTTTAGTAGAACATATGCTTCATTCACACATTATGCATTTAGATCAATTGTAATAAAGTTTGAGGCAGGATTTTAGATGATCATCTTAAGCATGCATCACAACATCTTTCTTCGGTACTAGCTATTCTTGTTGCTTACGTCCTTTATAGCTTGAATGATTTTCTCTTGACGTTTTGATTCTAACAATATTGTTTGGCCGTTTTTGAATTCTAGTTTTATTCCACGTTTGCCCCCAAGAGAATATGCTTTTTTTGAAATTGCGTACCTTAAGCCTAGTTCATTTTCTTCCTTCTCCCTTTTTTCGTAGGGCTCACAATTTTGGAGATCTGCAAGCGAGATCTTTTTGAACGATGACTGAAATGGTACGACCCTTATGTATAGGCCATCATCCCGCACTTGAATTCTTAGTTTAATTGCAAGCAATAGTATCGGCAAGATGAACCCTATCGCCAAGAAAATAGATGATGCAATTACTATAGTAGTTGTAGGAGATCTATCCCCCGTCATCTCAAAGAGCAGTGGTAATGCAAAATAAACACTGCTAAATGTGATACAAAGAACAACTAGCCATACCAGAGAGTGTGAAAAGGTTTGTGCTTCCCGATACAAAATGTTCGTGGGATTTTCCATTTCATAATAGTTTGATTAGCCTGATTTATATCCTAAACCAGAATCTCACACTAGATCAAAAACATCGTTGTTGTAAGCATTATCTCCGCTTCATCTTTTGAAGTTTGGTTGTGATAGTAACTATTTTCATTATAATTTCATCGTTACTGCCTTTTCCTTCCAAGAATTTACAGAGCCAGACGATTTCGTCATTTGTCAGTAAATTTTCCACAATTTTCTCTTTCCAGTGTACTATATAGCATTGCCTGCAGATATCTTAGTATTTTTGTCTGAAGCTAGTATCGTGGAGAGAATCTGATTCCTGTCTTTTTTGAGATTGCAATTATTGATATTACTGCAATTGCAAGCACCATGGCTGCGATTGGACCAAACTCTGGAATTACAAATGTACCGATTATTTCTATTTGCTGTGTTCCATTCTTGAATGGTATTGCAAGCGTTCTATCGGTGTTTGTAGTCATGGTCTCGTTGGCTTGAGTATTTTCCTGACCATCGTTTAGAACTACGAATTTAGTATCAGTACCGTTCAAGTTTGCATCAATTAATGCTCTAGGCATGGTAATTGTCAATAGACCATCACCTGTTGTCTGAATTGATACTGTTAAAGACTTGGATGCTGGATCTGCCTTGATATCGAGAACTTTACCATTTGTTATAGTGTAACTTATCGAATAACTTGTACCATCAACTTGGATAGTACTTGGACCTGAAGCTACTGCAGCACCTGAGAACTGGAATGATGTTGTAGCAGTATTGTTTGGAGTACCATATTCAACAGATATTGTATATGTCCCAGCAGCTGTCCAGAGGCCCCCCGTAGCAACTGCTGTAGAAGAAAATGTTTTGTCTGTTCCGACTGTGATTTGATCTATTTTAACTATGTTTCCAACCGGGCTTCTTATAATGAGTGTAAGAGGAGTATCACCAAGATAATTTGCCGTTGTACCAGATATCTTTATCGTATCTCCATCATTATAGGATGATTTGTCAGTAACAACGGTTACTGAAGCGGTTGTAGAAGAAATTGTAGAATTGGCAATCATGTATGCAGGCTTGTAACTTGGCGTCCCTTGATTTGGCATGGTAGTATTCTGTGCAAATGCTGGAACTGCCACGGCAGAACCAAGGATGACTAGAAGCAGCAAAAATGCATTAAGTCTAATATTCAACAATTGCGAATTAATTTACCGTTATATAAGCAATTGTAAAAAAAGTATTAATTTCCAGATTAGCGGTATTTGGCAAGATTTTGCATGGGTGTTTGTTTTAAAACCTCAAAATTGCCATTAAATGCTGTAAACAACAAAAAGAAGAGATCTTGGATCTAATTTCTGACCAATGACAAATCTTAAAAACCATTATACCAGATACAAAGAAGAAAACCCTTAGTACCAAAGCATGTTTGCCTTGGTACTTGTGTGTCTGGAATTTTGGGTTTTCTTCAATGCTTTAAACACATTTCGTCTATTTAAGAAAAAGTTACAAAAAATCATTTTCTATAATTATTATCATGAAAATGAAATGGAAAGATACGAAAATAAGTATAATTTCAAGGCTTGTCGCATAGTATCTTAAAAAATCATGCTTTCACTAGCCGGGCTTAGGATTCATCATCCTTGGGCATGAGCGAATCAGCTTTTTTGTTTAACTCTTTCATTGCCTCAAGAGTTGATTCGTGTTTATCATCAAAATCAGCTAGTTTTTTCAATATGGTATCATGGCTCTCCTCCAATTCCTCAATCCTGTGCAAAATATGGTCCTGCGAGTCAGAGGTCTTCTTCTGTCTATTGTATATCCACCAGCTTACTATGCCACCTATTATTGCTCCTGCCATTATTCCAAGATATGCTGAAGAGGCATTACTCATGTCAGCACAGTCTTTTGAAAGTTCGGGCATGCACCCCCAGATGTTCATCAGGATCAGAAACATTTCATTCTCAATATCATCTGGACATGCTTTCATGCTTTCTATGAGGATCAATTAACGAGTTTGTAAAATTGATCGAATTCTTTTTTGATTTTCTATCAATAAGTTATAGAAGTTGCACTATCTTGAAAAGTGTACAATAAAACCTAATTTGGTTTCATCAAAATTTTACCAATAAAGTCGCCTTTTAGCATCTTAGTGTGTGCTTCTACCGCATTTTCAAAAGTATAGATGGAATCAATTATTGATTTTATCTTCCCTTGTGACATCCAGTGCAGACCATCCATAAGCTCTGCACGGGTTCCCTGGGTAGAGCCCAAGACGTTAATCCCTTTGAAAAATATGTGCCTGAGATCAGTCTGTACATCGTAGCCAGTCGTAGCACCTGTTGTAACTAGAGTTGCTCCGTATTTTAACAATGTTAACTCCTTGTTCCAATGAGATCCTCCAATATGTTCAAAGATAACGTCTACTCCAGGACTAGTTCCATTCTTTTTTGCAATATCTTTTGTAATTGCAAAGACCTCTTTGTGCCAGCTATCGTTTCTATGATCTACTGCAAAATTTGCTCCAAGTTTCATGCATTCTTCAAGCTTGTTTGGGCTTGCAGTAGCAATGACGTCACAACCATATAGCTTTGCAATCTGAATTCCAAATGTTCCCATTCCAGAAGCGCCTCCCATTATTAGAACTGTCTGTCCGGGTTTGATCTTTGCTCTGCCCACTAGCATATGCCATGAAGTCGTCATGACCATAGAAGCTCCTGCAGCCTCCTCATAGCTTATGCTCTCGGGAATTTTTACCACGTTTACTTCTGGCAGGTGAGTATATTCACAATATCCTCCCCACAGAGGTCCGGTTTGGAATCCCCAGATTTTTCGATGCGGACAATCATATTCACGACCTTCAGTGCATGTCATGCAGACTCGGCATGACATGTTACCATGCGACACAACCCTGTCTCCAACCTTAATTGTGGTGACATCATCTCCCACTGCAACAACTTGCCCTGCAGCATCAGTTCCTGAAATATGCGGCATTGGGATCTTGATTGGCTTTCCTCTCATTCCCCAAATATCATCATGATTCAAGCCTGCAAACTTTACTTTGAAAACAACTTCATTTGATTTTGGTTTAGGATCAGGTACTTCCTTGATTTTTAGAATCTTTGCATAATCATCGTCTGGCGCATATTCTTCGTAAACCAGAGCCTTCACAAGTCAGACTATGAAATGGTAATATTAAGAAATTGTGTATAAAGCCAGTTTGTAGTACGATGATATGATATACCATTGTCAATGATAAGAAGAATAATTTCACAAAGAATTTGAATAGAAAAACAAGGGCAATAAAAAATTAGTTCTAGTGGTGATGTCCACAACCACAGGAATCATGGCTTTCTACGGTTCCTTGCGTTTCCTTTCCTGTACATTTAGAACATTTGTCTGAGCCAGTAGCAGAAAAGAATCCTATTCCGCATACGACACATTTCATGCTTGTCATAGATGAACTGCTTTTTACCAGTATTTATTGATACAGATTGGGAACAAAAGATGCAAAGACACCCAAAATGAAGACTTTTGGTTCTTGAAGATTTTAACACAATAGATTGTGAATTGAATGCGATAGCGCTATGCATTTTTGATGGTTTTCTTGATTTTTGTCATTCATTTTATAAGAAACAGATCAAGAAAAAGAACGTGGCCAATTATGATATGCAATATTTTGCAATCAGGCCTTAACCCAGATGCCTGCCTTTTTGATTCAGTTTTTTACAGCCAACTTATGCATGGGCATCAACAGCGTCAGATACATCAAATTCATAGAATTTATTAATTGATTATGTTGCTATGGGGGTATGATGTCAAAACCAATGGGCGTATTATTTGGTGTTTTGACCCTAGTTGCGATTCTTGCAATAGTTCCATCAGCTTTTGCACAAACGTCTGGAGCAACTGTAAACATTTCAGCCGGCGCAGGCGCGAGTCAAAACTGTTCACAAACAAACAACTGTTTTGACCCAGATGTTATCAATGTAGCACCAGGCACAACTGTAGAATGGAAAAACAATGACAAGGTCAGCCACACTGTAACAAGCGGCAATCCATCAGACAATCAGACCGGCACTATCTTCGATAGTAGTTTGATTGCAGCTGGAAAGGACTTTTCATTTACCTTCAATAATCCCGGCACATACAACTACTTTTGCCAAGTTCATCCATGGATGACGGGTCAAGTAATTGTAGGAGCGGCAGCTGCAACTTCCAGCACAACTAGTAGCAATACACCAACAGCACCTAGCACCATGTCAAACATGAACATGTCATCTGGTACAACTATGTCTTCGACACCATCTAGTACACAATCAGCACCTACTACAACTAGTACACAATCAGCACCTACACAACCTAGTGAAACAGCGTCTACTCTCTCACCGACAGCTAGCACACAATCAACTGGCAGTACAGATCCAAGCCAAATATCTGGATGGACTGCAGGTATTGCAATTGCTGCAATCATGAGCGGTATTGGAGTCTGGACAGCGGTACGACGTAGGTAAATAGATGAAGTCCAAAAAGACTACATTCTTTTTATTTTTATAAAATCATTTCAATTAAAACACATGCTTTGTATCAAGCATTTTATGCAAACTGCGTTTTCAAAAAGAAAGATTTGCCAACATTATTGATTTCTTTTTCTGAAAGATCTTATTTGTTAGCAGATATGAACCTGGTAGAGAGCATAATTCTCTGGAAATCAGAGTTACATTATTTCTCATCAATACAATTCAGATTTACAGCCTTAGGTGATTTTTTAGGCGCGCTCCAGTATACCGCCCTTTTTTTAGAAGAGGAACAGAAACTTGTGAGACAAAAAGAAAAGGAATACGAGTGTGTCGTATAATAACTGGAGGGACAATCAGCGTTGTGCACCTCATCACTTTTTCAGAGTAATCCCACATTTCCTCCTTGCATTTACAAAAGTCGTGATATGCTTTTTCTGCATATTTAGCACATCTGCGCCAATCCGTTTTGAGAATTTTATTTGGATTGAGTTCATTCCAATACGGTATTTTCGAGCCAAGGCCGTTTTTGTTGGAAGTTCTGCCATTAGATTTTTGGCCATTTAGATTTTCGTCGATACAGCGAATATGATCTGTGCGAAGGATTTGGTATGCCTCATTTATTAACTTAAATTTTTCATTATCATATTTTGAGCTGCTTTTGTCAGGATGATACTTTAGTGCCATCTTTCTATATACACCCTTTATCTCTTGTACTGATGCTCCTTTCTCTAGACCAAGTAGGCGGTAGCACGTGCAGTTATTCAATGTCAGATATTTGTTAAACTATTTTAAAAAAGTTTAATTTCATTTTCTTGCTCTAATTGAAAAATAAATTCAATCAGGAAGAAACGGGGTTCACATATAGAGGGACTGAACATGTGACATATACCATTCTTACTTGTAAATAGGCCATGGTATACAGGTATCAAGCCTTTATAGGACAAAATGGTCGTAGTATAATTGAAATATTTAGTAATAAATCTACTATTAATTGAAAAAACCTGTACTTACAATAGTAATTGGAGCAGGCCTTGCAGCAATTGTCATATTTCTTGCGTTCAATTTTCTTCCCATAATACCGCCTTCTCAAAAATATGACATATCAATTAACCCCATACTTGTGAAGGATGAAATGGGTTCAGAGACTCATGTCACCATCAAGAATACTGGAATGGATGCGCTCACAAATGTCACGGTTAACTATGGTGGAACTGCAAGGCCTGACATAATTCCCATTCTAAATCCTGGCGACAAGATTACACTTTCTCCACCCCAAGGCAGCGACCTCACTGCGATACAAGTTACCACAGACCAAGGAATCAACATAACCCAACCATACACAGTACCTGCCAGTGCACCTTTTGTTGGAAACTCGGGTTATGGCGGCTGATAGTAGTTGAAATCATAATGGTTCAAAATCATTCATTCGTACCCTAAGCAATCAGATTAACTCTTTGAATCAGAAGTTACAATAGATTTTACAGATATGAATTATTTGGAAGACCAGCTGAAAAAAAAGGATGGCTATAGAATAGATTCATTGCTTAACACCAAGAAGCAAGAAACTACAGATGCCGGAAATTTCAGAAAGGTCACAATCCTCCAAGATGTGGACAGCATTATAAAAAAAACTATGCAAGGAATGGACGGGTTCTAAAAGCAGATAGTATTATGACTTCCTGATATAACTGAGATTATATACATAGAATTTCAACTGCCAAAAAGTTTACTAGACATTTTCAGTTTGACTGTGACAGGCTATGAATTTTAAAATTTCTTCAACAGTTTACTCTCTTCTTAATGCTACCATTGGTGATAGTCTTGATGCTTTCCAGGCTGGATATATTCCAGCTGCCAAGCTTAGGGTAACTGAGAGAATCCAGACCTTTAGAAGATCAGTTGGAACATAGATTGGAGGAATGTGAATGTTACCGGCGCCTTGAACACTGCTAGTGGTAAATATGCTCAAGATGTAGCCTGCACCCATGCCAATTATCAATCCTAAAGAAGCTCCAATAATGCCTATCAATGCAGCTTCCACTATGAATAGCTCAAGAATATCAATATTCTGTGCTCCAATTGCCTTCATTGTACCTATCTCGCGAATTCTTTCTGTCACAGAGTTGTAAAGGGTCGTTACGATTCCAACAGCACCCACTACAAGCGCAATTATGCCTACCATTAGTGTAAAGGCAGCATTACCACTTGACGCCCTTTGTGTTATTGCCATTATTGCTGATGGGGTTGTTACACCTAGGGTTTTACCATATTGAGTTGTTAGTTCTTGTTGTACCGTATTAACATAATCAAGTGATACTGCTGCTACAACCAGTTGATCATATTTTGTAGATTTGTGCAATAACTGGTTACCTGCAGCCAAGCTAATTATGATGGAATTATCAATCCTTGTGTTTCCAGATGGTTGCATTATTCCAGATACAATGTAATTCATGACTTCTGTTGCTGGTTTTCCGTTAGAACCAGTATATGAATATGTGAGTTTGATTGTTTGTCCTAGAACAACAAATGGCGTGGTTGCACCAGGAGGGTTTGCTATAGTATCACCAACTAGGGCTGCAGACCTATCAGTTGGTTTTACAGTAGAGCCGTCAACATACTGAAGATTTGGCAAAATCACAGTGAGTTTTGTCGGATCCATGGCAGTTACTGAAACATGTTGGGTTTGTCCTTGGGAATCAAGTTGAACAGAGCCAGAGTACTCTGGAACCACTTCTTGTATATATGGCAGCGTACTTATCTTACTCAATACAGCGTTGTTGATTATTATTGAGGCTTGAGAGGATGAACCGTGGTATGAATGCTGTCCTGAACCTACATAAAGTATGTTGGCAGCCAATGAACTAAACTGGCTTTCTAAAAATGCTGATTGACCTGCACTCAACCCATTGAGGACTACGACCAAACTGCTACCTAGAACTACCATCAACACAGTCAGTACAGTCCTGACTTTTCGGTCTATCAATGCATCAAATGATAGGGAAAAGATATCTCCTGGGTGCATATCACTTTTTGCCAGAACTATCCAGTGCTGCCACTATATCAGTGTCTTTTCCTGCAAGCATCTTCATTTTTTGTTTTTTTGACTTTATTCTTCTTGCAACAATTGCACCTGCAATTGCCGCTACGATGATTCCTATTAGTACTGGCAGAGGAATCGGAATCTGATCAAGGAGAGATTGCTGTACGTGTCCAGTATTTGTCTGCGGTGCTCTTCCTACAGATACAGTTCCATTCAAGATTAGCGTATGTTGATTCTTTAGGTCATCGGCATATACAACTTTGAATGATACAGGATAGGATCCTGGTTGGAGAGAATTTATGCCATTGAGAGGAATGCTAAATGGTATAGGCGAATCAGGAGTCAAATCACCCAAGAACTGCGGAGCCATAGCCTGTGATCCTCCGCCCATCCCGCCTCCTCCTTGATGAGTACGACCAGAGCCACCACCGCTGTAGCTACCAGAGCCACCGGCCTGAGATTGATGGGAAGCGAGATTACCGGTACTATTACCAGTTGCGTTTGCCATTCTTGCCTGCCTTATGTCCTGCAAGATTGGAGATTTGGAAAGCTGTACGGTAGTAAACAAGCCAGTTGTACTTCCTTGATTTAACAGACTGCCTGCCAGATTTGGAGTATTCCCAACATAGTTTATTGTCAAACCATACAGTTCCGGTTTGACATCTCCTATGACAAATGCGCCTAGTGTAAGGGAATTAGTTTCTGTCTGCCCCTGTGATACATAGTTTGCAGTCAAAGTAAACGATGTGGGGGTATCAATCAATGAATTGGCTGCAAATACACTAGTGGATAACATCTGTTGTTGGCCGGGTTCCAGTTTTGGTATAGTCCACGTAGACTGTCCTACAACAGAAACAGAAGTAGCCACAGTTGACGGTACGAGTGAGATTACTACATTTGAGGCTTCAATCGTACCGTTATTTGACACGATAAAATTCAGATCAGACAAGTTTCCCGAAGTGATGACAGGCGAAGTATTGTTACCAGCATATGCCAGACTCAGCGATACCGGAGGTACCGGAGAAATAAATATGCCCGTATCCAATTGCGTGGTCAATTGCTTGCCCCACGCATTTTCATATGTGAGTAATACCGATACGTCCTGTGTTTGGCCCGCTGCAGAAGTGGCAGGAAAGACAGATGTGCTTATCTGTGCAGACCCGTTAGCCGGAATAGCGCCCAAGCTGAATTGGTTAGCACCAAGGTTGACAAGATTGGTTGTAGTCGATGACAATGTAAGAGTGCCTGACGATCCTGAACCTGAATTTCCTTTTTGACCAAGATTTGTGATCGTAGCTACCACCCCAGTTGCCGGGGCGGAGCCCTTGTTCAAAATAGTTATGGTGATTGGATCCGCTTGTGCTGGGGTTATGGTTTTTGTGTCCGTTGATATATCCATGATTACTTTTCCTGGAAGAACAAATGGAACTTGAAGTAATGCCGATGTGCAGCTCTGTACATTAAGTCCTGGTGCTCCTACTCCTATTTTGTAATTAACTACCATGTTAGTACCAAACGTACCAACCTTGGCGTTATCCAGTACATTGACATTAAAGAACAAAATGAATGTACCTCCGGCTGGTACTTGACCATAATAGCTAGCAAGCGCAAAGTTGCTTGTTGCCACTTTTGATGCAGGATTGTATTGTGCAAGGAGTTGAGGTATCTTGCTTTCACCAGTTGCAGCAAATCCTGCCGGTAAATTCAGATACGCGGTTACGGAATTCAATGGATTGTTGCCCCTATTATTTAACACAACAGCAAACACGGCTGCACCCTCTCCTGGCCCTACTTCTTTTTTAATTGGGTTAGTAGCACTTGCACTGGTATCTACTACTCCTTGATCAACCCAATATGCATCTACCGTCACAGGTCCCTGATAGTTGCTATCAATTGTCGTGGTAAGTGGTGGCGAACAATCATTTTCTTGCATAACTTGTGCTGACGATGGCGGTACACCAAATGATGAGGCAAACAACATTACAATCAAAACAATAGAAACAATCTTTGGTACAAGATCTCTTCTGAAAATAATATCAAGTGTTTCAGATAGGCTAGTTTGTGACATCTTGCTCGATTCTCCCATCTTTTATCAATATAGATCTATCCGTAGATTCTGAAAGTTCAGGATTGTGTGTAACCATGATTATTGTACGTTTGAACTTGTGTGACAATGTCTTGAGCATATCAAAAACATCTGCTCCAGTTTTAGTATCAAGGTTACCTGTAGGTTCATCTGCCAGTACTATAGTAGGATTGTTTACTAGAGACCTAGCAATTGCTACCCTTTGTTGCTGACCTCCACTGAGATTAACCGGCTTTTGTGTTGCCTTGTCTGCAATTCCCAAAGCTTCCAA
The DNA here is from genome assembly GCA_050749405.1 of Nitrosotalea sp. Classification (GTDB taxonomy): domain Archaea; phylum Thermoproteota; class Nitrososphaeria; order Nitrososphaerales; family Nitrosopumilaceae; genus Nitrosotalea. Next base: position 140,480 of record JBOGRD010000004.1, read on the forward strand.
GATTTTCATTGCACGCATGTTGGCCTCAGATCCATCCATACCAGATATTGTTCCAGGCAATTTTACATTCTTGAGAACAGTTGTCCTGTTGATAAGATTGAATGACTGGAAAATAAATCCGATATGGCTATTTCTCAAAGTAGCTATTTGAGAGTTGTTCAAAGAGAAGATGTCTATTCCATTGATATAGACATTCCCAGAAGTAGGCCGGTCTAGAGCACCTATCATATTGAGAAGTGTGGATTTACCGCTGCCCGAAGGTCCCACTACGGAAACAAACTCGCCTTTTTTCACAGTGAAATTGATGTTGTCCAAGGCTACAACTTTTCCTGCAACAGAGTCATATATCTTGGATAAGTTTTTGACTCCAAGCGCTATTGAACTTGAACTAGTGTTAATCTCTGTTGATTCGCTTACCATTTTAGCAGAACTGTGCTTGGCATCTGATTTATCTCTATTCAAAATTCTCGTTACACTCCGGATTGTCTTTTGCAGTATAATTAAATGACTTTACAAAGATTTTATCAAGATTGTAAAAAAAATAATATTCATATGAATTACATGATGACAATGGTTTTAGCATAATAACATATTTGACATTTACGTCAAGATAGCCTGTGTGGGCATCTCTACCAAAGGAGCATGCACTAAGATCAAAGGGGTTGGGAAAAATTCGCATTTCCTCCACGATAGAACTCAAAATCATGCCCACAGTACTCTCATTCAGATGTGGAATTAAATAATTGTCAAACTTTGTTCATGAACATTGTTACTGCAAGTGCACCAATTAAGATAGAAATTACAAGAATAGATCTTACAAGAATATCATGTAAAAGCTTAATACAGAATTTTACTTCCAACAAGGCGATATCCTTGTCGCATGAGTATCGTGATCGGGTCTATATAAGAAAGGATATACTTTTGAAACTCACAGAATTTGGTGAGCTTAATCAAACAAATCTGCTAAGCTATTGCGGTTTAAACTTGATGAAACATAAGGACATACTAGAAAGTCTGGAACGAAAAGGCTTCATAAATAGAACCGAGACACCTTGGGGAAATAAGAAAGTCATAAAATACTCTGTTACAGAAAAAGGCAGACAGCTATGTAAGATGGTTTTGGAGCCTTATGAGGAGATCTTTCCAAGAAGTGAGAAAAGTGTTCGGGAACAAAGTTAGCGAAATGTTTTATTCACAGATAAGGTAGTTGGTCATCAAATTGTCTAATCCAGATAAAAATCAAGATGAAAAACCAAATGAAGGTAAAGACGACAAGGAGTCTCCAGAAAATCTGTTTAAAATGGTAGATGATCTTCTTACTCATACAAATAGCTCACGGCGCATATTTCTCATCTTTATTGCATCTGCCCTAATTTTTGCCCCTGTCGCGCTTGTGATGGGAGGAATACTTCTTGGCCATCCCCGATACAGTGTGGCTAACCTTGAAAGAAACCATGAGGAGATTGGCAGTAACGCGACATTCTTTGGCAACATGACCCATAGCGGTAATCAATTATTTCTAGTTGAAAAGAATGGCAGCTCCATTATCGAAGAGATTCCTTTTCATCCTCCTTTTCATGCCATGCGGCAGGACATTCCAATATTCATTGGTATACAAGCATTCATCTTCATCTGCATAATATTTGCCGCAGTATTGCTCTTTGTTGCACTTAAGGAGTATAGGTTCTTTTCAAAGTGGAATGTCAGATACAAGAGATATAGGTCAACGCAAGACAAGATAGATGACGAATTGGGTAAGGATTAAACAGGTATTTTCAATTTTCTTTCTTACTAAACGAATTACGTATTCAAATCCGTCAAGGTTAACATTACAACAAAATTTAATCCAGATAATTTATGAACCTTTAACATGATGCCATTTTTATAATGATACATTATGCTTCCGGTTTGCTTATTATAAAATCAATAGGTTTTGATGATACTAATCAATCAGAGATAATATGAGATACGCTCTCAATTATTCTTTGCACGTCCAACAAATTTAATGCCTCGTGATTTATGATGTATATTTTATATGATCACTAACCTTGTTAACGAACAAGGTGTCGCAATCCATTATAAATTGCGCAACTAACGATATAGTACAATGAACATACAAGAACTGAAGACACACCAGAAACTGCTTGCAATGATTCTTGGTATTGCAGTGATTGCCACAGTAGGCAGCTCATTTGCATATGCACAGACTACAAGCTCTGGTTCAGGTCAAACATACACACCTATACATGGTTCAGTCAATGTTCCACAGATGATCCTATCTAGTGTAAAGACTCCATTTACTACCGCTGCAACAACAGCTGCAGGCCAGGTGACTGGAGGACAGGTGTTATCAGGAGGTCTTACCGAGATACAGGGCTCTGCAGTATATGCCTTCAAGGTAACTAACGGCACAAGTGTCTTCTCTGTCATAGTAGATGCTGGAAACGGGGCTGTGCTCAAGACATCACAGGGACATCCATTAACCCTATCTTCTCTTATTGGAGGCGGCATGGGTGGCCATGGAATGATGCACGGACATGTAGGAATGTGGAAGAAACCGCAAAGCGGCAGTACAACTACTGCTCCAAGTGGAACGACCCCAAGTGACTTCCAAGAATAGAATCTAGGAAGCCTTTCTTATTTTATTTTTTTATGTAATAGATAATCTTTAGAATAGCTTTTTAATCGCTTGTCGCTTTACTCTAATAATTTCTTTATCGTTGTGGAAGCCAGAGTTACAAAAACAACAGTAGAAATAAGCAACGCAAGCATATCAACTGGCAAATTTTCATACGTTCCGGAAAGAAGCATGGATCTGATTGCATCCACTACATAGCTGAGTGGGTTTGCTATAGAGATGTACTGAAGCCAGACTGGCATTACAGATATTGGATATATGGCGTTACTTGCAAAGAAAAGCGGCATGGTTAATGCTTGACCAATCCCCATCATTCTGTCTCGAGTTTTCAGATATGAGGCAAGAAACATTGAAAAACTTGAAAAACACATGGCGAACAATATTACGACAGCAAAAACACCTGCAATGTCAAGTGGATCAAATCTTATCTTGACTCCAATTAGCAATGCCAAAACAAATATCATTATAGCTTGCAAAACTCCCCTCAGACCTGCTGCAAGCGATTTTCCCAGAACTATGGATGAACGCGGAGACGGGGTTGATAATAGCTTGGTAAGTATTCCTACGTCTTTCTCCCAGACTACCGTTATTCCATAGAAAATGGAGATAAACAAGACAGATTGCGCCAGTATACCTGGAGTGATAAACTGTATATACGAAAAGTTACCAGATGGCATGGCCCTTATAGTGTTAAAGGTCTCGCCAAAGACAAGTAACCAGAGTGCAGGTTGGACAATCCGAGTCCAAAGCTCAGTTGAATCATGACGAATTTTTCTTGCCTCCATCTCTACAATTGTGATAGAACTGATGAAAAATCCCCTAATGTTCATTATCTGGAATGCCTCACAAAATCACGACGCGTGTTACGGGCAGCTTTGTACATTTCATCGCCAAGCCTCCGCTTGGCATATTTCATAAAAACGTCATCTAAGTTTGCTTTGTTAATTGAGATAGATTCAACTCTAATTTCGTGGCTCCTAAAGAAATCTGCTATGAGTGGAATCGCTTCTTCTCCATTAGTTGTCAAAATCTGAATGGATTTTTCATTACTATGTATAATGCTGCCTATCTCTTTTGGTAATGACATGAGTGGAGGGGTAGATGCAAGATTCACTGTGACTATATCTCCTCCTACATTTCTTTTTAATTCCTCAGGCGTTCCTAAAATTGCGATCTTACCTTCTGACATGATTGCTATTCTGTCGCAGAGTTCATCTGCCTCACTCATGTCATGAGTCGTGATCAAAATTGTAACACCAAACTCTTGATTTAATTGCTTGATGTTTTGCCATACTTGTTTTTTTGACGAGGGGTCAAGACCAATGCTTGGCTCATCTAAAAGCAGAATCTTTGGCCTATTTACAAGTGCTTGTGCTATTTCTAGCCTGCGCATCATTCCTCCACTATAGCGCTTGACAAGATCATTTGCTCTACTTGAAAGATCCATGTATTCTAACGCATTTCTTATTCTCTCATTACGTTCCATCTTATTGACATACGATAATTTAGAAAATATCAGCAAATTTTCATATGCAGTAAGATCAGTATCAATAGATATACTCTGTGGCACATATCCAAGCATTTCTCTCACAGTTTCCGGCGATTTGAAAACATCTATTCCAAGTACATGCAATGTGCCAGAAGTTGCCTTGGTGAGAGTGATTATCATCTTGATTGTGGTAGTTTTGCCGGCTCCGTTTGGACCAAGCAAGCCAAATATCTCCCCCTGTTTAACTGAGAAACTTATTTCATCCACTGCCCTAATGTTATCACGATAAACTTTTGTTAAATGGTCTGCCTCTATCGCAGTCATTTCTGGCATGTGCAGATCATTTGAATCAGAATTCATGAAAACATCAGTTGACACCACATGTGTTGCATGTGTAATATAATAGAATCATATTTGATTGCCAGATAGGAAACCACCATTTCATTCAAATTATAATGCAATTTGAGACTAGATGCATAAAGCGAGTTTATAAAATGGAATACAAGTGGATCGTACTAACAAACACTACACTAGCAATTCTAATGGCATCACTTGATACCAACATTGTGATAATAGCTCTGCCTAAGATCTCTTCTGATCTTCATGCATCAATTCTTGAGACAATATGGATTGTTTTATCCTATGGGCTTGTCACTACTACCGTTCTTTTGAGTTTTGGTAGACTTGCGGACATGTTTGGTCGAGTCAAACTATACAAGCTTGGTCTCATAATATTCACAGTTGGATCTGCCCTTTGCGGTCTTTCCAACTCTGGCCAAGAGTTGATTTTATTTAGAATAGTTCAAGCGCTTGGAGCGGCTTTTCTTTTCTCAAACAGCACTGCCATATTGACCGATACATTTGACGTAAAAGAACGCGGAAAAGCGCTAGGGCTAAACCAAGTTTCCATAGTGGTAGGTTCTGTGACAGGGCTTGTTCTTGGAGGCCTGTTGACTGATACACTTGGCTGGAGATCCATATTTTGGGTAAATGTTCCAATTGGAATATTCGGAGTTATATGGTCTCACATAAAGCTCAGAGAATTTGGAACGAAAACTGGAGGAAAGATTGACTGGGTAGGCAACTGCCTTCTAGCTTCTGGATTAATTTTGCTTCTTCTTGGGATAACACTTGGACCATTACAGATACTATCTGAGATTGTAGAATTACTCATGATTTTTGGCGGTCTTGCACTATTGATACTGTTCATATTTGCAGAATCAAAGATTAACGATCCAATGTTTGATGTAAAACTATTTAGACTGCGAATATTCACCACGGGAAACTTTAGCGTGTTTTTCAATGCCATCGCTAGGGGTGCGCTCATATTGATAATGACTTTTTACCTTCAAGGACCTACCATGAAACTTGGCGCGCTCGAAGCTGGACTGTATCTCATCCCTGTATCATTTACAATGGCAACGTTTGGTCCGATAAGTGGCTGGCTCTCTGACAAGTATGGTTCTAAATTTTTTATCATAGGCGGACTCTTGACATCGGCTGTTGGATTTCTAATTCTTACTAGATTACAACCGCATGAAAATTTTTCACATCTTTTGATACCACTTGTGTTGATTGGCTCTGGCATGGGCATGTTTGCAGCCCCCAACAGGACAGCCGTGATGAATTCAGTTCCAACACATAGAAGAGGTACGGCTTCTGGCATGAGCACTACGCTTGTGACTCTTGGAAACATATTGAGCCTTGGATTATCGTTTTTAATCATTACACAGACAGTGCCAATAGCTGATCTTGAAGTAATCTTTACTGGTAGAAATGCGAGTTTTACCAACACAATAAATTTTGTCAATTCGATTCACGTGATCTTTTTCTTATCTGCCGCAGTACTTTTGGTTTCCATAATTCCCTCAATAATTGAACGCACCGCCAAACCACAGAATTGAGCGCCTCTCAAATTTCTAAAACATGGCAAGGTAATGCCATGAAGAAACAATCAAGTACGTTTTTATAGATTAATTTTTTTTAATTTTACAAATCTAGTGTGGCTTTTTAAAAAATTCTCGGACTGGTTTTACACTCTGGGTGTAAATCTCAGTCCTGTCTTGGTTGAGATTACAATTATTGATATGATTGCAATTGCAAGCACCACTGCTGCAATTGGGCCAAACTCTGGAACTACGACTGTACCAATTATCTCTATTTGTGAGGTTCCGTCTGTGAATGGAATTTGGAGTGTCCTAGCAGTAACAGTATTGCTAGTCTCTTGGAATTGATCGTTTTCTTGGCCATCATTTAACACAAAGAACTGGTCATCGCTGCCATCAGTCTTCTTTGCATCAATTAATGCTCTTGGCATGTTAATTGTTAGTGCACCATCACCACTTGTCTGAATTGATACAATCAGTGACTTTGAATTGGTGTCAGCTTTGATATCAAGAACCTTGCCGTTTGTTATACTATATGTTACTGACATATTGGTACCATCTACAGGAATTGTATTTCCTGAAGAAACATGTGAGCCTGAGAACTGGAATGTTGTTGTTGCAGACCTGGCTGGACCGCCAAACTGTGCGTATATTGAATATGTACCAGCAGCCTGCCACAATGCACCACCTGCTGTTAGGCTGGTGGAAAATGTCTTATCAGTTCCTACTGGAATTTGATTAATCGTTACAATGTTTCCAACCGGATTTCTCAGAACTAGTGTAAGAGGGGTATCTCCCAGATAGTCCTTTGTTGAGCCTGAAATCATTATCTTGTCTCCGTCATTGTATGATGATTTATCGGTTGTAACTGTGACTACATCTGTAGGGGAACCCATGCCTGTTATTGAACCTGTACCGCCAGATTCGTTTGTTATCATGTAAGAAGGAGGGGGCAAATTAGCAGGAGTTGTAGAGCCCATATTCATGGTAGAATTTGACCCTGTAGAATTAGAATCAGCAAATGCAGGAGCTACGCCAGCTGCACTAATCAAAATACCAAGTAGTAACAGTCCTTTAGCGTTAATTTTCACTAAAGACGAGTTTATTTTCTTGTATATAAGCAATTACTAAAAATTAATTAATTTCTGAATGAATTGCAATTGGCAAAACTTTGTCCTAATTTAGTTTTTTGAAGTCCATTTCTTCCCCTCAAGTTACCATTTATCTCTACGGATTCATAGATCGTGTACAGAATGATATTTCACAAATTTACATGTCTGGCCATAATAAGCCGTACTCATAATGCCCAAAACTCCCCATAGTCAATTTACTGGATTTATCTAGCAGGTATCGTTAACACTGGGCTTTCGTCTTGTAATAACATCATGGTAGTTCTAGATGTCATAAAGTCAAGCTCCTCCCAATGTTACTATTAGGTCGGTAGCAAAACCTGCACACACTCCAACAAAAATTCCCAACATGATGACATTGTTTGTGGTCTGTTTTCGTCCAGCGTGATACATCAACATTGTTACATAGATCAGTGCGCCTCCTGCAATAGACAGGAATAGTATGTATGCAACATTTGAAAAGACTAGGCTTCCCAGAACAGTTCCAAGAAATGTAGGACCGCCTCCTACAAGACCTGCTACAAGTAAAAATTTTGTAGTAGGTTTTTTCAAGACCCCAGTGAGTGGCCCTGCAATTCCAAATCCCTCTGTTGTGTTGTGTGCCCCAAATCCAATTATCAAAAGAATCGCCAAACCAATCTCTCCTGCAGCATATGATTGTCCTATGGCTAGCCCTTCGCTAAAGTTGTGGGCTCCTATACCCACCGCAATCATCATGGCAAGTCTGTATGCATTTGTGTCGTTGAATACTCTTTTTAGATGATCATCACCAGCTTTGATATTTTCAAGCGAGAGTATGTCTGGAACCTTTTTTGTCATGGTCTTGTGCTCATATACCATGAGCCCAAGTAATCCAATTGCTATACCACCAAAGAGTGCCAAGAGATCAGTTATGGCATCTCCAAGTGTTCCTTTTCCTGCAAATGCCGCAGTTGCAGCATCGGACGCAGTCTCATAACCATGACTGAATACATCAATTATGAGAAATACCAGTATTCCAAGAGCAATCGCATTAAGAAATCCTTTTTTTGTGGCACTCAGACCCTTCATTACGGCCAGCGGCAAGCCCAAGAAGATAGTAAAACCAGCTATTGCGCCAAGTATCAATAGTTGTGAATATTCCATGATTTTGTTATCTCCAAGATACACAAACTGGATTATTCAAACAATGAAGATCAGCACCTGCAAGAATGGCACCTCCAAGGTATGTGCTGTGCAGATTGGCATGTGATAGATTTTTTGAAATTAAGGATAGTACAATCACGGAAATCGATATTCTAGGTAACATAACAAGCGAACTTTTCATTAGGTGCACCTAATTCGAGCATATATTTAATTTGTTGAATAATGATAATTTGTGAAAACAAATATTGATTCTAGCAGTGTAGAATACCAGTCTTGCGTGCATTTTAGCAATTACTTCGCAATTACCTTATTCGGATATTTCCCATCAGCTGCATGTATTTTTATCCCAGATCTTGTCTTGTGCGTTTTCAACCCCTTTCTCAAGGGGCGCGTACTGTCAAGTTTCTTGTTATCTTGACCACTGTTTATCATCAAGTAACACAGTTACACAATACATTAAATTCAGACTGTGCCATATAATGCAGAACGGTGATAATATATGAAAAATGAGCAAAAAAAATACAAGTGTAAAGAATGTGGAATGGAGTTTGATGACCCCGTAAGGTTGGAGAGGCACTTCAATGCAGCACACCCGCAAAAACATGACGGTTTTAGACAAAAATGGTATTGGGAAGGTTAACGTACAAAACTAACACAAAGTGAAATTCCTAAATTCATTACGAGAAACATCAAAAAATATCAGATATGGTCCATCCGTTTTATTATCTTCCCAAGTGTAATGGTATCCAAGCTTGAGCGAACTTTTCCTTCTTTTATTTTGGAGTTCCACTCCTTTACCTTACCAAACTTGTTGGGTTCACTTATTATCTTTACAGCAAGAAATGGGTTGGAACCATACCAAGAGATTGCAGACTGGACAACATATTGCAAATCAGAGTCTGTCAGTACTGGCCAGTGTCTGCTGATTGTACTCTCAAGTGGCATATCCAAAAGCCCTAGTCGTTTCTTTATCATGGACAGGATATCAGAAAATCTAGACGGATCTTCAAGCGCAGAGACTGAAACCTTTATGGCGTTTCCGTCTTGTAAACTCTTGTCATCGTCTGCAAAAGTGAGTTTGACAGAGCCACGCTTTCCTGAGATGACAAGATGATCTTCTTTGCTTTCAATCATACCGCCCATCTCTTTTATGATATCAAATAGAACTTGCAATCGCTCTTTTGCAATTTTTTCAATCAATATCACGGTACCATGCTTGTTATCTGATGGAATGGTTACAATCTCAGATGATTTTTCTAAATTTATTTTGATACAGCTTAGTGCTGTCCTTACAAGTTCAAGGTCATCGTTTTCAAATATCAGGGTACCAGGAATTCTTTTGTCTTTGGAGCCTAGTCTGCTCAAAAAGCTGAAAATTTCCTCAGGTATGTTGTGTAATTCTTGGAGTTCAATGAAAACATGTTTCTCCAAATCATCTGATTTCCAATGAGATACGGTTGGTTCTGCTACAGCGCACATTATGTTGTACGCTGCACGTTTTTCCATTGGCACAAGTGCTACGGAACCATTGCCATCCTTGTTTGTACGATAATAGCTTGCGCCCTCAATGCCGGTACACTTTAAGATGTTACCAAGATTGACTTTGGCTGTAAGTTTTTCATTTTTACTGCTAACTTTTACCTGAATCCAACTTCTGGTTTTAGGATCAAATTCCTCCCATGTATCCATGGTAGAAAGCTCGATACTATCAAGAGCCCCCAATTTTCTTATTTCCGGGTTGTATAATCTTGTCAGCACCTTGACATGATCATCCAATGTATGAACAGAGACTCCGATTCCCCACAGTGAATCAAGAAACTCCTTTCGCGTAGAGATATCCATTGTACAGCTCCAGCGTCTGTCAACCATTCTTGGTGTTACTTGTAATCTATTGAGTATTCTATCCAATTTAGCCTGTTGTGAGAAATGTATTGAATTTATTTTCGTAAACGTATTTTTGTAGGTCTCACAAAGATTGGGTTTGTTCTGTCGAAAGCAAAGATCACAGAATTCAAGGGGATTTACATCATATTGGTTCTTCATCATATTTGTACCCAATTGATGCTAATTTCAATTTTTATCTTCAATATAACCTGCACAATACATGTTAAAAACAACCTCATTATTTTTGATCCATTATCCACACACATGAAAAATTCATTTTTAATGCGTGGCACTGATTGAACCTCAGATATATTCAAGAAAGGACAGTTTGAAAAAACTATTGCAGAAACCTTGGAATCTTTTTTGCAATATGTGATATAGATATCCTGCCAGGCCCCAGAACTAGGATTGTCAGCAGAATGATAAGTGCCAAGAGCTCAAGCTCTATTCCTTCATTGCCAGAGAATGCCTTTAACTTTTTTACATAAAATATTGCTCCAAGCATGTCAATTGCAATAAGGCTACTTGCTATCCTAGACAGCACACCCGCAGCAAGAAGAACGCCTCCTACCATTTCAAGCAAACCCACAAGAACTGCCATCTCGGCTGGAAGGCCAATGCTGGAAAGAAACTTTCCAAAACCACTGCCAAACTTTAGCTGGCTGTGTACCATGAAAAAGACTCCGACCACAATTCTCAATCCAAAGTGGCTCAGATCATGCAGTCCATGAGTCCTAAGGGCGGCATCGGTCACGCGTTACATCCGATTTGATATCAATTATAACCTTTGTCAGTCTTTTCTCAAGAAAAAATGAAGTGATGATTTATTCTGTAGCTATTTTTGATGAATTTTAGATACCCATGTATGACCATAGGAACAGGAAGAGTTATCCATGAATCAATGCAAAAATGAGAACACTAGAAAGCCTAATAGGCTTTGAGAGAACGTTTGTAAATGATCTAAAATATCCTATCAGTACATATAGGGATAAAAATCATTAAACTCAAAATTTTAATAGGCATACGACTCGAAAAAGAGCAGAAGTGATATTACCATGTCGTTAACAAAAACCGAATTTTCCACGCGCTCAAGATCTCTTTCAGTCATAATTCCAACATACAACGAATCAAAGAACATTACAAGAATGCTAGACATTGTCTCATCATGTCTTCTTCCAGAAACAAACGCTGAGATCATTGTGATCGATGACAATTCTCCGGACGGTACGGGAAGAATAGCAGACGAGTATGCAAGAAAGTCAAGAGAAATGGGCAGTTGTGAAATCAAGATAATAAATCGCAGAGATGAAAAGGGCCTTAGCTCGGCAATACTTACAGGTATCAGGGCATCAAGCGGCGAGTCGGTTGTGGTAATGGATAGCGATTTCTCTCATCCCCCAGAGACCATAACAAAGATGATAGAAGAGATGAAAAAATCGGACTGTGATATTGTTGTAGCATCAAGATATGTCAAAGGCGGCTCTATCACAGGGTGGCCTTTCAAGCGCAAGTTGATTAGCAAGGGGGCAACGAAAATAGCACAGCAAAGCCTTGGAATTAAAATAAAGGACCCAATGTCTGGATTCTTTGCGTTTCGTCGGCATGTTGTTCGAAACATCAAGTTTGATGCAATAGGATACAAGATACTCTTGGAGATACTTGTCAAGGCACGAGGAGCCAAGGTCAGAGAGATACCTTACAATTTCATAGACAGAAGAGAAGGCACAAGCAAACTAGATGCGGCAGTAATCTTGGATTATACAAAATCCGTGTGGAAGCTATACAGGTATGGTAAGACAGTAAGGGAGAGAAGAACATCCGTCCGCTTTCTCTCAAAGGCAGGCAGATTCTATACTGTGGGGGCTTCAGGATTACTTGTAAACTATCTTGTCTCATTCCTCTTTGGTACAGTACTGTCTAATCTTTGGGATATTTACGCAACTATGATAGGAATAGTATTTTCAATAACTTCGAACTTTTTCTTAAACAAGGTCTGGACATTTGAAGATAGAGACATGGGCGTGCATAAAACACTTCGGCAATATGGTTCATTCTTGGCATTTAGTGGAATCGGTGCTGGTTTTCAACTTGGAATGGTATATCTGCTAGTAGACTCCAAACATATGGACTATACTATGTCACTTTTCATAGCTATAGCCCTTGCCTCAATTGGCAACTTTATGTTAAACAAGAAATGGACTTTCAAAGAAAAAGTTTGGGGCTAAGATTACTTTTCTTTAATTTCTATATCGCTCCCTTCCCAGTTGACCTTTAGATTCGTATATGGATAATATCTAATATCGTATGGGTTGTTAATATCAAAAGATGCGGTAGTCCTTGACGAATTGTACTGTTGTAATTGATTACCTCTGCTCATATCCACTCTGTAATGGAGGTCTTCGACCACTATCACTTTGGGAGTGACAACTGGTTGATAGAGAGCCAGAGAATAATCAAGAAACACATTTGTTTTGTGAAATACATCATTGAAAATCCAAGAGTAGGTCGGACTGGCAAGAATGGTGGTTTCATTGTCATTGTTTTTTACATTTTGTATGACATAGGAGGCGGCTTGAAACTCACTTGATGACATATTGGCATTAATAACCAAAAGAGTGCTAATCAATCCAAAAGCCCCAATGCATAAGATTATTGTAATGGGAAGATTTTTCATATCTTTCTTTTTTATTCTTTCAAGAATTTTTATAATAAAAATTGACATAGATAAGCAAAAAACGGGCAAGATGGGAATCCAATAGAAATACTGGTTGTATCCAATGGCAAGAAGGAAGATTACAAACGGAACAAACCACATTAGAATGAACCAATCTCGTCTGTAAATAGAATAAACGGTTCCTGCAATACCTCCAATGAATAGCACTGGATCCATCTGTAAGAAGAGATACGATACATACGGTAGTCCATAGCTAAATCTCTCCGTCTGGTAAGTTATGCCTTTTATCCATAGGTCAAACTGTCCTGCGTCGATACTGTAGATGGGCCAAAGGAGTGGTATCAAAAAAACTGGAATCAACCAAAGTATGACACGCCTTGGATTTTTACCAGTGTAAAAATAAACCAAACCCACAACTAGAGGCATCATGACAAAGGCAGGAGTCTTCGTGAATATGGCAAGCCCAAGGCAAATTCCAGAAAGCGTCACTGTCAGGTTCTGATGTTTTGAGCTCTTTGAATAAAGAGCTAGATAAATCGATAGCAAAAGGAAGGGTAAAAGTATCGAATCCAAAAGTATTCTTCTGACTATCCACGTGAATGGCATTACAGCAAATAACATGGAAGAAAATAATGCTATCTTTGAGCCATATCTTTTCTCTGCAATCTTGTAAATCAGAAAGGTATCAACTATTGCAAGTATTCCCATAATTATTCTAGGTTCAAGATATAGCATGGAAATTGAGGTAGGACTTTCTGACACATGTAGGGAATTGGGAAATCCAGTCAGACCCAAAATGGATGCGAGAAAAATCTGACCAAAGAAAGGATGGTCATAAAAATATGCTTCTTGCGGTCCTTGTCCAGATAAAACATGCATGGCTCTTCTCATGTAAACGCCCTCATCAAAAAAAATATCTGGAAATCCTACCGCATTCCAAATGTGAGTAAAACCCGATAACACCAGCAGTGCCAAAATTAGATATCTAGGTCTAATAGAACTGATTTGGTATGTCAATACCTTGGGTCTGATCACATTGTTAAAATCGCTTTGCATTCCATCTCAAGACGTAAGGTATCATCAGATTACAACATAATGAAGAGAACAGATTTATTCTGTTTTATTTGGCATGACAGATCTTTTCTTTGATCTTTTAAGATAAAACAAAGTCATAGTAGCACCGGCAATCGGTGCAAGATATACCAGATATTTGAAATTGTCAAACGATTGTAAGGGGTCTACGTATTGTTTTGGAATTAGCCTATAGATTGTACCATCAGAAAGAGATACAACATAAACAAACCCATCAGGTCCTACCTTGATGTCTGTTATGCAACCAAATCCTGAGCCAAACATTATTTCGTCCATGGAATCATTAACATCTAAAACATCGTCTTGCAGTTGTGGAGACTGGAACACAAAACCGTCCCTGTTCGGGTTTAGTTCAAACTTGTAGAGGTTGCCGTTGTTACAATCTCCTACAAGGACACTGTTTTTGTAACTTGGAAGTTTATCAGAATTTACAAAAGATATTGCGGTTGGTGCAATAGGCTTTTCCCATGTAAATTGCGGATCATGATATACGTAATTTTGGTAATGAGGAATCTCTGCTAGCTGTGTTTTGTTTGCAGGCCCCATCAATACATCCCAGCCACTGTTAAAGTTTTGAGGTACGACATTGATCTCATCACCATAGTCTGGACCATTTTCCGTATCCCAAAGCTTTCCTGTGACAGGATCAACTGTGAGGCCAAAACTGTTTCGTATTCCTATAGCATAATACGAGCCAGGCGGAACAATTTGCAATATTACTCCGGTATCATCTGGCGCCCCAGTAGCGTTATTCTCAAGTACTCCTGCCTTGCCCTCTTCAGACCTGCCATTGTCACCTACCACCAGATAAGTTGTGCCATTGAGGTCGGTAGCCATTATTCCTCCAATATGATAAATTTCAAAATGCGGCATGGCCTTTACAAGAGTCTTGTTCACCAGTTTTTGCCCATCCCAGTCATAGCTATAAACTCTGTTTCCAAGTGTTGGGCCTCCACCGTAAGAAGACTCGGTAAAATACAGATAGACTTTGCTGCCCATCACATCTATACCAAGCATCCCTTGGTCATCTGTACTTGTAACATTCTCCTTTAACACCGGCGTACCTTGGAAAGCGCCATTTCGGATTATGTGCACTTCGCCTGAAGTTTTTTCTAGTACCAAAATATCATTTCCAATAAATGCCATTGTAGTAGGACTGCAGCATATGCCTGTGACATATTTTTGCACAATCAGATCACTGTCTTTTATTGAAGGGTCGGCATATGCAGGCAGGACAAACACCAAAGGCGTCAAAAGAATCATCAGGTATACTTTCAATAGTTTACAAAAGACTACAAACAACCAAGTATCTAAGGTTACTTGTGTCATTATTTTTTATTTCGTCTTTTTTTTTCAAAAAATTGTGTCGATTATAGTCAGAGACTTGCATGCCATGCAGGTAGCATCTAGTTTTTGTTATTTATTGCATTTCCATAAATCGGTGAACGGTACAAAATATTTCCATAACACGACTACCAATGATTTATCAACGTACCGTACTATTCATACACATGCCAAGAAAAGAATACAAAACAATTACCGTAAAAACCGAGTCCTTCGAGCAATTCAAAAGGGCCGTTAAGGAGGCAAAGAAGAAAGACAAGTCTGTGGACAACAGTATGTTCCTAAGTTTGCTCATAAGCCAGCACCAAAGGTCCAAAAAGCCATGACCGAAGACCAAAGAAAATTAACCCTTGAAGAGATGTGGGAAGACATTGGCAGAATCCTCATTCCATTGGGCCAGATGCCAGACAAGGCAAGCATGGACGAAAAGCAGGTACAAGAATTTTATTCCAATCTAAGTGCAGCCTACACAATATTCAAAGATCTTGTGCAGGTTGCTATTTTGAAAAAAGAGATCAACACGATGGAAAACAAGCAGAAATAGAATCCTGCTTTTTGTGCCATTACATCAATTCTCGCAATACGTAATGAATTTAATGCAAGACTTGGAGATTGTATTTGTCAGATTCTAGTTTAGGATTACTTTTTTTCTCCAGCCAGACACAAAAAGAGCTATTCCAGTTGCGATTACTGCCATTCCGGCATATACCATAATGTGGCCTACAGTTTGCGCTAGAGTTTCGTTGCAGTGGCAGTTAATGTTCTTGCCTTGGGCCTGGGCAGGGCAATGGCAAACAACATTTGAGTATGAACCATGACCCAGCACTGATATCAATAGTCCCATAACAACAAGTACCGCCCCAAGAGTTTTCATTCACACGATATGATGCACCATCACTTAAAAAATTGAGGCATCTAGCTTTTAACACCAGAGTGTAATCAAATCTTCTAGTCTGGAGATTGATCCAGTAAAGGTGGGTTGCCGGACTGGATTTTCCTGCACAGTATCATGAACAACACATCCATCATCAACGACAAATGAGGGTTGCCCACAACTTGATTTGTCTTGTCCCCTACTATGACTGCGTTGGACAGCATGTCAATTTCGACAATTCCTAGCCGGCTTGCCATACATATAATTACCAATTTGAAAATAAAACGATTGTTGAACGGTGTTAGTGCACATTGTTCTTGAACAATGGGTAGCAATTCTTTATAGGTTAACAAGCGTAGATCTGGCAACATGATGATAGTCACTGATGAGGAATCATTTGAGGAAGTGTGGGTTTCTAACAACTATACGACTGTATTTTGCACAGAAGAAGAAAGACAAAACTATCTGCGCTTTTTGCAGTCAAAAAAAGAGATACCAAGCGGTATGAGCATTGTCATCATCAAGCGAAAACTGGACAGGCGACATACCAAAAAAGAGATCATGAATGCAACACCTGACCAGCTTAGAAAAATGATCAATTGATTATACCATTGAATGGTATAAAAAATTGGTTTATGTTTTTTCCACAGGTTTGGACTAATGAATTATAACACCCATACCAAGTTCTTTTTTTGAAGTTGAGTCAAACCATACAAAAAGATAGAAAGATGCTGCTGCTCTCTTTTGTGACATCTGGTGTAACTGTAATTGCTGGAATAATGCACTTGCAGATGGTTCCAACGTCCATATCGCATGAGATGGGAGAGGGAGTACTATTTCTAGTCGGTGGTGCACTTCAAGTCTTTTGGGCAGTGCCTGTCATAAAACAATGGGGCAGAGTATGGCAGATAGTTGGAATTTTGGGAACCGCAGTCTTTTCCATAATATGGTTTGCCACTCACACGCACAATCTGCTAGGCGGTCCCGGAGGCCACATGCCAGAAGGCATACTGCCAGGCAACATGTCACATGAATTCCACGGTAACATCACTGGAGACCATTTTCCAAGAGGACCTAGACCTACAGGAATCGGCAGCATACCACAAATAGAATACTTTCAGATAGCATTTATCATATTGTATGCAGCCCTAAGCAAGATGATCTCAGTCAAAAAGAGACAGGCCAGTATACCGGATACAGATAAGGGCAAAAAATAAGACCCTTGCAAGTACTAGATGTAATCTTTCGATATCAGGCCATTTACCTTTCGTACAACTCTGCCAAATGTGGGATTTTTATCGCTTCCTTGTATCTCAAGCTTGCCGTCCTTGTAATAATATACTGCAATTTTTCCGTCAATTGATACCATCTCAAAAGAATCCAACATGGAATCATGGTAGGACGGGTATTGTGACAGTATGAAGTCTTTTGTAAGCGATCTCTTTATTGAATAAAACAGGTCTGGCGGCACCTTGTTGTAGTTTACCATGCAGCATCTAGATCTGTATCCAAGAATAAGTTTGCCAATATGTTAACGATCTTAGAAGATGAGTGAACATCTTTCTTATTAGAGACGGTGCTGTAATGACATGCAATGAAGTAGCATGGCCCAAAGCATAGACCTCAAGTCTATTGAAAGTCACCTTTTAGAGGAGGGAGTGGAGTTTGTTGGTTTTATCAGCAAACTGGGGCGTGTCATAGATTATTCGTATAAAAATGAGATCAATCTCTCACAAGAGCAAAAGGAGACGCTATTCATGACAACTACACTGAGTCTATCAATGCAAAGAGATTATGATGATAATTTCGGAGCTGTTCAATATGTTGTTACAGAAAGGGAGAACTCGAAGATTGTTTCGATACCTGCCCCTTTTGGCTCTATCATTTTAGTTATGAAAAAAAAGCCAAGAACTTTGCTTGTAAAAAATATTTTGAAGGCAGTTGATTATGTAAGAGGATTGGACGCTAAATTGTTAGTATCGAAAAACTCAGCCATCGAGGAGGTAAAAGTGTGTCTCTGAGCATTTTGGAGCTCAGATATTTGATCCGGGATGCGATGATTAACAGGCAACTAGTGGAATTTATTTATGATGGGCAGTATGTACTTGGAGAACCGCATGTCTATGGAATAAAGATCAATGAAATACACCTTTTGGTTTACCAGATAAGCGGTCAAAACAATACCAAGAGGTTGCCAAATTGGCGTGACGTACTGGCAGAAAAAATTTCCAACCTCCATTTACTTCGATACCATTTCCAAGGAAAGAGGACAAGCGGGGTAAATATTCAAAGAGATTTTGACAAGATTTTGGAATTAATAGAATAGTTACTCTACAAGATCACGATGGTAGAACTATATCGTGTAAAGAGATCCAAACTAGCAGAATTTTGTAAAGGAGTCTGTTGGTTTTGCCAAGAATCATGTGAGAAATTCCGGTATGCTCATGAAGAGTGCATGTTGGATTACTTTGGAAGGACGAGACAGGGCATAAAAATATAGGAATTAGGTACAGTCCGAGAGATTTTGTGGAGAAAATTAAGAAGGTTAGCTTTCAGACCTATTGTCCTGAAAGCATCTTGGCAATATGCCCGTCCTGTTCCAATGCGGATTTTAATGATTGCAGATGGGTAACTTTCCATTTTACCATTCCCCAAAATGGAATTGCCCTAAGCATTTTTCCAAGATCTTCAGGAGAGGATGCGCCCATTACAAATGCTCCTGCCCTCTGTCCTGCCAAAAGTCCTCCTTTGATCTTGTTTTCTGATTCCAGCTTTATCAGTTGCTCATAGCTTGGAATCACGATGTGGTTGATGTAATCTGGTACATCTTTCATTGGAATTAGGCCATCTATGTTCTCGGCTTCTACCAGATACTGCATGCATGACAATAGTGTTAAGATTAGTTAAGATTTACGTGAAGTGTGATTCTTAGAAATTAATTCAAGACAAAAATAAAAAAGGATTTTTCCGAATCTATGTTTTTATGTTGCAAGGCATCAATGCATATTGATTTTATGAGATTGTTTGGCTGGATTTTAGTCTGTAGTACCAGATACTAGCCTTTTACCGGTCTTTCATCAGGCCAAACTTTGAAAACTGTTTGTATGCCAAAAACACAACAAGCGCAATAACTAGAAAATTTATCACGTTTGATACAAGGTCGCCATATGAGAAGGTGGAGGTGCCAACAGTCAGGCCGGCTTTATTGAGGTCACCGACGTTTGGCGTAAGCAGGCCAATTAGCGGAGTTATGATATCATTTACAAACGCGGTGACTAGCTTCGATGCTGCCTGCCCTATTACAAATGCAATTGCAAGACCGATTACTGAAAACTTTTGCAAAAAGTCCATAAATTCCCTGATAAATGACTTTTTTGCATCGGCGTTTTCTGCCATGTGGTTTTGTACTGGCATTATTCTATAACTTGGTGTTGGTCAAATTTATTCTCCTTATTGCTTGCAAGTACAAATTTTTTTAAGACATGTTTTGTCTATTTCTTGGTTTTGCTTTGCCAGAAGGAAGTAAAATTACTCCATTTTGGACTTTGCAACAAAACGCTTCATTATAGATATGATATACGATGAGGTGCGTATGTCCACTAGCTCAACGATGAAAAGTTACTTGGAATCAAAGGGAAAAGACAAAGAAATAGAAGATAACATTATTTTATCAAAACCATTAAGGAAGAATTTAAGAGGTTGAAGATTTGAGGATGAATGAAGGAATAGTGAATTTAAAAAAAGATGTTTTACTAATAGAAGACAGCCCTGCAATTTCTCTTTTAATCACTGAATTTTTAAAAAAACTTGATTACAAAAAGATTCATTCTGCAAGTACTGGAAGGGAAGGAATAGCTACATTTCAAAATCTTGCAAACAGTGGAACCGTGCCCATAGTCTTACTTGATTATACTCTTCCTGACACAAACGCCAATGATGTGATATCCCAATTATTCAACATTAGGCCTGATGTCAAAATAGTGATGGAAACGGCTGAAGACAAAGAGGAACAGGTCATAAAAGAAGCAATTCGACGTGGAATCTACCTCTATTTGCAAAAACCAATTAGATTTGACAAAATGAAAAACATCATGAAAATAATTGAAGACGAAGAGGCAGTGTTGAAGAACACCGCATTTAGTGAGAACAAAAATATTGATTCATATCTACTTCCTAGATCTGTCATAAGTTTAGCTAGACTTGCCGAATATAGTGGTCAACAGAAAGAGCAATTGGTAGACCACTTGAGAAATCTAGAATCTCAAGGTAAAGTTGTATCTATTTCTGATCTTAAGGAGATCTCGTGCAATCTTTGTAATTCTGTTATGATAGAACAAGACTTTCATTGTCCGTCATGCAATTCTAATAATTTCAGTCACGCTAAATTAATAGAACATTTCAAGTGTGGCAATGTTACTCCTGAAAACACCTATGAAAATAACATTTGCCCAAAATGTAGAAAAGAACTAAAGATAATAGGCGTCGATTATAAAACCATTGACAATTTTTACATCTGTAACAATTGTAAAAACAAGTTCCCAGAACCGTCAGTTAAATATATTTGCGGAAAATGCAATAATACCTTCAGAATAGAACAGGCAAAATGGCTTACAAGTAAGGCATTCAAAGTGATCAATTGAATTTGTATCTGTCAAAGTTTGGTTTTCAAAAAATGTGTCATACCAGATGAGCCACGCCATGAAAAATAGCACGGTTGATCCTTTACTTGTCATAATAACTGTAGCCATCTTTGGCATACTCTTTCTGATGGCATACTTGTTATTTTCGTTAACAAGTCTAATAGCAATAGGGATTGGGGCCGCACTTGTTGTATATCAAATTGCAACATTACAAGGAAAACTAGCATCAAAATTCAGATACGGGACACGGTTTCCATCTTCTTTTCTCATCTTTCTTGTCATATCCCCAGTTGCACTTGGGGTAACAATTGGGCTTGATACATATTCAATCCAAGAATCTGTGGTAAAGGCAATTCTGTTATGGGGATTGACTTTGACATTTTGGAGCACACTTTTGTTTGTACCATTATCTTTATACAGCAAACACAGGGAAGCTAACCTACCTGAACCGTCTACATATCCAAAAATAAGCGTTCTAGTCCCAGCTTACAATGAAGAGAAGGTTATTGAGAAAACAATTCAAGGTCTGATTGAAACAAAGTATCCTGACAAAGAGATCATAGTAATAGACGATGGAAGCAAAGACAGTACGCTTCAAATCATTAACAAATACAAAAGGCAGATCAAAGCATTACACAAAGATAACGGCGGAAAAGCAAGCGCGATTAATTTTGGTCTTGCCTATTCCACAGGCGAGATAATTGTTATTGTGGACGCAGATACCATAATTGGGTTAGACTCGCTTATTTATTTAGCAAAGGGGTTTTCTGTTAATGAAAACGTTGCAGCAGTTGCTGGAAATATCAAGGTCAGAAACAGAAGAAACTGGCTCACATGGTGTCAGGCCGTAGAATATGTAGCAGGAATTCAGATTGTAAGGAGAGCCTTGGATGTCTTTGGAGCCATATCTGTAGTTCCGGGATCTTTGGGGGCTTTTCGAAGAAGTGTACTTGATGAGGTTGGAGCCTATCACAAGGATACGCTTGTAGAAGATTTTGATGTGACTCTCAAGATTTTAAAGACAAAGCTTGTAGTTGCAGGCAGCACCAAAGCCACAGCATATACAGAAGCGCCTGAGACTCTGCGCAGTTTATACAAACAGAGGAAGCGGTGGTATGGGGGCAATCTTCAGGTTTTCTCAAGACATGCTGACGCGTTGATAAATCCGCGATTTGGTCTTTTACAGAGACTTGTCTTTCCATATATGATATTCTCAAGTGTGGTCATGCCTTTTGTTGGTTTTATAACAATAGGCAGTGCAGTTTATGCTGCAATATCTGGAAACGCCATATTTGTACTTGAGATATTTGCAATATTTACCATACTCCAGTATCTGCAAGTCACATTGGCAGTCAGGATGGATGGCGAGGATCCAAAGTTAATCTTCTATGGGATATTTTTAGTAGCAGGATTCAAACAGATACTTGATTTTCTTTTGATATGCGCTATTTTTGAGAGACTGTTCAGAAAAGAGATGGCATGGACAAGTGCAGAAAGAGTTGGGTTTGAATAGTTTAATTTTTAGCATATGCATAATTGCACTGCTTGGGCTTGCCTTTCTGCATCCAACTCAAGTACATGCAGAAACAATGGGCTCGATTGCAGTCAATCTGTCATATTCTAACGGCGACATAGCAGATTACTTTCCAGTATCTCTAAAAATTTATCAAGACTCTAGCACGGTACCCTACCGCGAGATTGAATTCTTATCAGGAAACCCATTCAATATAGTATCCTTGCCTACAGGACACCAGTACAAAATTGCAAGCTATGTTGATGGTCTTCACGCAACTGACTCGTATGTTAATCTACAGAAATCACACGAAGACCTAAACATAAAACTGCCTCTGTCAGGTGGAATGCGCCTTGATGTATTTTATAATGACGGGGCTACACCAATCCCAGATGCGACAGTCAATATCGTATCTCTTGACAACAAGACTTGGGCCCAAGGCTCAACTAACATAAATGGCCAGACGTTACGATTTTGGCTAGAGCCCACTGATTTTGAGTCTGACCATTATGTTGTAAATGTTAAAGTTGGAAACCATCTTGTATATTCTCAATCTCCGGTCTTTCTCATACCTGGCATCGCACAAGAGATCAAGATTGTAACAAATTGGCCACCTGTGATAAACAGCTTGATAACCATCAAGTTGTTAGATGCCAACCAAAATCCGCTTGTCTCAAACGGCAATCTCACAGTAGATGCCTTTGATTCCAGTGGAAACAAGATATCACAGTCTCCTGTAACCACACGGGGAGAAGCCTACTTTTCCAATTTCAAGGTAGGCGACTATCAATTCAAGGCAAAAACAAATGACAGCACGGTGTTGGCAAGTCTGAATGCAACAATAGATGGCTCCAAGACAACGTTTATCCTCTATGAAAATCCCAAAGTTTTACCTCAGATAAACTCCACAACCACATCGCCCCAATCATCGCACCCTCCTGCTATTTGCAACTGTGTCGCATTTAGAATAGACAACATTCAGGACTATTGGCTGGACAATGTACAGGCCAAAGTAATTGATACGTTTTACCAAAAAAATGCAGAGCAGACACTTGGAATTATAGGTAATGCATTTGGCAACGATTCCAAGTTAGTAGACAAGATAAAGGCAGAATCTGGAGATATGGACATTGCAATAAATGGTTGGAATTTTGAGGATTTTACTGCACTTGGCATGCAACAGCAGAGCCTGCTTCTTGACCAATCCGAACAAAAAATTTCGTCACTTTTTGGGGTTACGCCATCGGTCTTTATCCCGCCTTACGGAAAGGCAGACAACAATACATTTTATGCAATGTCAAATAGTTCCATTATATTTCTTAGTGCGTCCCCTGGTATCATACCGCCCCCACCTCTTGAGGAAAAGTTTCATCTCTTTCCTACAAATGTCATACTTGGAAATGGCATCAACACAAACGAGACTGATCTATCCAAGATAAAAAACGCCATCAGCAATTATGGTTTTGCAGTTGCCACACTTAATTTTCAGGACTATGCCCAAAATAATGGGACAGACAAGATTAATCTGCCAAATGCGACAAAGATTCAGAAACTAGGAGATCTCATAGATGAAATTGAAAATGACGGCATCAAGATAGTTATGATAAAAAAGATAGATAACCAAACATACACCAAAACCCAAATTCCATCCTGGGTGAAAAATACGGCCGGGTGGTGGGCACAAGGTAAGGTGGGAGATGGCGATTTTGTAAAAGGGATTCAATATCTCATAGGTCAAGGAATACTCCAGATTCCTCAAACTTTGCCTGCTACACAGCAAACTCTGGACGGGATAAAAAACACGGCTGGATTGTGGGCAAGCGGGCAGGCATCAGATGATGAGTTTGGAAAGGTGATACAGTCTCTGATTAGTAATGGGATTACACAATAACTAGAGAACTTGTTGCTAGCCGAGGCCCCCGATTCCCACCAGCGGTCCACTTGTTGGCCTATTATACGGTACCACGATATCTATTCCCCTGTCTGCTGTAACCCTTACTTGCAAAAGATCGCTTCCACTTGGAGGAGAGAGTATAATTCTCTCCCCTGGATTGATTGCCGGTATGAGGTCTGGCTTTGTGTTGATTCCGTAATCGACCCTTACATTGGTTACAGACTGTCGCCCGATGTTTTTTATTGTAACGTGGGTATAGGTCCCAAATTGTCCGGTGGAAATAATTGGATTGACTGACAGTGCATACTCTTTGGAAGGAGTCAGGAGCAAAAAGTAGACGGAACCTATCACTACAATTGCCGCAGATATAGCTACAGCAATTAATTTTTTATTCATTGCATATCTTTTTCTTTTTTTGATATTTAGACATGATCAAACCTTTGATTATATCACAATACAAGATATTTGACTCTGGTGTTTTCTTTGCTGTTTAGTTTGTTATTTTCGCATTTGTTTTTTCTGCGTGATCTGGGTTTGTAATTGCCCAACCTTTGCTGCAAGCATGGTATCACATTCTTGCGTGAAACATGCAGGAGCCATACTCTTTAAAAAAAACTATTACGCGATTTAATTTACAGAATTTCAGGCCTGTAAAACTTTTTTTTCCAAGAAGACTTTTTTTTACAAAAATCATTTTTGATGTGATTTTGCAGAGAGAAATTCTTTTTTGTACGATCAAGTGGGTCAAAGATCTTTTGCCATCTTTGCACCAGAAATTGATGCAAAACTATATCAAGCTCAATATTGATGGTTATCGTAGTTTTTACTTAAATATTTAAGTGAAATCGGTGTTTTTTGTCCGTTTTTCGGACAGTTTCGTGCCTAAATCTGTCCGCAATTTTTGGGTTGGAAAATTGCGTCCATTGTACTGTCATGCTATTACACATGCTAGAGTAAGCAATAAGCTTGTCGAACAGAAAATTTTGATAATAATTGTAGCGAAGCCCAATTTTTGTAGTTCAAGTCGCTTGTTTTAATACATATAAAGCATTACGACCTCCATTTGACAGATCACAATGTCATCCCGTACAAGCAGACACGAGCCCAAGATCATCGCGCTTGCAACATTATCCACCATCTTCCCGAGTAGATGGGTAAACAAAATTTTAAAAGAAAATAATATTGACATAAGTGAGCGAACGCTGCGACGCGCTAAGGAAGATTTGCACAAAATTGGAATGGATAAAGTTGTGCACGAAATGAATAGGGCCCTACATGTGATGGGGGTTAGCAATGTTCTCAAGAGCGAAAATTTACAAGATAGAATGTTTGAAATAATTAATAACCAGTCTGCTGAAGATGGCGATAAAATCAAGGCAGCATCTCTTATCTGGCAAATCACCAAAGACACTCCAGAGCTTGTGGATCACAGTCTTGCAGACGCGTTGAACAGAGCCTTAAATATTTTAGATAAAAAAGAAAACAATTCAGTTCCTTTGCAGAAGGACAATACTCCGTCTGGGCCTTGTTGAACCCAACAGGAGACAGATTCTGAGATTCATGGAGTTGATTCGAATGCGACTAGAGAAAACCAGGAAAGCACTTAGCAGGTTTGAGACAATCAGAAAAGCTGCCGCAAACTGGGATGTTCGCTTTCCAGTGCCAATTCCCGATAGCAACGCAGAGTTTGCACAAAAATTCCGAATTTTGAAGGGCGAACCATTTCGTCTCGATGGTCGAGAATATCTTCTTGATATTTATCACAACAATAGCAGCGAAATAAACATAGTTAAAGCAAGACAGATGGAACTGACAGAGTTTGCATTAAACAAGCTTCTCTACAATTTGGCGCGCCATCCCTATGCCAAAGGTCTCTACATGTCAGACAGGCAAAGCCACGTAAAAATTTTTTCACAAAGATTACGGGATGCCATCGAGGAATCACCATTGCTAAAATCGTTAGTGATTCCTGGCAAAAGGAATCGTTCGTGGCAACCCTTCAAAAACGGATCGGAGCTGTACATGTTTTCAGCATGGGACAATTTCGAAGCAGCGCGTTCCATTCCTGTGGATTTTGCAGTAGTGGATGAGATGCAATCAGTAAATGTGGCAGCACTACCTGTACTAAAAGAAACACTAAGCAAGTCAAAATATGGCAAGCTTATAAAAATAGGAACGGGCTCGGACGAAGGTGACGAGTGGTGGAACGAGTGGCACCGCGGTACACAATTTTACTGGGATGCTGCAAATCTAAAATGGCAAAGGACTCCCAATACTGACGAAATTGCAAACATGCAAAGCTTCAGGCTTAATCAAAAAATGGCTATATGGATACCTCAAGAAAAGATAGCGCGAAAACTCAAGTCATATTCTCCCAGAATGTTCACAAATGAAGTGGAGGGATGGTGGTTTAAGGGGACCCGCAAGCCTATCTTGGAGAAGGAAATGCGAACATTATTCGATAGAAATCTTGCCTTTAGATCCAGCGCTGAAGTAGATCATACAATGCCTGTCTATATGGGCATTGACTGGGGTGGAGGCACACAAGCTTTCACGGTACCATGGATATGGCAGCTGACAAGCGAGAGTGCACCAAGATTCCAGCTGCTCTATACTACAAAAATCACGGAAAGATCTACTGAAACACAAGCGGACATGATGATAAACTTGATTGACAAATTTGATGTAACGAAAGTTGTAATTGATGAGGGCGGAGGAGCTAGACAAGTCGAGAAGCTAAGCAAGCACTACAGTGACAGAGTAATCAAGTGTCACTTTGTACAAAGACCAGGTGATCCCTTTGAAAAAATATCAGGCGAGAACAGGGTAAATATAGACAGGACCTGGATGATAGAGTCCATCATAGATCTAATACAAAGACCAGAAGAAGTAAAGGACTTTCCATATCCTATACCACGTATACAAATTCCTGCAAGAAATCTTGAGGATGTGGAGTGGCTGCTTGATCACTTTACCTGCATTGAAGCTGAATCAATAGATACAGGCACAGGAACACATACCAAGTATACACATCCTGAAGAGACTAATGATGACGCTCTCATGGCCTGCGGATACGCCTTAATGGCCTGGCTCTATGACAAGAATACAAGATGGTTCTGGGAGAGATTAGGATGAAAAAGGCTTTAGTAATGTTGCAGAAATGGCATATCCACCTTTTTTAAAAAGTACGTCTTTTGCCTATTTTCTTGGTTTTTCTTTGTAAGAGTGAAACAGAGTCACTCCATCTGAGACTCGTCTGCAACAAAATGCTTCAAAAGAGATATGACATACGACGATGTGCGTATCTTTTCATGGGAGTAACTTGTATGAACAAACCGCATCTTTTCATGCATGGAAAGCGCCTTGTTCCATATCTGCCTTGCAGTGGAGCGGTCAATTGTCCAAAGCGAGTCGTCTGACGTGGTTACAAGTATCCTTCCCCCAGAGTATTTTGCAAAAAATGGCTTGGTCTGCGTTACAAACTGTTTTTGCGTGCCAAGATCTGCTGTTACGGCACCCCAGAACTCGTCGAATTTCATGGTACGATATGGTACATGCTTTGATTTAACTGGTTTTGGCGTTTTCTTTTACTGGCATAGTTTGTCGTTTTTGCTGTAACGCCCATCTATTTTTATATTCATGAATATATCTCGCCTTTCTCTATCTTTTCAAAAAAATGACTAAATCTCAAATGATGGCCTAAATTGCACGTCAAAGCTAGGACAGTAGGCTGCAAACTCCTTTGTTGGTATTATTTTGGGCTCTGTTACGTTATCGGGTGACAACCTGACAACTGCAACTTCGATGCATCGACTCGAAGGATTAGCGGCAGTGCGCTATCCGCGTTCCCCTTCATCGCTTCACCTGCATCGCCTTTAGAACTACCAAGCCTTGGCAGTCCTCGCAGAGACTGGTTCATGACAGCAATAACGTCCCTGTCAAGCCATCTCTTGCAATATTCACACCAGAGTTCTCTTGATACCCTTTGTTCTTGGAGTCTCTTTCCGCATCTAGGGCATAGAGTTGATGTACCTCTGGTCTCTTTTTTTGATAACTGGATTACAGGAGTTCCGCTCCACCTTGATTTGTATTCTATCTGTCGTTTGATTTCAGAAAATGACCATCCATTCATGGTACCACGATGTTTTCTTCCCTGCCAGTTTCCTTTTTGATACATTTTCCTTATGTGTCTAATGTCTTCAAAGACTAGAGCATGCTTGTTTTGTACAGCATTTTGTACGATATCCTTTGAGACATGATGCAGCATCTGGTTTACTCGGTTCTTTCTTCTGGTACCATACTTGGAGTACAGTCTCTTCCTGATTCTGTGATCATTTCGCTTAAATGATGATGTTATTGATTTTGTGCATTGTGCAATCTTGGCTGCCTTTGAGATGTCATACTGTGCCACTTGGTTACAGTTTCCAACTGTGATGTTTCTGAGGTTTCTGTCAATTCCTGCTGTACTTTTACATTGTATTTCTGGTACATCTTTTGAATATGATATAGATATGTGATCTGCGGTAAGAACAAAGGAGTTTATCTTGAACGTAGAGTTGTTCTCATGGCTAGATAACATATCTTTTGTATGATAGTTCAATGGAATCTCAAAATATTGCCTGCCTCCAAGCGGTATCCTTAACACATTCTCTTCAAGCTTGAACCCATAGCAAGAGATCAAAATGGGTTTTTTCAGATACGGCTTTTTTGTGTTTATGCCTCTCTTGACTGACTGATCTCTGTTTGACAGCATCCCGGCAGCCTTGGATATTGCACAAAGCTTGTAGTATGAGGGAATGTCATCGTATTGTTCCAGTTCATGGTACGACAATAGAGATAATCTCTTTAGGGTATGTACGTTATTTTGCAGGCCTATTCTGATGCAATGATTTACCATGTATCGGAAAGTTTCCAAAAAGTTGAGGATCGTCTGGTCTGGAGTGTATTTCTGCTTGACTGATTTGATTGCCTTCAACCGATTATGTGTTCTCTTGTTTAAGTTATAATGCTGGTAATGTCAACATCACCCTACAACGTAACAGAACCCAAGTGTGTAAAATTTATCTTGCTTGACAATCTTTGTTTGCCATTTGTTTATCGTATATTTCATTTGGAAAATTGCCAGAGAGTTGACATGTTTGGAATGCACTTCCTGATTTGAGATGATCTTTTCTGTCAACGACAAGTCTGGCGCTGAGCCATACATTACAATCTACATATTGGATTATTTTATTGGTAAAAAAATTCCACCCGACACTCGGCGGGATGTGGCTTTCCTTTGGAGCGGCAGCACGGTTTTGCATCCTAGTCGCTTCTCGGTTTGCCCTCACCAACACTCTTCAAGATTCCCGTGTTTTGACGCACAGTTTCCCGTATTTGAGCGCTGGCGGACGATTGACTGGCCAGCAGTTCAGGCCTTCGCCCAAACTCCTAATTAGACAATCGCATCTTCACCTTTGCCGGTCGGATGGTTTTGTTCAGATAGCAGAGATAGGACGTGACAGTCCATTGATTGCCAATCCACCGCCCCTCCACTTTTGGGTTCGGTGTTGTCGCCTATTGCGCTATCTGTATAATATACGTGATCATATGATAAAAGTCCTATCAATATAGTTCCTGTATACCTATATTCACAAATGTTACCGTGGAAAAAATTAGTTTCAACTTTCCTATTTGGCTAAAATCATGGCCTGACAAGCATTTGGGCCTTTTTAAGAATAGAGAATCTGTAAAACAAGAAATCAAACGCTCACAGGCAAGACACCACTATGTGAATTTTTTACTTTTAGATATGCTTTCAAAAAGGCATTTCTCAGAGCAGTGGGTAGCAGTAGGATCGTCTACTACATCCCTGCCGCAATTCTCACATTTTTTTTTCAAGCATGGTTAATTTTTCGTAGATATCATTAAAACACGTGGCTCATTATCAGGTGTGATAATCAGAAATTCATTTAAGTAATTTACTTGAATAATGCAGGACAAGAAGGGGATACTACCAAAGTCCTATTGGCAAAAAATGCCATACAGGCCATCCGATCCCCTTCCAATGTTTTAACAATGACATCTTTGACTTGGATTCTGTGCCCATGGGATTAGAAGAACTAGCATAACACCATCACTTTAAAACTGGTTCAAGGTTCTGGTCTAGTGGGAACCAGCGAACCATCATGGTGACTATTTTGGACCAGTTTATTCGTAGATAAGTAATGGCTCCGATGGGCAGAGATGCCAATGGTCTTTTTTAGAACCACTGTTCAAAGATAAAATGAACCTTTACTATCTGCTTCTTTCCCAAGTGTCAGTAAAGATACCAGGATTTGATATTGGACTTGGCAAGGCCAGTACGTGGTAGCCGTTGTCAAGCATTTCTATTATTTTGTCTGATGTAATCATATCAAAGTAACTGGACGCCGTACTTGTCGCAGAGGCGTCAGTAAACTTGATTGTTCCAAAGTCTGCAAGATTTGTGATCTTGCAATGGGCAGCAGTACAAAGCGAAGGTCTTTCCATTATCGCTTCTGCAGTTGTTTGATCTGGGTTGACGTTGCTTACTAGTGTGGTGAAAGTCTTTCCAGTTGATACATTGGTAATGGTAACAGACCACCCTCCGCCTGCCTGTTGAACAGAAGCAGAGATGACATTACCAGGAATCACACTAAAGTCGGATATCTTAACTTCAGGAGCCGGATAGGCTTCGTACCACGCATAATATGTTGCGGTACAGCTTGTAGAATGGCCACCGCCTGAGCTACCTCTGCCGTTACTTGTCGGTTTGGCATCAAGTCCGTGATACTTCAACTCTCCTGCAACTGGTGTTCCTGTGGTACAATCTTGGTCGGTTCCAGTCTGGATTAGGTTGGCAGTCCCATAAACGCCTCCTATTCCCACCCATGCAGAAGAGTAACCACTAGAGCTTGTCAAGACAGAAGGCACAGTCCACGAGGCACTTGCCGAAGTATATCCAGTTGTATTAGTTACATAGTATCCTGACCAGTTAAGTGAATAATCATTGAAAAGCCTCTGCAGAGGTTTGTCAAAGTGTGTAGGACTAGTTTGAGCAGAAACAAAGGGCCCAACCATTACAAGTAAAAGCGACACACTCACAATTACAGCAAGAATTTTTTTCACAGGAATGCATATGCCACAAATTATTTAACACTAGCTATTTTATTTTTGGGAACCAAGTGATACCTGCACGATATATGGATCAAAGTATATGATATGCTCAGGGTAGCAGTTGAGCATTTTTCCATTGTAGATGTCGTAGAAATTCAAGTCATGGCATGTTGTATCACTCTCAAATTTTGTATTGTCGTATTTCCAGTCAAAACCATTGGCTATTTTTTTGTCAGGATACCCATGACCTCTTACTAGTGTGATCGTATTTTTGTCATAGTTTACATTTACTTGAGCATAGAGTGCATTTGGATAAAGATAGATTACGTGAGGATGGTGTGTTATGGCGTCAAATTCCCTTTGTGTGACATATTCATTGTGGAGTACAATTACTGCATCATATTTTTTTAAAATATCTGGATTCTTGTCGACATCGACATCAGTAACATGCGAGTAGCCTTCCCAGAACAAGGCATCATTTGCTTGACCACTTGAAACATAGGAACCGTTGAATATTTTTGGAATAGGAACTGTAAGGCAGGATTTATCGCATCTTCCCATATAGTAATCATAAAAGCCATTGCTGCCAGGATCATTGTTGCCATATGCTGCCTGGGTAAAGATTGGCTGTATGAACACGACGTTTTGATTTTTATCCAACTGTTTGTTGCCTGACTGCGTAAAGCCCCCTCCTGAGACAGCCTCTGATGTTTGTAGGTTCAGATAAACAAGAAATACAGTACTGACTGTTAATATCAAGAATAACATTGATCTGGGAAGAAATGTATTACAACGACTTTTCATTTTTGATACGTACTGGACTGGTATGGTTTAAAAAAGTGGCGCAACATTGTTCTAAATTTCAAAAAGTATCATCCACTTACGGAAGTGGGTTTGCAAAATCTATTTGGTAAATTCCTCTTCCCTGAATTTCACCGTCATAATAATCTGTGTCCATTCCAAAGACTACCGATTTCTGATCAGGGCTTACTGCAAGACCCTCAGGAGTTGGCATGTAAGGTCCAGTCTGTAAACCATACAAGATGGTTTGATTTTTTGGATCTGAGACAGGCACGAGTGTCACAAGACCTGCTGTCGAGTACGTTTCTGGCTTTACCTCAACCATTTCGTGGGAAAACAGCTTGTCAGATATAACGTATTTGCCGTCACTGGTCCATCCAAAGTTTCCATAGACGTAATCAGTCGAGCTGTCAAGTATTGTAAAGTTCTTCTGAGACATGTCAAACAATGCAAGGTAAACTGGTTTTGGACCGGGTATGCCTCCTCCTGGAAAATTGTACTTCATATACGTTCCATTGTCTTGTGGATGGACCGGATTATCGCTGTCAAAGAAGACGATCGTGCGTCCGTCAGGACTCAAAGACATACCTGAAAATGGCTGCGTGCAGTTGAAGAGTAATTTCTGCTTTTTTCCGTCCAAGTCAGAGAGCCAGAGAAGGTTGTAGTGTCTCACAAGAAACGTAAAACTTCTGACAAAGGTAGTGTTTGAATGGTTCTCGACAAAGACAAGACCGTTACCTGATGGTGTAAAATCAAACGCTGATATCTTTGAGTGGCCTGTAAGATCCTGGCAACTGTTATCATCGCTTTCCAATCCGCATCTGTAGATATCCTGATACTGCGTACCGTTCTTGTTGTACCCACCAATATAATAGACAGAGCCGTCATCAGGAGAGATGCGCGGACTGTATATCGAGTCAACCTTTGGAGTATCGATTATCCTAGTCTGTCTGCCGTCTGAGCTCATAACCCACAGGTAGGAGGGCGGATTGCCTGAATTGGTGCTGAATGCCAAAAACTTGCCGTCATGGCTCCAGTCAAATGCCCCAAAAATTATCCCCGTGAAATTATCTATTGGTTTACCAGACAGAACCTCTTTTAGCTGTCCTGTGCCGACCACTTTTTTGATACTTGCCATCTGGTTTTGCTTTTCTTGCTGTGCGTTATTACCTGATATGACAGAAAATTCCTTTTGGTACGAGTCATTTCCAAGTGAGACATCAAGGGTGTAATTTCCAGTATCGTTTATCATTGTGGAAAACGTGCTGTTTTGTGAGGGAAAATAGAAGGTATAGTGCTCTGATGAATCAGGGCATGAGACACTCTGTGTAGTATAATAGAAGACAGGCTTGGTCTTGGCGTCATTGTAAATGGCAATCTCTGGCGGTTGGCATGGGTACAATCCAAATCCCTGAATCGATACGGAAAAGTTAACCGGCTGACCTGTCTTGTACATTTTTTCTAATCCCGGCGTATCGATGTTGATATATCCGCGAATAGTAGACGATGGCGCAGTTCCGCCAAAAATTGGATGGATGGTAACGTATATTCCAAATGCAACCGGCAAGACCATTCCTGCCGTGATAATTATTGCAAGATGTAATGTCTTCATTTTTCTTAATCTCCGGTAGAGTTGGTAACTGTAAAATATTGTATTGCAACATGTCCCCACTCATCTGCACCAATCACCGTATATGTACCTGCCCTGAATGGCTGCTCTGTATTATTTTTGTCCCAATATCCGTCAAATCCATAATTCATGTCTAGACCCTCAGAGTGGCATGGTTCTCCAAAGTATCTATAACACATTATCTCGTTGACCTGATAGCTTTGAGCTTCAAACTCGTATACTTTGCCAGCTTCCAAATTCGAAGAAAGGCAATCGTATTTGTTGAATAGCTGTAGGCTCTTTCCTTCAGTCATGTTTCTAGTCGTATAGTATCCATCAAGTATGGCAACACCTAGCCGAATTTTTTGGCATGGAGAATCAAGGTTTCCGTATGCCCATTTGTTCTGGGATTCTACATATATTGGATTGTTGTATGTATTATTCACAGAGATCTTGATTGTCACAAATTCCTTTGGATGTATAATATCAGGGCTGACAGAAAGATTGAGTTTTAGTGCAGATGTTGGGTCAGGCAGTTGTCGCGTCTCAGAACCATTTGACACAGCCCATCCAATTTGAGCAAGCCGTAGTGCCACATACTGGTTCACACATACGGGCGAACGGTCTTCTGCCTTGATGACTAGCTGCAGGTCATCGTTGCATCTGATGTCTTGCACTGACATTCCAGATTTGAACTGTTCAAGTGGAGACGTGTGACTGAGAGCGCCTGTATCAAATTTGACGTAAAATGGAGTTTGAGACATGCCGCCTCCTGTATCATTGTCTTCCTTTGTCATTATGGTCATTGTATACTTGCCTTGCTCCTTTGGAGTAAACTCCCATGATGCTGATGTTACCCATTGGCAAGGTTTTGATCCAACATGAATCTCTTGACTGAAGACAAGTGGATATCCTTGATCTGTAACCTTGGCTATACCGACCTTGACATCAAAACTCTTTCCAAAAAGGGTGTTCATATCCTTTTCATATAGAAACTTGATTGGTTTGTTTACTGTAAAATTATTATAATCTGCCTTGATGCCGCCTTGAGTCACAGTGAAATTGTTGCTTCCTATGATTCTCTTTTGTGCTAGCACGTCATGTCCATTGCAATATTGTGGAATCGCAAATGATTCTGGCAAGTACTGCATTGGAAAGTGGGTTTGGTTTTCATATTTTGGAAGAAAGAACACAACCCTGTCACCCACTTTAAATCCAGCTATTGTAGACGGACCGGTGGGAACTCCTCCCACAGTTGCCTGACGAATCTTTATTGTATTATAGTTCTGGGGTTTTTCTAGAAATTCCTCAACGTGTACAGTGTATTGGTCTAACGTCATTGTTTCAGGACCTACATTTTGCTTTAATGTTCCGTTTTTTGACCACTGGCTTTGGTATTGTACATCAACAGGTACGACATAGGTTATATTTCCAACAAAGATTGTTTTGGTCTGTTCAAGTAACTGCTGGGTGGTTAATGGTACCCACATAGCATAGACTGAAAACCCTGATAGAAAAATTCCTGACAATGCCATGATAACTATTATTGTTCCTAGGTATGCAATTTTCATTTTTGATACGTACTGGACTTGTATGGTTTAAAAAAGTGGCGCAGATTTCTTCTGTAACAATCAGCAACCGATTGCAACTAGATTCTATTCAGACGTGCGCTGGCATGAGTCGTGTTCAAATCTTTCTTGGTTATAACGTATATGGCTTTTCTAGTGATTGAAAGCATTTTTCAAAATATGCCATATATTTGGAGAATTTGTTTTGATTGGAATTATTCAATCAGTCTTTGCCGTAGACTGACTTGTGGTCGCAGACTCGCAACAATACTATTACGTTGTCTTCGTATTGTACGGTATAGATTATTCTGTCTCCCCTTCCAAGCTCGTAGGCAAAAACGCGCATACCCTTTTTGAAATCCCCCTTTGTTGATGGGTTTTCAGAATATGCCAGATCCAGAATTGCCGAGTCAACCCTTTTCTGACGATCCCGTCCTAGAAGCTTGTATTGCCTGTTAAACTGAGGCCTTTGGTCGATTTGCCACATCGGTATGCAGATCCTGTATCAATTCCTCT
This sequence comes from Nitrosotalea sp., assembly GCA_050749405.1. Taxonomy (GTDB): domain Archaea; phylum Thermoproteota; class Nitrososphaeria; order Nitrososphaerales; family Nitrosopumilaceae; genus Nitrosotalea. The sequence continues at coordinate 176,273 of JBOGRD010000004.1, forward strand.
GGGGTCATGTAGATCTTACCTTTACTTTTTAGTGCTTTTTTAACGTCTGCGACCTCTTCTTCAGAGAGTGGCGGAGAATGCATCTTGGTTTTTGACAACATACTTTTTTCTTGATGGTTTCTAATCAAGCTTGTGGATAGCATCATCCCGGAAACTAAATCACGGGCTTGTCACATAGAATCCATAAGACGCACCGTTATCGATAGAGAGTTGACCGAAATCAACATGAAACACATACCAGCCAGTTGAATTAAGCCGCGGCGACTGCGTTATCTGGCCTACGCTGTATTGTGCTGGAACCATACAACGTGGACCTTTTTCCAGTATGTAACCATGTTCATGCCACACCATCAGATTGCTTAGATTGATGTTAGGATTAGATCTATTGCCACCAAAGTATGCTGTCACCATACGCATCTGCGTCAGATTGCCATGATATAGGTACAGGTTAGGTGTGCCAATGCCAAAAGTTTCACTGGTATACTTTATGCTTGGATCAATGTACTGGCCAACATGATACGACTGAAAATAATTGGAAAGATGAATATCTCTTCCGCCGCTAGTAGGTCCTCCAATATCTAGTCCATCACTACCGGGCCAGCATGGGAATAGTGGGTATATGAAGAGAATGTTTGGAGGAAGATATCCTATAATATCATTGTTGAAGATGAGCACGATTAGAAGGCCGCTAAACAAAACCAGTGGCACAAAAATGTAGATGTAAATCATTTTTTTCATAATTGGTTATGATTTTTCAACTATGATTTAAAAAAGTGGCGCAGATTTCTTCTGTAACAATCAGCAACCGGTTGCAACTAGATTCTGGGTTAGGAGCTGAAGGGATCCTGTACCATACAGTCCGTTCTGCGGTTCCAAGATTGGAACCATCATTATATTAGATATGTATCGTATGATTTAAAATTTTTGAAATAGATTTTATCCTATAAGGAACAATCGATGAAGTCAGCATTATAATCTATGTCGACTTGAAATTGGTTCCTGATTGTACGTCTATCACTTTATTTTGATACAAGTTTTCCTTCACCGACACATATGAATCGTCGTCAAAGAGAAATTTGATAGTAGAATCAGTAAATGGTGGACTTGTGTTAGGTACAACGGATCCATATTCAAAAACAGCGTGGTATGGTCTGTCGCCTATGGCTTGCTTCACTCGCGGGTCTGATAACGCCAACTGGACTAGTTTTTCCTGGTCTGTCGGCATAAACAAATTTTCATGTTCTACAGACATAAACGGATTTGCGCTAATTATTACAAAAACTGCCACCGGTATTAATACTGCAATTATTGGTATTATTATCATCAGTTTTAATTGCATGATTTCAGTTACTCTTTTTTTAATAAAAAATTGTCGTAACATTCTTCCGGATTTGCAACCGTCTGCAACTAGATTCTGGGTTCGGAGCTGGTAAGACCCATCTACTATTTTGTTTCAGTTTAGGACCCATTAAGGGATTTGAAATAATTTTTCAACGCCCTATCCAATCTTCTGGCCCAGGCATGATTTTATTTTGGAGAAAAGCTTTTTGACTTGCAGTATGTATGAGATGTCTAAATAATGAAGGAACAATTTCAGGATTGGTTGGGTTCATTATTAGATGAATTCGGCGCAATCTCGGGAACTGTGCATATCTGCGAGGAGCAAGGGCTACGCCTAGTAGCTGCGGTAAACATCCCAGACGTTGTAAAGGAAACTGTGAACTGGCTTCCATCAGGAAAGGGAATGGCAGGTCTGGCATTAGAGCGGGGAGAACCGATAAAGACATGCAATCTAGTAGACGACCGCTCTGGCAATGTGCGTCCTGGAGCAAAAGCAGTGAACGCAAAGGCCGCAGTTGCCATTCCGATACGAGATCACAAAGGTTCCATCGTGGCAGTGGTCGGGGTGGCCTTTGCTGACGAAAGGGAGATTGGCGACTGGGAGCTGCAAGAGCTGGTAGTTCGAGCTAGGGATTTCATTGCCACACTTTAAGAAAGATGAGCCATGAGGATAAATCGCGAATCGTGGCCTTGATAAGGGATTTGAACTTGTAGTTCAATAACAGATTCTTAAATCTTACAAGTTCCAAGACAATTTTGTACTGGACCGGTGGGCCGATTTACAATAGCTTAAGAAATTCTTTTTTTGTCAAATCACAGCCTGGTATTATTTGAAGCACTAGTCCTTTTCCGAACACACCTCTTCTTGGAATTGAAGTCCATAATCCCTCCCCCATTTTCCACGATGATATGACTGCCTTGTTGCATAAAATCACTTTTTTCTTAATACTTTCAGTATCTCTCTCCAACCTAACACTGGAAGGCTCAAACTGAAACAGTTACCAGTTTAGAGGAAGATTTTCTTTTTTTATCTGCCAAATAAGATAGACATAGCTTTATGGCTTGTTTTGTATCGGGATTTTGAAAATTGGTTTAACACTCTTTAAAAAAACCCTCGAAGGGCTTGGTCTAGTTAGTTTGATTTCCCTAAAATTCTATTGATTGTGGACGATCCCAACTGTCATTACGACAAAAACAATTCTTGGGCATGTTTTGGGTTGGCACGATCGAAGGTGTTGCACCCATTCAGTGGAAATATAAGACATACAGGGCCCGTTTTTGTTTGCGGTCAAATTGAAAGCTGTCTCACAATACCCCACGAATACCAATAATAAGCAGTTGACATATTACTAATCTATGCAAAAGGCAGAAAAGAAGAAACCTGTAATGGACACAGGCGGTGCAAGCTCAAACAAGGTTTCTGATGCCCAAAAACACTCCATACGAAATGAACTGAAAAGAATAAGAGCAGAAAATCCAGATCTGTATAGAGCACTATCCCTTGACAAGTTCGACTAGTAACTTGTAATTTTCCTTGAAAGATATTCTTCCATCTCCCTAACTATCGTAGGATCACCTTCAAATTTGAAGACTGTTTTTACCAGAAGATCGAAAATTTCTTTTTTATCTCCACGTGTAACTAATGACATATCAAATCCATTCCTACGCAGAAACAGTCTTGTCACAGATAATGCGGTTTCTTTATTTCCCTCTCTAAAAGGCTGATGCCATGTAAATCCTGCTAAAATATGGGATGCTTTTTTTTATGATTCTATCCCGTTTATTTACAATATCATTAAACGAATTTAGTTGGAAAAATACTGCACCTAACCTCCCCCTGTTTACGCCAAATGGTTCAGTTCCCTCATTTTTTATACTAGATGGAGGGTAGTAAGTGAATCAGCTCTTGAGAAAATCCAATAGCGCAGAGTTTACTTCATCAGCATGTGTCCAGGTTATGCAATGTGGTCCGTCCTTTACCACTTCCAGTCTGGCTCCCTTGACCATCTTTGCTGTTAGCACTCCAGATGCAGACATGGGGACGATACGATCCGCATCGCCATGAATGACAAGAGTTGGAACGTCAATTCGCGAGAGATCTTTTCTGAAATCTTCATGCCAAGTAGGCACGCATGCATAGCTTGCTATTGCTGATGCACTAGCTGCTAAATTCCAACATGCTTGTACTGTCTGCTCACTCACTTTCTTGCCCATAAGCAGATCAGTATTGAAGAAATTCTTGAAGAACTCTGTAAAGAATGTGTAACGATCAGCAGCTACTGCCTTTTGGATTCCATCAAAGACATCTTGGTCAACTCCTTGAGGATTGTCTTGCGTTTTAAGCAAGAAAGGTGGAACAGAACTAATGAAGACTGCCTTTTTCACGCCTTTGGATCCGTGCTTTCCAAAGTATCGAGCGATTTCACCGCCTCCCATCGAGAAACCAACAAGAGAAAAATCGCGTAGCCCTAGATGGGTCACGAGTTTGTGAAGGTCTTCTGCAAAGTTATCATAGTTGTATCCTGTTGTCGGTTTGCTTGAGTTGCCAAAGCCTCTGCGATCGTATGTGATGACGCGAAACCCCGCATCAAGCAAAACCGGGACCTGTTTTTCCCATGAAGCCCCGCTAAGCGGGTATCCGTGGATAAGCACAACCGGCTTGCCTGATCCATGATCTTCATAGTAGAGATCTATCGAGCCCGAGTTTTCCTTACCTACGCTTACAAACGGCATTATCTATCTCCTGCGCCAATTTATGGTCATACTATCTAATAAATAGACACGCGTAAAAATCAAGTTTTGTCCTCTTTTCTTATCTTATTATTTTGTTTGAATGTGTCCTCCGCAATAAGATGAGAAATGCGTATGGGATCTTTTCCTATATGAAATGAACGTGCCCGTTCCTCTATGGCAACATCTGCTTTTGTTATGCGTTCATGTTGACGCAAATGTTCAGTCCAAGATTCTGAAACAAAGGTCATGACATAGCGACTTGGATTTTCAATATCATGATACAGCCCCCAGTTAATTGCACCATCACGCAACATCAGTGATCGTACATCATCCATTGAAGATTCAAAATCATGTGAACGTGACGGGTCAATCAGAAACTCCATCTCTACCAATACAGCTCCCTCATCATGTTCATCAATGTTAATTTCAATACGTGGCATAGGCCAGTGCATTGATGGAGTCAAATCTACATCTGTCTGTGGTTTTAGTTTGTAACGAGTCGAGGTAACAAGACCAATTATTAATCCAATAGACGCAGCAAGCAATGCCACTGGAACTCCCCAGATCTCCGCAACAATTCCCCAGATTATGCTACCAAATGCTACTCCGCCCCAGAATGTCATTTGATGAACTGAAACTACTCGTGTTTTTACCCATGACGGCACAGAATTGTACGCAACAAAATTCAAGGTAGATGTTATTACAACCAAGGCAGCCCCAACCGCAAATACTCCAACAAATATGGTAATGGCGTCATGCTTGAATGCCATAACAGCCATTGAAATAGCATACAAAATTGTGGCACTTGTCACCCGTTTTTCTATTGACATTCCCTTTAACCGTGGCACTAGAAACAAACCGCTTATCATGCCACCAATACCAAATGCACCTACCAAAATCCCAAAGAGGATAGGATTTGATCCTGCCTCGCTACGAGCCAGGAGAGGCAGGAGAGATACCAATGCACTGCAACAAATTGTCAATGCAAAGTCGCGAACAAAGAGTGCACGCATGTGTAGTGAATGCCGCATATATCGCAATCCTGTACGAATAGCTCCTATGACTTGCTCTGGAGGTAAAAGATTTCGTTCTGATGGTTTATGCCATCGGTGAAGAAATACAATGATGCCAACAAAGGAAAGTGCATTTAGCATAAAGACAGCCCATGCTCCCACTGCGGCAAGTACGATGCCACCAAGAAGAGGACCGACTGCATAACCTATGTAAATTGCGACACTAAACAGAGTCATTGCAGTAAGAATCTTTTTCTTTGGTACGATCTCAGCTTGAACTACAATATTGACAGGCAAGCTCATTGCATTGCCTATACCTAACAAGAAAGTAAAGACAATAAGAATCGAAGATGTTGTGTAGCCTCCTAATGTTAGAAGACTCAAGCCTGCTGCAGCTGCAAGTGAAAAGTATTCGGTAGCAAGTAAGAGTTTGCGTCTATCAACAATATCTGCAAGAGCACCTGCTGGAAGCGCAAACAAAAATATCGACAAGCTTGTCATCACCGATAAAAGTGATACAAGAAAAGGAGATGGCACAAGAGATGTCATCAGCCAGCCAGACCCAGCAGTCTGCATGTAAATACCAATGTCTGATACGAACATTGCGATCCATAGAAATCGATAAAGAGGGTCTTTTAGTGGGTTCTCCGAAGATGTTTTGCTACTCATGGAATATCATCCATGAACAATTTCGTTTTATAACAATCATCACAAACCTCAATAATTTTACCAACATTTTTGGAGTGATGTGGGTTCAGCTCCCTGTGCAATTTACAGAGAGGACAAATACCAAATTCCATAGTAAAGGACAATCTTTCTCGGCAATAGAGTTTTTAGCAAATTACTCACTAAAATACGGTTATAATTTTGTAATCGAGGATCAATTTTTTATCACTGCTCTGAATCGAACTTCCCCATTAGCAACTTTATCATATGCCCTATCAATTTCTTCAAGTGAAAACGTTTCCATAATGACTTTGACCTTTCCTTTTGCTACATAATCCAGTGCCTCGTAGAGATATTCTCGTGAATTTTGCGTGGAACCCATAATCCTGGCACGATTCAGTAGGATCATTGGAGATACTTGAATTGGTTTATTATCAAATCCAATTATCATCACTCTACCATCAGGTCTTAGACCAGATATTGCCTCACTTGCTGCTTGATTAGAGTTGCCTGTTGCAAGTATCACATCAGCTCCTCCAGCTTTTTTCAGTTCTTCTGCATTTTTTACTACCAGATCAGCACCCATCTTATAGCAAAGATCCTCTTTGTCTTTTGAATGAGTAACTGCAATGGTTTCAAAGCCGCATGCTTTAGAATATTGAACCCCCAGATGACCTAGTCCTCCGATTCCGACTATAGCAATTTTTTCATGAGGCTTCGGATCTGCATGTCTTAATCCGCTATATACCGTATAGCCTGCACAAAAGATAGGAGCTGCCTGCTCGTATGAAATTTCTTCAGGTAAAAGCATTGTGGCTTCTGCATTTGCAACCATATATTCTGCATGGCCACCTGGCAAATTAATTCCTGTTCCCATTTGTTTTTCGCAAAAAATGTTTTTTCCACGAAGACACCACTCACAACGCCCACAAGTTGTTTGTAACCAAGGCACCCCCACTCTGTCACCAACTTTACGAGAAGTTACTCCTTGTCCAACCTCTACTACCTCACCTACTGGCTCATGACCAATAGTGCGTGGAAATTGAATTGGCATTGGAAGTTCCCCTTCTGTAATATGTACATCAGTATAACACAAACCACTTGCTCGAATTTTTATCAGAACCTGATTGACGTCTGCTTTGGGTGTAGGAACTTCTTTGACTTGCCATTTGCCATGAATGTTTGGAACTATTGCAGCACGCATTACAAGTATTAGAATCCTTTTTATTTAAAGTTGGAACTGATAAACTGGTTACTAGATAACCATCATGGAATAGATCTCTGAAACAAAAGATACATCTTAGCTTCGTTATTCGTCTTCTTCCTAAAGGACAGACATCTATCTTTTCATTCCAACCTTGCACAAGCCTATTCTGCAGTTGTGACAAACATAATCATCGGCAGGATTCTGACAGCCGCAGGAGCAGGTACAGGTATAGTCATTCATGACATATGATACGCTAAAGTAGGCTATAACAAGTCTCTACGGAACAATTTTAGTTCCACATAACAGCTACATCGATGGTACCCAGATATCCTATTGCATATTACTCATTGACTCACCTTTTTGGTGCATCAATCCCAAGATGTCTCTTTTCATCAATGAAGTTATCAAGTACATCGATTGTTCTAATTTTCAGAGCTTTTTTTGCAGGGTTAAGAGATATGCCCACAGCTGCTGTAAAAATCAAAAGATCATCCATAAGCAATTCCCACCAATTAAACTGCACATCAAGTGGTATGCTTCCATTGAATGTAAGATGAATCTCTTTAGCAATGACGGTATAAACCAGTCCAAGTGAATCTCCTATTCCAATTCCTAACGCTCCAATAACCATTGATTGAAATATGAAGATCAGCCTGATGTCTTTGTCCGTTGCACCAAGAGCCCGTAAGATGCCAATGTCGTTACGTTTTGTCATTATCTGTTTGAATGTGACCAAAACAATAACAGGCGCTGGAGAGAGTAATCCAAAATGTGCGATAAGATATGTTAGCTCTATATTTGCACCAATTCCCTTTATGATTGGCTCTGCAGCTTCTTCAATTGTTTGTACACGAAACTGGTCTGTTTTTGATTGGTATGCTCTCAAGAAAAGTGTCTTCAAATCTTCCTCTCTTGATGGATCGTTTAGTTTTACAATAATTGCTTGGCTTTGGTGATTTCTTTGAAGTAGTTCTCTAAGGGTATCTATATGCACAATGACGCTATTATCAAGACCTCTAGCTCCTTGTGTTTGACTTATTCCAACGATAGTTAGCCTCTTTAAAATAAACTTGCCATTACTGTCTCGTACTTCGATCTGAACAGTATTACCCAAGTTTGGATAGCCAAGATCTTTTTGGACTATTGAACCTAGAATAATATCATTTTTTGAGGTGATAAACTGCCCATCAACTGTTTGATATAATGTTGATGCTTGCATGTCATACATCGGCTTTATTCCAACAATAGGAACATTGTAATCATTGATTACTTTGCCATTTATCGATGCATTTACTGTGCCGGTGATAACAAGTCGTGGAGCTGCACCGTCAACAAAAGGAAACCTGTCAAGCCAGTTAACAAGTACAAAATCATTTTTTGTTATAAAGCCTTTTTGGCTAGTTATGTATACATTGCCATAAGTGTAATCGATGAGATCTTTGTATGCTCCGTTGACTGCACCATAAAGATTTACGATTGCAACTTGTAAAACTAAAAGAGCTATGGCAATCGATATTGCACCTGAAATTAGACTGGGTTTTTCGCTTACAATAAATCGGTATCCTATCCTTGCCCTATAGTCTATCATGTTTTCAAAATTTCATTTACATAACTTACCTCATAGATACTCCAATCAGACCTAGAAAAATTTGTAGCACGGTCAACTGGGTTGAAAACTTCTGGCAAGGCAAGCGAAGCTTCAAGATCTTCTCTTTTTGCCCAATGTGAGTACGAAAGCAATCTGTTACCAGTAACACTTTTGTGAAGTATTGCAGAAATGAAGCTAGGTTGCTTTTTCATAACGTTTTCAAATACGTTGATCCATTCATTTGTATAATTGGCTTGATTTTTTGGGTCTAGTTTTACATAATTAATAGCAGTAACAACTTTATCGTGTTCTGCAATTATCATTTCATCGCCTATTGCATGATGGATTTCATAGGGATTCAGCTCATGTGTTGCAAATGAAATCACAGATTTAGGCTCTGGAGATATCATATAGTTTATTCCAGTGTTATTATCTTTGGAAGCTGTCCACTGTGAATAATTTACAATTGTAGAGCCTCTCAGACTTCTGTGAATAGTTGATGAGACAAAACCAGTTTGTTTACTTAGTGTATTGTCAATGAATTCTCTGAGAAGGTCAATCTGTTTCTTTTGATATTCTGAATCTATCTTAAAAAATGATATTGTGGTGGTTAAATCATTAGATTTTGAAATCGAAACCATATTTCTATTTACATATACTCGTTCTTAAAGTTCGGTTCTTGTTTAGTTGTTAGAATCGGAGAGGATCATATTGCATATTACTCATCTACTGACCAATCCTCCATCAACCAGCAATGTGTGACCCGTGACAAAGGATGCCTTGTCAGACAATAACCACACTACAGCATTTGCAATTTCTTCAGGTGTTCCAATACGTCCTATCGGATGCATTGCGGTAAACATTTCCCTTAATTGTGGGTCTGTGCCAACAGTACGCTTGAGCATATCTGTCTCAATTGCACCTGGTGCAATGGCGTTTATTCTGATCCCAGATTTGGCATATCCTAACGCAGTTGATTTGGTTAGCCCAAGCACCGCATGTTTGCTTGCTACGTAGATTGGCAGTTGTGCCAGACCGATCACGCCAGCTACAGAAGACGTGTTTACGATTGAGCCTCCACCATTTTTGAGCATCTGTGGAATTTCGTATTTCATGGACAGCCAAACTCCTTTGACATTGATATTCATTATGTGGTCAAAGGCATCAGATGTTTGATCTGTAAATTGTGTTGGTATCTCGTCGGTACCTGCATTATTGAACGCATAATCAAGCCTACCGTATTTATTGACGGTTTTATCCACTAAAGATTTGACATCGTTTTCATTCGTGACATCAGTTTTCACAAAAATGCCTTCACTTCCAGATTCTTTTATTAACCGTAATGTCTCCTCACTTTCTTTGGCACGACGTGCAGCAATTACAACTTTGACTCCTTCTTCGGCAAGAGCAACAGCAGTTGCCCTTCCAATTCCAGAGCTACCACCTGTTATGATTGCAACTTTATGATTTGTCAAGAATTTTTCCTACACTCACATGTGATTGTGTTTTTGATGTGATTTTTGTTCTTACGTAATGAACTTGTTTTTTTAACAAATCTAATCATTTGTATATAAATTTGAATAATAAAATGCCTGATTTCTTGAATTAGTTTTAATCGTGTAGATTGTAATTGAAATGCCAAATTGATGGTATTTGAATCATCCAACTCATCTTTTACAGTTTGAACTTTCAGTCCTTTTCTTATCATGATACTTAATGCCAATGTAACAACAGAGACCATAAACCCCGTTAGGAATATTAAATTGTACGATTCTGCGTTTGGAAATAAACCTGAGATTCCCTTGATGGCAGCCTGATTACCCTGCATAAACATTCCAGAAATGGATGGCCCAATCGAGCTACCAATAATGTACAACATAGCACTTATGCTAAGAGATATCCCAGAAACTTGTTTTGGAGTTGAGATCATACTTGCATTGAATGCACCATTATTTAGTAAAGCAATTCCCGCACCGATTATAGCAAGATTAACTGATATCATCGATTCCGCATTATGAAACAAATAGAGACCTGCAAATCCAAAAACATTCATAATTCCTCCTATCATTACCATTTTGAGATTTCCAATTCGTGGTAACAAATAACTTGTAAATGAAGCAAATATCAGAAATGCGACCATTAATGGAAGTATCACATTTGTTGCACTTACTGCATTTCCTCCAAATCCTAGGGGAAACGGACTCCTAACTAAGACAGGTATTGTCTGGAATATTAGAAACATTCCAAGAGCATTTAGTAAAATTGTGAGATTTGTCGGAAGTAGCGTTTTGTGCATAATTAGTCTAATATCAACTAACGGATTTGTTGTTCTTCGTTCTGTTATAACAAATAGGACTAGCGAAACGATTGCAGTTGCAGCTAAGGTTACAACTAGATATGATGAGTTTGCCAGACCAGAATTTTGCAGATATGTCAATACCAGCAAAAATGTAGAGATTGTTGCTGCCAGTGTTATGGCTCCTTTGATATCTATTATTTTTGTAATCTTGATCCTATTATCATCCGATAATTTTTTTGGTACTATTTTTTGTTCTGTGATAAATTTGGTTACAAGTACAAGAAAAATGATTGTCACAGGTAATACTGTGAGAAAGGTGGCATGCCATCCTAGTCTCTCAACTATGTTTCCACCAGCTGCTACACCTAATACAGTTCCTGCAGCATACATAGGGGTAAATATTCCCATTGCCAATGAAAGTTTGTCTTCAGGAAACTTGTTTCTTATAATACTAAACGATATTGGAATAACTGCAAATCCTATTCCCTGCATTGAACGAGCTAGCAACATGATTGACAGGTTATGGGCAACACCTCCAAGTGTAATCCCTACTGAGTAAATTACTACTGAAATTAACAGTAATTTTTTTCTACCATACACATCAGATAACTTTCCCAATATAGGAGCAGTAACAGCTGCAGTAACAAGGTAGGAGGCAAGTATCCAGGAAGATGTATTGTATGGAATGGCAAAATCCTTGATCATGTCAGGAATGGCAGGTATAACCATGGTTTCTACATACATTACAAAAGTAGCAACAACACTTAGTATCGCAAGAGCTACCCATGAAGATCGATCTACCTTTGAATTAGGATTGTTTGAATTAACAACTTTCATTTGTATAGCTACTATACAATAGTGATTATATAAATTGGAAAGTGAGAAGATGGTAATCAGGTTAACAGAGTCTCAGTTACTTTCGGTTTTGTCACTATCCATTTGATATACTAGAACCCGTATAGTTAGTACGACAAATTAATGATGACACAAACACAATGCAAACACAAGTGGACAGTGGAATCACATCATTGGCAATGTCAGATCTGTGGGAAGATATATGGTTAGATCAAACGGCGACCAGATATCCCTGAATAAAGCCTTCGTACTCGAAGCGTTTGAGATGCTGTTTAACAAGCGGGATTATGTGGCGGCAGAGAAGTTCTGGGCCAACAACTACATCCAGCACAGCGCACACATACCTCCGGGTCGCGATGGTCTATTTGATCTGGTAAGAAGCTCACAGCCTACCATGCGTTATGAGAACTCACGCATTATGGCCGAGGGTGACTTTGTAATGCTGCATGGACGATACACCAACGCGGTCCAGTCCACAGCATGGATAGTCGCTGATATTGTGCGTCTTAAGAATGGCCGACTCGCAGAACACTGGGACGTCATAGCCGAGGAAGTGACTGAGACAGCCTCGAAGAGTGGCCTTCCAATGTACGGCGACAGATTCCCTGCGTGAAACAGCTCTCTATCAGATGACTAAATCATTGAAACCCACAGTAAATCAATTATTTTTATTTACCATATTTGGTTTGAATCTGGTAAGACCCGAACCTATATGGCAGACGTAATGGAACTAGGTATATCGTCACCTTGCAATCTGATTCCGTAGAACCGTGGTGCCATTCTAGTACCCTTTTCTCTTTAGCCAGTCACCAACAATTTTGTTTGCAAGTTCCTGCGGCTCAAGACCCTGGCGTCTAGATTGCGTACCTAACCCACGGCTCTTTCCCTTTGAAAGATTCAATGAAATGCGTTGTTGTATGGAAAATGACTTGATCTTTTTCATTAGAGTTTTGTGCGATGAGTTTGGATTGTACCATAATGCTTCAAGGTATCTTTTTCTTGCAGATGTATCTAGTCTTGAGATTCTATGAGCGATTTTCAAGGCCTTTGAGATGTCTGGTACGATCAAGTATAGTTTTGTTGCCTGGTCCCTTGAGATCTTTTTTGGCACCAGATCTTTTAGTTTTTCTGGAACTCCTGCAAACCCATGATATTTCTTGAACGTTGACATTGACATGCCTAATGATTGTGCAGCCTTTGACTTGCCCATCTTTTCTGCAAGAAAACTACATGCGGCGGCCATGTCTTTTACATTCATGTTCTTTCTGTGTATGTTCTCAATTACAGAAGCTGCCTTTGCATCTTGCAGTTCGTACTCTGTCTTTCTTGTCAAAACCAGAACTGGAATCTTTTTTGCCTTGAGTCTTTTCAGGGCTGCAAGCCTCCTCTGTCCTGACATCAAAAGGTACGAGTCTTTGCCATCTTTTTGTACCATTGGCGGGTTTTGGAGTCCCTCACTCTTGATTGATTTTGCAAGATCTGCAATCCCACTTTTATCTAATTTTCTAGCTTGTGCATCACTCCATACCTTGATCTGTCTTATCGGTATTTCGCGTAACCTGTATGATATTGGATGACGGTATCTTTTTACCAACCAATCATACCACGAGTTGATTTTTTTAAAAGGAGTAGGTTGGTTTAGTTAGACTAAGCAAGAAAAGAGGTCATAGTGACCACAGAAATCCACGTGATATAACAGGAAGAACCAGATTTTGTTTTGGAACAGTGTAACTATACTCATTTTACCATATCGTGCTTAAATACAAATTTTTCATAGAAAGCCTGTCTGATTGTGGTGAGAGAGGCTAGAGATTTTTTTACAAGCCCTTTTTCTTTTTTGGCAACTTTGGTATAAACAGAATTATTTCTTTTCCATTTCTTGATAGAGTTGAAGCAGAAAAAACCCTAACGTAGCAGCGGAATTAACCGCGAGTGATGCATATTTTCGATCTAGTATTTTTTTGTCGATACCTCCACCATGACCAGTACCATGTTTGTTTCTCAATTCCACTACCGCTTGTATCAGAGTAGATAAGGAGCCATCAATTCTTTTTAGTATTTCTGACGTTTCAGGATTAGAGTCAGAGGTTCGAGTTAGCAACGCATCCATAACCATCCTGGTCAGTTTGGGAAGTTTTTCATTGTTGTATTGCTCCCCCAGCTTGTCCAGTATTGTCTTTGAAACTGTCTCTATGAATTCTTTTGAGGTACCAATGGCTAATTCCGGATCCTTTTCTACGTTGCTCTTCATTCTCGTTATTTGACGCTGTATATTTTCAGATGAAAGGAAATCTCTTGTCTCGTCAAGAGCGTCTATTGTCCCCGCTAGAACTCCCTTAAGTTCGTAATGCAGTTTGCCAAAATTACTTCTCGTTTCGACTATTTCACATCCGTGTTCTTTCAAGTTACCATTGAATAATTTTAAAAGAGCCTCACGTTCTTTTTCATCAGGCCTCACGACTGGATTGATCATTTCACATAGGAAGGCCACAAATTCGTTTCCATCACATTCAAGTAAGTTGAACCGTTTGTCCTTGAAAATCCAGTAGTCATCCCAATCTCCTTTGAAATCTACTGTATGTGTCCTGATATCCGCGCTGGCAGTTTTATATCTAGAGTCATAAGACGGCATAGACTCAAGATCGTATAATCGCGACAAAAAGGCATGATCGTCAAGTGAACCAGACCACTTCATCTCCTCCCTGCTCATGGTTTGAAAAATATCAAGTCTAGTAAATCGTGGAATCTCTATTTCTTTGCCCATATTCTACCAATCTGATTTATTTCCAATAATTTAAGAATACAATATTAAATTAACAGAGCACAAAGGATGGTGAACAAAGCAATCTCAAGATGTTCTGCGCTCAAGTTTCAAAAGACGCGCGGATATTCTTGTAGCAAATCTTCCACCCTCCGATCTTTCATGAGCTAAATACTCTGAAAGTTCTACATCATAAGCTCAATTCCTCTGGCTTGCTAGATGTCTAAAAAAACTTTCCAAGAACGTCACCATTCGTTCCAGAGTCAGGACTATGTTATCTGATATGGTGATTACATGACTTTCAATATCATAACTACTGTGAGCATTTTGAGGTAACGGTCCAATTACCACACGAGGCACATTTACAGAATAATGGCTCGCAAGTATTGCGGCTGCTTCATCAAATTTCCCTTCAAACCATTTTGTATGAAAATCAAGTAGAATTTTGTCTTGTGGGATATCTGGTCTTTGGTAACTCACGTTCCTCCTCTTATACGATCTTATCCAAGCCCCATCATTAGACATATCATTCACCAGATAAGATTTCGGTACATCCACATTTTGGGCATTCCAGCAATTCTCGGAAAGGAGATTCATTCTCTTTGAATATGGTCGGATTAGATGTAGGATAACCGCATTTGGCACATTTGTATTTTATCTCAACCATAAATTGTTTAACCGTTAGTTATTATTATGTATTAAAAAGCAAATTTGATTTTCTTCTTTACATTCCACAAAGTCTGCTTTGATATTCCAAACTTTTTAACATCTTTAGGTTTCAACCTCAAAATTCTTGGAGCAATCTTCCTAAACTTTGAATCCAAATTTTCAAGATCCTCATAAATTTCATAACTCTGAGTCAACCCCTAACAACTCCAATTCTTCCAGATTGTTGTTTTCCTTTCTACGCCATTTTACCATGGAATCGTATTATGATCAACAAAATCGCCGAAAACCGCACATGTAATGATATCAAATAATTTCAGAAAAATCTTATAAACTATTTTATTTTATCAGTATTGATGCCAATACCTCAGAGACGAAGAGATATGTTGTGGGGCAACGTTCCTAATATACCAGACTGGCTCAGGAGAAAATACAGATCTGATGCCACTTTAGGATACGTCTTAGACTGTGAAAGAGTGGTTTCTTTAAGTCAACTAAGGAAAAAATATAGCAATAGGAAATAATTCTTGACGGTAAACCTATTTTTATTTAAGAGATTTTATGGAAAGTTAATTTTGTAGTATATCAATTACTATTTCTATTGAAAAAGATCGTTTTTTCATTAATTGCTATCTTGATATTGTTTTTACCGCTACAAAGCTCTGCAACATCAGCAATAACAATTGCACCAGTTGGTCAAAGTCACCAACTGGGCAGCACTATTGTTATTTTGGGAACTCTTAGTTTTCAAAATAATCTCTTATTGGGAACTGATACACCTCGTGGTTTACCTGTTACAGTCGAGCTCTATGATCCATCTGGAAATGTGATAGATGCCAAAACCATCCCAATTGAAAATGATCAGTTCAGGTACTTGATTGAAACTGGGCAGGGAAATAAGGTTGATCAAGGAGGCAAGTTCACCGTTATTGCTTATTATGGAAACCCAAATCCAGTACTATTGAATACACCACAGAGTGCAGAAGTCTCATTTAATATTTCAAGTGCACTTCCAGCTGTTCAACAACCTAAAGCCACAGCTGAATCTATGCCATCAGCAAATCCTCAAGGTTATGCAGGGTCTCATTATTCACAATCTTCACAATCGGTTACCAATTCGCCACCTATCACAGTACAAAATTCTATTGTATGGGTAGTGGTGGGAATTATCATCCTGGCAATAATAGCTGGAATCGCAAAATCCTCCACTTCACGTAGAGCACCTTCAGAATTAGAAAATGCTCTAAGTAACAACTTCAGAGACTGGGACTCACGCAAGTTTGAAGAACTTGTTGCCGATTTGTACAGCAAAAAAGGATACAGAACTCGGTTGACACCAGAAGGCCCTGATCAAGGAATCGATGTAATAGCAGAGAAGGGAAGAGAGCGTATCGTCATTCAAGCCAAATGTTGGAAAAACAATGTCAGCAATACAGATGTGTTAAAAACTGCCGGCGCTAGACAAATGGCAAAAGCTACCAAGGCTGTTGTAATCACAAACTCAGATTTTACTTCTAGTGCACGTGAAGCGGCAAAAAATATACCTGATCTAGAACTAATTGACATGGATAAACTCCATGACGAAATCAGAAAATCATTCAAAATTAAGTGAGATAAATTATGTTATCCTTTACGAAGATTGAACATATCAAAATTTATTGAAAATTAGGATAATTTTAGCATAATCTAGAAAATTGATCGCTATTGGAAATTAAAGAATATATCCAAGATATAGGTTGAAAAAACATGCCGGAATTTCTAGCAACACCGAAGAAAACTAAGACAAAGAGACCAGTGAAATTCAAAACAAAGAAGGGAACTGTCAAATTCAAAGCACGACGAAAACCCCAGAGAAGAGTAAGGGTAAAATTCAGATCAAAGAGCGAGAAAATCTTTGGTATCTTTTAGAAAGAACTAGCTGGGTTTAAACCTGACAAGAATTTGATTTCCCAAAGAAGTTATTCTTTAATATGATAAAACAAGATTATCAGATCTGTCACATAACATACGAAGCGTCTTAAATGGTTACAGATTGCAAGAACAATCTCTACTAGAGCAGTTACACTCATTTTCTACTCAATCTAATCCCGCAGGAGACCGTCTGGCTAGGGAATTTCTTGGAGAGGTTGGGGCTGTCGTTGCGGATGAAATTTTTGGTAGACCACATACAGGAAGATCCATAACAAAATCATATTTAGATCATCAACAAAAACAGAGAGAAATTTCACTTATTAATTCATTAAAAATGCAACATGATTCTAATGTAAGTATTATTCTCAACTTTATTTCCGAAATTTCGGAAAGAAGGGACAAATTAAAGAAACCTAATAGTAGCTCATTAATGAAGAAAATTTTGCAAGTACAGAGGTTTACTAAATTAGAAACCAAGATTATCAAGACTATAGGGGTTTTACAAGAACTTGAGGTATCAGATCTTATTTACAATTCAGAAATTCAGAATATTCTTTCTGATTATGAATATCTCAAAGAGCTTGAAAATACATTGCGAAGATTCATCCAGAACAAGCTTGAGAAAAACACATCCAATTGGTGGAGAGAAAGAATTCCCGAAGATGTGAGAGTTAATGCAGAAAATAGAAAGTCAAATAATGAGATTAAATGGCCTTGGCACCCCGCGTCAAATTTACACCCAATACACTTTGTTGACTTTACAGACTATTCCAAGGTAATCTCTCGGAAAGACAATTGGGAGCAAGTTTTCAAACCAATCATAGGTGGTGAAAGTTCAATTCTTGCAACTAAGCTGCGAGAGCTAGAACCTATTAGAAATTCGATAAGTCATAGTAGACCATTATCAGATATAGAATCTGAAAAACTCAAACTGTATTCAAGCGAAATAAAAAAGATATTAACAAAATGCTAGATTTTATCATGATCCGAGTCTGGTAAGACCCATCTACTATTTCGGTTTAGTTTAGGACCCACTAAGGGATTTGAACTAAAAGTTAGGCCCCATTTCCTAGTCCTACAAGACCCGTACCTTGTATAAAGTGAGGGGAACTAAACTAGTTAGACTAAACCCCTCAAGGGAATTTTTCAATTACATGAAACAAAGTGGGTCTAAAATTAAGCCCATGTTAGTACCCTAGTCCTCATGGAATCGAACCTAGAAAAGCCATGTCTTGATACTCATCTTAATACTCATTAAAATGCTCGAAATTTATATGAATCAACGTGATAATGTTCTCCAGAAAACAAATGGCAGAACAAAAAGTTGCAATCGTAACAGGTGCGAGTTCCGGAATCGGAAGAACAACAGCTGTTGCACTTGCTAAAGAGGGAATCAAAGTAGCCCTTGCAGCCAGACGAGACAAGGAAGGAGAAGAGACCCTCAGACTCGTCAAAGAAGCCGGCGGTGACGGCATATTTGTTAGAACAGACGTTTCAAACGAAGATGATGTCAAATCTCTTATAGAAAAAACCGTAAAGACGTATGGCAGACTTGATTATGCATTCAATAACGCAGGTGTTGTAGAAGATCCGGCATCATTTACAACCAAGACCTCCAGTATCTTTGATAAAATAATGGCTGTGAACGTAAAAGGTGTTTGGTTATCCATGAAGCATGAGATTCCCCAGATGCTCAAAAACGGAGGAGGTGCAATAGTGAATACTTCATCTGTATATGGAGTAATTGCTAACCCGCAATTGCCACTCTATACTACAAGCAAGCATGCAGTATTAGGACTAACCAAAGCGGCCGCACTAGAATATGCAAAAACTGGAATTAGAATAAATGCTGTTGCTCCAGGTGCGATTGAAACGGAAATGATGGAACAATCTATCGGAAACGACAAACAACTCAGAGAAGCTCTTGTTGCATTACACCCAATTGGTCGTGCTGGCAAACCAGAAGAGATTGCAAATGCAGTTGTCTGGCTCTTGTCTGATAAAGCATCCTTTCTAACGGGTCATACATTGCTAGTCGATGGCGGATGGGTTAGTCGATAATTGGTAAATCTAGCCCGTAGTATTGAAGTACTGGTTTGATTATACCTCTTACCGTGACGGTTGAGAAAAGAATAGTTAGAAGGTCCAAGCGGAGTAAATGGGAAATTTACCATGACATTTTAACTGCAATTAACAAGGAAATGCCATATGGCGAAGTAAAAATAACAAGAGTACAATTTCAGAGTAACATGTCTTACGATAATTTGATAATCCATCTTAAAGATCTTGAGTACAAACAAATGATAAAGAGAAACCCGTTAACTTTGACACAAAAAGGGTTTGAATATTTTAAGAATGGTAATGCTGTAAAAGAGCTTGCTCAAAAATTAGGGTTGGACCAGATATGAAAAATAAAGCCAAGAAGACAAATTTGGGTTTCAAGTTTATAGATAATGAGGTATTTGGTAATCACCTCTTAATGCTGTATGAAAACGCAGATAGAGGTTTTGCTGCTAAATTACGATATTTGAATAACGGGTTGCTCAAAGGCGAACGCGCCATATTTCTCACCTATGAAGATCCAAAAGACATAGAAGATAAAATGTCTGGGTCCATAGACGTGGAAAAATTTCGCAAAAATGACTTGTTACATATCCTTCAGATCCAAGAAAAAATTTCTAATTCTGGAGAGGCATTAAAACAATTTGAAGAGGTTATAAAACTAATGGAGTCTTCCCCGCGAGCAGGATTTAGATTAACTGGTCCATTCATCGGAAACACTAGTGACAAAAATGGAAAGAAATTGAGATTATTAATCGAAAAAAGATCTCAATTGGTATTGTCCAAGCACAAGGGCTCTATACTTTGTCCGCACCAGATTGTTAAAGCTAGGGATAGTTATGAAAAAGAATGGATGTTGGATATGCTCAAAGAACACTCGGATGTCCTTTACGTTCCAAAATCGAGCCAAGCCACTTCCTTTAGTGCGGACTTTATATGAGAAGTTATCGGAGTGCATCAGCTGCTCGTGCAACAACCTCAGATAAGGAAGGATGGATAGTGATTGTTTGTGTTATGCTATCAATGGTTCCCTCCCCAGAACGCATAGGAACCAACACTTCATGTATTAGGATAGAGGCATCGGTTCCTATGATGTGACAACCAAGAATTTTTCTCGTTTCCCTTTCCACAAGAAACTTGACAAACCCATCTTTGTCTTCAAGTGCCTCTCCCATAGCCGTATCGATGTAAGAGTAAACAGATTTTTGATAATCCATTCCATTCTTTTTTAATTCCTGCTCGGTTAATCCCACCCCTGCAACTTGAGGAGAGCTAAAAATCGCATGTGGCATCGCTGTATAGTCCACAGGAACTCTGTGCTCGGGCCGGACAATATTGGTATAAGCATACTGTGCCTCATGATTTGCACTGTGCTTGAATTGGTACTTGCCAACAGCATCACCTAGAGCAAATATTCCCTTGGCAGTAGTTTCAAGATATTCATCTGTTATTATGTAGCCTTTTTCATTTACTTTGACACCAGTTTTTTCTAGATCCAATGTGTCTGTGTTTGGAATTCTTCCGACAGCAACCAGAAGCTCATCAGAAACAAGTTCTATTGATTTTTCTTCCTTATTTTTTGCAATTAAATGATACTTGCCATCCTTCTTGAAGACCTCAATTGTTTGATAGCCAGTATATACTCCATATTTTCTTGCAAATACTTCAGTAAATTTCTGCGATATCTCCTCGTCCTCTTTTGGTAAAAGTGCGTCCCTTCTTTGAACTATGTTTACTTTGGTACCAAGGGCTCCAAAAAAGTGAGCAAGCTCTGTTGCAATGTATCCTCCTCCCAGGATAGTAAGTACACGTGGTTGTTTTTTTAGTCGAAGTGCTTCGTCACTAGTAATAAAACCAGTGCCTTCCAGACCTTTTATTTTCGGAATTAACGGTCTTGATCCGCATGAAATCAAAATTTTATCTGCGGTAATGGTCTCTTCCCCAACTTGAATAACCTTTTGACCTATGAATTTACATTCTACTTGAAAGAGTTTTGGGTTGGTAACATACTTGAATGCATTCTTTATGTTTTCAGAATCAGGATCTATGATACCGTTAACGCGTTCCACAATTTTTTCAAAATTAATAGAAAACCCTTCGATTTTAATTCCAAAAGTTTCTGCATTTTTGATCGTCTCGGCTACATCTGCACTATGGAGTAGTAATTTGGAGGGAATACAGCCACGATTAAGACAAGTGCCACCCATTTTGCCCCTTTCTACAACTGCAACTTTGAGTCCGCTTTGTACAGCTGCATTGGCTACATCAAGGCCAGATCCACTTCCTATTACTATCAGATCAAATTTTTGCATCATACTTTCACAACACTAAGATCTCCTTGACAAAAGAATGTTATTCTAGGTTCTGTTCTGATCATGGGACATAATTACACTTGTTTTGAGTCGGGACATGAGTTATAGATTACCTATTAGTTTTGTCATAAACCCAAATGGTAAAGTTAACTGAATCTCCCATGCCTGTATCTTATCCGCAAAACAGCGTATAAGATAATCTCCTGAATGGAGTATGTCCATATCCACATCTTGTCTAATCTTTTCTTTAGGAATTTTATGGCTTTCAAGAACTCGTAAAACCTTATCACGTAGGGAGGGATCTTCGCTACAATTAGGAGCCAAAAATACATTCTTAGATTTATCTAGCAAATAATATACCCTCCATGATTTTAAAAAAATTGATTTTAACCATTTCCACAGTTATTATTCTAAATTGTGATGATTTGATAACCATCCTTTACAAGTCCGCTCATACTAACATGGTCATTGTCTTCTGTAAGTGAAATCTTTGATTGGACAATCTTATCCTTGACGTGAAATGCAGTTGCACAGTACCCGCATGCTTTCTTTATCATTCCTTCTTTTTTGGCTCGGTCATACAGAGGTTTGATTGCATTTGATGGATTTTTTTCAATCTCTTCTATTATCTTGACTGCCGCTCCGTCCAAAAACAGACCAACGTCTATACCATTATCCTTTAAATCAAAGAGATATACAAAAGCATGGAAAATTCTTGGACCATCAGAAGGGTCAGTAAGAGCAACTACTGCAACTTTTTGTTCTGCCATTTGTTATCTGGATTAATTGTATCAAGTTGATTCATATAAATTTCGAGCATCTTATTTAGTATTAAGATGAGTATCAAGACATGGCTTTTCTAGGTTCGATTCCATGAGGACTAGGGTCCATCCTGGTCGTATTTCTGGGCCCACTTTGTTCGTAAAACCGATATGTTACATGATTAATAACATCACACATTTCCATATATAAAAAATCACTTCACTTTTTTGATGTTGCCTTCTCTTGATATTGAAGATCCGATAAAATGGTCTATCACAGGATCAGCCTTGCCGATATGAAAGGTGCGAATATGGTCTTCAATTTCTTTGTCAGACTTTGTGACTCGTTGATGATGACGTAAATGTTCAGCCCATGACTCGGCAACAAATGTTTCTATATATCGGCTTGGGTCTGCCACATCACGGAACATGCCCCAATTAATTGCACCATCACGTAATCGCAAATTTCTTAGTTCATATGTTGCATGTTCAAACTCGCTTGCCTTTTCTGGATCTATAAAATATTCAATTTCTATTAGGACTGGACCATCGTCTGGTCTTACATCAGATGTTACCTGTGGAACTGGCCAATGAAGTGAGGGTGTCATATCAACATCTTTACCTGGCAATAATCTATAACGAGTTATTGTAAGAAGACCAATTAACAAGCCAAATGAGGCAACCAATAGCGAACTTTCAATTCCAATTTGATTGCCAAGAGTACCCCACAATACACTTCCACCAGTCATGCCAGCTTGGAATACAAGTATGTGAACAGCTAGTACGCGAATCCCTACCCATTTAGGAGCAGAACTGTATGTTGCAAAGTTCACACTTGATATTATTGTGAGTTGAGCAATACCTCCTGCAATCATTGCTAGACAAAGAAGAACAAAATCTGGTTTGTAAGACAAAGTTGCCAGCATACAAGCGTATGTTACAATTGCTCCACCAACTCGCCATTCTATAGATAATCTCTTTGGTAATCGTGGAAGAACCACAAAGCCTCCAATTATGGCACCAAGACCAAAGCAACCAACCAAGATTCCAAAACCTGTGGAACCAAGGTGAAGTTCGTGTCTTGATAATAATGGTAACAATGCCATTAAAGCACTGCCGCAAATAGAGAATGACAAGTCACGGATGAACAAACCATGAATGTGGGGCGAGTGACGAATGTATCGTAATGCGGCACGCATTGCCCCCACTACACGTTCAGGTGGTAGGTTGCCAAAGTTTGAAGTTCTATGCCATCTGTGCATGAATATTATCAGGCCTACAAATGAGATCGCATTTAGCAAAAACACAGAACCTGGGCCTGTTGCCGCCACAATAAAACCTCCTATGGCTGGGCCAACAGCTGCTCCTATGTTTACACTTACACCACCCAACGTTATTGCATGTCGTGCTTCAGATCTTGGTACTAACTCCAGTGAAGCACCCATTGCAGCAGGCATGGTTATAGCTGCTCCCAATCCAAGCAGAAAAGTAACTGTCAGCAAAATTGAGGGTGTAACAAGTCCTGTAAATGAAAGCATTGCAAGAATTACTGCAACGGTGAGCATGAAGTATTGTGCCACTAAAAGCAAACGACGTCTATCAAATACATCAGCAAGTGCACCACCAGGCAATGCAAGCAAGACGGTTGACAGGCTGGTTGCTGTTTGTAATAATGCGACAGTTAATGGAGATGGAGTAAGTGATGTCATCAGCCAAGCTGCACCAACACCCTGCATCGAGGTACCAATGTTGGATGCAGTGGTAGCAATCCATAATGCCCTGAATAGTTTTTGAGTACGAAGGATAGATGTACTGGAACCCTGTTCAGCCATAGATTACCATCTTTATGGATCTATTTCAACAGGTAACTTAGAACGAAAAGTGTTCATCACAACATGAACACAGTAAAGGCGAGGCAGTAACCTCGCTAGTTTTTTGTTTAGATTTTGCATACAAAACATGCCCTGAATTTGTATATCCACCAAACTTTGCTACAGGCGACCAAGAAGGAGTTACAGGCAATGGCAAAGGAGCAAGATCTTTGAATTCACCAGCTCCGTATACAATCTTGCCACCAACTATGGTAAGAACAGATTCAAGGTGCTTGATTTCCTCCTCTGGAACAGCAAAGTAATCTGATGATAGTACGACAAGATCTGCAAGCTTGCCAGATTCAATTGATCCTTTCTTGTTTTCTTCATTTGAAAACCATGCACTGCCTACTGTGTAGAGTCTTAGAGCCTCCATCCTGCTGAGGCGATTGCTTTCTGGATACAATCTGGTACCTCCTACAGTCTTACCTGTAACTAGCCAGTAGAGGGAGATCCAAGGGTTGTAGGTTGAAACTCGCGTGGCATCTGTTCCTGCACCAACTGGAATCCCAGCTTGTATCATCTTTGTTATTGGCGGTGAGTTTTTTGCAGATTCCTCACCATATCTAGCTATGAACGACTCTCCTTGAAATGCCATCCTGTCTTGTATTGCAATGCCACCACCAAGCTTGCGAACTCTGTCAATATCCGAGGTATAGATTGTTTCAGCATGATCAAAAAACCAACGCAAACCGTTGAAAGGAATCTCACTGTTGACTTGCTCAAAAACGTCAAGAAAACGTGTAATAGATTCACCATAAGTTGCATGAAGACGGAACGGCCATCTGTTTTTCACCAGTAATGTTACTACGTCCTTTAGTTCTGATTCCATTACTTTGAGAAGATCTGGCCGTGGTTCAGGGAAATTTTCAAAATCTGCAGCTGAAAATACTAGCATCTCGCCAGCACCATTCATGCGATAGAAATCATCGCCATCTCCGGGCTTCACTATCTTCATCCAGTTGGTAAAATCTTCCAATTCCTTCTTTGGTGTCTGTGGAAACAAATTGTATGAGATTCTTACAGTCAACAAACCTTGTTTTGCCAAGTCACCAATTACGGTATAGTTATCTGGATAGTTTTGAAAGCCACCCCCAGCGTCGATCGCACTGGTTACCCCAAATCTATTTAATTCATACATGAATTGACGAGTAGAGTTGACTTGGTCTTGGTATGCAAGTTTTGGTCCCTTATCCAGTGTTGAATACAAAATCAAAGCGTTTGGCTTTGCGGTAAGTAATCCAGTTGGGTTTCCTATCTTGTCACGCTGGACTTCGCTTGCGGGAAAACTAGGGCCGTCTTTTGAATACCCGGCAGCTTGAAGTCCTGATTTGTTAAGTAAAGCACAGTGATAAAGATGCAAAATAAAAATTGGTGTTTTATCGCTTATTGAGTTTAGTTCGTCAACAGATGGAACACGTTGTTCAGCAAATTGATATTCTGACCAGCCACCTACTACACGCACCCATTGTGGATCAGGAGTTCGTGGTACTTGTTCACGAACCCTCCTAAGAGCCTCATCAAGTGATGGTATTCCATCCCATCGTAATTCCATGTTGTAGTTTAGACCTCCACGTATGATGTGAAGGTGCGAATCATTCAGACCTGGAATAACAGTTCGTCCACCTACATCGATTACCTTAGTTTTATCGTGTTGATAGTCTAGAATCTTCTTATCAGTTCCCGTTGCAAGAAAACGTTCGTTCTTTATTGCTACAGCAGAAACAGTAGAACGATTTTCATCCTGTGTAGCAACATTGCCATTAGTTATGATGAGATCAGCAACTTCGTGTGATTCTTGAGTTTTACTCATTTTCTAATCTCCTACATTGTATAGTTGAAATCAAAAATGTTGGATGGAGATATTTTGTTTCCATAAGCATCTCCAATTGTTTAGGACCCCTCACGTGCATGTTCACCGAGCATAGCTTTTGCATACTCTATTCCCAAACCATACGAGCCTGCATCTTCTCTTGCAAGAGTCATAACAGCATCATATGTTTCAGTACGTGCCCAATCACGCTGCAATTCCAACACAAATTGCAGCCATGTTATTGGCGCAGCACCTGCTTGGATCATGCGTTGCATCCCCATATCATGAGCCACTTGACTTGTTCCTCCACATGCATCTGCTACTACATAAATTTCGTATCCAGCTTCCAATGCCTGAATTGTAGGAGTTACGATGCAGACTTCTGTCCAGAGTCCCGCAAGCACAAGTTTTTTGCGTCCAGTTTTTTTTATTGCATCGACTACTCTCTGATCTTCCCAGCAGTTCATGGTTGTACGGTCAATAATTTCTTGCCCAGGAAAGACTTTTTTTATTTGCGGGAAGAAAGGACCTGAAAAACTCTTCGCTGCAACTGATGTGAGAATTGTTGGGACGTTGAAAATCTTTGCAGATTTTGCAAGACCCTCAGCGTTATTGATTAGAGTTTGTCCGTCAATTGATTTTACCGCAAATGCCATTTGTGGTTCAAAGTCAATCATGACTACAGCACAGTTTTTTGGATCTAACAGGCTGTGAATTCGGTTGTCGACGTTAGCCATTAGGTAAAGTAGGTTCAGGTATATTTAACAATGCAAGTTTTCCCAAAACTACCTAGTAAGATTTATCGAACTGAAGAAATTAATTTGAAATTACTTTTATAGGTAGTTATTCACTACTTAGTATGGATACCGAGGTAGTAAGTACATCTAAAAAACTAAATGAATCTGTTCAGTGCGAAGTTTCTGACATCTGGCACGTATTAGGAAAGGCATGGGCTTTGGTGATTTTAAAAAATATGAGCGCAAAAGAACCTATACGATTCAATGACTTGAGACGGCTATTGCCTGGCATAAGCAATACAGTACTATCAGACCGATTGAAGGACTTGGAAAGAGAAGGTTTGATATCAAAAAAAGTATACGCTGAGATACCTCTTCGAGTGGAGTACAGTTTAACCAGGCAAGCAAAGGAACTTGAACATGTCTTGGACGATCTAGGGAGATGGGTTAGTAAATGGAACCCCATTGCAACTAAATCTAGAAAATAATTAAAAAAAAGAGTTAGTTATTGACGGCATATTTTTCCGGTATATCAATTAGAATTATTTCGGTTGGTTTTTCTGCCTTGATTACCAGATCATTTTCTTTTTCTATCATTGCTGCATCTCTTGTTTGCATCAAGTTTCCGTTTAGTTTTACTGTGCCATCTATCACAAACAGGTATGCTTTTCTTCCAGTGCTTAACTTATGCTCTACCTGACCTCCAGCAGTTAGCGTTGAGAGGTAGAATGTTGCATCTTGATGTATGCGTAATGCATTTCCATCCTTTATGTTTTCAGATGTAACTACTGGTACCAGTTTGTTTATTCTTTCTTCTTTTGAAAACTTTTTCTGTTCCCATGATGGTGCTAGTCCTTTCTTATTTGCAAAGACCCACATTTGCAATAGCCTTAGTGGTTTTTCTTGAGAATGGTTGAATTCTGAATGTAATAT
This sequence comes from Nitrosotalea sp., assembly GCA_050749405.1. Lineage (GTDB taxonomy): Archaea > Thermoproteota > Nitrososphaeria > Nitrososphaerales > Nitrosopumilaceae > Nitrosotalea. The sequence goes on from JBOGRD010000004.1 coordinate 203,801, forward strand.
TCCAGAACCAGCTGTCATTCTTTGTACTTCGCCAGGATAGATTACTCCTTGATTACCCTGATTGTCTTTGTGCTCTAGTTCTCCTTCTATGAGATATGTTATAATTTCCATGTCCCGGTGTTGGTGAAAATCAAACCCTGTTCCAGGTTTTATGATGTCGTCGTTGAAGACTCGGAGAGGTCCAAAGTTCATCTTGTCGGGGTTATGATAGTCTGCAAACGAGAAATGGTGATAGGTAGTAAGCCAGTCCATTTCGTTCTTGTAGTGCTCATTTGCTTTGATTGTTTTTATCATGTCTTTATAATAAATCACGCCGTATTTAAAATAGGTAGTAATTACTTACTTAGTAGCATAAAAGAATTATACCAAGTAAGAAAAAAATCACTTGAAGTTTTTACTTAGGATCTAGATAAACATCCGAAACACGACAAAGATACACATGATAGGTTAGCTGCGAATAAACGACAACAGATCTGCGTTTACTTGATCCTTGTGAGTCGAGCACATGCCATGGGGTGCACCTTTGTAGACTTCAAGACGTGCGTTCTTGATAATCTTTGACACGACGTGCAGCAATTACAACTCTGACCCCTTCTTTGGCAAGGGCAACGGTAGTTGCCTTTCCAATACAGAACTACCACCTGTTACGACTGCAACTTTTTGGTTAGCCAAGAATACCATCCTTTTTTTGTTTGTTTGATTCTGTTGCGGCTATCATTTGTATAGTTACTATAGTATAGTAATTATTTAAACAGTCAAGTGAGAATACAGTAATCAGATTAACTATTGGAAAGTAACAGTAGGTTTGAAGATTGAACAGTAATTAATTGAGAATCTCTGGCGGTTTTTCAAAGACTTGCTTGTATGTTCGCGGCTTTCCATCTTTGAATACTTCTTTTGCACAATATTGCATAGAAAAGGCTGACATCTGATCAAGTACAGGTTTTAACGCCCTTCCCTTATCTGTGATAGCATATTCAATTTTTACCGGTGTCTCAGCTAAAACACTTCTTTCTATGATGCCATTTTTCTCCATTTCACGCAGTCTTACAGAAAGTGTCTTTGGGTTAATTCCCTCAATTGAGTCCAGAAATTGGTTGAACCTATTCTGACCAAGCTGTGTCATGTTACGTAAAATATGCACAGTAAATTTTTTTCCAATTATCTTAAACGTATTGTCGATAGGACAGGCTTTCATGTTATCCATCAATACTTTGCATTCTTCATCTTTCAACTTACCAAATCCTCACTTACTAACTTTATTGCCACTTCCAGATTTATATACTTACCTTTGTATATTAACTATAGAAAATAGAGGTGATAAAGAATAGAAATTAAAAATACAACACATAGCACAGAAGCAGAGAAACACCACGTAAAAGAGATAGCAAGCGGCGACTGGGAAAGAGAAGTAGAAAAATCTAGTCTTCCAGTCTTTGTGGATTTCTGGGCACCATGGTGTGGACCGTGCAGAGCAGCAGCTCCGTTAGTGGAAGATATTGCAAAGGAATTTTCTGGCAAGATAAGCTTTGTCAAGGTAAACGTAGACGAAAACAGTGAGCTTGCCTCAAGGTATAGTGTCTTTAGCATACCTACCTTAGCAGTGTTCAGCAAGGGCAATCTTGTTTCACAACAAATTGGAGTGAGCTCAAACGCAAAGGCATCGCTAAAAAACATGATAGAAGGTGCCTTGAAGAAGATATAGAGATAGCCTATCTATATTTTTTAATTTTTTTGTATAACGAGTGGCAAAACTGCTGGCTGAATATTGTACTACTGTAACAAAGCCATTTGGAACTTAAATTATCGCAGAACAGTAGATGTGTCCTACAAGATCCGAACCTGCAAATAAACTCTATTGATCTCCCATTGTCCAATCTTAGTCATGATTTTTCCTAGCGGCTATAACGAATACCGTTCTCCTCAAGCTGTAGAGGGATTTGGACTGACCTTCCGTTTCTGTTAATTGTGATTGTGATATTATCGCCCACATGTTTTTTACGGATATATGCAGATATTTGAGAAGGATCCTCAACCTGATTTCCGTCTATTTTTTCTATAATGTCTCCCTTTCTTACACCCGCATTGTCAGCAGGGCTAAATGGCTCTATCTGAACCACTAGTGAACCATCGCTTACAGGCAATCTATAATATCTTGCCAAGCTGCGAGTAACTCTCATCGATGTTATTCCAATCCACGGTCTTTTGACCTGACCTTTCTCTATTAATTCGTCCAAGATCTCCTTTGCAGTATTAACTGGAACTGCAAATCCTATTCCTTGTGCATAAGGCATGTTTGCAGTATTGATTGCAACTACCTCGCCTGCCGTATTTACTAGCGGCCCACCAGAATTTCCAGGATTTATTGCAGCGTCCGTCTGAATCAACTCTAACATTCCATTTTCTGTATTGATGCTCCTGTTAAGCGAGCTTACAATTCCTGAGGTGACTGTTGGACCGCCGGTTAAACCAAATGGATTTCCAACTGCAAGTACTATTTGACCTGCCTTGATCTTGCTTGAATCGCCAAGTTTGGCAAACGGAATCTCTTCTTTTGATTCTATTTTAATTACTGCCAGATCGGTAGGCGGATCTACTCCGACAACCTTTCCCTTGAACACCCTTCCATCAGACAAGTTACTCGTAGTCTTTCTGCATCATCTATTACGTGATAGTTAGTAAGGACGTATCCATCATTACCAATTATTACTCCAGAGCCAACACCTTCCACTGGAAATACTCTAAACAACTGATCGTGAATCATTCTTACACTTGCAATATTCACAACGCTCTTGCTGATCTTATCTACAGCTTCAACTAGAATCTCTTCTATACCAGGTATCATTTTGTTTGAACCTCTGCTTTTTCTGATTGTTTTGTATTGTACTCCGATTTCATATTGTATTTAGGAACATGCTAAATATTTTGACAAGCTATTGAAAAACTTGGTCACATGGTACAAGAAATTTTTTCAACTTACCATTAGTTAATTTAATTTACTTTTGGACACTTTCTAATTTAAGTACTTACCTTTGTATAGTTAATGTGATGCAAGAAGATACTGTTCCAGTAGTACGCGAAGAGACCATTTCAGAGGAAATCATAAACATCACAAATGGTAATGATGAACTAGGACCTAATGATTCCAAGGTTCTCGATGTCTTAAGTGAGAATAATTCCATCTATACTTTCAGCGGGATCATGAGAAAGATAGGCATGCATCAAGAAACACTTTCACGCTCTCTTCAGAGGCTTTCTGAGCAGGATCTAGTGCAAAAATCTCCAAATGGATACAAATTAAGCAAGAAAGCTGTCTTCAAGAAACAAACAAGATCAGAGAGAAATTTTACACCAATCCTTAGGGCATACTTGCCGTCTGATGTGGATATAGCTAAACTAATTGACGTCATGGTAGGTAGGTGGTTCAAAAACCTAAGATGGACGGGGATGGTAGAGAACAAAGATGAGTATTTGTTACAATGGATAGAGGAGTTGGGTTTATTCGAAATTAATCTGAGAATCATACCAAATTCTATTATAATTGAAACCAACGCAAAAAAGGAGAAAGTAATCGAATCATTGATTTCTGCATTTAGAATTGTTCAAGAGGCCTTCAGATCAATCCTTGATTCTCAAAAGATCACTTTTGTTAATCTTACAAACAACGTGCTAGCAAATTGATGTGACCAACTTGTTCAATTCACAGTCAACTAATATCTATGATTTCATATTATTATCAAGGAGTAATAAGAAAATTTGAAATTCTATATTGAGTTTGAACCATGCAAAGAATGCAAAGATATGATTAGGGAATTGAATGAAATCTCAGACGATCTTCGAACACACGAAGATTCTAAGAAATTTTTACGACACATAACATATAATCATGATGAGATAGTGCAAGCCATAGTCAAAGGGTTCCCAAAGGAAGCAAAAAAGGAAGACTTTCCTTGGTTTAGATAAAATCTCTAAACTAATACCCTAAATTCGAATCAAATCACAGATGATGCTAAAAACATACTAGAGAAAATTAGAAGAATTGAAAAAATAACTTCAACCGTAATCATGCTGGTCATAGAAGAGCAAGAAGTATAGACCTGACAAATATCTACATCCGTTTAATTTTTTCTTGAAGCAGCATGCATCCTTGGATGAGAGTTTCTGGCCTTGGCGGACAGCCCGGAACATAGACGTCTACTGGAAGCACGCCGTCAATGCCTGGAAGTACGTTGTATGAATCAAAGTATAAGCCTCCAGTAATTGCACATGCCCCCATAGCTATCACGTATTTTGGATCAGGCATTTGATCATAAACCATTCTTAATCTGGGAGCCATCTTTCTTGTTA
>JBOGRD010000005.1:0-119760 GCA_050749405.1 Nitrosotalea sp.
GGAAGAACAAGTGTGTCCTGATTATCATGGCAAGTACTCCGCCCATAAACAAGAATATAATACCAAACGTTAGATAGAGATAACCCACATCGGTGTGGTGTGTTGAAAACATTATCTGCCACACTGGCCGTGGCTTTTGAAGTTCTAGTACCATGCCATTGCACACACAGTATTATCTGGAGCTGTCTTGCTTTTGTATAAAAAACACTTTTTTCCGTTATTGATTGAGCATGAGGTTGGTCTTAGCAAATTACAACTGCAAAGTTCTTTCACTGATCTATATGCATGTGTCAGGGAGATTCTGCATTCTGAACTTATTTGAGAAACGGATTTTGGGGTACTGGTTGTCTTCAGTATTACCTTTGCAAGTTTGAAGTCATGTATTCTTTCATTATTGTGAATAATGGCGGCAAATTCGAACCCAGATTCTAAGGGGGAATTCTGTTGTGATAGGAGCGAATGAGTTTCTGTGGATTTTGCCGCCATTTCATTTAAAACATGCTTGAGAAATCAGATAAAAGGTTCGTATACAGTGTAATCACCATCCTCTTATTCAAAAATAAAGTAATTTATCACATGGCACAAATGCCGGCCTTAATCCCAAAGGAAGTCGAAGTCCAGCGATTGAAGAAGATCTACATGATCATCATCGCAATGGGATCTATTGCTGCATCTGTGGAGATCGATAACTTTGTAGACGGCTCTCTACACCAAACATCAATCAGAGATAGTGCCTTCACACCAGCGCACTGGTGGTTATATAGCCACTTTATCGCTCTACCATTAGGTTGGGCCTCAGTAGCCATGTATGACAGAAAGGTACCAATTCTGAGAGGTCCAAACAACTCAATGAACACCGGTCTGAAAATGGTTATACTAGGTTACCTAGCAACCATGTTCACAATCGGTGTAAACGAGCTGTGGCACTTTTGGTACGTAGAAGAGATCTTTGCGGTTCCAAACCACTGGATGTTCAACATGGGTGTCGTCGTAGCATTCATGGGCGCACTTGCCTATGTAGTAAGAGTTTATGCACGAGCGGTCGAACTTGGCGCAGAAACACCAGGAGAGAACCCGTATGTTGCAGAGATGTACAAAATGGCCCTAGAGGGCAAGTTGTACAGCAGATCTATCCCATAGACCACAAGGTGCCAAAAGCACCCTCTTCTTTTTTTTTGCTACGATACTCTCAGAAGTTCTAATGACTCAAAACCAGTAATGGAATTTCAGGCTGGCCTTTATGGTTTTAAAATAAGATCCAAGTACATTGTTACATGGGGAATACCGACTCTTGAAAACATGGAACCTGTCTCTTGGAACCCGAATTTTTGATAGAAGCCTTTAACATCGTAAATGGAATGAAGCGTGATTCTTTTCATCTTTCTTGATTTACAATAAAGAATTATTTTCTCCAATGCAAGCTTGCCATACCCATTCTTCCTATACTCTTTTAAAATTCCCATCCTCTCAAGTCGTGCAAATTTTTCATCATATTGCAATCGTGCGGTTCCAATAGGAATATCGCCTAACATTATAAGGATTTGATCAGATGATTTATCGTCTGAATCAAATATTGAATCTTTATCTATTCCCAATTCTTCAAAAATTTTTTTTCTAATTTCTCTCACAATATCAAACCTGGAATAGGGGATTCTTTTTATACTGATTTTCAAAGGTGTCCAGTTAACTATACCTACGAACTAATTATTGTGAGTAACGTTTTGGATTTTGAATTATATTAGGATTTATGGGTATGAAATCAGTAAAACCTTTTAATTTCATGACTGAGCTTCCCATTTATAGTGGATAAAAATCAAGATGGGGATTCACAAGGGCCAAAGACAGCAAGTAAGAAAACGTCCGTTGTGACTTTTAGGATTGACGACTCTTATAATCGAGCTCTGAGGGACGAAGCGGAAGAAAGCAGAATAAGTGTCAACACTCTTGCAAACCACATACTTGGCGATTATTTGGAATGGAAGCGATACATGGACAAATTTGGCCACATTACATTAACACGAGAGACATACAAAATGATGATAAATCTAATCGGCGAAAAAGACCTTATCAACCTTGCAACAGAAATTGCTCAAAAAAGACCAAGGGAATTTATCATGTTCAAGTGGAAAGAGGTAAATCTTGAAAATGTTGTCAGTTTCATAAGGATGTTTTGTTATTTCAATGGTTTTGGCAAATATGATTATATAAAAAATAAAAACAACCACACCTTTAGCATAAGGCACGATTTCGGGAAAAAAGGCTCAGTGTACCTGAAGACTTTTTTTGAGACGTTGGTTCAGTCAGTACTAGATAAGCCATGTCAATCTTCTATAACAGATAATGGAATAACATTGAGTTTCCGCGACTAGGAGATGAATAAAAGTTAGCGAGATCACTAGTTTTCGCTAGGCATCTCTAAGTTGTTGTAAATTATCCATTACCGCCATAATGGCTTTGTAATTTCTAATTCCATGTTCTTCTTTCATATGCTTAGCAAATTTTTCTAATACAGTTTGAATGTCATTTCCTTCTATGGTGAAATCGCAGTCAAATCCTAAATCGATGCAAACTAGTTTAAACATCACTACAATAGATGTGATTTGCTATTTAATTAAAAACATGATTACACTGTATACTTGTTTGATATATCTTCGTGAGGTTATTGTAATAATGGCGTATGAAAGCTACGGGATATGATTATAATGAGTGGAAGGATACAATCAGTAGAGATATTCTAATCTGCATAAAGTGTGGATCTATCAAAATCAAAAGAGAAGAAAGCAATATTTTGTGTCAAGAATGCGGTTCTGTCTTATTCTTTACCAAAAAGGTGGAGCCGGATTAAGTGAAACGTCTAATGAGCCAAAACAATTCAATTCTGTGGCTGAATGCCTCTCGAGGATGTTTTTAGAAGTGGGTGGAATTTCAGGATGAGTTACCCGTGCAAAGGGCTTTGTGTTAGGTTTAAAGCTAAGGCAGCTCCAAATGGTTTAAGATACGTAATAGGTCAAAAGCGATGTTCATTTTGTACGATATTCTTATTTACAGATGATGTTAGATGTCCCTGCTGCAAAACCATGCTTAGAACTAGACCAAGGAAAAGCCGAGACAGATTGAGATTTTCAAGATTGTAGGAATGAAATAATCCAGTTTTATACAGGTGAGTCCTGTAAGGTCCGGCAGCTCTTCTCTAATATTCAAATCCACCAGTGGAAATTAATGCTGGATAGCCTGTATCATTGGAATACACATTATTCCAATGGGCGCAAAAAGATAGACTGATCTAGGAAGAGTTACGTTTGAGATTTTAAATTATTATGCATGTTATGAGTTGTTGGTAATAATTTTAATATCATGGAGTTCAAGTCATGAAAATGACGGAACGTTGTAGGTTCTGTAAAAAAACCCTTGGATCTTGTACCTGTGATGAAAATAATTTAGGAGAATATTATAACAAACCAAAAGAAAGAGAGGATCCATATGACTAGGGCATTACTGGCATCATGAGTAACTGTTACCTTACCGGTTGTTTTTGTTGATTTTTCTGGCTGTCTAATGGAAAAGATAGTTGCTGGCTAAAACTACTCTCCTAAATTTTTATGAGATAAATTCATTAATCCTAGACTGCGCCCGTTTTTTATGCTTAATATAAGAACGGAACTCATTGCAAGGGTTTCTATTATTACGCTCATCTACTCAATAATTTCCTACGCGGTAATACAGAAGAATACTGTAGCACCAGGTCAATTAGCGACAGCTATTCCACTTCTCTTTATTGCCTTCGGAGTTGTGATACTGATCAGTATTCTGTATTGCCTCCGAAAATATCATGTAATGAATCCCAAGCAATAGATGACGGCATTTAAACCGACAAAATTCCTACCCTTTTTTCATCAACCGTAACTTTACACTCATTTCTAACCACAAAAAATTAATCGTTTCTTTACAACTTGTTTGAGTCAAGCATTTCAACCTCTAACTACCCAGTGTCTGATTTTTGACATGGTTACATCTTGGAGAGATTTCATGGCAATATGCTGCTGATCTTGAAAAAAACCAAGTGGATTGGGATTTGCTTTAAAGAGTAGGCCCTACAGGACTACCTTTTTCTAATTCTTTCACTATAAGATTGTATGACCGTTCAAAAAATATTGGGCAATATCATGGACACAGATCATCACATTAGGTATGCCACAATTTGTGACATGGAAGGTAATGAGGTGGGAAAAACCGTTCGAGAGGGAGTCACACCAATGCTTAACGACGAAGAACACAAAGAAACACTTCGCTATGCCGTAAGTGCTTGGAAGACAAGGGCCAAGTTTGCACCAAAGATAGGCAAGGGCAAATATGTTCTTGCAGTTTACGAGAATCTGCGAAGACTGACTATGCCTCTTGGAACCAAGCACCTGCTCTTGATAACTTGGGGGACTGATGGAGGAACTCAGGACATTGTTACCCATATTCAAAACATGTTCTCCGGCGACCCCACTTTAGACTGGTAGAAAAAAGGACGACGCAAAATCACGATGACAGACGATACTGTAAAGGCTACAACAGATGACAAAATTTTGTGGGTTTCAACCTAACTGAAAGTTTGAATCCTATAAGGGTTGGAACTTATTTCAACTAGTTAGCAACAGCAGCTAGTGGTATTTCTACAGGTTCCTCGCACATTTCTTTTCGTGCTCTTGCCAGTGCCATCCTGAGATGCTCAATTTCTATATCATCAATCATTTCGCACATGGATGCAAATACCAAGGCCAGATACTTAAGTTGTATGAAAACTCATGCAATAGTTCTAGAAGTCTCCTCTTTTAGCGGAACAAGATTTGTGCAATATTCTTTCCACTGGTGCGTAAAGAGAATCTCCTTGTCTCCGTGGACATGACATCCAGTAAGAAATTTGTTTCCGTCCTTTAGTGAAAAGTCTACAACAAATTTCTCTTGCTCGTTTACTTTTCTAAAATATGTAGGTCGTAGCCCCATTGAATAAAGATCAATTACAAAGCTAAAGGGGTTTGTTGGCTGCAGCTTGTCTTTTGCAGACTCGTATGCAATGTATCTTGCGGCATATTTTGCAGCATCACGCGCCGCATCTCGTGCAGATTCACCTAAGACGTACCCCCCGCCATACCACCCATAGTTGTCACGTGCACTGTAGCTCGCTTCTTTCCATGCATGATCCCATGCTACGTCCCAAGTGTTGTTCCTGTCTGCTTTTACTGCTGCGATTCTTGCAAGATCCCACAAGGAGTCGCTTGCATGTTGAATAGTATCACTGTCTCTCTGCCACGGTGCAAGTGCTTTGACATAGTTATCTATGGTTTCGTTAACCTTTGGAAGAAGTAGGTTTGCCTCATCGATAGTTCTTGCAGGAACAAAATACTTTATCGACTTGAGTTTAGATAGATGATCGTTTATTGAAGGCATTTCATTTGGTTGAGACAATTCAATATCAGGACTTTTTGAGTTTTATATTAATCTGCTTTTTTGGTACCGTCATTCTCGTTGAGGTCAGAATCTTTTGGTTTTTTCTTGTCCTTTGGCAACCATAACCTTGCAACAGCACCCATCATGAATCCACCAACAACAACTATTGCAATTCCGCTGATTATCAGAACAATTGTTTTTACAACCGATTTGAAAGAGACCACGAATTAGGTATATTTTCTCCTGTTAAATAGGGATTGGCGAGATTTTCAAGATATGTATCATGGAGTTCGGTTAACTTATCATGGCAATGGGCTTTTGTACCTGATTTGATCTTTTACAAAACTGAAGTGTAACCCTTTAAATTATGCGGATCTGACGTTAGATAAATGTCGGACGATACAATTAGACGAGTTCAATCACTTATTGATGCTAAGAAAGGAGACGCTGTAAGATTGCAGCAGATCCTCGATACATTACAGCAAGGCAAGACGCTTGATCTTTCTGATCAAAACTACTTGCAAGAGATTTCTGTAGATCCAGAACCTAAAGATTCTTCAACAATTCCAAATTTTTCCGAGAATGAAGCCCCCAAGCAAGATTCTCTTGATTCTCCAGAGGGTGCACCCAAGGAGGAAGAGACCAGCGAAGTTCTCGACGGTGATGCAGGAATACGAGATGCTAGAAACGCGCCTTCAAGAAAAAAAATTGCAACGGTGGCAGCTATAATTGTTGCAATAGTTGTGGCATATGTCGGACTTGATTCCTATGCAGTAAGTACGCTCCAGTTCCGCCCTAATAACGGAAATGAATACCAAATATCTCCCAGCGAGATTCACATACAGGCCGATGTGTGTAATCCTTCCTTCTTTCCTGCAAGTTTTAACAAGTATGTGATAACTGCATTTTACAATTCAAGCGTCATAGAAAAGGCAGAAATGGGTGGAAGCACGTTGTCTTCCAAAACAATGACTACGGTGGATGGCATCTTTGCATTAAATACAGACGCCCTACTCAAACTAAAACAAGATAATGCCACATTTGATCCAACACTGGCAAAGATCACCACAAGCGTTGACGCTCCAATATTTGGAGTAATTCCGTTTTCGGTGGTAAAGCATTATTCTTCCGAGCAATTCAGCGATGTGCTCAAAAATGGCCCTCCGGGTTCTTTTAGTTGTGACTAGGCTTTTCCTCGTTCCTTGAGTCTTTGCAGCATTCTCTTCTCGCCGTTAGCAAATCTTTGCTTGTCTTCTTCGGTTTCAAGCAAAAGAGGCGGCACTTCAGCTGTCTTGCCATTAGGCCCCAATGCTACGGCTGTAACATAGGCAGTGTCTGTTAGGGTTCTAGATCCAGTCATCAAGTCTTCTGCCTCTACCTTGATCTCTATTTCCATCGAGGAACGATGAACATAGTTTAGTCTGGCATTGAGAATCAGCGCATTTCCAACATAGACAGGCTTTAGAAAATTTACCCGGTCTATGCTTGCAGTCACGGTATTGGTTCGTGAATGTCTCTGCGATACAAGTCCTGCAATCAAATCAATCTGTTTTAGTATCTCGCCACCAAAAACGTTTCCTGCAGGATTGGCATCTGACGGAAACATCCTTACAGTCATTTCTGCTTTTGACTCGTTTGGACTCTTGGGTGGAAGAACCATATTGTTGTCAAAAATCAAAAGACGCATTTATGAGTTGTTTTTCGTGGTGCCCACTGTCTTCTGACAAGCTAGCGCCAGACTCATCGTACGAATACAAAGAGTCATCCCTCACATAAGCTCCGTTGTCGGCAAACTTGCTTGGATTGGTCTCCTTTTTGTACCAGAACTTGAAAAGCAGTGCAAGAGGCCCTCCAACGACTCCCATGAACAAAGGAATTGCCCAATTAATGAACATGTGTCAATCCATCTTACGCTATAATATCATAAATGTCTTTATTGTACATAAAATAATCAGGACCTGATGAAATATTTTTGGTGGAGACTCTTAGATTATGCAACTGGAGTCTTTGTTGGCGGAGGAGTTGTATTTCTTATTTCCAAGTTTATTTGCCACATGTGTCTTGGGTCATATACCACTGTTCTATTTCTTGCAGTATGGATTGGTTTTATGCTTTTAGTGAATTTTGTATTTCAGAGAGTAAAACCACCAAGCGTTTCACTGGATAACTAGTGTTTGCAGTGTATTGCACTATATTCCCAGTCTTTATCATTTGTGCATACCATATAAGACCATGAAAGCAAAACTAGTTACAAATGAGTATGATTCATTCAAGGTGAGATATTCACTGGACAGACTCTTGATAAACAGGAGCAATGAGTTCCGTGAGGTTGCTCATGCGATCGGATATCCCATCACACAACAGTGTTGGGAGGAATTCATACTAAGATTCTGTCTAGAGTTTGACGACTGTTTTAAGATGTGGTCAGATAAGGAAGACCACGTCAATCACAACAAAGTCCACAAGTGCATGACAATGATGAGGCAGATTTCAGTTGGAAAACAAAACATGACTGAGGTTACCAAGCTTCAAAATGCGGCATACCGAATTGCAGAAGACTTTAAAATATTGTACCACCGACTCAAGTGACTTGCCAGAAAACAAATATAGCTACGGGTAATATTGCTAGTAAATGGGAATATTTGAAGAATTTTGCAGGGATGTGGTCGAACTGGATCCTAAAATAAGATTTGCAGGAATTGCAGATGTGGATGGGAAGCTAGAGTCCACCGCAGATAGAAAAGGACTCGTGCCATTACTGAGTGCCGAAGAAAGGGCTCAGTACGCAATCACCGCAGCAACAAGACAGTATACCAGATTGAGATGGGAATACAGGCTTGGAAAGATAACATACGCAAGTTCACATTATACAAAATTGATTAGAGCAACTATTCCCATTGCAGACGAGAACAGCAGGCTGTCACATGTATTGTTGCTCTCATTTGACGCCGACGCGGACAATTTTCACCAGATAATTACGAAGAAGATCATCCCCCTAGTCGCAAAAAACATGGGCGAGTTTCTCAAGGCTACTGAGAGATAGCAAAACCGATAATTACCAAATAATTCATAGCAAGTCGTGCCCGCGTCTACAGATGTTCCAGATGACATAAAGGCAGAACAGCAGGTTTCCAAGTTACGCGATAAAACACTACGCGAAAAGTTCTACGGTCTTGCGATAAAATCTGTTTTAGTATCAGTGTGTGCATGGGTTTCTCTTTACATGTTTGGGTTATTTGTAGCGCCATCAATTGGTGTAACACACACTCACATTCAGATTGCAAGTGTTGTAATCACAGGAATCATAGCATTTGCCGTAATCACAGCAGCAAGACGTTTACTTAAGAAATTTGCAAGTAAAACACACCCGCAGTTATCTGCTAGCTTGACATTTTTTATAATAATATTCATCTCCTTTGTTTCAAGTCTTGCCATTCTTCATCAATTAAACGTCAACCCGCAAGATGTCATAGTCGGTGGTGGCGTAGCTGCAATCATTTTGGGTATCGGAGTGTCCACCATTGTAGGAAACATACTCTCAGGGGGATTGATACTTACAACATATCCAGCCAAGATTGGAGACTCTGTTCATGTTGTAAACGACAACATTCAAGGAAAAATTGATGAGATCAACATGTTTTACACAAAAATACAAACTGACGAAGGCAAAGAATACATCATACCAAACAACGCAATAATACAAGGCAATATCAGAATGCTAAAGGACATTCCGATTACAAAACAATTGCCCTATTCTGAAGGCGACCTGATAGAGATAATCGGTTCTCCTGAAAAATACATTGGAACGGTAATCAGAGTCACACCAAGATTTACTACAATCCTAAATGATGAGCGAACCAAGGAATACATCTTGGCAAACAGCATGATTTTGCAAGGCAATTTCACCATAATAAAACACAGGACAAAATCCTAGAGATTAACTGCCGCCACCGTTGACTTTAATCTGAGCCATGTTGCGCTGGTCAACGTACATCTGTACCCTAGTGTCGGAGCAGAACGGATAGGTTTGCTCCTGGCCCTTATTTTGTTCACAAAATTTTGATATCTGCAACATTTCTTGATCACAATCCGAGGTAGGGTTTGATACACATGAGTCTATATCGCTTGCAATTGTGCTTATGGTATCAGGAGATTGCGGACTGGTAGAAAGTGGCGAGTTTCCCTGGTCGCTTGATTGTTGATTAAAAAATGGAAAACCAATAGAGATAAAGAAAAAAGCTGACGAGGCGGCAAGAATGATTCCAGTAATGAGTCCTCGCTTTCTGTTCATCAAGTTTGTGTATCTCCCTCCAAATTATAACCGATGTGGAACTAGGTTACTGTCAGCTTCATGACAAGAGGTGGAGACAGGGCATCAGGATTGCTTATCCCTGACCAAACAAAGATCTGTGCAGTATAATTTCCAGGTACCGTTGGTGTCCAAGATTGTGATGGATTAAGTGACTGTCCAGCACTTAGTGTTCCAGTGAGCCATGAAAGCTGAATCGCAACCCCATTTTTGTCTAGCACTTGAACGATATATGCAAATGATTGGTCCCTGTCAAGGCCACTTGTTAGATCGGCCGAAATTTGCACTTGCTTATTTACAGGAACTGTCCATACTCCATTTTGCAGGCTGGCCGACACCCCTCCCGAAAGCGTCGAGTGTGCCAATGGTACAGTTGGTGACAGGACAAATACCATAATGACTGCAAAGGCAAGCCAACTTTTCATATGATTGTTTTTGTCCAGCCCTATTTTTTAGGGTTTGTTATCTTGACTAGTTCTTTTTTCGTTTGATTGAGAGCGTTTTTTGTACCTCATTAATGCTGCTCAGGAACTTTTGTTTTGCCTCATACTCGTCTGTTACCTTGATTACAATCTCAGTAGGAGAAAACATGACGTCCTTTACAAGTATGGGAGAGCTCAATCCCAAAAGCTCGCTTAGTATATCAAATATGTTCTTAAACGTCAAACCACCTTTGTACTTGAAAAGAGTGTTACCATCCGCAATCTTTGGATTCGGTTCCAGAGGAATCACAAGTTCCTGCGATGTAAATTCTGCGATAAATGTAGAAATGTCTTCGTTTATCTTAGTTGTTAGAGTTTCTTTTTCTCCCATGAGTTTTTCTTTTGCAGATTCCAATTCTTTTGTGGCATCGTTGTATTGCTCACCAATCATCTTTGCAAAATTTGATTCAGTTGATATTTTAAGTGGAATTTCATGAATTCTAAAATTTATTGTAGATAGTTCGTCTTCAACATCAGTTAATTGCTGCCTGTTTTTCTTGATTTGGGTCGCAACTTGTTCCAAGAAGTTAAAGTCTGCCATACCTAAGCACTAAATTGATGAACGACGTCCATTAGACTTTGTTTGAACTCTTCAGTGGTCAGTCCCCACTTGCCATATTCTTCCTTGTAGCTATCCCAAGAAGATTCTGCCTCGCTTGCAATTTCCAAAATCTTGGGCCCAATCGCCTTAGTGTTTACAAGTATTGTAACATTGGCTTGTTCTGTATCCAGTATTGGAATCTTGACAAATATCATTCTAGAGTCTTCAATATGGAACCTGTCCTTTATCATGTTCTTTAGGATCTCTCTTTCCTTTACATCAAATTCTCCCTTGACTTTTACTAGTGCGACACAAGAATCGCGCTGTCCCCCTTTGTCTCGAATATCATTTTCGTCGATATCAAACAATACTGCATCATCTCTCTTGTGCATGTGTTCTACAATTGCATCCATGGTATTTCCCTTGCCTGAAGACATCAGGTCGTCTCCCCATTGTTTTTCCTCCGGGATAACTGGAATTACCCATGGCACTGCAAATCTTGGCTTTTTTGTTGCAAGCCATGTCCTATAGTTTGACATATCCCACTCTGTCTCTCTTGCAAATGATGCGATAAACATGGATATCGCGTTTGCAGCAATCAAGTTCATGCCCTTGTAATCTTTCCAGCCTATTTCATGTTCCTTTGGAAGATCGTCTATGATTGACTGTAATTTGTCAGTTTTTTTCTCATTTTTGTGAGCAACCTCCCTTAGTTTCTTATTAGAGAACAGAATCGAGCAGTCGCTGTACTTTATCTGATATTCAAGATTCATCACGATGTTAATTGCAGCTGCTTCAAAGATCACCGGATCCCATCCAAATTCTGGCAAAAGCCCAAACGATGCTACGGTTGCATGTTCCTTGGAATCCTTTTTTATGTATTGCATAAATGCACTGGCAAATGAACTTCCGGTTCCTCCGCCCATTGCAAAAGGTATTGTAAAGCCCCTTACTGGTTCAGGCGATAGTCCTGATAGTTGTTTTTGCAAATCAAATTTTTGAGTCACTTCATTGGTAAATCTACTTCTTCCTTCAGCCCAGTTTCTTGCAGCACCACCTGCCCCGTGGATTACATGTTTATCGCGAAGTGCAAACAGATCAGGATATGATTGTAGTATAAGATTAGCTGCTCTGGGATCTAGATCAACCAATAATGCCCTTGGAATCAGAGGAATATCGTTTCCCCCATAAGAAGTGGGAAATCGTAAAATTGTGCTGCCATACCTTTTCAAGACGCGAGACTCTTCCTTCTCCCCTTTTAGAGTGGGTTTTAGAGGATTGGCCCCTACATCAATCAACAATCTTCGGTACGCCTCTGCGCCCAAGCCTATTCCACAATGACCAAAACATGTCATCAATACCGGCGCTGGTGGTAGTGGGGCATTAAGATTTGACAATACTAATCACCATACTACAGAGAACTGCTCACTTTAATCGGATAGTGTAAGATTGTAAAGTCTATACTTGATTGTTCTAGACATGCAAAGGAGGCCATTGCGCTGTAATGTGTCATATGTATAACAAATTACTCTTTTTTGAATTTAAAATTTAAGAAGAAATCATTCTTTTGAAAAATTCAGGATTCCGCTATAGCTTTTTTCAGTTCTCTGAACTCATCTATTGTTATTTTTCCTTCCGCAAGCCTTATCCTGAGAAGTTCTATCGGGTTGTATATTTTTACCCCTTCCGGGATTTCCGGTTTGGTTTCTGCGTTATTTTCCTGCTGCCCCGCAGAAATTAGGCTTTGAACATACTTGTAATCTGACATGTAGACTGGGTTTTTCCGTTTTATTGAATCTAAAATTTCACACAATCTCTTTGAATCTCCCTTGCCAGAAGCAAGAAGATTTTTCACGTCTTTTAGCAAGTCTTCTGACATGTATTATTTCACAACTGCCTTGAATCGTAGATCATCTTTTAGTCTATTAAATGCCAAGTCCTTGACTGCCCACCCCTTTATCGTCTTTCCATAATACAGTATTGCCTGTGCAAGCAATTCTAGTGCCTCACGGTCCTCTCCAAGTTCTGCCTTGCTTCTTGCCTTTGAATAGATTACTGTGCCATTTTTCGAATTATCTTTTAGGACTTTGTCGAACAGTACAATTGCTTCCTGATGTCGGCCAAGATCTGCAAGACTTGTGGCCTTGTAAAACAAGGCTTCGAAATTTTCGGGTTCTTTTTCTATTACCTTGTCAAAACACGATAATGCATCACTATGTTTCTTCTGCTTTCCAAGTACAAGCCCCTTAAAGTAAGTGGCAGAAACATTCTCAGGGTCTATAGATAAAGACTTGTTAAAACACAGAAGGGCTTCATCATACTTTCCAATGCCTATTTCTGCAATACCCTTGTTGTAGAGAACTGGCACATAAGTTGGATCCACCTTCAATGCCTTTTCATAGAAACTTATTGCTCGTTCAAATTGCTGCTGTTCAGCATATGAATTTCCCAAGCTGTTCAAAGCCAACACATAGTTGGGGGCTTTCTCAAGTATTTTTTCAAAACATGCAACTGCGTCTTTGTTTTTCTTTAACTGAATAAGAGATAATCCTTTGTTGTATAATGCATCTACATTTTGTGGATCGCCCTTTAGAGCCTTGTCAAAAAAAGATATGGCATTCTTGTGCTTGCCTAGTTTGGCATAGCTCTTTCCTTCTGAGATCATTCCAGTAGATTCGCTCTGATTTTGTGTCAATTTGGTACGATGGTTATTATCGATATGGTATTGATGATTTAAGTTTACACCGAGTTATCTTAAATAAACTAAATTAAATCTGTCAGACATAATTTTGACAATCTTAATTACAGTAAATTTTTTACAATGGCGTGATCTATTGGGATGCCTTTGTTTCAGGAAATGCTTTCTTGATATATCTGGATAGCAAAGGATATTGAACTATCAGAGACGAGAGGACGACTCCAAAAGTTATAGGCTCCAGAATGTCCTTGAAAGTACTGTCTGGAAGAGTTGCCACAAGTGCAACAGACAGAGCTCCCCTCATCCCACCTAACATTACCACATGTCGCCATGCACTTGGCCATTTTTCACGTGTAAACCTATGGGTTGCGGCAAGTATTGGATATGTAGATACAGCTCGCGCAGCCAACACAATCCCAAACGCCATTGCAATCAGAGGCAAGTTCTTTCCCATGGTTTGAATGTCCATGCTAAGCCCGAGATACAAGAAGGCTACCGAGTTTGCAAAAAATGCAATCATCTCCCAAAAGTGCGAACTGTACAATAGTGTTTTTTCGCTCATTATTCCCTTTCCCTTCATAACAAAGTTACCAAAATACAATCCAGAGGCGGCTGCTGCAACTAGACCAGAAAGTTGCAATGCATTTGCAACAACCACAGAACCAAACAGGACAGCAACAGACAGAGCAGTCTCGGAGAACGGTTCATCCATGAGTTTGAAGAGGAATCTTGCACCTACTGCAAATCCCAAGCCGACAGCTATTCCACCAAAAAATACGATGGCAAAGTGGCCTATCTGTTTTGGAATATCGACATTTATCTGTCCTATAATATCTGGTGATCCCAATGCAGAGCCTTGAGCTATAGCTATTGCCATGATAGAAGAAAAGATGACAACACCTGTCGCGTCGTTAAAGCTGGCTTCTGATTCCATAAGCATTGTCAATGCCCTTGGCACCCTGACTTGTTTGAATACTTGAATTACAATTGCAGCGTCGGTAGGTGCAATCAACGCAGCAAATGCAAATGCAACAATAGTGGGCAAGCCTGCAACATATGATAGCAAGAATCCCCCAACTATTGTTGCAAAAACTACACCAAGAGTTGCAAGCAGTAATGATGAAATCTGTACGGTCTTGAATTGTTCGCGATCTATTTTCATCATGGCTTCATATATTAAAGGAGGCACAATGAAATACAGAATTAATTTCGGGTCAACATGGAAGTTGGAAGTATTAAAGATGCCAAATCCCGTTAAATGTACAAGAGATAATGCTATTCCTACCCCTACCAGAACCATAGTATACGGCAACCTAATCTTTTGGGCAAGCAACGAGGCAAGAAATATCATGCCAAGAAATATTGGCAGAATCCATTCCGTCCTAAACAATGACCCTACACTTATCCCAGCCATCCCTAACTCTCAAGGTGGCAAATTATAAAAAGAGATCCAAAATGCCACAAAATTCTTTGTTACTTTCTTTTCTTGTCTAGATCACTGTTACTTTTTCGCATCTGTCGAAATCCCAAGAATATTCCAAGTACGAGGTTGATTACTCCTAGTGAAGCAAGAGGAAAACTTGGATTTTTGAAATAAAACATGCCCATTGAGAGCCCCCAAGCGCCAGCTACAAGAAACATTATCGATATTGCCCTGAGCTTTTTCGGAGAAGGATTTGCCATTAGCTTTTGCTGACTTTGTTACACTATTAAACATTAAGAATTTTATTCCAAAAAAACTATTGTCCAAATTCTTTTCTTACATTTTGGAGAAGCTTGGCATGGATTCGGATTCTTTCAAGACTCTGAGCAAGTTTCATTTCAGTTCCTGGAACATGGTGTTTTGCAAAAAAACTACGAACTTCTTTTTCACGTTCCATATCTGTCATAACAGATATGCTCCCAATGATTCTATTAAGTAATGGATTGCCTACGCCAAATTTCTTGATAAGACCTTTCCAGTTCTTTCTAATCCATGGCCACACCAACTCTTTTCCACATGGATTTGCAACCATCCTTGTAACTGACATAAAGAGATTCTGTGCTCGCACATCTTTTGATAATGCAAAGGCAAGGGTTCTTGCAAGTAGTCGTTCCTCCTTAAAGTTTGAAAGCGAGCCTAGAAATCTTATTTTCTCTTCTTGTGTGGATGCCTTGCGATACAGGCCAACAAATTGTCGGTATGTGTTAGAGTTTCCGTCCCATGCAACAGCAGAGTACACCGCGCTTCTCAGATCGGGATTTAATGAACCTGACCTGAGAAATTTTGAAAATCTAGACTTGGATTCTTTCAATACTTCTTGATCATTTAATTTTGCAAGAGAGTTTATCAGGCTGCTTCTCAATAGTGCATATGTAGGCTTTTCGCCCTTGGTTTTATCCCATCCTATCCTTTGGAATACAACATTCATGAAATATTGATTGAACTCTTTTATCTCATCCCAGAACTTGTCCCCAGAGAGCAAGACATACAAAAAGTTCAGAAATCCAATGATATCAGATAACACAACATAGTCGTCTTCTTCTTCATAGTGTCTTACAAAGTCCAGATAGTGCTTGAGAGGATACTGGTTTGATATCACCAGGGCAGTCAAGTCATGATGTATGCTCCAGCGGTCAAGATTGCATATCTTCTTTTCCTCTACAAGTCTTCCTAGTTCATCTAGTACAGTTTCATCGTACCTTACCCTGTAGAATCCCTTCTGGCCATCATTTACCTTGAACCAGCTGCGCGCATATGGAATAGTGAGAGAGCCTTGCATCATTTTTGTTACTACCTTGTCTTCCATCCTAATTGAGATTGGAATTATCCAGTTTCCCGGACGTGACTTGCCGTTGTTTTCAAGCAAAAATCTCTTTTGTGATAATTTTATTTTTGAATCAACTGTGGTTGCCTCAATTATAGGATATCCAACCTGTTTCACCCAGGTGTTCATCATCTGGCGTACTGGTTTTTTTGATGCAGCGCCCAAAGAATTCCAGAGATCTTCGGTTGTGGCATTAGAGTATTCGTGTTTTTTGAGATAGCTATGCAACCCCTTTTGGAAATTTTCTTGTCCGATGAAATTTTCTAACATCATAATCACGCTTCCGCCTTTATTGTAGCTAATCTCGTCAAATATCTGTCGAACCTCTGCCGGACTTTTTACATCAACATCTATTGGATGAGAAGATTTTAGCGAGTCAAGACTTAGTCCTCCCGTCATCTCAGATATTAGGAACTGGTCCCAAAAATCCCATTTCGGATAAATCTTGTCTACGGCTTTTGTTGCCATAAAAGTAGCAAAACTTTCGTTAAGCCAGAGATCATTCCACCACTTCATTGTGACAAGATTACCAAACCATTGGTGTGCAAGCTCGTGTGCTATTACTTCAGCAATGTGTTGCATTGTATCAGTGGATGATGTCTTTGGATCATACAGCAGTACAGTCTCCCGAAAGGTGATCGCCCCCCAATTTTCCATTGCGCCAGAGGCAAAGTCTGGAATTGCCAGCATGTCAAGTTTTGGCAGTGGATATGGAATCTTGAAATATTTTTGGAAGTATGACAGGAATTGTTTTGTAAATACCATAGCCATCTTGCCTTGTTCTTTCTTTCCTCGAGTTGTGACAATTCTAACAAGGGTCTTGCCCAACCTGCCTTGCAGGAACTCAAACTCTCCCACCCCAAGATATAGAAGATATGTGGACATTACAGGGGTTGTGTCAAATCTGAATAGCGTCTTCTTGCCAAGTTTCTTCTTTGATACAACAGGCATGTTTGAGATTGCAGTTAGGTTATTGTCTACTACAAGTGACACATCAAATGTTGCCTTGGCTTCTGGCTCATCCCAGCATGGAAATGCCCGTCTTGCGTCTGCTGCCTCAAATTGGGTACTTGCAAGATGTTTTTCTTTTCCCTTGTACTCGTATTTGCTCCTGTAAAAACCGACTAGTTTGTCATTTAGCGTGCCTACAAAATTAATCAAAAGTGCCGCCCTGCCAGATATTTTTTCTGGGATATTTAGAACCAGTTTTTCATTTTTCGCATCAAGCTTTACTTGGGTCTTTATCTTTTTTCCATTATGTATCACTGTACAGTCCTGAATCTCAAGTTCTGCGGAGTGTAAGGTTATCTCTCGCGTTGGCCGCGTTATCTTTATTAGAATTCTCGCCTTTCCTCTAAACTTGAATCTATTAAAGTCTGGCTCAAATTCCAGATCGTAGTTAATTGGTAAAACAGGGTTCACAATATTTGGTTCCAAGAGACAAGTAATATACCTTTGATCTAACGCAGAACAAAAAATAGCCAGTGCAAGATATTAACACTGAAGAATACTATTACAATTGATTTTATTGTCTTTCCAGTTGCCATCGCAATAGAATATTTTATAATGTTATATTTTTTGGTCCCAGCTATGATTGATACTATATCCCCAATTATTGGAATCCAAGGAGAGAAAAAAATTATTGTGCTCCAGCCGTACTTTGTCATCATATTTACACTTTTTTGTTCATATTTTGGAGTAGATTTTCGGAATTTTCCTATCAACCTTCCATTGTATCCAAGATAATATGCAATGTAACCACCAACTATGGAACCAGTTGTCAAAACCAAAAAGACATCAAATGGTTTTGCGCCTCCCAAAAGCAGGGTCGAGGTAGTAATCTCAGTTGGAATCGGGATGAATGAGGAAAACATTCCGTTGAAGAAAAGGCCTGCAAGACCATATTTTATGAACAAAGTATCATGAAATATTTCATGTACGACATTCCATATCATCGCCTGACCTTGTCCCTAGCTCATTTTAAATGAACTGCCATATTTTTCGTCTTTATCGTAAATTGCAATTGAGATTTTTTTGAGAAGTTTTTTCTTTGACTTTTGTGCTTTTGTATCGTTGCCATAATCTTTTTGTTCCAAAAGAGTGTGTAGGCGTTCAAGTTCAACTCTTGAGAGTGCTTGGATTCCCCTGCTCATTACCACTTCCAAAAGCGTTACCCTCTCAAGATCGTCGTTTGACATGACAGTATAACCACCTATTTGTTTAATATTTGTCTTGTAAAACAAAGTTCATAATTGCTCTACAAGGTGACAGTCTTCTTTCACAGGGACTATATCGAGGTAAAGGACGACAAAATCGAGATCGGCGTGACATCAAAACCACAAAGGGGCAAGGCCAATTCTGAGATTATTAAAAAAATCGCCAAGCATTTTGGGGTTTCTCGTTCCAATGTCAGGCTAGTTTCAGGAGAAAAATCAAGAAATAAAATCATTGAAGTAACAAGACAGGCAGATTGACCAAAAAAGATACGTATAAAATATAACGAGGTAAAAACTGCCCTTTTCCTGTGAAGAAAAATACAAAAAAGCTTTTAGCTATTGCATTTATGGCAGTTTTCGTAATTTCAACTGTTACTGTGGTAGGAGCTGGCTATTTTCATGGCAACCCACAACAAGACACCTCACAGGTTACCTTGACTGGAACTCCGGAGGACAATTATCCTCCTGACAAGAGAACAACTTTTTGCCAGAATCTAAATAATACAGAATCGACAAAATACATCACCGAGTTTAAGATTCCAACTCTGTGCACACAGCCCCTTGCCATTACCACCGATCCTTCTGGAAATGTTTGGTTTACCGAAACTAATACTGGGGATATCGCAGAGTTTGTTCCTGCCACAACTTCATTTCATGAATTTGACAACCCATTATGGCAAAAAGGAGAGAAATCAATGATGTGGGGAATATACTACACACCTAACGGAAACATTTGGTTTAGTGATTCACAACACAACTTGATATGGAAATTTAACACACAGTTGAAGAATTATTCAAGTTTTATATTTCCAAAGACTCCGAATCAATCAGAGTCATTTCCTCAGATGCTAAAGCCTGATGGTTCTGATATCATGATAAATGACTTTACGGGAAGAAAGATTGCCATTTTCAGTACAGACCAAACCGGTCCTGACCTGAAGGCTACAGATATCATCTCTCCTGGCAATTATAACTTTACAAGCGACGTGGTAGCTGACTCTACAAACAAAATTTGGTATACGGTGTGGACATACCAACTTGGAGGCGCTCTTGTAAGCTATAACCCACAAACTTCGCAATTCTCAAACTATACACTTCCTTTAGGAGTACTTGCACCAAATGGAATCTCAATTGGGCCCAATGGCAAGATATGGCTGACAGATACTGCAAGCAGCATGTTTGTTAGTTTTGACCCCCAGTCTCAACAATTTACAAAATATACCAGCCCACCGCCACAAATCTCGACGTATGGCAATGCTTCAGGATTGATAAAGACTCCAATTACAAGACCATATTGGAATCAATTCGATGACCAAGGAAGACTTTGGTTCAACGAGCAAGTAGCAAATTCACTGGCAGTGTTTGACCCTGTAAAACAATCTCTTGTAGAGTACCTAGTGCCATCAAAGAATCCCAACTGGTCGGATTGCGGTAACCAGACAGACTGTGGAGTGGCCCAGGTGCTTGACTTTACAGTTGCACACGACAAGGTATGGTTTCCAGAATGGGTTGAAAATAACATCGGAATGCTAGACCCAACTGTTCCACTTCCACTGGCCCTCAATGTACCTACTTCAGAAGTCACATTGCATAGAGGACAGAACGAAACCGTAAATGTTACACTCAATCCAAACGAGCAACTAACCGGTACTGTCGAGATACTGACACAGCAGACAGCAAGTACGCAGGACCTTAGAGTCACACCAACTGATCAGACGATTACATTAGACAAACAAAAAACCATATCAGTAAATCTGTCTGCCGATAATTTTGCACTTTCAGGTACCTACAAGGTAGTGATTGGTGCAAGATACCAGGATGTGACAGTATCTCAGTTCGTTACAGTCACCATACAGTAAAGAAGTGGTTCCAAAACTAGACAGTTTAATTGGAATTTCCACCTATTGTACCAATACGCAGGGTACTGGCGGAAGGATACGAAACAGCCAAGACCAGTTTCTTGTGTCCGAAGTATTGCGTGAGAAGGCGCTTGCAAAGATTTTACAGTCTGGAAACTATGCAGTCTTTAGGTTAAAAAAATCAGGAATCGATACAAACCATGCTCTCTCTGACATATTAAAAAAACATGGCCTGCGATTGAAGGCACTTGGCCTAAAAGACGCAAATGCCACCACTGAACAGTTTGTTTGCGACATGAATACCTCACGGATGCATGAAAACATAACAACAAATAGGTACACACTTGAAAGAATTGGTTTTGTCCAAAAACCTCTTACAAAAAAGGACATGATTGGAAATCATTTCAAGATAAAGATAGAGGATGCAGATTTTGCAAAGATTTCAGGTTTTGACAGGCAAGATAAGATCCTAAACTTTTACGGATACCAGAGATTTGGGAGCAGAAGAGCAGTCTCGCATCTCATAGGAAAGGCAATGTTGCAGAGAAACTTTGACATGGCAGTTGAAGTCCTGCTTGCATCAACCTCAGAGTACGATTTTCCTGAAAACAACAAGATAAGGGAGTCACTCAAGGACAAAGCAAACTATTCAAAGATTTTCGATATGGTGCCTCCGCAGATGGACATCGAAAGACTGGTCCTAAAAGAAATGATAGATCATGGTGATGCACTAAAGGCATTGCGTGCCATACCGATTTCTCTGAGAAGATTTTTTGTCGAAGCATATCAGTCATTTATCTTTAATCGTACTGTTAGCATGGCATACGAAATGGGCGAGAATCTCTTCGGGCCGCAAGCAGATGACGTGTGTTATGACAAGGACGACAATCTTGGCAGATATCAAAACGATCCAGAGCAGAAGCTAGCCATACCTCTTGTCGGTTATTCATATTCAAAGAGAAGTAGATTTGATTACCAGATATCGAAGATACTTGGCGAAGAACAGATGAGCTCAAAGGATTTCTTTGTAAAAGAGATGCAAGAAGTAAGCGAAGAAGGCGGATTCAGGCACTCGGTTATGCTCTGCAGAGATTTTGCATCAAGTCCACCATACGTAAGTTTCACACTTTCAAGGGGCTCGTATGCCACCATGTTGCTAAGAGAGATAATCAAGCCATCGGATCCTGTTGCGGCAGGCTTTTGAACAAATAGTTAGTTCCAGTTCACAAGTGTTAAGAAATAAATTGCAATCAAGTTAGATTTTTGATCTTTATCAGGTTGCAGTCATAGTTTAAAAGTTTGTCTAGTCAACATGGAAAATTGTGATCGCTAGAACAATCCACTAGAACATTATCTTAAAAAATTTTTTAGTAAGTTCATCGTTAACGATATGAAGATAGAATGACTCTGCATTACACAGAATTTGATCTATTATGCGACAGCATTCTAGAGGTTAACAGCAACATACAATCGGTAGCAGTCATCAACAAATTGGGAAGACCAGTAGATCGAACTTTCAGACCAAGATACGCCAAGCAGTTTCCTGACAAGACAAGCGAGGTACTGTTTATGCAATGTGTTCTTGAAATATCCATGGGCAGAGATTTTGACGAACAGTATGGCCCAATTAACTATCACATGTCTGAAAGGGCAAATGTCACCATGCTTACTTTTCCCATAGAGGATCACGTGATCTTAGTTACAGCAAACAAGAGTGTTAGTCCCATATCACTTGCCAAGAAAATTGTAAACATCATAAGAGAATACAAACACAACCCCATCTCAAATAACATAAAAGATAACAGCATACCTCTTCCAGTCTAGATATCAATTAGGTCAAATTACCATCAAAACCGGAATTTCAAGAGAAAATATCATGCATATCCAAGAGAAAACATGACATGCCTGGGATTTACAGACTTGATGATCCGAGCTGTGACACTCTTGGACACTACGAGCCAAGCTATGTCGAGTTTTACCAAGATATGTCATACATTGCAGACACCAACAATCATTTGATACGAGTCTATGATCTCAAAACAAATGTTCTCAAAACTCTGGAAATTATCAATTAGATCAAAAGTTTAATCAAAGAAATCTTTTGGTATGATCTGCTGATTTACCGCAAAATCCTCGATTTGTTGAAAAGTCACCGCACCTTTTTTGTATTGCTCCCAGATGAACTCCAGATACTGTATCCTTTCGGGGTGTTCACCTTCTGGAGAATTGGGCGATTTTTTTATGACATCAAGACACAGTTTCTCAAGATGTGGGTACTCAAACCTGTCAAATATATCCCTCAGCTTTTCCACATTCACGTCTTTTTGTTTTGCTTTGCCAAAAAGTCCCATATGACTTGTTAGATATATGGCCATTTAAAAACTCTAGAATTAATTCCAAATGTACAATAAAACATAGCAAATGAACCAATCTTCCAAATTTCCATCAAGAACTAGCGATCCCGTTTGTTTCAAGTAAGAATTTAAGGATCTAGTTGGTTATGATATCATGGAAAAAGCATACATTCTGATTGGCTGTGAGCTTGGCGCAGAAGGCGAGATAGTGGAGAAGATAAAACACATGGACAAGGTCAAGGACGCAAGAGTTGTCTATGGCGATTATGACATTGTTGTCGAAGCAGAAGCAGGCACTGACCTCCAGCTGGATAACTTGATTACAAAGAAGATAAGAAAGATTGAGAAGGTCAGGTCTACTATGACCTTGGGCGTCGTAAGCTAATTCCAACTCCAAATACAACAATCCCCATACCTGCGGCAGCTATTACTTCGCCGTTTACAATCCATTTTGGATTAGAGTACATAAAAGACGAGTGTGGTCCTACAATCGAATTTCCCTGTAAAAAGAAAAGTATGCCAAAGGCAATGATTATTGCACCTATTCCTATCAATGGAATCCCTACTCGCACGGTATGATACAGTAAACACCAATAAAAGTTGAAATGAGTTGATAAAATAGGCAAAATCATTTGGATTTCCTTCTTTAATGAGAGTTCGTAAAACAAATCTAAGATTGGATGAGTGGGGACCTGACCTATTTGAGCTTAAACACAAAAGAAGCTGGCTTGACATCGGCATCTTTGCCGGAGCAGCAACGCTTTCCATACTAGTTTCCATTGTATTTGGCACTTACATTGACAATGCCATCAAACAGTCGCCAATCATTTTAGACGTGATGTTCATTCCGTCTTTTTTCATCGGCCTGCTTTATGGAGTCAAGATGGCAGAA
Organism: Nitrosotalea sp.; assembly: GCA_050749405.1. GTDB lineage: Archaea > Thermoproteota > Nitrososphaeria > Nitrososphaerales > Nitrosopumilaceae > Nitrosotalea. The sequence continues at coordinate 23,592 of JBOGRD010000005.1, forward strand.
CGCGTGATGTCCCCTACAGCGCCTCGAAGTCCAATCAAAAGAGGAATAATCAAGATATTTTTGTTCATATTCATGATGGGTTCAATATTTACGTCTGTTTCATTTGCACTTCATGGAGGAGCTCATCCCCCACAGAATTCCATTTTAAACGAAGGGATTGTAAAATGGATAAACGAGTTTGTCCAGGCAAATGGAGGACTGACATTTCTAATAGTATCAAGCATTACCATGATGGCTGCTGCAACTAAACGCATAGTTGGAATGGACGGTTTTCTAAGTAAAATTTTCACGTTTGTTGGAACATATATTTTCTTTACAATGATTGCCTTGAGTTTAACACATAGCGACCCTACCCATTCTCAGGTGTACTTGTATGCGTGCTACCAAGCAGGAATAGTGGGCGGAATATTTTATCAGGTTAACAAGTTTACCACGCGCTCAAACATGTGGGAAGACTATAACAACGGATTCTACTAGAACTTTCTGTACCGCATAGTCAGAAACAAGATTCCAAAAGATGCTACCATTATCATCGGAGCAATTCCGGAAAACTCTGGCAGATATGTTGTTCCCGTTATGTCAGTTTTCACATTACCACTTTGGTTAAACTTTAAGATTATTGTAGTAAGGTTGGCGTTCTTCAATACGATTGGTTGAAGTTGTGTTTCGTTCTGATAAACAGTATAGTTTCCTCCAATAAGGTTAGTCGGTATCTCTATTTCAGCAATATTTCCAGCATGTGTACTGTTGCCAAGAAATGTCAATGTCTTGGTATTGTTGTTAAATGTTACATTTTGCATGTCATAGTTTGTGGTAGTGTTTACTGTAAAGACATACTGATTTGCCTTGATTGGCCAGCTCCATTTTATTCCAGGATGGTTGAGATTCTGGAAGTGTAGTGCCTGACCGAAGGCCTGTGTTGAAAATAATACCGATGACATGCCTAGAACAAGCACAATCGTTAAGAAAAGAGCCGTCTTCAATTCTTCAAACCAGCTATCTTGCCGCGCATTTCTCTGTCTGTAGATATTCTTGGGTGCGATGGATCGGCCAATATAACTTCATACCACAGGTAGACACCGTCTTGGTAAAGATAGTATGAACCGAGAAGTTTCATGTTTGGAAATCTTTCCAGAACTCTGCGTTCTGCTACCCTTTGCATGCTAAGTGCTGGCTTTATTCGTAGTACACCAAGATGTTTTGGCCTTCTTCCTGCAACAGGTCTCTTTTTGCGCATGTTTCCTCTGCCCACACGCATCCGTACTACTGCGATACCTTGCTTTGCCTTGTATCCAAGTTGTCTTGCCTTTTGCAACCTGCTTGGCCTGTCAATTCTTTCCAGGGCGTGCTGTCTTCTCCATTCCACAGCCTTTGCTCTAAGCTCAGGTGAATTTTCTTTCCACATCTTGAGCCATACCTGTTCCTGGTGACCTACCATATACCCCGCACTACTAAATTCCCCCTTAATAATCTGTTACAACAACCCGTCATGCCAAGCTTCAAAACCCTATTATGAAATTGAATTATTGCATATTCTATGAAGTTTGTGGGAATGCTAGCAATCGCAATGGCAGTAACATTTCTTGGTTTGATCGGTGCATCATATGCTTCACCTGAGATATCAATTGTTACAAGCAAGCCAGTTTACCAATTTGGCGATAGGCTTTCTTTTTCATTTACAGTCTCTAACGTTACAGGAGATACAGCAGTCTTAGAGATTGTGAACCAGACAAACCATTCATCATCGCCAATTGACATGATAATTACAAAGCCTTTCTCAAATATTACAGCTCCAGTTCCATTTTATAAAACAGCTTTTTCCCCTGGCACTTATTTTGTCAAGATTCAATATGCCGGAGCAAGTGCTGTCGCAAGCTTTCAACTTGTGGACTCGGGAAATATTGCAATCCCCCCACAGTTCAAAGAGGTAGCAAGTACTTGGGTTCAGAACCAGACAACTAACAAGTTGTTTGGAGAAAACATTTCTTATCTTGTCAGTTCAGGTATCATCAATGTAGATGGTTACCACGATCAAAACATGACATCTATTCCCTCATGGTTCAAAAATGACGCACTTTGGTGGTCAAACAGCTCTATCTCAGACAACGATTTCGGACATGCCGTACAATATCTTTTAGAATCCAAAATAATGATAGTCTAGCTCTTTACAATCTTACTTGGTCTTTTTCTTGCAGTACTTGCAATTACAATTATTACAACAATAGAAATGGCCCCAATTACTGCATAGTCAATTGGACTGAGGCTGATGGTTACGTTTGGAAGATATGGTATCGTAAAAACAATGTTTCCTGCCATATTTTCTTGAGAGGGAGTCTTTTCATGGGTCATATTTGGCTGTGTTTTGGACGGAGCTTCAGGTATGGATGATGGTGTTGTCAAGTTTTGGGCGGCAGTGGATAGGGGTGCCTGTGGTACAGGTACATTGGAATTAGACAATGGCGTGGTTTTCGGTACAGGGCTAGAAGGTAATGATGGAGCCGTGCCACCGTTTGGCCCAGGTGCCACGATATATGTTCCAATTATCTCAATTTGTTTATTGTCAGGAGTGAGTTGTAGTGATATGGTTCTTGTAGTTACAGTCGGAGTCTTTTCTTTCATATCTGCAAGTGTTCCGTCAACTACTGCAATAAATGGAATATCATTATTGTTTTGTTTTGAATCAAGTAGCGAACGCGGTATTGTCAGGTCAAGTGATGCATTTGGGCTTGACACCTGTACTGTCACTACAAGTTCTTCATATGTCGGATTTGGTTCAATGTCTTGTATCTTGACTCCATTTGCGTTATAGTTTATCTGATATGTATTGCCAAAAGCAACTGGAAATGAGCCCGTGTCAGCAAAGGCAGGAGATAATGAGGAGAATACCAAGAATAATGCAGGCACTGCGAGTGCTAGGCGTACCAAGTCTAGATTACGCCACGAAGAATCATTATTATCTTTTCTGCTATAACATTTGCAGCTAAAGCCTGAGCTTCTCTTGTCTGAGCTCCTATATGGGGCGTACATATTACGTTTGGTAAAGTGGCAAGCTTGTTTCCAACAGCAGGCTCTTTCTCAAATACATCCAAGGCCGCGCCTGCAATCTTTCCTTCCTTTAATGCATTGTAAAGGGCATCTTCATCAATTATCTCGCCCCGTGATGTATTGATAATACAAGTTGTCTTTTTCATCTTGGACAGTCTCTGCATATTTACAAGGTGATGTGTTTCTGGGGTAAATGGTACATGAAATGAGATGTAATCTGCACTTGACAGCAACGTATCAAGATCTGCCTTGATTAGTCCCACTTCCCTTGAGAACTCGTCTGGTATGGGAATCACATCATAACCTATGATATTCATGTTCAGAGCCTTTGCATGCCTTGCAAGTTTCTTTCCAATGTTACCTAGCCCAACTATTCCAAGATATTTGCCAGAAAGTTCGCTGCCCATCAGTTCCTTCTTCAGCCACTTGCCATTTCGTATCTCTCGATCTGCTCTTGGTATCGCCCTTGCAAGAGATAACATCAGTCCCAAGACAAGTTCGGCAACTGCATTCATTGCACCCTCGACTGCATTGATCACCCGTATGTCCTTTGCCTTTGCAGCATTAACATCGATATTGTCAAGGCCCACGCCAACTCGCGCAATTATTTTGCACTTGTCAGCTTTTTCAATCAGATCTTGAGTTAGCTTCGTCCTGCTTCTTACTATAACAATTTCATAGTTACCAATTTTTTCCTTTATTTGTTCTGAGGTAATCTCTGGTTCGTATGTAATTTTCAAACCATTTTTTTGCAAAATTTCATTTAATATTTTATCAACTTGATCGCAGATGAGAACTGTTTGGTTCATGCTCATGCAAGAAAACCGCTATGTACAGAATATAATCATTGTGTGACACAAGAATAAAAAAGGAAAAAGTTGGGATTAATGGACTTATTGTCCAGACATACCGGTCATGTTTCCAGACATTCCGGTCATGTTTCCTATTTGAGCAGCACGATCGTTTGTGCATTCACAGTGGACAAATGTCTGCTGTGGAATGCTTGTGCCAGGTACGCTAGATACTGGAGGTACAGCGTCCGATGGATTCGGAGCTGGACTTGCCTGAGCTAGCTGGACTGCAGCTGCACCAGTGAAGATTGCAGCATAGTCATGATTTACTATCACATATGCTCCTGGTTGATCATAGACTGCATCGACGATTGCATCTTGTGAACCGCCAATAAGCCATGTCTGAGTGCCCATTGCTTGTACCATGTTACCTTGTGTAACTCTGTCCAGCTGTCCTCCCACAATGTGGAAGAATACTGGCATGTTACCTTGGTTCACTACGAAGTATCGTATGTGTTGACCAACCGGTATAATTAATGGAGCAGCTTCATTTTGACCGCCAGCACCTTTCCATACCTTTGTTACAACTGGATCATAGCCAAATGGCTTGCCGTTTATTACAGTCCAAGTTGTATTATGTAAGAACATGTATGCTTGGTTGTAAGATCCGTCTGGATTGAGGTATAGTTGGTTGAATTGCAAAGTGAACTCGTACGCGGCTGGGCTAACTAAAGTATTGTTTAGTACGACCTTGCCGTTTTGTGTCGCAGTTCTCGTTATCAGGAGTTTGTGATATCCATTGAGTGGATCAACAATGACCATTCCATACATGCCGGAAAGAACATGTTGGTCCATTCCAATGACATTTACACCTTCACAGTGATACTTGAAGGCTCCTGGATAGTTTGCAATGAACGCGTATGTGTTTGAATGACCCGGCATCACAGCCAAAAAGTTTGGCACTGCTGAGATTTGACCAGCGTGATTATCAAGGCTGTGACCTGTCAGCTCTGTTGATGGTACGACTAGTGTAACCTCGACTACATCGCCTTGTGTTACTCTAATTGTCGGACCAGGAACTTGGCCATTAAAGGTCATGGCATGATACATCTGTCCGCCAGGAATTGGCAGATCAACGCTTTGTGCGGTTAGGGTAACTTCATGAACGGTTCGACCAGCTGCTTTTAAAGCTGCAACTTGATCTTGCGCAATTGCATCCGCTCCTACTACAGTTAGTCCCAGACCACCAACGTTCTGCACATCTTTTGCAGTGACAGTATCAATTGTCTGTGGTGTCACTTTGTCAATTGTAGCTGGTGATACGCTTTGTGCGTTACCAGATACTACCTGTGTGTTTGAATACGTGCTACCGAACAGAATTCCAACCACTGCTACTACTGTAACAATGGACAGTATACTGTATCGTTTATTCATCAATTCGAATTTTGCTTATAAGTATATTAATCTATTGGGTTTTTGCAGCAAAACAAGTGGAATTTACGATCGTTATTTGAGATGTTTTTGTAATTTTTTAAATGAAAATGAATATTAGGAATTTTAATTGTATGGTGCATGTGGAATATAGGACAGAGAGAGATTCTCTAGGAGAAGTAAAGATTCCCGCAGATGCATATTATGGTGCATTTACATCAAGGGCAATCAACCAGTACCACGTAACTGGCCTCAGGCCACACATTAATCTGATAATGGCCTTTGTGATGATCAAAAGATCAGCTGCAGTTGCCAACATGAAGACTGGGTCAATAGATACAAAACGTGGCAATGCCATTGTCAAGGCATGCGACAAAATACTGGCAGGAAAATTTCTTGAACAGTTTCTTGTAGAGCCAATCAACTCTGGTGCAGGCACGGCATTTAACATGAATACGAACGAAGTCATTTCAAACGTAGCTTTAGAAATTCTTGGAGAAAAAAAAGGAGATGACAAAGTTTTACATCCTAATGATCATGTAAACATGTCCCAGTCAAGCAATGACACATTTCCAACTGCCATGCATATGGCAATACTTTTCAACATAAACCAAGTCATCCCTGTACTGGATGATCTTATAAAAACAATAGCAAAAAAAGCAAGAGAGTTTTCAAGCTATCAAAAAATAGGCAGAACCCATCTAATGGATGCACTTCCTGTAACTCTTGGAGGAGAATTTGCAGCATACGGAACTGCTATTGCAAAAGCACGTGATGCAATTTTTGCCGCAAAAAAAGAATTAGAATACATAGCATTGGGCGGAACTGCTGTTGGCACAGGTGCAAATACTCCAAAAGGATACAGAGCTATTGCAATATCAGAGCTTGCAAAGATTTCAAAATTGCATCTCAAGCCACAGTCCGATATGCAATACGGGCTACAAAGCAGATTTGCGGTGGCAAATATTTCATCCACTCTGAGAAATCTAGCTCTTGAGATGGGAAGATTTTCAAACGACATTAGACTAATGGCTTCTGGCCCTGTTGCAGGTCTATCAGAGTTGGGAATACCTGCTGTTCATGCCGGCTCTTCCATCATGCCAGGAAAGGTCAATCCCTCCCTTGCAGAATGCATGAATATGATATGTTTTAACATAATAGGCAACGATACAACTGTCGCCCTTGCAGTACAGTCAGGGCAGTTTGAACTCAATGTTATGATGCCTGTAATGTTAAAGGCAGTTTTGGAATCAACAGACATGCTAAAGAATTTCACGCCAATATTTTCACGCAACCTAGTTGCAGGACTTGACGCAAATAAACAGAAGCTTAAACACTATATCGAAAACAGTCCTGTGATAGTTACATTACTTGCACCAAAGCTTGGCTATCTAGTCTCTGCTGACCTGTACAAGGAATCCCTCAAGACTGGAAAGACCATACGACAACTCGTAGTCTCAAAGGGACTGATGAGCGAAAAACAAGTCAGCGCTCTGTTGGGATAGCATGGCAAAGATCTGGGTTGAGGCATACGGGTGTTCTGCAAGCTTTGCAGACTCGGAAATGATTACAGGGCTTGTAGTAAATGGCGGCCACACGTTGGCAGAAAGTCCTTCAGATGCCGACCTTAATGTCATAGTTACTTGCTCAGTCAAGGACGCAACTGCAGACAAGATGGTCCACAGAATAAAACGGTTAAAGAGCAAGCCGCTAGTTGTGGCAGGCTGCCTTCCCAAGGCAGAGACGGCAACTGTAGAAAAATTTAGTCCAAAGGCAAGTCTTCTTGGGCCAAACTCTCTTGGAAAGACTCTGGAAGTAATTGATTCCACGCTCATGGGCAGCAAAAGAATTGAACTTGAAGATTCTGACACATCAAAGGTCGGACTGCCAAAGGTACGCCTAAACCCGGCTGTTGGAATAGTGGAGATAGCTAGTGGATGCATGAGCGAGTGTACTTTTTGCCAGACAAAGCTATCAAAAGGAGATATCCACAGTTTTAGGATAGGAGACATTGTAAGGCAGATAAGACAAGAGATCGATGACGGGTGCAGCGAGGTATGGCTGACATCTACTGACAATGGTTGTTATGGTTTTGACATTGGAACAGACCTTCCAAGTCTAGTAAATGCCGTATCAGAGATAGAGCATGATTTTATGATTCGTGTAGGCATGATGAATCCAATGTACATGTCAAGAATACGTGAGGACCTGCTAGAATCATTTGAAAGCCCCAAGATCTTCAAGTTCCTTCACATTCCCGTTCAGAGTGGAAGCAACCAAGTCCTAAAGGACATGAAGCGCGGTCATACCGCAGAGGTATTTAGAAAGTCAAGTGCGGCATTTAGGAAGAAGTTTGAGGAGTTTACAGTCTCCACAGATATCATTGTGGGATTTCCAACAGAGACCGAGGAAGATTTTGAGCAGACACTTGGCATGATACAAGAGACCAGGCCAGATATCATCAACCTCTCAAGGTATAGCGCAAGACCTGGAACAAAGGCCGCTTTGATGGACCAGATAAGTGTCTCAGAGATAATGCGACGAAGCAAAAAAATTTTTGAGATGGTAAACAAGATATCCCAAGAGAGAAACCAAGAATGGGTGGGTTGGAAAGGTGATGTCTTGTTCGATGAGATCTCAGATGATACCATAAAGGGCCGCAATTATGCATACAAGCCAGTTATTGTACAAGAAAAGGTCAGGCTTGGCCAGAGGGTAAAAGTTGAGGTAACAAGGGCCACAAAACATGGCCTTTATGGCCGGATTGCAAGTTAAATTTTTTAGATTGAACTTTGGATCAAAACTAAGCAACAAAGTTTTTTAATCATTTTTGCAAGCAAGAGAGAGTCATGGAATTTCAAATGCAAGATCCAATACTAGTTGTGGGATTGGGCGGAGCAGGCTGCAGATTAGCTACAAGCATCAAAGGAGGACTTGGTTGTGATTGTCTCCTAATAAGCCACGACCCAGACGACCTAAACTGCGACTTGCCCAAGATTTTGATAAATACCAATCCTGTCCTTAATCCTTCAGCATATCTTATCAGAGGCACGTCGTTTGGAGCAAGAGGCTCAATTGCCCAGAAGATGGAATCCTATTCCACCATCATGATTGTAGCCAACTTGGCAGGCAAGTCTGGCGCAGCTTTGGCTCCAGTGGTGTCTCAGATTGGCAAAGAACTAGGCAAGAGCATACTTTCCTTTGGAATAATGCCGTTCAAGTTTGAAAAAGACAGGATCTTCTTCTCAGGTGTTTCATTGAAGAGACTGAAGGCAAATTCTGATTGTACAATAATTATCGATAATGACGCTTTGCTTGACAGTAATCCTGACCTGACACCTGATTCCTGCAATGAAATCACAAATGGAGCCTTGATGCATGTTGTCTCCACCCTGAAAAAATCATCTTTGCCCCTTAAGACAAACATTCTGTCTACAAGCAAAGACATACCAGATATTGAAACGTCACTTAGAGATTCAATCAAGATGCTTTACGAAGACTCGCCTCCAAACAACATCAAGAGTGCGCTACTCTACGTAATAGGCGGTAACAAAGTGCCAATAGGTGTCCTAAATTCAATGGTAAGCACCGTCAGCGGCATATTTAGCAACGACGGCACACGAGTCAGCTTGTCTGTCTCAAATGGAGAAAGATCCAAGGTTGTTTTGTTAACCTCAATAGAGGGCGAGACTCGTTTTGACAAGTACGATCCTCTCGGAATGATTCCAAAAGAAAGTGTCCTTGACTGGGACGAGCCAGATGCCAGCGTAAAAATTGACTTGGATTTAGAACAGATAGAATAAATTTATTCTTTTGATTTCTTTTCAGATTTAGTTTCTGAAGGTTTCTTTTCTTCCTTAGGCTCTTCTTTCTTTGGTTTTTCTTCAATTTTCTTTTCTTCAGGTTTTTTCTCTTCCACTATTTTTTTCTCTTCCTTCTTTGTCTTTGGTTTTTCCTCGGCTTTCTTTTCTTCCTTAGGTTCTTCTTTCTTTGGTTTTTCTTCAATTTTCTTTTCTTCAGGTTTTGGTTTTTCTTCCACTATTTTTTTCTCTTCTTTCTTTTCTTTTGACTTTGTCTCCTTCTTTTCATCTTTCTTTGGTTTTTCTTCACCTGCCTTCTTTTCTTCCTGATATTTTGAAACTATGATGGCGCCATCATCATCTTTTGATATCTTGACTCTTATCTTTCTTGGAGGGTGTCTAATTCCGCGCTCCCATACCAAGTGACTGACATCTTCCTCAATTTTCACGTTTTCAGATTTCATGTGCTTTACGGCAAATGATCGTATCATGTTTATTGCTCGCTTTGCTCTCCGATTGTTTGGAGAAAGCAGCACCTTCCCTAAATTAATGGTATAAATCCTCTCTAATGTTTCCTCGGACAAGACTAACCAACCCCCACGTCAGTTTTGCGCCACTGTCTCCTCTTTGGATTTGTTCTCACTCTACGTTTTGTCTTAACTATTATCCAAGCTGGAACGGCTTCGTTTTGCTTCAGTTTGCTCATCAACCTTATCTTCCTTGGAGTTGACTTGTTGGCACCCATGAACGTTTGAAAATCCTGACCTCTTTTTAAATGAATCTCGAAAATATTACAATAAACCATTTGCCGACAATGCACTGGCAATCTGGTTTAGCATCCTAGCAGAAGCTCCCCATATCAGATGATTTTGAAATTTGAAGGTGTACATCTCCTGGATAGATTTGTGGGCTGGATCTTTGTCTTCGTCCATAGTTTTTAAAAGTGAAATCAGGGGGATTTGCAAGATGGATTCTATCTCAGAGGTGGTACTTATCAGCGGGATTTTTTCCAAGATTGTAATAAATGGAGCAATAACAAAGCCTGAATTTAGTGTTGTAACCGGCCTGAGCTGTCCTATGACTTGATTATGTGATATTTCAACTCCTATTTCCTCCCTGGTCTCCCGTATGGCAGTAGCAAGTAGATCTGCATCATTTCTTTCCCATCTTCCTCCAGGAAAGGATATCTCGCTTGCATGGTAGTCCATGGTTTTTGCCCGCTCGGTCATTATTACAGAAGGCTCCTTGCCATAAATCACGACGAGTACTGCGGCAAGTTTTGCGTTCTTGCTGTCTTGAACTTGTGCCGATATAGAGCTTGACAGTGCGTTCTTTATTTTTTCCAGTTCCAACATGGTAGTAATGTTACGGTTTGTTATTTTCTGTTGTGATCAAAGTGCAAAATATTCAGCGTCTGGATGGTGTACAACAATGGCAGCAGTTGATTGTTCTGGCACTATCTGCCCTGATTCTGTTAGTGTCATGCCGGACTTTTCTGGCTCCAGCAGCTTCCAAACAATATAGTGCTGGGATACATCAGGACAGCTTGGATAGCCCCAGCTGTATCTTAACCCGCGCTTGTTGCCAATCTTTAGATCATCTTTTATTTTTTGGTTTATCCATGCAGCCATCGCTTCCGCTGTTTCAACAGCTAGGCCATGTAGATAATATGCGTCAGTGTACTTGTCTTCTTTGTTCCATTGTTCTATTGTCTCAGAGGCCTTGTTTCCCACTGTTACTGCTTGAAAGGCAACTACATCTTCCTGCCCAAAATAATCAGCAAGGCACAGGTGTTTTTCTCTAGACGAACGTGGAAATTCAAATACAAGTTTTTCTCCGTTTGGATGCTCCACAGTTAGGTTTCCATCTTTTCCATGACACTTGAAATATCCATACACTGCCCTTGGCTCAAACAATTTTTGAGCAATAATTTTTTTCTTCCATTCTTCAAGAAGTAATTCATGTTCTGCCTCCGACTCTTTGGCAGACTTGCCTCTCAGACCCCACGATAGGACAAAAAGCGATTTTCTGTCAAGGAATTTCCACACTTCATTTAGGTCGATGTCACTTGGCTCAAATCTTATTGCTTTATTGAGATGGGGTGGTACTGGAGGAGTGACTGGCATTATCTTGCTGCGCTCTAGTTTCTGTCCTTCTGGTTTTTTTATTATGGTCTCAGTCCATTTCTCAATTCTTTGCTGCCATTGCTCTACAAACTTTAGTTTCTCTTCTGATACAAGATTGTCCATTGTCTTGAGACCGTCAAACATTGTTTTGCAGTAAAATACTCCCGGCTTGTATATGCCACCGTCTTTTGCAATACGGTTTATGTAGTTGCTGTTAATTGCAGCTCCACCACACAGCACTGGAATTTGCATGTTGTTTTTTCTTGCATGCTCTACGAAGAACTGCATCTGCTTTGATGTTGATACCAAGAGTGCCGACAGGCCTATCGCATCTGCCTTTACCTCTTCAATCTTTTCAAGAAACTTTTGCATTGGAACCTGCTTTCCTAGATCATATACAGTGTATCCGTTGTTCTCAAAAATTGTCTTGACTAGGTTCTTTCCAATGTCATGAACGTCACCGTAAACTGTGCCCAAGACAAGTTTTCCTTTGGTGCTGCCTTTTTCCTTTAGAAGATATTTTTCAAGTTCCGCAACTGCTGCCTTCATGCATTCTGCAGATTTTAACACAAATGGCAAGATGAGCTCTCCTGCACCAAACTTGTCACCCACCTCCTTCATTGCAGGCAATAGATCATCATTTAGTGTCTTGATTGCAGCTTGATGGGTAACCTCCTTTGGTGCATCAATCGTCATCATCCCTTCCTTCTCAGAGATGCCATGTTCACCTGAAATCTTTTCGTATATCGCACTTACAACGTCTCTTTCTATGCCGTCACGAAGCCTGTTCACTATTCTAAAGTTGGAGCGTTTGCCTGCAGGCCATGAGTGGTCTACCTCAGCCTTCTTTGCCGCAAGCCGAGTTGTGCCTTTTGTTGCCTCAAAATACGTGATAAACTCTGCAAGGGCATTTGGGTGCTTGTTAAATATCAGATCCTCTGCAACGCGCCTTTCCTTCTCGTCTATTTCCGTGTATGGAATAATGTCTTTTGGGTTTATTATTACAGTATCAAGACCTGCTTTTACGGCGTGATACAGAAATACAGCGTTTAGCATCTTTCTTGCCCTTGGAGCCAGGCCAAAGCTTATGTTGCTTAGCCCAAGGGTTGTAAACGAATTTGGAAATCTTTTCTTGACCAGGCTGATTCCTTCCAGGGTATTTTTTCCGGCATCAAGAAATTCTGCCTCACCAGTAGCTAGCGTAAAAGTAAGAACGTCAAAAATAAAGTGTTGTTCTTGCAGTCCATATTTTTTTCCTGTTTCAATAAGAAGTTCTGCTGTTTCAAGTTTCTCCTGCGGAGTCTTTGCCATCCCTTTAGGCCCAATGCACATGGCAATTGCCGGAACGCCATACTGCACCATCAAAGGAGCTAGCGAATGAAACCTACTTCCATCCCCTTCCAGATTAATCGAGTTGATGATTGGTTTTCCAGGAATCTGTTCTAGTGCGGATGCGATTACTTTGGGCTCGGTAGAATCTATCACAAGTGGGGCTTCGATTTCAAGGCTGAGTGACTTTACAAGTTTTTTCATAAACTCAAGTTCATCTGAGCGCTCTGTTGTGGCAACACACACATCAAGACAGTGTGCACCATCATCTACCTGGTCCCTGGCAATTTTCACCAACTCCTCCAAATTGCCATTTAGGACACATTCCTTGGCCTTTTTTGATCCTTGCGCATTGAGTCTCTCCCCTATAATCATTGGAGCAGGGTCTTGCCTTAGCTCTACTGCCTTTAGCGCCGAACTTACTCTAGGATCTTTCATTGTAATCATTCTCAATCGCTTTTTCTAAATACCTAGCGCTTATTTTCTGATTGCTTTTCATCAATTATTTTTCTTAAGAGTGCTATATGTTCAGTATTGGTACCACAGCAGCCACCTATTATTCGGACTCTGTCATATTGAGACAGAAAATCCCTTACTACTTTGGCCATGTCTTCAGGCGTCATCTTGTAGACCGCCCTTCCCCCCTGGTTCTCTGGCATTCCCGCATTTGGGACAACAAGTAGCGGCAAATCGTTTTGTTCGTTTAGCCACTGAATGCTCGGGGTCATCTCAACAGGTCCGGTGGAACAGTTTAGTCCAAACGCATCTATTCCCATGTCTGATACAGTTGTATATGCTGCCTGAATATTTGTTCCAAGCAACATCTTGCCATACTTGTCTAGTGTTACATTTGCAATTATAGGAACTTTCTTTCCTGTCTTTTTCATTGCATCATGACATGCCTCTATTGCCATCTTTACTTCCAAAATGTCTTGGCTTGTCTCAATTAGCAATGCGTCCACCCCACCCAAGATGAGGCCCTCTGCTTGGATCTCAAACGCCTCCCTTATCTTTTCAAGCGGTATTTGTCCAAGTGAGGGATCATTTGAGCTTGGTAAAAATCCAGTTGGACCCATGGAACCGATTACATATCTTGTTTTATCGGAAAACTCTTTTGTGATATCAACTGCAAGCTCTGCAATTTTTTTGTTAAACTCTAATGTTTTATCGCCATAACCATACTCCTCAAGCTTGAGCTTGTTTGAACCAAATGTGTTAGTCTCGATGCAGTCTGCTCCTGCCTTGAGATAGTTTCTGTGTATATTTTTTATCCATTCAGGTCTTGTAAAAGACAGACCATCGTTGAATCCGTCCTTGCCATCTGGAAAATCTTCTGGGTTTGGATTTAATTTTTGAATCTCTGTTCCCATGGCCCCATCAAAGAGCACTATCTTTTGCTTCATCAGTTCTACAAGAGGAATTTTTGTTGTCAACAGTAAGTGATGCTGGTTTTCAATGTATTAATTTTCTTTTGTTTTGTCACCTGTTAACCGCCTTCAAAGGTTATAATCAAGTAGCCGTGACACTCTTTTATGACAATAATTTACGAGTTAAACCCACCCAAGGTAATACAGGACAGAATACTTTCTCACAGTGAGCTACAGGAATCTGTTGACAGGTTCAAATCAAAATCAGTCGAGATAGGAAAGGTCTGCGATAGCATACATGTGACAGACTCGGTCCTTGGCATCCCAAGGATATCTCCCATAACGGCAGGATTTTTCATTAAAAATTCCATTGACAAGATAAAGATCTCTGCAAGTATTAGAGTGAGGGACAGAAACCATACATCCATAACACAAACCGTCTGCGATGCAATACTTTTGAACTTGAATGGCATACTGCTAGTCAAGGGAGACCCGCCGCCCACAGGCCCAAAAGATTCCAGGCTGGTCCCAAGCGAGGTTGTAAAACAGTTCAACGAGCAGGGTTTTGGAGAAAAAATTGACCTTTATCTCTCAATATCAAGCAACCCCAACTTTGACAAGGTTCACAAAAAGGTAGAGGCACAACCAAAGGGGTTTGTCACCCAGGTCATAAGTTCCATTGATCAGGTAACAAGGATAGTGGACAAGCTAAAGCCGCAAGGATTTAGGATAATACCGTGTATACTGCTGGCATCAGAGCTCAACCAAAAATCTGCACAGATGCTCAACCTTGACTGGTCAGGATATAACAAGGACATGACAGGATTTATAAAAAAAGTTCATAAAATTGCAGGCGATGTACTTTTAAGTTCTCCAAATGATTTCAAGGGAGCGCTACACGTATTGAAGAATCTTAATTGACTTATCATTTATGCTGATGGTCCCCATCGTGACATGACAGATTTTTCAAGTCTTTTGAATACAAATACGTCCACTAAAATTCCGATTAGCATTATTACAATCAAAACAGCTATTACTTGTGAGATGTCATTTGTTTTGCTACCAATATTCATCAAGGAACCCAATCCCAATACAGCAAAGATTACTTCTGCAGATATGACCCCCCGCCATGCATACGCCCATCCCTGTTTGAAGCCAGAAATCAAATGTGGAAATGAAGCAGGTAGTATTACATTTGTTATGAGTTGCATTCCACTAGCACCCATATTTTTCCCAGCAGATATGAATGAAGGTGGCACGTTTTTTATTCCAGAGTGAGTGTTCATAGCTACAGCAAATAAAGCACTTATCAATGTGACAAATATCACACCTGCATCAGTTTTACCAAACCACAAAAAAGCCAACGGCACCCATGCAACAGATGGTATAGATTGCAAACCTAGGAGAAACGAACCCATCGTTTGGTTTATTGTCTCAAATCTGGCAATAAATATGCCAAGCGATATACCAGCAGATATGGCAATTGCAAGTCCGATAGATAATCGCCATAGGCTTGTTCCTATACCATACAGTAGACTTCCATTATAGAACCCCTTTGCCAATGCGTTTCCCACTTCAGATGGCGAAGGCACCACTTGTTCTGGTGCAAGGTGTAAAGAAAAAACTAGTTGCCAGACTGCAACAATTCCAACATAAAAAACAACTCTATTTACAATTAATTTTCTTTTCAATTGTAATCACCAACTTTCTTTTGTTCTATCATTTCACTTTTGAGCTCTTGAATTATCTCATGTTGATATTTTAAGAGGTTTTCATCTTCTGCCAATCTTGGTCTTCTATAATCGATTACAATTTCTTTTTTAATTTTTGATGGTCTATGTTTGAATATGGCAACACGATTTCCCAATACCACAGATTCTGCAATATTGTGAGTGACAAAAATAATGGTTTTTTTGGTCCTTTCCCAAATTAATTGTAATTCAACTAATAACAAATCTCTTGTTTGCGAATCCAGCGCGGCAAATGGTTCATCCATGAGCAGTATTTCCGGATCCAGTGCTAATGCTCTAGCAATTGCTACTCTTTGTTTCATGCCAGTTGATAACTGGTAAATGTATGATTGCGAGAATTTTTTAAGTTGCATCATGTCCAGATACCTTTCAGATATTTGCCTGCGTTGGTTCTTTGGAATGCCTGCAATTTTTAGACCAAACTCCACATTATCAACCACTTTAAGCCATGGAAAGAGTGCTCCTTCCTGAAAGACCATTGTTCTGTCAGGGCCGGGGGTAGATATCGACTTTCCATTGAGAAGAACTTCGCCAGAATCGGGTTTTTCTAAACCTGCAATAATATCCAAAAATGTGGTTTTTCCACATCCAGATGGGCCAACCAAGCAAACAAAATCACCTTCATCCACATTCAGATTAATTCCATCCAAGGCAGGCACCATGTTACCATTGTGATCAAAGTGTTTTACAATGTTTTTTGCCTGAAGTTTTGTCATTGGTTACAATCTCCTTCCCAATCTTTGCGATACCACATACTGTGATGTGCCCGCAAGGGGTGGAATTTTCATATAACAGCGTTATAATATTACGGTTAAATAGTGTTCGAATTTTAGCTTGGACTAATTTGGTTTGTCTCATGGATTAGAAAAATAATTTGTAACTTTTTAACAAGATCAAACAAGACTAGACTGAGGATCATAAAAGATAAATGCTAAAATCTGATCACAGAAAACCTCAATGAAAGGAAAAGCAGTTTTAGCTTTCTCTGGCGGATTGGATACATCCGTCGTTGTAAAATATCTACAAGAAAAACACGGATTGGATGTTGTTACCATCACAGTTGATGTTGGACAGGGTGATGACCTGAAAAAGATTGCATCCAAGGCAAAAAAACTCGGAGTGATAAGGCACTATAACATTGATGCAAGAAGTGAGTTTGTAAATGATTTCATTTTGCCGTCAATCAAAGCAAATGCTCTATACCAAAAGAAATATTGTCTTGCAACTGCTCTTGCACGGCCACTTATTGCGCAAAAAGTTGTAGAGATTGCCAAAAAAGAAAATGCGGAGGCGCTTGCCCACGGCTGTACTGGAAAAGGAAATGACCAGGTTCGATTTGATGTAACCATGCGATCAGGCTCTACTCTGCCAATCATAGCTCCCATCAGAGATCTCAACCTTACTCGCGATGTAGAATTAAAATTTGCAAAAAAACATGGAATACAGATTGATGCTGCAGCAAAAAGGTTCAGCATAGACCAAAACCTATGGGGACGCGCAATTGAGGGCGGAGAGCTGGAAGATGCATATTCAGAGCCTCCAGATGACGCATTCATCTGGGTCAAGACCCGGAACCTGCCAGACAGACCACAATACTTGGAGATCAAGTTCAGCCAGGGAGTTCCTGTGAAAGTAGATGGCAAAAGTCTAAAGCCAATTGAATTGATCGAGTACATCAACAAAAAGGCCGGAGCATCAGGCATTGGAATAGTAGATCACATCGAAGATCGAGTAGTTGGAATAAAATCTCGGGAGGTATATGAAACGCCGGCCGCTCTGTGCCTAATTGAGGCGCACAGCGACCTAGAAAAAATGGTTCTCACAAAACACGAATTAAAGTTCAAAGCAATGGTTGATTCCGAATGGTCATGGCTGGCATATTCCGGACTTTGGCAAGACCCTCTGAAAACAGATTTAGATATGTTTATCAATGCGTCCCAAAAAAGAGTTAACGGAACTGTAAAGCTCAAAATGTTCAAAGGAAGTCTTAGAGTTGTTGGGAGAAAATCAGATTATTCATTGTATAGCCATGACTTGGCAACATATGGTTCAGGTTCCACTTTCGACCAGACTCTTGCAAAGGGATTTGTAGAATTGTGGGGACTGCAATCAACAGAAGCTAATAAATTACTAAAAAAGAGGTGAGAGATCAAAGAATGAATTGCCCAGAGTGTGATGCAAATTTAAAAATTCCAGATGACGCAAGTGTTGGAGAGATAGTGTCTTGTCCTGATTGCGGGGCAGATTTTGAGATTGCTTCAAAGAACGGTAGCGTGTGCGAATTAAAGCATGCTGAGAAAGTAGGCGAAGATTGGGGAGAGTAAATGCCCAAGTTACGTGTCGTGTTCGATAGAATAAGGCTAGAGGAAAAAATGCTAGAACAAAAAGCAATCGAGCTTGGACATGATACAAAGATGATAGATGCAAAGATAACAAACATAAGTACAGAAAGCAAAAAAAGCGATTTTGATTTTGGTGACGTGGTGCTTGAAAGATGCGTCAGTTATTTTCGTGGCCTGCATTTTACAGCATGTCTGGAGTTTCTTGATGTTCCAGTATTGAACAGGTTTGAGGTTGCCAATAATTGTGGAAACAAGATGTTGACGTCGCTACTGCTAAAGAAACACAATGTTCCCACTCCGAAGACTTTCTTTTCATTTTCATCCGAGTCGGCAGTTGAGACACTTGACAAGCAAGGATATCCGCTTGTCATAAAGCCAATCATAGGAAGTTGGGGAAGGGGTGTGATGCTACTAAAGGACAGGGAGACAGTTGATGCAATTTTAGAGGTAAGAGAGATAACCGACGGTCCGCTTGATAGAATATTTTATCTGCAAGAGTCAATAAAGAGGCCACCAAGAGACATACGCGTAATTGCTGTAGGAGATCAGGTAATAGCTGCAATGTACAGAACTTCAACTGGTGGGTTTAAGACAAATATTGCTCTTGGCGCAGAGCCGATTCCTTGCGAGATAACCAAAGAACTCGAAGATGTTTGCATGAAAGCGTCAAAGGCTGTAGGTGGAGGAATTCTCGGAATTGACGTAATGGAAGATGAGAAAAGAGGACTTGTGGTTCACGAAGTCAACAACACTGTAGAGTTTAAGGGACTGGCAAAAGTTGCAAAATGCAACATCCCAAAAGAAATGATAGAGTATGCAGTTAATTCAGCTGTCAAATAAAATAGAATTTAGAAAATTTTAGAGTTTAAATTATACCATGTTATGCTAGGAGATCACTTATGAGAATAGGGGTAATAGGTGCATCAGGATATGTTGGTGGAGAGATCCTCAGACTACTTGTTAGTCACCCAAAGGTTGAGATCGCGGCAGTAACTTCAAGACAGCATGTTGGAGAATACATCTCCAGGGTTCAACCAAGTCTCAAGGGATTCACTGATCTAACTTTTTCGGAACTAAATTATGACAAGTTGTCAGACAAGTGCGACTTGGTATTTACTTCGGTACCGCATGGGACGGCAGTTGACATTGTAAAAGAGTTGTATGACAGAGGAATGAAAGTAATTGATCTGAGTGCAGACTATAGGTTACACAATGCCCCAGACTATGACAAGTGGTATGGCTGGCAACACCCACATCCAGACTATCTTCCAAAGTCAGTGTTTGGCGTTCCAGAACTTCACAGAGAAGAGATCAAAAAGGCGCAGCTTGTATCATGCCCAGGGTGCATGGCAGTCACATCAATTCTTGCATTATATCCACTGGTAAAGAAAGGAATCATAGATACAGAACACATCATAGTAGATTCCAAGATAGGCTCTTCTGGAGCGGGAGCAGGCTCTGAGGCAGGAACTCACCATGCGATGAGGTCAGGCGTTATCAGGCCATACAAGCCAGCAAAGCACAGACACACAGGTGAGATTGAGCAAGAGCTAAGCCAAGCAGCTGGAAAAAAGATCAAGGTATCAATGAGCCCACATGCAGTAGACATTGTCAGGGGAATTTTGTGTACAAACCACACATTTCTCACAAAACAAGTAACAGAGATGGACATATGGAAGATATACCGTGAGCAGTATCAAAATGAGAGATTCATCAGACTAATTCGCGACAAGAAAGGATTCTACAAGTTTCCTGATCCAAAGTTTGTGGTAGGCTCAAACTTTTGCGATGTGGGATTTGACATTGATGAAGACAATAACAGACTAGTGGTATTATCAGCATCAGACAATCTAATGAAAGGCGCAGCAGGCTCTGCCATACAAAACATGAACGTAATGTCAGGATTCAACGAGATGGAAGGTCTGGCATATTCTCCGCTAACTCCTGTGTGAAAAAATGATTACAATAAAAATAGGTGGAAGCGTGGTAGATGGGCTTCATCCCTCCACGATATCAGACCTGAAAAAAGTATCAGAGCAGGAAAAGATAATTCTTGTCCATGGCGGGGGCAAGGAAGTAACAAGGATTTCAGAAGCTCTTGGCAAGGAGCAAAAGTTCATAGTCTCGCCTGGAGGCATCAAGAGTAGATATACTGACAAGGAGACTGCAGAAATTTTTACCATGGTAATGTCAGGAAAGATAAACAAGATGATTGTAGGAATGCTGCAGAAAAATGGGATCAATGCAGTAGGCCTTTCAGGCATTGATGGCAAGATAATTCAGGCTGAGAGAAAAAAGAAGCTAATTGTCATAAATGAGAAAGGAAGAAAGATGGTAATTGATGGCGGATACACAGGAAAGATACGTGAGGTCAACACCGGCCTCATCAAAATAATCTTGGATCATGGATATGTCCCGGTAATCTCGCCTATTGCCACAAGTGAAGAGTTTGACTTTCTAAACGTTGACGGTGACAGGGCAGCAGCGTATGTTGCAGGCAAGATGCAGTCAGACAAGATTCTGTTTCTTACTGATGTAGACGGCCTCTTGATGGACGCCAAACTAGTAACAAGGTTATCGCTTGACCAAGCCAAGGCGATGCTTCCAAAGATAGGATTTGGCATGGAAAAGAAGATACTGGCTGCTACAGAAGCAATAGAGATGGGCGTAAAGCAGGCACTAGTTGCAAGCGGTCAGAGGGAAAACCCAATATCAAGAGCCATTGATAACGACAACTGTACGGTGATAACAAAATGACAGAAGATCAATTCATGGGAAATATTTACCAGAGATTTCCCGTAACAATAGAGCGAGGACTGGGGGTTCGTGTATGGGACACAAACGGAAAAGAGTATCTTGATTGCATGGGAGGATATGGCGTTGCCCTTGTTGGCCACTGCAATCCTCGCGTAGTAAAGGCGCTAAAGGCACAGCTTGACAAAATAATTACTGTTCACAGTTCACTTTACAACAAGACGCGAGAAGAGTTTCTTGAAAAACTCATCAAGATTTCACCCCCGGGCCTTGGCCAGGTATATCTTAACAACAGCGGAACAGAAGCGGTAGAGGCCGCAATAAAATTTGCTCGCAAGTTCACAGGCAAAAAGGGAATGATTGCAATGAATGGTTCTTACCACGGCAAGTCGTTTGGCTCACTATCAATTACGTTTAATCCAAAATACCGCAAGTCCTTTGAGCCACTTCTAAGCAACGTGGCCTTCACGCCGTTTGGGGATATCGAGGCGCTAAAATCTGCAATAACCCCCGACACTGCGCTCATCATACTGGAGCCAATCCAAGGAGAAAGCGGAATTCATGTGGCACCAGACGGTTTCTTGCAAGAAGTAAGAAAGACATGCAATGAGAAAGGAATTGTTTTGATATTTGATGAGATCCAAGCAGGCCTTGGAAGGACTGGAAAGATGTGGGCAAGCCAGCACTGGGATACAACGCCTGACATCATGTGCCTTGCAAAGGGAATTGCAGGAGGCGTGCCAATGGGCGCGACTCTTGTAAAACCAGATATTCTTGCATGCATTGGAAAAGGCGAACAGTCGTCAACCTTTGGCGGTAACCCTCTTTCATGTGCTGCAGGAATAGCTGCAATTGAGGCCTTGACAGAAGATGGCTTGGTTGAAAATGCTGCCAAGATGGGAAAGATTTTCCGGGAAGGACTGGAAAGACTAAAAGAAAAACACAAAATAATTCGTGAAATACGAGGCAAGGGACTAATGATTGGCGTGGAAATGAAGTTTGAAGTAAAAGACATCCTCTTTGATGGAATTGCAAACAATTTACTGCTGCTTTATTCAGGAAAAAACATACTGAGACTGTTGCCTCCTCTTGTGATTTCAGAGTCTGACATAAACAAAGCTTTAGAAACTCTTGATCTCATACTAACAAAAGAGGTACAAAGAAGAAATGTCTAGAGACAAGATAGACGAAACAATAATTGAGATGCTAAAGAAGGACTCTAGACAATCTTTTGTAGACATTGGTGAAAAGATCGGACTCTCCGAATCTGCAGTAAGAAGAAGAGTGAAGAACCTACTAGACGGCGGCACGATAAAAAAATTCACAATAGAGACTGGCGATAGAAACTCAACTAGCGCAATAATTTTGATATCTGTTGATTCTTCAACTGACACTTCAAAGGTTTCAGCACGACTCTCAAAACTGCAAGGGGTACATACCGTTTATGAGATAACTGGCCAGTATGACATTGCCACAGTCATAAGAGCGCCAAACATTACGGAGATCAATGCATGCATAGATGCGCTGCGCAAGATTCCTGGCGTTTTTGACACAAATACTGTAATCATACTGAGAACTGTATCATAAAACGAAGTTCGGCTCCAAATTTGATTCATTAACGAAAACCGTTACAAAAGCTACAAAACTAGCCGAAATCTGTACGAATATGTTTATATTTGCAAAATTTTGATACTAGATCAGCAATGGACGATCCGAATTATTATGCATACAAGTACAACGAGATGGGATCAGAGCAAAAGAAGATTCACATCCTTGACAGTACTCTGAGAGAAGGAGAACAGCACCCAGGTGTTACGTTTTCCAACAAGCAGAGAATCCAGATTGCATGGATGCTAGACTATTTTGGCGTTGACCAGATCGAGATTTCACCAGTTGTATCACCAGATCACAAAGAAGCCACCAAGACAATAATCAAGCAGGGACTCAAGGCAGATATCGTAGCTCATGTGCGTGCCCTAAAGGAAGATGTTGATATTGCGATAGAGTGCGATGCCACATGGATGGCAACCTATCTTGGAATATCTGACATCCACATGAAAGACAAGCTGAGAATAACAAGAGAGGAGGCATTGCGAAGAGCAGTGGAGACTGTCGAGTATGCAAAATCACATGGATTTAAGATGCGATTCACAGTTGAAGATGGCAGCAGAGCAGACCCAGAATTTCTCCTCAAGGTTTGCAAAGAGATTTCAGATGCAGGTGTTGACAGAATCAGCATACCTGATACTGTTGGAATAATGCGGCCAAGCGGCATGTACAATCTAGTAAAGACAGTTCGCGATAAAATAAAGACCCCGCTTGATGTGCACTGCCACAATGACATCGGGCTTGCGCTATCTAATGCACTTGCAGGATGCGATGCAGGAGCTGATCAGATTCACACCACTATAGATGGCATAGGTGAAAGGACTGGAATACCTGCTCTTGCAGAGACTGCAGTGGCGCTCACTTATCTTTACAGGTCTCCAAATAATTTTAGACTGGACATGCTGATGGACCTGTCAAGACTGATTGAGCAGTACACAGAGATTGTCCCGTATGACTCCAAACCAATTGTTGGCGCAACTGCATACAAGCACAAGGCAGGAACCCACCTGGCTGCAATTCTTAGAAACCCTGCAGCCTATGAGCCAATTGAGCCAAAGGTGGTAGGCAACAGGAGAAAAATCGTATTTGGCGAGCTTGCAGGCAAGAACGGTGCCGCATACCTCATGTCTATCCTAGGCCTTGACCAAGACGAGGAGCATGCAAAGAAGGTGGCAGCAGGACTCAAGAATCTAAGGATGGGGGACTTGCTTGAGATACCGCTTGATGACAGGCTTGAAAGAAAGATAATTAATGACACCCAAGTTAAGGTAAAGACAGGTAAGTAATATGAAATGTTTAGAATGTGACGCCGACATCAATCCTCCAAAAGACTCTATGGAGGGAGAGATTGTAACTTGTCCAGACTGTGGTGCAAGTTTTGAGTTATCCAAAGGATCCTCAGGCTTTGAGTTAAAACCAGCACAAACTGTTGGTGAGGACTGGGGCCAGTGAGCTCGGGTCTATCGATACTCTACGATACCATCAGGTGGGAAGAAAAAGCTCTGTTTGATGCCGCAAAGAAAAAAGACATCGATGCAAAGATGGTTGATTGTAAGAGTTTATCCATTAATTTAGACAAGACCGAAGAGAGATACGGCACTGCCATACAGAGATGTGTCAGTTATTATCGTAGCCTACACTCTACTGCTGCACTTGAGGGAAAAGGAGTCAACGTGATCAACAGCCTGAACACCAGCATATTTGCTGGAAATAAGCTCTTCACCCACATGCTCCTGGTAAAAAATGGAATTCCGACGCCATTTAGTGCAGTTGCATTCTCCGAGAAAACCGCACTGGAGGTTTTAGAAAAAAGAGGATACCCGATGGTTCTCAAGCCCACTGTCGGAAGTTGGGGAAGGATGATTGCTTTGTTAAATGACCGCGATTCTGCAGAGGGAATAATGGAGACAAGGGAAGTGATGCATCCAATTTACCAGGTGTA
This sequence comes from Nitrosotalea sp., assembly GCA_050749405.1. Lineage (GTDB taxonomy): Archaea > Thermoproteota > Nitrososphaeria > Nitrososphaerales > Nitrosopumilaceae > Nitrosotalea. Next base: position 47,878 of record JBOGRD010000005.1, read on the forward strand.
TTACTTGGAAGAATTTGTCAACAGACCCCCACGTGACATCAGGGCCATCATGGTAGGCGACCAGGTGGTTGCAGCAATTTACCGCTATTCTGGCGATGGGCAGTGGAAGACAAACATGGCCCTGGGCGGCAAGGCCGAGCCACTAAAGGTAACAAAGGAATTAGAAGACATTTGCATAAAGGCAAAAAATGCAGTGCAAGGGAAGATAGTAGGGGTAGATCTGATGGAAAGCAAGGAAAACGGCCTTGTGGTACATGAGGTTAACAACACAACGGAATACAAAAATACCGTAAGAGTTACTGGCGTAGATATACCAGCCTTGATGATAGATTACGCAATGCAATCGAGAAAATAAGAATTGGACTCTTCAATTACCATTACACCAAGATATGCAGTAAAGATGCTAGAGAAGGCTCTAAGACTTTACACACCATCGCTTTCTGAAAAACCGCTTGCAGAATTTCTTGCAGACAAGTGCGACGACCTGGGCTTTGAGAATATTCGCATAGATGAGGTAGGGAACCTTGTTGCAACAAAGGGTTCGGGATCTCCTAAGATACTTCTTTGTGGCCACATGGATACCGTTCCAGGAAAGATCAAGGTAAGAAACGAGAATGGGCATATCTATGGCAGGGGGGCTTCTGATGCAAAGGCGCCATTGATGTCAATGCTGCTTGCAGCCGCATCTATTCAAAATAACAATGGGACTGTTGTCTTTGCGGCAGTAGTAGATGAGGAAGGAAATGCAACCGGAATCAAGAGTTTGGTCAGACAAAAATTAGACATTGATTACGCAATTTTTGGTGAACCTAGTAGCATAAAAAATATCACGATTGCATACAAGGGAAGAATTGCCATAAATCTAAAGATAAATGTCGGAGACAGCGCCCATGCCAGTGCGCCATGGCTTGCAAAAAATGCAATTGAGGAATCATACATTTTTACCACTGCAATAAAGGAAGCGCTGGAGGCAAACCAGGATGGCAAACCAAAAAGCATGGTTTTAACTGCAGCTCTCACCGAGATAAAGGGAGGTACAAGTCACAACGTAACAGCAGTAGAGTGTGATGCAATCATGGACATTAGGATTCCAGTTGACATGAACTGTAAAATGGTTGGAGAAAAAATCGCAACAACAGTTCAAGAAGTTGCCAAAAAACAAGGAGTGAATGCGTTTTATTCCATTCTAGACGAGACAGAGCCATTTGAGGCTCCGCATAATTCTCCACTTGTCAGGGCACTGACATTAGGAGTGTTAGATGTCGAAAAGGCAAGGCCGCAGCTTATCAGAAAGACAGGAACCGGTGACATGAATATCATTGGAAACTCTCTGAACATACCAGTTGTAACGTATGGGCCGGGTGATCCCCATGCGTCACATACGATTGACGAGCATGTGTCAACTGACGAATATCTAAGAAGCATTGAGGTCTTCAAACGAATGCTGCATCACATAAAGAGGTTGCATGTCAACCATTCAAGTCCTGACAAAGCATAAAACGAACACCAAAATATACAACAAAGAAATTTGTGCCATGTTGTGGTTTATCGGCCTTGGACTCTTGGGAATTGATGGAACGAGTCAGGACACTATAAAGATTTTAAAAAAAGCTGATCTAGTTTTTTTTGAAAACTTTACAAGCCCGATACCAAAAAGCGACCAGTCCAAAATAAAAAAACTTGTCAAGAGCAGGTTCAGAGTTGCTCCACGATGGCTCGTAGAGGACGGCAAGGCAATTCTTGCCGAGTCCAAGAAGAAGACAGTAGTCCTTCTTACATATGGCGACCCTTACATTGCAACCACGCACATCGAGCTACGAACTAGGGCAGAGAGTGAAAAGATAAAGACCAAGACCGTGCACGCGGCATCTGCAATCCCATCTCTTGTTGGCGAGTGCGGGCTGCAGTACTATAAGATTGGCCGTCCCGTCACGGTAATGAGAGAGCAGAAATCTTGGAGTACGGTATACAGTACCATTTACGAGAACCTTGTAAGGGGCACGCATAGCATTTTGATACTTGAATACAGCAGCATTGAAAATTTCTTTTTAGATCCAAGAGATGCAATCTCAAGTCTCTTATTCGCAGAAGGGGAACAGAAAAGAAATGTCATAGACGAATCAACATTTATCATTGTAGCTTCAAGGATTGGCTCGAGGACGCAGAGCATAACAGCTGGAAAACTCTCAAGTCTTGCCAAGACAGATTTTGGAAAACCTCCGCATACAGTTATCATTCCAGGGAGGATGCATTTTACAGAAGCAGACGCCCTCAAGGTGTTTGCCAAGTGTCTTGACGAACCATTTGACAATTCATCGAGGATCCAAAAGATATCAGACCAGATGATTACAAAGTATGTCCCAAAGGCAAGAAGGGCATTAGACGAAGTTATCAAGATGTTCAAGGATGACAAGAGCATGCAATCTGTCATAGAAAACGCACATTTGTACATCGATGATGCTGAAAAGTTTCAAAGTGAGGGAAAAGATGAGCTTGCAATACTTAGCATCGGATATGCAGAGGGCCTGATTGACGCATTGCGCCTCTCCAAGGGAATAGACCCTTGGACATAGATTAATCAAGCGGTAAAGCTTCAGCTCTTGTGATACAGTTGGATGCACTTGACAAGGAGATAATTTCGGCATGCTATGTCTCCTCACTTTCTGGAGAAGATCCAGTAGAGATGATAAGAAAAAAATTGTCTGTCAGTCTTGATTACATCTCAAGTAGACTTGATTTCCTTGTAAAAAATGGCTTGATTGAAAAAGACAAGACGCTGACTGAGATTGGGAGGGGCGCTATCAGAGTAGTGCTGGCAGGAGGAGTCTTCGATATAATCCATCCCGGTCACATACACACACTGAGAGGCGCAAAGGCACTAGGAAATGTCTTGGTGGTAGTGGTTGCAACAGATGCCACTGCACAAAAGATGAAAAAACGCACACCATTGCACAACATGGAGTTGCGAAGGGATCTTGTCAGTTCACTATCAATGGTAGACTATGCAGTAGTTGGCCATGAAGGCGACATATTCAAGACGGTGGAGCGCATAAAACCCGATATCGTAGCGCTTGGCTATGACCAGATACACCAGGAAAAGTTCATCATAGACGGATGCAAAAAAATTGGAGTAGATGTATCGATTGCAAGGCTCCAGTCCCCAATACCAGACATCAAGAGCTCAAAGATAGAAAGCGACTATGGAAAATCCATCTATGGTATCTGAGATTTACGTAATGCAATCATTGTGAACTTTTAGGTTTTACATTGACCCGAATCGTGATCTGAGAGCCTGTTGAAAGTTTTGTCATCTTTTTGATGTTATCTTTTGAAACAAGCTCTATTATGGAATCATCATGGTGTGTTCGTTCCAGCAGAATCAGTGCTGCGTCCACGCTGTTGTTAACCCTGGCTGGATAGCACTTGACCCATCCATAGGTTCGCTTGCCGTCTGAGAATCCGCTTACCATTATTGCAGGATGTGCGTCAAGTGATCGTTTTGCCTCAATGAACTCCTTGTCCTTTAGTTTTACATTGAGCGTTCCAGGAAATGGAACATAGCCAAGCTTTGACTTGAATTGTTTTGTGTAGCCTTTCATTGACATGTAGTATGCCCCCTCTCCCATCCCCGAGATTATTGTTCCCTTAAACTCTACATATGGCAAAGAGGTCTCAAGACTTGATTTTAAGACTGTGAAGATCTTTGACATCTCTGCGTGCCCTTTGGTTGTAATTCTAACAGCTACTCGTGGTCCTGTCCTTAGCCGTTCTATGTAGCCATCAGATTCTAGATCCAAGAGATGTTTTGATGCAGCTTGTTGAGATTTGTGTATGCTTTGTCCAAGAGATGAGGTTGTGATTGGAATGTAATTATATCGTGCACCTTTGGCAAAGAGTTCTGCAAGTGTAAGTATGTGTTGTAGCTTTAGTTCTGGCATTGGTTTTATGCAATACCAAGCTCTGTAAATGTTTTGAGGGTTAGCCCGTCAGTTGATTTTAGGTTTGCTGCCCTGTGCCCTACAACACACTCTATTCCGGCTTGCTTTGCGGAATCAATGAGCCTCTGCGTTATGATGCCGTCAAGTACAAGATACTTTATTCCAGAGCCAGGAGAGAGTTTTGACACTATCTCGCTTACAGGAACCTTGAATAAGCTATTGAGTCCTTCATCCAGCGCTACAGCCTCTAGAGATTCATTTAGATCTGGATATACTTTTTTTACAATGTTTGCGATTGGTTCATCTTTTGGATCCTGGAGTTTTGGTTTAGTAGTCTCTTTTTTCATCTCCTCTGCCGTTTCCTTGAGAATATCTGCAATCTGTTGAGGAGTAAGCTCTTCTACTTCTACACCGTCTGGTGCGCGATGGACAACATCGACATTTACAAGCGATTTTAATTCTTTTAAGATGAAACCTCCTGCCCTGTCCCCGTCAAGAAATGCCACAACTTTTTGTTTTGATTCGCAAAGTGCCTTTATTGATTCATCAATCCTTGCTCCTTCGATTGCAAGCGCGTTATCAAATCCTGCCCTTAGAAGATTTATCACATCTGCTCTTCCCTCAACTAGAATTACCCAAGGCGCATCAAAGAGTCCCGAACCGCATGCCAGTTTTTCTTTTCCAAATGTAACAAGTTTTCCAGAGGATGTTACTTCTTGGACATCTTTTAGCATCTCGTCTCCTTCGCTAATTGTTTTGGTAGACCATTTCTGAACAATCTGTTTTGCTCTATCAACAATCTCTTTCTTTTTTGCAGAGCGAACATCTTCGATTGCTTCCAGTTTAAAATTCGCCTGGAATGGACCCACTTTATCTATACTTTCGATTGCAGCTGCAATTAGTGCAGCAGTATTGATATCAGTACTCATAGGAATCAAGGCATCGCCTTTTGTTTGATTAGTCGTGCTCGTAGTGTTGACCTCGATTCTTCCTACTTTCGAAACTTTCTGAAGTTCATTTAGGTTCATCTCTGGACCTAACAGACCTTCTGTTTGGCCAAAAATCGCGCCTATGATATCGGCTTTTTCGACGAGTCCATCTACGTCAAAGCTGAGCTTAACGTGATACTTGACAATTCCACTATATGGCAAATCATTATCCTCTTAATTTTTTATCAATTAACATTCTTGAGGGGCAGATATAAGTGCTTATTGTCCGACCCTTGTCCTGAAATACAAAGATAGATCCTCGATATGGCGTACCTTGCCTTTTGTTATTTTGGTCAGTTTTCGTCTAAATGAGAGATCTACCGTCATGCGATGTTCAAGATGTGAGATTGTCCTTTTAGTAAGATATGCTCCTTTTCTGTCGTAATCAAAAAGTACAATCAAGTTCTCGTACTTGGACATCGAGTCTACAAACCTTACAAGACCCTTGAAACTGTGAAACTGGCAGATCCTGCCAGAAAAGCCAAGTTTTTTGAGCGCCTCTTCATCTTTTTTTCCCTCCACTACTACAACGCAGTCTTTTTTTGAATTAAGAGACTTGATGAAATGTTGTATCTCATATATCTCAGACTCGTCAAGATGCATGGTTTCATTTGCAATTAAACATATTAAGCAATTTTCAAAAATTCACCCATGGTAGACGTCTTGGCAATACAGAATACAAGAAACGAGGGAATTGCGGCGCTAGGCAGGTTATTTGAAGAAGATGGCTTTGACATTACAACGGTTCTTGCAAAAAAAGAAAAAATTCCATCGATGAACCCCCGTGTCATAGTAATACTTGGTGCGCCAGAGAGTGCAAACGACGACCTACCTTATCTAAAGGAGGAGTTGGCATTGATACAAAATGCAGTCAAAAAAGAGATCCCGGTTCTAGGTATTTGCCTTGGGTCACAGCTTATCGCCAAGGCGTTTGGTGCCAAAGTCTACCAAGGCAAGAGAAAAGAGATAGGATTCTATCATGATATCGAGTTTGACAACACCATAAAATCAAGGCTCTTCCAAGGAATGCCGAGTCCTGCCACCGTATTTCATTGGCACGGAGATACGTTTGATCTTCCGGATAATGCCACAAGGCTTGCTCATTCAAAAGACTATCAGAATCAAGCGATAAAGGTTGGAAGCGCAGTAGGCGTACAGTTTCATCTTGAGGTAGACGAGACCACCATAAAGTCATGGCTTGACAAATCCAAAGAAGAGCTAAGTTTGGTACCATATATCAAGGCCCAAGAGATAGTCAAGAGCATCCCCAAAAATATGAACACCATACAAAACAATATGCAAACATTTTATCAAAATTTCAAGTCAGAGTTTAAGCTTTGACAAAAAGTACAATGGCGCATTAAACTCTCTTAAACTGCTACTAAGATTTAGCTTTACTTCCATTTTTAACATATTAGGAAATTTAGCTCAGCGCTTTCTTCACGAGCGCGGTGATCCTTTCCTCTTCAACAGCAGTCAATTTCTTCAACGCGAAGGCGCTCGGCCACATGGTTCCTTCGTCGAGGTGCGCCTTGTCACTAAAACCAAGAGTCGCGTACCTCGTTTTGAATTTCTGCGCGCTTTGGAAGAAGCATACAACGTTGCCGTCCTTGGCGTACGCTGGCATCCCGTACCAGGTTCTTGGCGAGAGATCTGGCGCGCTGACTTTGATGATTGTATGGAGCCGTTTGGCCATGGTGCGATCCGGTTCCGGCATCTCTGCGATCTTCGCGAGAACGGCGCTTTCCCCGTTCCCTGCTTTCATCTCTTTAGCACGCTCCTTCATTGCGGCTCGTTCCTCGTCAGTGAATCCGTTGAACTTCTTGCCATTTGTAGTGACGCTCTTTTTCGACTCCTTTGGTTTGTTTATCTTTGCCATTTCAATCACATCTCTTTTTGAATCTGAAAACCATAATCTTATTTCTCTATTCTTTTTTCAACTATTAAAATACTATACACTATTGTTCAAACTTCAAACCTTAAAAAATTGGTGTAGATTTTCACAGTAACATTTCTCCATCAGAAACAGATTCGGAATATTTTGACTATTTTTTGGCAAAAGTTTAATGCGGTATTAAACTCTCTTAAACTGCTACTGAGATTTGGCTTTACTTCCATTTTTAGTATATTAAGCAATCGAAATCAAATTCCATCTAAAAAGACTCTTTAAAGTATATGCTTTTCGTGATTTAAAACCAAGCGAGTATGGTCAGAACGGTTTCATTTGACTCGATATGAAAGTGATGTAATTGGTATTAGATTACCCAAATCTCAGTTACTTTCTGATTAGCAACTTTTCATTTTATATACTATACTTTGTATAGTTACTATAAGAAAGTAATATGGAACGCAAATCAGGAACATACAATATGAAAGAGGAGACAGGGGGAGGGGGCCGCGTCGGCGTCGCAAGACGCAAGCAAGAGAACACCGTGCCGGCCGCCGATCTCAAGTGGGAGGCTCTGGTTCCCGGCTCTCCCGTTAAGATGTCGGTCTTGTGGGGCGACCACAAAAAAGGTCCCTTCGGCATGCTGCTGAAACAGCCGGGCGGCGGGTTCGAGGCGGGCATGCACACTCACGCGACGGACTACCACGCGGTATTGGTGCAGGGGACCTGGATCCATACCGTCGAAGGCGACAACAGCGTCCCGAAGAAACTGACACCGGGGTCGTACGTGTTTCAGCCGGCCTGGCAGATGCACAACGAGAAGTTCGAGGGTCCCGAAGAATGCATTGTCTACATCCACCAACTCGGCAAGGCCGACTACATTCCGTTCAAGGGTGCCCGCCCGGCAGAGAAGCAATGAGGGGCTGTGGCTCACTCTTTTTTCTGATTCTCTAACAACTTTCGACGTTCGTTTTCCCAATTCTTTTTTCAACTATTAAAATACTAATTCACTATTGTTCAAACTTCAAACCTTAAAAAATTGGCGTAGACATTCTCCGTAACAATTCTCCATAGGAAGCAACTTCCAGATAGAATTCTATTTTGACAAAAGTTTAATATAATGACATCAAGACTCGGTGATCTAGTTATGATATCTCAAACTAGAAAGCAGAGTGGATCTTATGCAAAAAAGGAGTAATTGTCTTGAGTGCAGTTAAGAAAGTTTTCGAACAAACCATATCGACAGATCATAAGGTTATAACAGAAGATCTCTCAAAAGCGGTTTTAAAAAAATATGGAATCAAGGTTCCAGGATATGCGCTGGTAAAGAGTGCAAAAGAGGCAACAAAGGCAGCTAAAAAACTAGGATTTCCCCTTGTCATGAAAGTAGTATCGCCACAAATTCTTCACAAGACTGATGTCGGAGGAGTCAAGGTCGGTTTGCAAAATGAGAAGGAGGTAAAGAAGGCCTTCACGGACATGTACTCTAGGCTCTCCAAGAAGAAAGGCGTCGAGCTAAAGGGAATCTTGCTTGAGAAGATGGTTCCGCAAGGAGTTGAGCTTATAGTTGGATTGCAAAATGACCACCAGTTTGGGCCTGTCATAATGGTGGGACTAGGTGGAATCTTGACTGAGATATTCAAAGATGTCGCATTTAGAATGCTTCCAATCAGTATAGACGATGCCAAGTCAATGCTTGCTGAATTGAAAGGCTCCAAGATACTTCAAGGATATAGAGGCAGCAAGTCAATTGATCTGAACATGCTTGCAAAGGCGCTTGTCCAGATTGGAAAGATAGGAGTTGACAATGCAGATTATTTTGACAGTGTTGACTTTAATCCAATTGTGGTATATCCAAAATCATACTTTGTTGTAGATGCAAAGATAATTCTAAAAAAAGAGGTTCAAAAGGGCGCAATCTCAAAAGCCCAGCCTAACATAGATTTCATGGAGATATTCTTTACTCCACAGTCAGTTGCATTGGTTGGCGCTTCTGCCACTCCAGGAAAGGTTGGCAACTCTGTGCTTGATAGCATTGCAAAGCATGACTATAAAGGAAAAGTCTATCCAATAAATCCAAAAGCAGATGAGATTCTTGGAATCAAGTGTTATCCGTCTCTTGAGGCCATACAGGATCCAATAGATCTTGTAGTAGTATGTGTGGACCTATCTGTCACCCCGCCAATTCTTGAAACATGTGCAAAGAAGGGCATACACAATGTTGTCATAGTGTCCGGCGGAGGAAAGGAGCTTGGAGGGGAGCGAGCTGCATTTGAAGCTGAAATAAAGAGACTCTCAGAGCAGAACAAGATCAGAATAATTGGTCCAAACTGCATAGGCATGTTCAATGCAGCAAACAGGCTTGATTGCGCGTTCCAAGGTCAGGCAAGAATGGTTCGTGCAAAACAAGGTCCAGTAGCGTTGCTATCTCAGAGTGGAACAATGGGAATCAGTTTCCTTGAGACTGCAGATTCTTTTGGATTATCTAAAATGGTAAGTTACGGAAACAGGTCAGATGTAGACGAGGCTGACATGATTTGGTACTTGGCAAATGACCCGCAAACCAAAGTAATTGCACTTTATGTAGAAGGATTTGGCGACGGACGCAAATTCATCGAGACTGCAAAACGTGTGATGAGAGAGAAGAAAAAGCCCATTGTAATATGGAAGAGTGGAAGAACAACACTTGGTGCAAAACAAGCAGCATCGCACACAGGCTCACTTGGAGGGTCCAATGCAATAATTATGGATGCCTTCAAGCAGGCTGGAATAATCTCGGTAGATAGTTATCAGGAACTTGCATCTGTTGTCAAGGGACTTGCATGGCAGCCGCCTGCCAAAGGTCCAAGGGTTGCCCTAGTAAGCAACGGAGCAGGCCCGATGATTGGAGCAATTGACCAGTTTGAAAAGTTTGGATTGGAGCTTGGCAAGGTCACAGAAGCTACACTAAAAGAGATGAAAGAACACTACCCTCCAACATACGTAATTGGAAACGGTAATCCTGCTGATGTTACTGGCGGAGCAAATGCTGACGATTATAGATATGCAATTCAAAAATTCATGGACGATCCGAACATAGACATTGTAATGCCGTGGTTCGTGTTCCAAGATGATCCATTAGAGGAGATAATAATTGACCACCTAGGAGAATTTTCAAAGCAAGGAAAAAAGCCATTGCTGGTAGGTGGAAATGGCGGCCCTTACACACAGAAGGTGTCAGCGCTAATTGAGAAACACAGTGTTCCAGTGTATGACGACATTAGAAACTGGGTGGCGACAGGCGCTGCCCTGTACCAATGGGGAAGACAAAAGCCAGACAAGGTTTAATTTCCTCTAGTTCAGAGAGTCTCAACATGTCTCTTGTTATTGTTTCAAAATTAGATGGAATTTGTACTGTCAAGATAAACAGGCCAGACAAGCTCAACGCCATGAACATGGACGTTGCAAATGAGATCATCAAAGTATTCAAAGAAATAGAGACAGACGATTCAGTAAAGGTGGTAATTCTCACAGGCGAGGGAGACAAGGCATTCTCTGCAGGTGCAGATATTGAATACATGTCAACTATTACGCCAATTGAGGCCGAGGCATATGCCAAGATTGGCCATCTTCTAACTTCTACCGTAGAAAATTGCAGCAGGCCAACAATTGCGGCAATCAATGGATTTGCACTTGGCGGGGGATGCGAACTTACACTTGCATGCGACATGAGGATAGCTGCAGATTCTGCAAAGATTGGTCAGCCCGAGGTGACAATTGGGGTCTGTCCTGGATGGGGCGGCACGCAAAGACTGCAGAGAATTATTGGAATATCACAGGCAAAGGATTTGATCTATACTGGAAGAATGGTAAAGTCAGACGAGGCAAAAGAGATGGGACTGGTAAACAAGGTTGTTGAACCTGCAAAATTAAAGGAGGAGACCACAAACGTTGCCAAGATGATTGCACAAAACTCCCCTATGGCAGTTAGAATGTCAAAGGTTGCAATAAACAAGGGTAGAAATTCAGATATCGATACTGGCCTTGCACTTGAGCTTTACACGTGGGGACTGTGCTTCACACACCCAGACAGAGCAGAAAGAATGACTGCCTTTGTAAACAAGTCAAAGAAATAGAGAAAACTGCCTTTCTTGTCATGTCATTCCTAATATGCCCGGTATGAAAAGATTATTATAATTTAGACGACAAATCTGATTTATGAGTAATGCACAGACAACAAAACTTGTCACAATCACACCAAAAGCTGCAGAAAAGGTAACTGCTTTCATGAAAGAGGAAGCAGAAAAGCCAGAATTTCTGAGAGTTTATGTACAGGGCGGCGGATGCTCAGGATTGTCATACGGAATGGGCTTCGAAAAACAGGCCGAGGAAGATGATCTCCTAATCGAAGAGAATGGTGTAAAGATGATCGTTGACAGCTATAGTGCCGAATATCTCAAAGGCGCAAATATTGACTACATTGAGAGCCTAATGGGCGCTGGATTTAAGATAAACAATCCAAATGTGACCAAGTCATGCTCTTGCGGTCACTCGTTTAGCACCTCTTAAATTCAGATCTTTTAATTTTTATTTTTTGAAAATCTACTGGAAGGAATCTTCTATACCACAATTAGTGTCATGGTAGTAAGTACGTGAGGCACTTTGCGTATGTATCTTGTAACAATCTGTTCCAAAATCATCGAATCACTAGATTCTACTTCTATAATTACATCATAAAGGCCAAGAACTCCTGTGACATTTTTTATTCCTTTTATCTCATCGAGTTTTCGGATTACCTGCGACTCTTTTCCAGTTTCACAATGAATAGCTATAAACGCCTTGGTCATTGTATCATCTGAAAATAAAGTTTGTTTACGGCCAGAGACCTCTTGCGTCGTATGCCTCTAAGACTCGTCCTACGGCAAGCACCATGCTTGCTTTTCTCATATCTACATTGTGCTTCTTTGATAAGGCAAGCGTGTCATGGAATCCTTTGACAATGTGGTGTTCCATCTTGCCTGCTACCTCATCAAATGACCAGTAGTATCTCTGCAAGTTCTGTACCCATTCCAAGTATGAAATGCATACGCCTCCAGAGTTTGCCAGTATATCTGGAATTACAGTTATCTTGTTCTTGAATAAAATCTCATCAGCCTCTGGGGTTGTCGGTCCATTTGCAGCCTCTGCAACCAACTTACAATCAACATTTTTTGCAATCTGTGGAGTTATCTGATTTTCAAGAGCTGCTGGCACCAATACGTCACATGGGGTAGTGAGAAGTTGTTCTGTTGAGATCTTTTTGCTTCCAGGATATCCTACTACACTTCCAGTCTTGTTTTTGTACTCTAATACTTTCTTGGAATCCAGTCCTTTTGTGTTTATAATAGAACCCCTAGAGTCACTGACTGCAATTATTTTTGCGCCCATTTTTTCCATGTACTCTGCAGCATATGTTGCTGCATTGCCATATCCTTGCACTACTACCTTTGCGCCTTTTAGTCTCAATCCCAGTTTCTTGGCCGCTTCCCTTACACAGTACGAGACACCAAGACCTGTTGCAACATTTCTTGCCTGAGAGCCTCCTATAGAAAGTGGTTTGCCTGTAATTACACCGGGCTCTCCTTGTCCGTGCATAACACTATAGACATCCATTATCTGAGCCATCTCTTTTCCTGTGGTGTAAACATCAGGAGCTGGCACATCCTTGCCAGGCCCTATTATTTCAGAGATGGCATATGCATATCGTCGCGTCAGCCTCTCCTTTTCTCCAGCAGAGAGTCTTTTAGGATCACAAATGATGCCACCCTTTCCACCTCCAAAAGGAACATCGACTATGGAACACTTCCAAGTCATCCACATTGATAATGCTTTTACTTCTTCTATTGTTACATCGGGGTGATATCTTATCCCGCCTTTGAATGGTCCCCTAAAATCATTATGCTGAGATCGAAATCCCGTGAAAACTTTGATTCTTCCATCATCCATTTTTATCGGAAGAGAAACAATCAAGACTTTTTTTGGCGATGCAAGCATCTCGTGGACGCCTGGATCAAGTTTTAAAATCTTTGCAGCAGATGCAAGTTGTTTTAGTGCATTCTGCCAGGGATCTATCTTGTTCAAACTTACCGATTGTCTCCTAGATATTGTATTTAAATTTGTTGAGAACAGATCGCATCTCACTTGGTAGGTTGTTCAGATCCTTTACCGGTATTGGGTCCTCCAAGTTTGGACGAGATCAGACTTTTCAGATCGTCATCTGTCTTGTCTTTAGGATCTATTCCGAGAGTTTGTGCCATAACCTCAAGTTTTTGCCTCTCAGAGGTTGCAGGGCCTTGTATTGGCATGCTGAAATTACCCTTGGCCTTTTGAATCTCATCTTGAAAAGTGTTTTTTGTTTTGTTGAATTGGCCCATAATTTTTCCTATCTTTTTTGACGCTTCTGGCAAGCGTTTTGTTCCAAATAACAACACTAACGCCACAAATGCTATCATTATCCAATCATTACCCATTATGAAAAGGGAGAAATCTGTCACGCAGTGATTTGGTCCCTTTCCAAAATTAAAGCTTTAGACTACTTGTAAGCGGCAACTATTACTGCCCCGCCCATCATCCCAGTATCAAATTCAACTCTTGTAAACTTTTCAAGAAGTAGCGATTTGAGTTTTTTATTTTGTGGCCACAGTCGGTACGTGCCATAAAGTGCTGCAAACTTTAATCCCAGTTTTCCACCTGCAGTCATGGCAATAATAGGCAGAAAAGCACGCAAGTAAAATGAGACGCCTGCTCTAATCAGCAGATTGTCTGGCTTGCCAAGATCAACAATAACAAAACGTCCTCCCTTTTTTAAGACACGATGTATTTCAGATATTGCCGTCCGAAGACTTATTGCATCACGTAGCGAGTATCCACAAATTACTGCGTCAAAATTATCTTCTCTGAACGGCATGTGTTCAAACACACCACAAGCCAGAGTTGGAGTTTTTTCAAACAGCCTGCTTGTGTTCTTTAACATAGGCCTTAGAGGGTCGTACAATGTGACTTGGAGATCATCTTTACAAATTTTCATGGCAGTCTTTGACATGTTACCAAATCCAGATCCTGCATCAAGAACCCTGTCACCCCTGTTCACTCTACCACGGATTCCACGTTCCCTAAACTCCAAGTCCTTTCCAAGAGAGATAAACGAGTTTACCTTGTCATAGACTGGAATTATTTGCTCCAGAACATCTAATACTTGCCCCCAACTGCTTCCAAGACCCACACAAACCCAGAGTGTGACGCATATTATATGTCAATCAGGAATTTATTTCAGAGACAACAGAGGTCACTCCCTCTCGATATGACGGGTATGCAAGGTTGCATATTTTAGATATTTTGGAGTTTGATGCCTTGATTGATGTTGTAAGTAAGGTCACAAAGTCTGAACCCAGAGCGGTTTTTGCAAGAAACGCTGGAACTGTTCCAGGTGTTTTTACACCTAGTTTGGAACACACAAAACTTACAAACTCTGAGAACATGACAGGATTGGAATCGGTTACGACAAATGATTGGTTTACCTGATTTTTCTCTGCAATTGATATTAATGCAGATGCAACATCGTCCACGTGAACAAAGCTTCGATAATATTTCCCAGAGCCTGGAATTTTAAATGAGCCTCTCTTGAGTCTTTCAATCAACATTGACTTGAACCAACCGCCGTTGCCATATACGTCTCCAAGATACACAACGCTAAATGGAATTCCATTTTGCTTGCAGTTGTCTTCAAGATATTTTTGTGCTTCTAGCCTAATCTTGGCATAGTCTGTATTTGGATTCAGATTTGTATTCTCGTCTATTGTGTTTTCTTTCTGGTCCCCAAAAGCACCAAGACCTGAGACATACACAAAGAACTTGGTCTTGTCCTTTATCTTGCTGAACAGGTTAACTGTCCCGTCATAGTTTACCTTTCTCTGTAGTTTCTTGTCCTTCTCGCCAGGCCATACAGCCGCAAGATGGTACACGATATCATATTGGTCATCTATAAAGTCAAAGTCAGGATAAGTGAGGTCTCCTGTAACTACCTTAACACGTGGGTTTGTGGTTTGTCCTGTGCGCACAAGAGCAGTTACCTCATCTCCCCTTCCAGTAAGCTTGTCAACCAATTTTGTTCCTATAAACCCAGTAGCCCCTGTTACAAGTACTGCCAACAGCTCAAGCTAGAATTTTCTTGCTTAAATGTTTGACTTGGCGTGTAATTCCACATGTAACTAAAAATTAAATCATACAGATGTCTTCGTGACATAGTGCATTCGTGCCCCAAATGTAAATCCAAGCTAGAGATCCAGAGGACATTTAATCAAAAAATTCTATTTGGCTGTTCACATTGCAAGATTGAAGATGTAATAGACTACAAGAAGAATTTGGATGAGGCATATCTTGATTTTCTGCTAAAATTCGATACTGGACAAACCCCAACCAAGAAAGAATCTCAGAATGCACTAGAAAAAGAAGGTCTGCTTCAAAGTGAAGACGAGATCAAAAAGATGATAGGAGGTTCAAAGATTGACGAGTTAACTAGATCAGTGCTATTCTCAAAAAAACATTACGTATCGCATTTCAAATCAATTGAAGAGCCAGACCCAGAGATGGGCTCTACCGTTGATGACTCTGGATTAGATGAGAGAATCATAGAGGTGCTAAAAGCAAAAGGAATTGTAAAATTTTACAAATTTCAAGAAGATGCCATTCATGATATTGTACTTGGAAAAAATGTTGTAATAACTGCGCCAACAGCATCTGGCAAGACGGAGGCTTTTGTCATACCAATAATGCAAAAGATAGTTGATTCAAAGGCGCCAAGGCATAGCGTTCATGCCCTCTTTGTCTATCCAACAAAGTCTCTGTCACGTGATCAGTATCCAAAGATAAAGGAGATTGCAGACAAGATCAATCTGGGAATTGCCGTTTTTGATGGGGACACAAAGGAGAGTGAAAGAAAAGAGATCTTGGATGCTCCCCCCGAGATAATAATAACAAACTTTGATGTACTACACTACCATCTCTGGCATAGGACAAAGTTTGCTGCATTGCTAAATACAGTAAAGTTTTTGGCGGCAGATGAGGCTCACGTATATTCCGGAATTTTTGGCTCCAATGTTCATTATATCATCAAGAGGCTAAGGAGAGTTTGTCCCAAGATACAGTTTGTAGCATCTTCTGCCACCCTTGAAAACGCCCTCTTGTTTTGTCAAAGCTTGTTTGGAGTCAACATGAGACAGGTTACAGGATCTGGAAAGAAAGGGAGAACAGAGTTTTGCATGCTGTTTCCGTCCCTTATTACTCAACGTGCCTTGATGATTGACATACTGAAGAAGCTCGCATCAAAAAAGCGCAAGACACTAGTTTTCAGTAATTCACACCTAAATTCCGAACTTTTGGCCCTGCAGGCAGGACGACAAAAAATAGACATCAAGGTACACAGGGCTGGCCTCATGGCAAACTATAGACGTTCGATTGAAAACATGTTCAAAAATGATAAATTGTTAGCAGTGTCTGCAACTCCAACTCTTGAGCTTGGAATCGATGTTGGAAATGTCGATGGTGTGATATCGTCTACCATTCCAGTAAATCGTCTGGTTCAAAGAATTGGAAGAGCTGCAAGAAAAGGCCAGGATGGTTTTGCATTCTTGGTGCTTGGAAATGATCCAATATCACAATATTACAAAAATCACCCCGATGACTACTTTGAGGATACGGAAAAAATTTACATAGACCCAAAAAATCCATTTGTTGAGGAATTTCAAGTACTGGCAATGGCCTGTGACAAACCTATTGCAAAACACGAGTTATCAGAACACAGGGCTGTGATTCAGAAGCATCTTGATGTCGGGAATCTGGTACTGGTTGAAAATAGGTATGTGCCAAACTTTGATCAAATCAAGAGCCTTCTAGAAGACTATAGCATAAGGGGAATTGGCAGGTCAATAGATATTTTCTTAAACGGCAAAAAAGTAGGAGATAGAATTCTTCCCATTGCACTTGAAGAACTCCACCCATCAGCTGTCTATTTTCTTGCAGGAATAAGATATCGTGTCAAGGAGCTTGGATATCCCCAAAACATGGCTGCAAAATTAGAATATCTTCCAAAAAATTATCCATATTATACAAAGGCACTTACAGAAGAATGGCCAACCATTGAGACAATTTTTGAGAAAAGACATGTAAATGGTATTGAGGTGGCATTTTGTAAGCTACACATACAAAAACGCGTATACGGCTATGTCAATATCGAGCTTGGCCAAGAGGTGACACAGGGTCAAAAAGTCATTCTTGAAAAACCATTAGACTATGATTTTGTCACAAAAGGAATTGTCTTCAAGGCTCCAAGGCCTCTAATTGAGATAGACAAGTCTGAAAATGAGGAATATGCAGAGGCAAGTGGATATCATGCTACAGAGCACATAGTCATAGAAGGCAGCAACATGATTACAGGCGGAGTATCGCAAGACTTGGGCGGAATCTCGCTTGGTACATCAGGGCTAATTTTCGTATATGATTCTGCAATTGGCGGAAACGGTGCAAGCAAGGCCTTGTATGACAGGCTTGAAAAGGCATTTGAACGTAGTTTGCGTATAGTAAAAGAATGTCCCTGCAAAAATGAAGCCGGGTGTCCGCGCTGTACCTTTTCCTACAGGTGCGGCAATAACAACGAATATCTCCACAAGTTGGCATCTATCGAGATTCTCCAAAGAATCATGGACTATGAAGCAACTAAAGTTTCAGAGCCTGTAGAAGGAGACAGGCCTCTAGTTTAGAATTAGAAAATCTAGTGTCTTTTCCGCGGCACCATCAAAATAATAGAAAATATTAATACGATTTTAGAATGTTAACTATGGAAAAGGTTGCAATTGTCACGGGTAGTTCAAGCGGCATAGGCTTTGAGACCGCACTTGCCCTGGCAAGAAATGGCTATCACACATATGCCACAATGCGCGATACAAGGAAAGGTATCAAGATACTTGAGGTGGCAAAAAAAGAGAATCTGAAGGTAGAGGTTTTAGAACTCGATGTAGATAAGGAAGAGACAATTAAAAATTCCATAAACAAGATAGTTCGGGAGAAAAAAAGGATAGATGTGCTTGTAAATAATGCAGGATACTTTCTAGTTGGTTGCCTTGAAGACCTGTCAATAAAAGAGATAAAGGCACAGTTTGAGACCAATTTCTTTGGCGTCATAAGAACAATCCAAGAGGTCTTGCCAACAATGCGCATGCAAAAGTCAGGAATCATAGTAAACGTGAGTTCGGTTGCTGGAAGAATTGGATTTCCTGTAACGCCTGCATATATCAGCTCAAAATTTGCACTCGAAGGCCTCAGTGAATCCATGAGATACGAACTTGCACCATTTAACATCAAGACCATAATAATAGAACCTGGCGTTATCAAGACCAACCTTTTTGCGTCACTGAAAAAGTCTACAAAACCAGATTCCGTTTACAAAGATATCACCGAAAAAGTAATGCAGGGTTTAACCATGATGTCTGAGATGGGAACCCCTGCCCAAGAGGTGGCAAGAACCATAATTAATGCCGTAAACTCTGAGAACCCACTACCTAGGTATCCCGTAGGCAATGACGCCATAATGTTCCTTGAGGCCAAGAAGAGCAAGACCGATATTGAGTTTGAAAATTATATAAAAAAGGAACTTTTTAGCTAGATCTTTTCTACATATAAAATATTTTTAGTACTACATCTATAATTATACAAAAAATGTATGAATTTTTTACATTATTTTTGAATAGATTGATATAAGTCAGAAAGTCAATTTTTGTCAAAGTCAACAGATTTAGGTAAAAAATGTAGATGATATTGAAAATGAAATGGAAATTACTACTAACATATCGGGGTTTGATTAAATGATTGGAGTAAAATGCGTCAAGCAATCACATCGATGTACCGAATTAAATGATCTTATGCGTGAATTCAGGTTCATGGTAAATGAGGCAATCAGAATAGGAATAGAAAAAAACATCACATCAAAACTGACACTCAGAAACGGGCTCTATCCACGATTCAAAAATGAATTCCACACGAGTTACATCAGTATGGCTGTCTTCAAGGCACATGCTTTATTGAAATCCTATAGAAAGACAATCAAAAAGAATCATAATGGAAAAATACCTAGAGTCAAGCCAGATAAACTATTCTTGATTGTTGACTCGAACTGTTATAAGATATTCTATGATCATATACAGATTCCAACAAGACCAAGAGAGTTTGTTATTATTCCACTGAATCAGTATGTATCTCGTACACTTGCAGATCAAACTTTCAAGCGTGGAAATGTAACCATCACTCCAAACCATTTGAGTATATCATTCTCAAAGGAAGTTCAAACAAAAGAACCGACTGGATACATGGGCATCGATATGAATCTTGAAAATGCAACTGGAACTGATGACAAAGGCCAAGTGGATATCATCTATATGTCTCATATAGTTTCAATGAAAATGAAATATAGGGAAATACTATCGCACTTTACACGAAATGACACAAGAATACAGAAGAAACTCAAGAACAAATACTCCATGAAACAAAGAAACAGGGAAGATACATTCCTGCACCAGAAATCAAAGGAGATCATATCCTCGGGAAAACAGATAATATTGGAGGATCTAAAGGGAATCAGAAAATTGTATAAAAAGGGAAACGGTCAGGGAACAAGATTCAGGTTCAGGCTTAACTCATGGTCTAGGTTTAAACTGCAACAAATGATAAACTACAAATCAATCTGGCAAAACGGATTTCCAGTAATTTTTGTAAACCCAAAGGGAACATCGTCAAAGTGTTCGAGATGTGAGGCAAAGGCCCTCGAAGAGAACCGAAATGTACGATGCCCTCGTTGTGGTTTGCACATTGACAGGGACGTCAATGCTTCAAGAAATATCTTGAATAGAGGCATTAGGTCAATGCCTGACGGTCTTGCAAATGAAGCAATGGTACAGGAATCTGGAACACCAGTAATCCTGAAAGTCGATGCTAGACAGTTAATTTATCGGAGTTTGATAAGTTAGCATGACCAAATGGAAAACATTACAACATAATGGTATTGCGTTCCCTCCCCCTTTTGAGTCAAAGGGGATAACGATTAGGATCAAGGGCGAGAAGGTGACCCTAAGCTTGGATGCAGAAGAGATGGTATACCAGTGGGCAAAAAAGAAAGACACTCCCTATGTAAAAGATTCCGTTTTTCAGAAGAATTTCCTTTCTGATTTTATCACTGTATTGCCAGACAAGTACAAGAAAGTTGCATTTTCAGATATTGACTTTTCTGATGCCTTCAAGGTTGTAGATAGAGAAAAAGACGCCAAACTCACAATAACAAAAGAGGAAAAAAAGAAGATTGCCGCCACAAGAAAAGAGATCAAGGAAAAGATGAAGGGAGTATACGGGAAGGCAATAATGGACGGCAAAGAGGTGGAGGTTGCCAATTGGATGGCAGAACCCCCTGGCCTTTTCATAGGACGTGGCGATCATCCAATCAGAGGACGATGGAAGCAAAGAGTCACTGAAAAAGACGTTACACTAAACCTTGGAAAAGATGCCAGAGCACCGCCAGGAAAGTGGGGTCAGGTAATTCACGAGTCGGATTTTATGTGGCTTGCAAGCTGGGAGGACAGGCTTACAGAGAAAAGAAAGTACGTTTGGCTCTCTGATACTTCGGACCTAAAGCAGGAACGTGATAAGATGAAATATGAAAAGGCTACCAAGCTATCAGAGCACATAGACAAGGTGCTCGATGCCATAGTCAAAAAGATGTCAGATAAAGATGAAAAGATAAGGCGCATATCTACAGTTAGTTATCTAATTTACAAGACCGCAATGAGGGTGGGAGACGAGAAGGATCCTGATGAGGCAGACACTGTTGGTGCCACGACTCTTCGTGTTGAACACATCAAGTTAAAACCCAATACGATAGAATTTGACTTTCTTGGAAAAGACAGTGTGAGATGGCAAAAACCATTACCCGTCGGAGCACAGGACAAGGTATTCTATGAAAACCTGAAGAAATTTACTGAAAAGAAAAAACCAGATGATCTCATATTTGACGGCATTACTTCAAGACACGTAAATGAGTCTTTGAGCAGCGTAGTCAAGGGACTTACTGCCAAGGTATTCAGGACGTATCTGGCAACAAATGTGGTCAGAAGTTATCTAAAGAAGGTTGACAAATTAGACTCCAAATCAGAAAACATCAAGATTTATCATGCAAAACTTGCAAACCTCGAGGCAGCAATAACCTGTAACCACAAGAGAACCATTCCCAAGAGTTTTGAGGAATCGCTCCAAAAAAAGAGAGACACGCTAAAGAAACTCAAGGAGACTGTCACTAAAACTGAGAAACAGGCGGAAAAACAAAAGCAGCGAGAGGAGAAACTGAAACTTACCATAGATCTTGCCGAAAAGACACGCGATTACAATCTCGGCACGTCATTGCGCAACTATATCGATCCACGGGTAGTCAAAGCATGGTCTGATCAGGTTGGTTTAGAATGGGAGAAACTCTACACCAGTGCGTTACAGAAGAAATTCCAATGGGTTGCCAAGGTAGATACAAGTTGGAAAGAGATTGCCAGAGATTAATTCTTGGACCTTTTGTAGGCATGACCGTTTTAGATATTCCGGCGTCACACTTCATTTTGCATTGAATATGCCCGGCAATCTCAGTAGACCCAAGGCACAGTATGGGCAGACCCAATACGTGAAGAGTCGACTAGATTGAACTAGGAAATAATGCAGTTGATTAACTACCATACCATTTGCGGCTTTGCAAAAAATGAGTCTAATTAATTTTAGGCTGCGAACATCTTTTTAGATTTTAAAAGAATTAGTTTTTGAAATTTTGCTTAATGTTTTCCACAAGCTACATTTAATTGCATGTGGAAAATAGGCGTAACTTATGCCGGGGTAGCTCAGCCTGGCCTAGAGTGCCAGTCTCCACAAAAAGGGTAATACTCATAATCTGGAGGTCGTGGGTTCGAAACCCACCCCCGGTATACATGCTCTGATTCGAAACCCTATGAACAAATTTGGGGAGTTTTTTGTCCCAGGCTTTAAGTTCAAAGAAGGTTTTATCAGACATGCAGACAGATCTCCATAACTCACCTAGACGCTTTGAAAAGGAGAAGGAGAACATATCCATCTTCAAGAATGGAAAGATGGGTATTGCCTTTCTTGAGGCGATGGTAACGTACGGTATCTCGGTCTCTCGTGTATCTACTCTTGCCTGGAATGTCAAAACCATACTTGCCTGGAAAGATGACAAGCCAGCATCACAGTGGACCAGAAAGGATGTAGAATACATCATAAATCAAATGCAAAAGAAAGATTGGTCAAGTGAGACAAGGGACCGGTTTGCCTTCACCATAAAGAGGTTTGTAGCGTATGCCAAAACGAGAAAGGTAATAGACCTCAACAATGGAGACGAGTATCCGGAACTTGTAGCATGGATACACCCTGCAAAGTATCGAAGGAAAACAGACGATAACACACTAGAAAACAGAAAGGGATTTTCAGAGGAAGAGGTCATGAAGATAATTCAGACAATATCTGAAATAACAACAGATGGCGAGCTTGTATCAACACTAATTCTTACCCTCTACGAAGGTGGTTTTAGAACACATGAAGGTGTATTATTAAAACAAAAACAACTGACGTTCAATCACAAAGAGGGAGAAGTAATTGTAACTGTAAAGAGTGGAAAGAGCCCAAGCCGAATCATTCCGCTTCTTTTAAGCTACAGACCATTGCTGGATCTAGTATCAAAGAGTCCCTACAAAGATGATCCTGATTCTTATGTGTTTTATTCAAAGAGATCCAAATCAGGCTATGTAAGTTATGGACATCTACGGGAGTTCATCGGAAAGGCGTGTCAGAAGGCAGGGATTCGTAAAAGATCATTATACAAGCTAAGACATAGCAGAGGAACGAATCTGTTGTTATCGGGAGTGGATGTAAAAACAGTCTCAAAGCTCCTAGGTCATTCTTCAATTGAGACTACAGAGACGTATCTTAGTGTGATAAATTCTGATGTACGAACCGCAATACGTAGAGAGAGAGGTCTTGAGCCCGAAGAAAAAAGAGAGGAAAAGATGAAGATAATGAAATGCCCGCGATGTGGAAGAATAGAATCACCATTGGCAACAAGATGCCAGCAATGCTCGGCATTTCTGAGTCAAGCAGTCGCTCTAAAATATGAACGTGCTAAAGAGCGCTCAAAGAAATATGATAATAGATACATAGATGATGTAAAGGAGCTGCGCAAAGACTACAATGAACTAAAGGAAATGCTTGCCAGAATCTTGAATGAAAAGGAAATTGTCATCTAGTTTTTATGATTTTCTCTAGGTCCTCGATCTTTTTTTCTGCTTCTGTTATTTTTGCTTGCATTTTAACCAAGAGCTCTTTTGGCACTGATATCGTTTCGCTCATGTAATTTATTCTCGATATTGTTTTTAAGGTCTCAAATCATTTCATAAGTTTTTTCCTCAGGTTTACCTTTCCATTCTTTATTGATACGTAATTTCCACGGTTTTCAAGAAGTTTTTTTGCAAAACTGCCGTACTTTGGATTCGTGACAAGATCCTTCAGTCCTTTATCGCTAAGTAGGTTAAAGTCAAATCCTTCCTGCAAGACAGGTTTCTCTATGACGTTTTTTTCATTTCCTTCTGCCATCGACTCCATCTTTTGTGGAGTTTCGAGTCTCCTACTTTCTTCTGTTGGTATAAAATATTCCTGCCTTTTGGTCTCGGTTGTCTTCTTTCCTGACACAGGATCATGCTCTGTCTCTTTTGTCTCAGCATACCCACGTTCTGTTATTCCTTTTTGTTCAAGCTTCCAAAGTATACCCATTATATCATATGACGAAAAGCGTATTTTTTCTGCAATCCATGGTACCGTTCCCCCATCTTTTAGAACATTGTATACTTCAAGTTCCTCGGGAGTAAGATGAGTAACAGAGTTGTTCTGTACGTTGGAGATGCATTCTACTGATTCCGGCGGAACAAGTATTACGTTGTAGAACTGTTGGTCAATTCCATTTTTGTTCATTGTATCCATGATATACTGTTTGTGCTTTTGAGAAAATATTACAAACCAAATGTCGTATCCCAACTCAAAGTTTTTCCTAAAATTTTCAACTACTTGAGATTCATGTTTTGTCGGATCTGTCTCTACCTCTACTGCGATTATCTTTTCAGACCAGTATAGAGTGTCATATGATATTGTCTTGGCTGCATCCTGTATCCGTTGTGGCTCAAAGATCAATAGGTCCGGCCTTTGTTCTCCTCTGTCTCCAAGGTCTGGAATGCAGAACTTGAAGGCCTTTTGCTGCATACGCATTATCATAAATATGGTAGCAAGATGTAGAGGAGAGCCTGCACGTCTTCCCATTGCAGCCTGTGAGAAAAAACTATTGTATGCAAGAACTGATAGCACATATCGCGTGACAAGTTTTCCATCACCATCACTCGCTGTAACATTTTTGCGTTCAACCAGCCGCATATGGTTTACCAAGATGTCATCGAGTTTTTCAAATACGTCTCGTTTGTCTACTTGAAACATTTTAGAAACAAAATCATAGATCTCGTCTTTTGTCATGTCCCTGTTTTCGTTGTACAACAAAAGCAAGATTGTAGCCTCAAGCGGTGTTACCTGTGGTGCGTCATTTTGTGTCTTTGTTGGCATGATATATTTTTGAAGTGATGTAGACTCGCCATACCGTTCCATGCTGTATCTTGCAAGTTCCATCCAGTCTCTTTTTCTGTCAACTATTGGAAATGCCTTGAGGAGACCAGACAACGGTGTCTGTCCCTGCGAGTAAAATGCAAATCTACCATGTGTCATAGATGTCAGGGTCTCTACTGGTACCGGCATTACAGTCTTGAACATGTTTGCTGTCTCGGTATCAACTTTGAAGCAGACAATTGTTCTTACAAGTGCAGATATCTCCTTTGCAAACTCTCTTGGAAATGTGTTGATTGTCTGTGCCGTGATGGTAACCTTGACGTTTGCCTTCCTCATTGTATTTAGCAGCTCACGCAGCGCAAATGGTGCAAAAAGATGAGCCTCGTCAATATACATGAAAAAAGGCTTTGGAGAAATGTCTGTTCTGCTAAATCTTTTTCTTGCCTCTACATAGACCATGTTGATTAGTATCGTTCCCGTAAATGATATCACATCATCAGACCCTCCAGTGGATAGATCTATTATCACCCATTTTCCGGACTCTAAGATGTCCGCAAAATCAATTGTAGACTGGGATGTGTCCAGCATTGCTGCAACCTGCGGAGTTGACAGGATCTTGTCGAGTTTGTTGTATGCCGAGCGTCCTGCATCCCTTTGGTACTGTTGCGGAAAGAGGACATTCCAAAAGTGTCTTACATCTCGGTTTGCTACCTTGTTGATATATATCGAGCGCATCCTGTCATCTGTTATTATCTTCACCAAGTCTCTTAGAGTGGAGCCTTCTATCTCAACCAGTGCATTTGCACCATTTCTTAGAAGGGCCTCAAGCTGCGGACCCCAAGAGTCACGATAAATGTTTCGAAGTGCATTTACAAGATTCATGACAACAACATATCTGTCGTCTCCTGTCTTGACCTCAAGCGGGTTTATCTTTACCGTCTTGCCCCACTGTCTTACGGCGTCAAGGCTGATGTAGATTACGCGATCCTTTTTTGATTGCGGAATCATCCGTAATACATCCTGGGCAAGCGAGCCGTGCGGGTCAAGCACAAGAAAACCTTCTTCGCGGTTTATGTTCTGGTTTATCATGATGGTATCAACAGTGCTCTTTCCAGAGCCCACCTCGCCAAAGATTCCTGTGTGAATCTGTTCTTCTCTTGGTATGCCAACAGCATTGCCGTTGTCATCAAACCCAAGCACTGTAATGATTGATCGTCCTGAGTTCATAATTTGAAATGAAGCATATCTTAAAAAGAAATAGTGGAAATTATGTCCTGTAAGACTCGAACCACTTGCATATCTATATGTTCATAGGAAAATTTTATACTTTTAATTCCGTCTCAACGAATTGTTTAGTAATACGCATTAAATTGGTTGCCTCGTGTTCCAATATTGCTTCAATTTCCCTATCATTGGTGTTAAGATAATCTCCCTTTTTAATTGCAATTCCAAGATTATTCAATTCAGATATTGTATTCTTTTCATCTAATACTTCATGACTCACGGCATTTCGTAATGCTCTGTATTTTCTGATATCTGATAAGTTTTGGTTTTCTATAATGATGAAAAATTCTTTAATTGCTATTGGAAAGTCCCTTTCTTTGAACGCCTTTAATCCATTATGATAATAATACAAATGCTGATTTATTTGTGAATCACAATCAATCGTAGAACGCATCGTCTGATCGTTTAGATTTAAATCATATCCAGCAGAAACAGAAATAGATGTAGTAGGCAGTGTATTAAATATCGTTACAGTATTATCCTCAACTGCTGAAATTGACGGTTTTCCATATTCTACAAGCATGTTTGATTTTATTGTGAGAAAATTAGACAGTCGTCTTGCTTTTAATTCCGCTATTGCTTCAGCTACCTGTTTATCGTCATTTTCCATGTGTATCTGAAATCCAATAAGAGAATTTTTATCATTAGGATCTATGAGGATCTTTATTTCATCAGAATTTTCTATATTTCCACCGACCAATATTTTGTCTCTAGTGGTATAAGAAAAGGTGAAACGTTTCATGTTAAAATTTTAGCAAATAACAAGTATCTTGAACATTTGTATGTGTTTTAAAATTACAAGCCCTGTAAGACTCGAACTATATGACAGACATGATAGAACTTAGGTACAGCCACCTTACAATCTGGTTCCATGGAACCATAATACCATTCTAGTATCCTCTTTTCTTTAGCCAGTCAGTAACAATTTTGTTTGCAAGTTCCTGTGGCTCCATGCCTTGACGTCTAGATTGCGTACCTAGTCCACGACTCTTTCCCTTTGAAAGCTTCAATGAAATGCGTTGTTGTATGGAAAATGACTTGATCTTTTTCATCAGAGTTTTGTCCGACGAGTTTGGATTGGACCATAATGCTTCAAGGTATCTTTTTCTTGCAGATGTATCTAGTCTTGAGATTCTATGAGCGATTTTCAAGGCCTTTGAAATATCAGGTATGATCAGGTATAGTTTTGTTGCCTGATCCCTTGAGATCTTTTTTGGCACCAGATCTTTTAGTTTTTCTGGAACTCCTGCAAACCCATGGTATTTCTTGAACGTTGACATTGACATGCCTAATGATTGTGCAGCCTTTGACTTGCCCATCTTTTCTGCAAGAAAACTGCATGCAGCGGCCATGTCTTTTACATTCATGTTCTTTCTGTGTATGTTCTCAATTACAGAAGCTGCCTTTGCATCTTGCAGTTCGTATTCTGTCTTTCTTGTCAAAACCAGAACTGGAATCTTTTTTGCCTTGAGTCTTTTCAGGGCTGCAAGCCTCCTCTGCCCTGACATCAAAAGGTACGAGTCTTTGCCATCCTTTTGTACCATTGGCGGGTTTTGGAGTCCCTCGCTTTTGATTGATTTTGCAAGATCTGTAATTCCACTTTTATCCAATTTTCTAGCTTGTGCATCACTCCATACCTTGATCTGTCTTATCGGTATTTCGCGTAACCTGTATGCTATTGGATGACGGTATCTTTTTACCAACCAATCATACCACGAAATGATTTTTTTAAAAGGAATGGGTTGGTTTAGTTAGACTAGGCGAGAAAAGATGGCATATGAACCCAAGAAATCTACGTGATGCAACAGGAAGAACCAGATTTTGTTTTGGAATTGTAACTATCCTCATTTTACCATATCGTGCTTAAATACAAATTTTTCATAGAAAGTCTGTCTGATTGCGGTAAGAGAGGCTAGGGATTTTTTTACTAGCCCTTTTTCTTTTTTGGCAACTTTGGTATAAACCGCATTATTTTATCTTCTAATTCTTTTACATGCCAAGTGATATCATTACGCTTTTTTAGAACAAAAAATGCCGTGGCTGGTACGGCAATTGCAAGCATCAGGTATGTGAAATCTTGCCTGTAAACTGCAGTTGTAATGACATTATCTTTTGCAACAAAGCTCACATCATTTATCTTGGAATTAAATGGCAAATCATTCCCTTCCCAGTGGTCAAAGACCTGTCGTACAAGAAATGAGAGTTGCCATTTGTCTGGTGCATATAGTGTTACTGTTGTCCCATATGGATATGGACCTCCACCGTCTGCATCGGTTGCGTTGATCTGTATCATGCGGTAATAGTTTGCCTGAATCTTTGAATCGTTTCCAAGAAACACATCTATCTTTCCGCTTGTAAATTTCTGGCCTGATATATCCACGTTATTTAGAACATAGTTTTTTCCTGTAACGTTAAACTGCTGTGGCACCTCGATGTGTGCAAATCCTGCATTTGTGGTATCGTCAAATGGAATGTTTCCGGTAAGAGTTTGGTTGTGAATTGATATCATAGGAACGATGTCAAAGTCTGCACCATCATTTCCTGTTGCTGCGAACGTGACATCAATTATCTTCTTTGCAATAAAGTGAAGCGTCTCAGTTATCGGTCTAAAACCATCTTTTTGTGCAAATATGGTTACATCAAACTCTCCTTCCCTGCTGGGAGATATGGAATATTGACCTAGACCTACCTGTGTAATTTGAAATGGAGATTGGAAACTGTAACTTGCATTCTCGATATCTGATGCGATGTCAAAAATATTCTGCTTTCCTACTTTGAGTACCGTATTGTTTGCATCGGCGGTAACATGCATTGTATTGTAAAATGACTCGATGGGTTCCATTGCAGCTCCGTTTGACGATAACATCGCTATGGTAACATTACCCTCTCTGAATATAGTCATGTATTTGCCTGAAGGGTCTAGTGTCACACCTACAACTGTTGATAGCTCTTCTGGTGTATCATCAAGTTGCAGCGGAACTCCGAGAGAATTGGTTTTTTGTACAACAAATGGAAATTTCTCACCAACATGTACCCTGGATGGGAGGTCAAACTCTACATTTGTTGCAACATCCTCAGGGACAACGGAAATAACTATAGAGGGCAGACCAGTGATAGATGCCGAGATCTCTGTCTTCCCAGATACAGTTCCTGAAAGTATAACATTGGTTGAATCAAACTGGAGCTTGTCTGGGATGTTCTTTATTGTAGCCTTGATTGTAACATCAGGTGGTTCTGCAAAGACGGTTGATGGTTCCACCATTGCACCTGAACTGTCATAGATGTACATTATTCCAAGGTCCTGCTCTATTCCGGCTCTTGCCGGTAGTGGAGTTATTCCAATGTGATACGAGTCATAGTATCTTGGCATGATACTAATCTGAGTAGACCCAGATATCTTGCCAGGCCCTGATGCAGTAACGGTATAATTTCCCATTCCACCTGCACCAATATCAAATTGTACTGAATTTGCAAGGCCCTCATCTTGGTTTGTTCCAGGAATACGTTCTGAAGTCATCTCTATTTCTTTCGGATACTTTAGGTCTGAGCTATTCGATGATATTCCAACTATACTACCGTCTGCTGGCAGTGGGATCAGAATATTATTTCCCGAGTCATTTACTTGCCTGTATAGGGATACTATACCGTAACTTGCATCATCAAAGGACGGAGGATAAACCCATATCTTTACCAAATTAGCATTGCACGAGAATGGACCACAAGGACCTGTCTGGTTACCTGAAATAAGATCTTGGTTTTGCACGCCGCCAACAGCAAGTGTTGCAGAAGCTGAACCAAACCCGTCAACACTGACCGAGATTGTAGAATTGCCCCCGTTTATCGTATGTATGATTCCAGTTGCGACACCATTGTCAAGTGTGGTAGAATACAGTATGTCATTGAAATGTTCGATATCATAGCTGCTGCCAAATCTTGCTACGTCAGTGTCACTTGATGTCAATACCGCGCGTATCCCGTATGGAGGCTTGAATGGTTTTCCTTCTTTTTCCAGCCAGACATACCAATGCGTGATTGAATTTGGAATGACCAGATCCGGCGCTAATGCAAACCTTACTTGAACATCGTCATTTACCTTGGTGACAGTTGCTGTTGCAGTACCAAGACCTTCTGCCGAGACTGAGATGTGGCCGGTTCCTTTTGTCACAAGCGGCAGCTGTGCATAGTACTGGCCCTTTGGTATCGTCACTGTCTCCGGTGCCTGTATCATCGATGATGTTGTCACAGAGATCTCGGTATCTTGACTTACTGGAGTGGGCTGTCCAAATTCGTCTTGTGCAAAGACGTATGATACCATGCTCTGGGCTTTTGTGGTGTTATCTGGAAGTACTATCTCAAGCGAGGTCGGTTGAGTATTGGACTGGCATATTGTTGTGTTTGCCTCAACCAGGCTTCCGCCAAATGCAGCAAAGACAGTTGCGTTGCCTTCCTTGAGTGGCTTTATCTGAAATATTCCATGGTTTGAAAAACCATGTATGATGATGGAATCAGGAACTTGAATTGCAGATTTATCGTTTGTTGATAAAAAGAAAAGACTGTCCGCATTTTCTGCCTTATCCAGTACAACAAGGCCTTGGTAATCTTGCCCCGCAATCATCTTTTTTGGAATCCATACCGAATAATCTGCAGTTGCTTCTTGCGACTGGCCAGAGGCTGGTATCATGGAGAGAGGCAGAAAAAATGCCAAAAGTAAGAGCGGTGCCTTTCTCATCGACACACAAAACTGAGATTAGTTTTAAAGTCAGATTTGAAGTGACAGGTGGCAGTTTAAAACATTGGTGCAATCATAAATAAAAAAATAGAGCATCAAACCATTGATTGGAGACTGTCTTTCATACCTCGGTACTTCTTACAACGTAAATTCTTCCATGCTCTTCTACAAACGCCAGCGTCTCCCCTTCCTTGAGTCTGTGCTTCTCTCTGACCTTCTTTGGTACGGTAACTTGAAACTTGTAGGTAATCACACTCATTCCAAGTATTTCGCGTTTTGATTCCTTTGACATGACAATCTCCCTTGATAGTAAGGAAAGAAAGGAATCTTCATTAAGGTGCCCAAGGAGAATATGTAATGTCTTGGAAAGTAAGGATAATTGCAATTTCTATGACGTCAGACATCCCGCCAAAAACGACGAGTCCATGCAAAAGATAATTGATCTGCTATCAATCATATCAAAACCAGACGCGCTCAAAATCTTTGTAGTGGCAAGAGATGGAATAAAATCCCAGATCAACACCCATTCAGAGATAGGACTTACAAAGAAGCAGTATTATTTACGGCTCCGACAGCTTGTCAAACTAGGTCTTGTGACAAAAGATGAAAACGTGTATAGGCATACCATGTTTGGAAAGATAATTTACAACAACTATCTTTCCAAACTTTGTACTGAAGTAACACACTCAAAATACATGGAAATGATAGACGAGGTGCAACGATCTTCCAGATTCAGCAAAGATGAGATAGATCTCATTTCCTCAAAGATTAGATCAGGAAGTGACTAGGCACAATAAAAGCAGGAGAAGTTTGTTCCGTGTGTAAAAAAGGCCAGATGCATCTTTCAACAAGTGAAGAAATGAGCGTTTGGAAATGTGATCACTGCAACTATTTGATTGCCACCAAATCCAATATTGACAAATCATAATAATTTTACAATCTTCCCAAGAAGATCACGGCCTTGACTCCACTATCGCAACAGGCTAGCCGGTAAGAATGTAGCCCTCGTCAAGGCTTACCGTAGCTGATGACTCGCTGACGTAATTGGTCGGTATCGTGGTACAAAAAATCCCTACTTCCCTTCCAGTGTTTACGTCGGTAGTAAGATACCCGCAGCCTCCGGATATGTGCGATGTGGCTACAAGGCTGCTTTTTGCGTTCTCGTCTACATATACCTCAAACTCTACAAGGTCTCCAGTGTGGGCCTGCACGGTCACGGTTCCGGAGACTGGCAGGTTGGAAACATTGTACGAGTTGACAGCATACGGATACGGGTTTGTCTGCGCGATGCCATAGCTGCCGTATTGTTGCGGATTGTCTGTTATAGTATAACTTGTAATTTCCTGCGAAGAGTATCCAGCCGGAGGCTGTGATGTGTAAAGCGTCTTTGTTCCAACAAGGTTCCCGTTAACATATGTCTTGGCGTAGACTGTCAGGGTCGATGATCCGTCATAGTAATGGGAGTTTGCTGATACCGTAAGGGAGATGATACCGTTGAGGGTGCCGTCATGTGTGGCAATCACTGTTGCCTCGCCATCCGTTCCCGCATCTGCCGATACTGCCGCTGTAAGGCTGTAGTGAGAGTCTGATGCGCTGTTTCCTGAAAATACTGTAACGCCCGGATCTCCTATGACATCAGCTATTGCAATCTTCATCGGAGTACCGTTGGCAGAAAATCCCACATCTTTCATGGCTGGAAGTGTGGGTATCAATAAAGCAGTACCTGGTTCATACTCTCCTGCCAAGTATTGTACGTGTATGGTATCATCTATTGATACGTTGCTGATTGCCATCTTTGCAGGGATTGGCACCCGGATAAACGCAAACGGAATGTGAATCTGCGATGGGCCGTCATAGTTAAACGAGTTTTTGTTTATTGTATCAAGTACAAGGGACGTGACGGTACCGCGATACCACAAGGAGTTTGGAAATAGTATCAGCGTCCCTCCAGGCGACTGGTCACTTGTCTGAAACCCTATCTGGGATATATCAAAAATTACTTGACTGCCATCAGACGGCGTAAGACCGGCTGCTCCCACCATTCCATTCTTTACTATTTCGTACGGGGTGTTTGGAGGAAGATTATTTATCTTAAGATATGAGAATGTGTTTGGATCGTACGGTTGTGCAGATGCTGTAAGAACACCTGTGTGTGGTTGAGTGGATATCAGATACAGTTGCCTGTTGTCGTTTGGAAATGTGTAGGTCTGCTCAAAGCTGCTGCTCAAGTTGAGGAGCTGCAAGTAGGGAGTCTTGTCATATATCACAAAGCTTGCACTGGAGGGTGCTGATACCCCGTTGTAGTTTGAACTCGAATAACTGATTCCTGTCACATGAAACCCGTTGCTTGTCTGATAACCGCTGATTGTGGCAGGAGTGTCACTGGTGGTATAGTCTGTACGCCATCCGCATGCGTAGCGGGCGTAGCAGTATTTGTAGCTGTGGGAACTTGTTGCTTGAAGATATGCAACCAGCCCCTTTGCATCAGGTACTGTGAAATCAAGCGGCACTGATGCGCCCATTGATGTTGGATGAGACCCTGACTGTGTATACCCGCAGTCCCACCACCAGTACCATGGAGCCCATGAGTAGGGATAATAATGCCAGCAGGAATAGGTATAACTTGGAACGTAATTAGCGTAGGAGAATGATGCCGGAGTATCTGCCAGGGTCCAGCCATTCGTGGTATCATATGGCAGCTTTGTAAGATCAACTGATGGGTCGGATAGGACATACTGCAGGTTGTCTCCACTTGGTATTGTTCCACGAAGTATTACCTGCCTTCCCGCAAGACTATTCATCTTCATGACTATATTTCCAGACGGATTGGCAGAGACCTGTATGCCATTTGATCCAAGTGTTGGAGAGAGATTGCCGCTTAGCGTCTTGGTATCAGTAAATGATAGTATGTTAGCTGGGCCTGCCTCCTGTACCAGCTGGCCGTTGGTATAATCACATGTGCTGTAAAATTCCGGCATGGGCAATGATACAGAGTTGTCATTTTTTTGTATCAATGCCGCAAAGTTTGTTCCTTGCGGAATTGAAACATACGGCTGGATTGGTGATGTCGTTCCCATATATCCAGAACCGTAAACAAGCGTTCCCTGTGGCTGTACCGTTTGGATTCTTGCCGCAGTTCCAAGTCCTGCGCCTGAAATGGTATTATTGCTGGTATCAGAAGGTGATGTCTTTTGTACTGTAAAGACATTGCCAAGGTCTGTTACGATTTGAATCTGTGTTGCAGACGCATCACTAAATATCATAGTACTTGCAACAAGTAGCATTATCACAAGACTGGATTTTTGCACAGATGCAAAGAAAGAGATTTTTTTAAGGAGTTTGGAATGTCAGTTAAGATACTGCGAGGGAATGATTCCGGCAAGATTGAAAGTACCGTTACTGAAAGGTTTGATCTGAGCCTCATAAGGAACTCTCATAATGAGGTCTCCCTTGTCATCTAAAATTCTGATATATTTGATGTTGATTGGATTGTTTTCTGGATTCTTGATATCAAGCGTATTCCCTGTGTAGGAAGCTACGGCAGTCTCTTTTTCCTTGTTATTGCGTAAGGTATCTATGGTGTTTGCCTTTTGCATGTATGATATATTTTGACTCTCGACATACAGTATCATTGCAACACCTATGACTACAATAATTGTTACTGCAATTGCAAGCGGAAGTGACATGGTTTCAAATTATATGATTTCATTTAAGGAATTGAGTTGCTCCTTTTATGGTATCAAAATTCATTATTCCATGATTGGAATAACAAAAGGACAGGAGATTTTTGACAGATTCAAAGTTTGGAACAAGATGGGCTCCGGAGTACTGTATTTGCTCAATACTGGAATTGCGTTGGAGGTTTCAGGAAAGGGTCTTGCCCTTGAGCTAAGATATGATGACATAGTACTTGTAAATGAAATTAAAAAAGAGACGCTTTTGATCTCGTGGACAGAAGAAAACGATAGATACGATATCAAGCTCAACACCAAAAATGCAGACGAGATAGTTCAGAAAATAACCGAACGTCAAAAAAAAGTTACCGGGTTGAATTTGTAAGATTTCCGCCAAGTGATCTCAATTCTTTTTGTATCTGCTCCTCACTTGTGACATTCAACGGCCTTGTATAATTCTCGTCAGATATCATGGTATTATTTTGTAAAGTCTTGAGTTGTGTTTGGTTGACATTGTTTGCACTTGGCATTGTGTAAGATGAGATCTGATCTGTCAAAAGAGGATTAGAGCACAATTCCTTGACATCAATGGCCTGAGAGGTACCATTTTGCACATTGTCTGTTTCTAACTTGAGCTGGTAAAGTATTGGAGGATCAGCACTATACCCTTCCGAATCATAAATTGTCTGCTCAACTGGAAATGGAAATCCATCTTTTATGTATATGGTGTTGTCCTTTACTACATCAAATCCAACCTCATAAACTCCAGTAGAGTTGGAGCCTGTATCAATTGAGGTAAACCTGGTAACAGTCAGCTGCGGGACAGGAGATACGTAATCGTCTACAAACCCCCACGAGCTGCCAATCTCCAGCTTCTGTGGCTTGAATGTATTTGCATACTTTTGTAGGTACAGCAACGTGTGTGAGAGCGATGTGGCATAATTCATGCTGGAACCGTCCGTAGTGATTCCACCAAAGTCTTCTGTGATATACAGTATGGAAGGCCATTGGCTTGTAGAGCCGTCAGGTGTGAATACTGCCTGTACTATCCAGACGCCTCCTGTGTGATCCTGTAACAATGAAACAAAGTCAAGCCTTGCCTGATAGCATGTGGTGGCACCGTTTAGTGTTGATTTCATGGTAAGATCACAGATGTGGTAGGTAAGGCTCTCGCCTGGTACGATTCCTTTTCCGATATACCATGATGGATATCCTTTCTGGTTCTCAATGACCTGCTCTTCAAGGCTCAAACCTGTTGCATGTGCGACCGCAGAAAATGACAATGTTATCACTGCAAGAAGAATCAGGGTAACTTTTTGCACGGATGTCATAATTGAGATTCTTTAAAAGATGAAAATTTCTCCCTTAAATTCCAGACCTTTATCAGATCCCATGGCATCAAAGGAAGGGTTTGTCTGGCTTGAGCTCAAGGTCCAGCAAAAGTTCAAGGACGACAACGAGAACAGGATACTTGAGATAATCCAGTCCGCACCGGAATTTGCGTTCTTTGTATTCCGTGAAAGGGATACAATGAGGCTGGTTGTCAGAACAACAGAGGAGAACCAGAATCTATTCAAGACAGTTCCGGGAATAAGCGTTGAGCAGACCGAGACTCCACACTTTGGTAACATGGTTGCAAAGTATCTTGTACTGAAGAACAAGCGCTCGATAGTTCCTCTAATAGATCTCAAGATCATAACAAAGAACAACGTATACCAAAAGATGTGGCAAGAAAAGAGGGATTCTGTGATGGCCTGTTTTGTTTGCAACAAGACCCAGGACGCACTCTCCATGATTAATGCAAAGATAACGGCGCTTGAGAGCGTCCAAAATACAAAAGGGACACATTTTTCAAGCAAGAAAAAGAAAGAGCTTGATTCAGCAACCCAAAAGCGTGACGGACATCATGGCTACTACAACTGTACCATCGTATTTGGCGTACGGAGTACCTCTGCAGAACTGCAAGAGATACAAGACGAGAAGGAAGGTAAGATAGCTAAAGAGAAGGACATCTTCGAGTCAAGAGTAGAGCAGATAAACTCCCTTGACGAAAAAGAGTTCAAGCAAGAGTACAAAAAGCTAGAGAAATCATACAAAGAGGCAGTCAAAAAGATCGGGGATGATTTCAGGTCCAAAGTAAAGGCTAGAAGAAAAGAGATCATAGAGTCGACGCAGGCACTTGACAAAATGATTGGCACGATATTGATCAACCCATTTGAGCACATGATCTCAAGACGCCGGGTCAAATTTTCATCCGGAGAGAAAAGTTTTGGGCAGAGATTAGCTGATATCTTTGGCGGCATAGGTACGATTGACCCTTGCACGTTTACTCCGACAAAGATGTTTTCAAAAAGCATGGTGCTGACAGAGATTGAGCTTGCATTTTTCATGTCGTTCCCGCAGGAATATGACATCCAGACAATCAACTTTGGCATGGGTCCGACTCCCACCTTTGTACATGGAAGTACACAGGATATCGATGAGACCAACCTTACTGTACAATGCAGCCACGAGGTCTCCCCCGATGACATTGACAAGCTGAATAGGTCAGTGGTATCAGGCCTTCGAGTGATGTGTACAAGATGCGGCAATCCTGTTTTGATCAAAAGAGATGGAAAGGGCGGCTATGTAACAGAGTCAACCGAGGATTTTGACTAGAGTGGCGCAGCGTTCTTACAGTTTTGTAACCAAGCTCTTTTTTTATCTCTGACAAAAGTTTGATGCAGTATCAAACTCTCTTAAACTCGTCTATCCAAATTCCTAATGTTTTTTAGTCAACTGTAATGCACGGGTCTAAATACAGATTATTAGGTGATTCACATAGTAATGAGCGAGGTTTTCATTTTCATAACTAGTATGTTCCACGATGCCAGGGTATAGAACCGGTGTATGGATGGTCACCAACTGTCAAGAGTTCAATAGGACATGTGTATGGAATTCCTATCCCGTACGTACCTTCCTTTGCAGAAGAGTCTATTTTTATAACATATGTTAATCTCAAAGTATGATTTGTGACATTCTCGATGTTAGTTGTAAATATTCTAATACCGTCCAGATTGCTTGCATGAGGAGAATATGGATCATCTAATGTGTATATTGCAGTCTTGTTGAAAAGATCTGAAATTGTGCTTTGCTGAGAACTTATTGAAAATTGTATTGTACCGTTGAATGGTACATTATTAACATAATGATTTTCTCCAATAAATTCAAAAGACATGTTGATATAGCCTGTAGAATTTGGTTTTAAAATAAAGTCAAAGAAGTCATTCAAATCTACTGGCAACCCACCAGCATATTCATTTGCTTTTGTGATATTTATAAATCCTCTAGTATCAACAAAGGTAGCTATTTTCCTGCCAGCTCCACATGTCCAGACTGAAACATTTGTGAGATCAACTTGGGAACCTTTAGGGAGTTGGTTGATGACAGAAAATTGTTTTTCAGAGAATTTCTTTCCAATAGTTGCGTTTACAGTGTACTGGCCAGTTTTGGTCAGAACTATTGGACTATTGACAGGAGGGTGTGTGAACGGGTCACCGCCTGCATGATAGACTAAATCAACTGTGTGGGAATTGCAATACATGCCAGAATACGCAGGATAATGGC
Source organism: Nitrosotalea sp. (assembly GCA_050749405.1). Classification (GTDB taxonomy): domain Archaea; phylum Thermoproteota; class Nitrososphaeria; order Nitrososphaerales; family Nitrosopumilaceae; genus Nitrosotalea. The sequence continues at coordinate 85,689 of JBOGRD010000005.1, forward strand.
CCTGCCAAACGACCTGATTTGTTGCATTAAAAATTTTTACTACGGGACCTTCACATACTGGACCATATCCTGTCACGTTGACAAAGAAATCTATGGGGTCTCCTCTCTGATATTTGTCCTTCAATCCATCAATTTCAATATGAATGGGAAAAATTGCTGATTGGACGTATGGTAGAAAAACCGTGGTCATTGCCACAGTCACACTTATGCCAATAATTATTGCAACATGTAGGATTTTCATTTTCCAACCTTCATTTTGTAAAATACAATCAATGATGTGATTCCTATCAATAAAATTGGAACTGCAAATGGAAACTCTGGAACCATAACTGCATTTTGTTCTGCAAAAACCCACTTGCTTCCATCAAGCTGCCATGTTCTGGTATCATTATTTGCATCAGACAAAGATGGCGTGGTTATGTTGTAATCTTTTTCCTTGTAATGGTATGTTATCTCCATTGACATGTTATTCAAGTACATGGCTAATGGTTCGTCAGCAGGAGCAATTGGGACAGTACATTTCCCATTTGGTTTTATTTCCATCACTGTAGAATATGGTCCAATTTTTCCATACGGTCCATTGTTCCATTTTTCTATGACTGTAAAGTTTTGCAAATGAATTGTTGTATTTAGTGTGTTGTACACATCAAACCACTGAGGCGCACCTGAGGCAGGATAATCACTGAAACAGCTCTGGTTGGTGCCACTTGTCCACTGGCGTATTGGCTCGCAGTAACTACTGCCGATAAAATATCCGCATTGGACCTTGTGACCTGGAACCAAATTGGTGGAACACGTATAGTTGTTGATAAATCCAGGCTTGTCATAACATGTCTGGTTGTCAGGAAAGAAAGCAAATGAGCTGCCAAGCTCTACTTGGGTTATTATTGCAGGAGGATTTTCATTTTCTGCAAAGACGTGATTTGACGAGCTCGTTAACGCCAGCAGCAGAAATAATGTCATTATGGAAAAGAGCAGGGTTTTCATTTTTTATGGATGAGCAAATACAGGGGCGTATGCTATAGCAGTTTCTTTATTGTAAGTTGCAACCACCTTGAATGGTACAGGGTGATTTTCATCTGATACGGCAGTTAGTTGGTATTTGTAAAAACCGTCTGGTTGTATCATATCTGATGACATATTGACTGCTTTGTATAGGGTTCCATCATTATAGTAAACTTGTAAAATAAGTAAAGCATTTGATGGCTTGAAATTATTTATGTTTACATTAATAGTAAAATTTGAAACCACGGTTCCATTGTTGTAAAAAGTCTCAAATGATTCTCCTTGATAAGCTGATAAGCTGATTGATTCCTTACCGGTTATATTTGTAAAGTTCAATGCCCATCCTCTTTCTATCAATATTTGAGCAGTGTTAGAACTCACACATGCTGGAGAACCGTCTTCTGTCTTGAAGACTAATTGTAGACTATCATTGCATTTCACATCACTTGCTGCTGTTCCTGATTTGAATTGTTGTAGCGGAGATTCTGGAACGGTATGAACGCTGTTCGTTTTCACGTTAAGATATAGTGTTTCTACTCCACTGAGAGGATATGCAAGACCATATTGATACATTTCAATTTTAGATGTATAATTTCCAGATTCTGTATTTGCAGGAATTGTAAAATTAATACTTAATTTTCCTTTAGCATCTGATGTAACCTCCTTTGTAACATTGAGTTGCTGTGCAGTAAAGTATACTTTTTCCATCCCCAGATGTCTGCCACAAGCATCAACAAGTGTGCCATTAAAGGTCACGTCCTGTCCTGAACTGTATGCGCCTGTTTGAGGAATTCCTTTAAAGTATACCAAAGGAGACACCGCCATTCCAACAAACTCGTTGAATATGGTGGCATTCTGTGAACCTTTTGGAATATCAAATGTTAAGGATGTTTCATTGTTAGTATAGGATGCTGTAAAGTTTTCAGGATTGTTATCTACTGCTACATCAAACGCATTTCCGCTTTTTAGATAATTATCTACATCCGATCTTGTAATGCAAAAAACATTTGCTACTGCATCTTTTGTCAATGTTAAAGTCAAAGAACCATCGTATTGCTTGTCACTTGTTATATTCATATCAAGAGAATTATAAACATAGGAGTGTAGATTTGCCGATATTGTGTTAATGGTTGAATGTGTAGAGCTGGAATCTATTTCATATTGCGTATCATTGACAGTAATTGTTGATTTTTCTACATCAGCTGATGCAAAACCTACGCCACTAGAGATAATTCCAGATATCACAATTATTGCAAGATGTAGTGTTTTCATCTTGTATGTCCACCTCTAAAATGAATTACTAAAAAAGTCACTCCTATTGCAAGCAATGCTCCTCCAAAGGTCCCAAAAAACTGGACATACCCAACGTAGGCAAAAACATTAGGGGCCGCGCAAGGATGATTGGAACAATTTTTTACCATAGATTCAAAGTGACTGTAATCGTCTGCATACGCCAGGATGCTTGGTATCAGGGCATGAGCCCCTACAGTAGCAGAGGTTATTCCAAAAATCAGCCTTGTCAGTTTGGATCTTTCTTTGAATAAAGACATGGCCGCTCCAACAGAAAACATGGCAAGACCTGTCTTTGCATAAAATGCTGGACCGTCAAAGTCTGGCATTGGACAGCTGCTTCCCGGCCTGTTGCAAACAAGACCGTTTCTCACATCTTCAAAATGTCTTTCTGCCAGCTCAAAGTTTACCGTAGAATACATCAATATCGCACCTCCTGCTATCAAAATTGCAATTATTAAGAGAGGTAAAAGTCTCATTTCTTTCTTCTAAACTCCCTAAAAAATATGAAGCCGATAACTGCAGCAATCAGGATGTAATTGATTGGCGAAACAAGAACTCGTGTTACGTAACCTATCTGGGGAATAACATAAGCCACTTTTCCTATATAGTCTTCTTTTGTTACAGGGAAATCTGTTCCTGGTATGGAACCTGGATTGGCGTCTCCTTTTGTCCTGATTACCAGAGGATCTTTGTGTAATATCTCTGCAACCCTGTGAACTATTACCTTATCGTGACCAGTCGGTCTGTTGAATACTATGACATCTCCAATTTTTATATTATCAAAGGGAATAGTTCCTTGCACTACTATTACGTCAAAAACGTTGAGGTTGGGCATCATGCTTCCACTTGACACCACATAGAATGGACTTTCTGTTCCAAAGACAATTTTTAATCCTACAAATATCATTGTAATTCCAACAGCAATTATTACTATTTCCTTAACCTGTTTTTTGGAAAAAAATTTCTTCAACTATACGTGACCTTTAAGATCAAAGTTTAAAAGACTGATGCATATTTTCATCATACTTCATCCAGTTATGCAAGATTGAACCTGTTTTCTCGAACAAATGTTTCTAGTCAACTGCAATACGTGGTCTAAAAATGAATTTATCTCATAAAAATGGACTAGAGATCTGGGAATTATTCGGGGTTTGATTGTATGATTATTTACAATTGGTACAATACAATATGTCAAAGGTCGTAGTCTTTCCCTTAAACACTGAAACAAGATGTTGTATGGGTTTAGGATAATCCTGTACGTAAATGATGTATTTCCCAGCTGGAAGTGGTATTGAATAATGTGCGTTTATGTCAGAAAAAGTTTTGCCTACAATAGTAATGCCATCAGTTGCATAGACGTCTACTTCATAATTTGCTTGAGGACCACCGGGACCGCCAGCCAGAACTACATTACCAGATAGTATTCCATCATCTGCTGTATCTGTATCAGTATTTGAAGAAATATTCATACCCCATCCACGCTCTATCAAAATCTGGGCAGTATCAGGTTTTACACATGCGGGAGTGCCGTCTTCTGTTTTTACTACAAGAGTAAGGCCGTCAGCACATTGTATATCTTCTACGGATATTCCCGATTTGAATTGTTTCAGTGGAGAATCAATTCTTGGTATTATCAGTCCGTTTTTTTCAGTTTCTGAAGAATTTGTCTGTATAGAATATGCCGGCAATGGTGATTTTGAGAATGTGTACGAAAACGTATTTGCGTCAAAATTTAACAGAAAATTATAACTTTCATTGTATAACGTGGTGAATGTGCCATTGGTGGTGGTAATCGGCGGACAGGAAGTTAGAGTAATGGCTGATAAATATTGAATTGAACTTTCATTCCCATAAAGTGATTTGAATTCCATGTTATTTGTTATTAGCTTGGTTTGAAGTATATTCCAGTACTGTTCATTTACCACTTGGTTTTCTGTGTCGATATCGTGTACGTTATCAAGTGCTTTTGGGTTGTTCTCTAAAACAAATTGTAATATTTTAGGATCAATAGTGCCCAAGTCGTTACGAGGTGCAAGACACCAATCAAACATCCTATCCCGTATATCCGATGGCACAGGCAACGGACCGTTTGAGGTTATTTTTGGCATAGACGGGTCTTGATTTAGAGCAGAAAGGTTTCCATAATCCGTTGATGTGGAGTTGTAAGCATGAACGCTAGAAAAGAAAATTCCAGTAAAGATAATTCCCGCTATTGCAATTATTGAAAGAAGCAAGGGCTTCATTTTCTATCTACCACTTGAATTGGGAACAACAGTACTTACCAACAGCTTCATTTTTCCATCATAAAATGTCAAACCTGCCTGTGGATTTGTATGATTGCTAAAATAGGTTGGTAATGGCGGTACAGGACATTTTGGGCCAGCAAAGATGTGAAGTAATTCACTCGCATTATCTGAAAACCTGACATCAGTCCAATAGTATGTTTCTCCACAACTTGTAGGCAGTCCTCCTTTAAACCCACTTGGAAACAAGGTGAAAACTACATCATGAAATGAGATTTGTGGCTGATGAGAATATGCGTCATTCGTATAATTGGGTGTTTCAAAATAATATGTTTGATTTCCTAAGGTGATTATTCCTGTATCGCTCTTCAAGTTTATCAGAGGGTTTGAAGTAACTATTACCATTCCCTTGAGCCAAGGGTGAATAACACTGTGGTAACCATAGGTACCTGGTTTGTCAAAGGTGTGTATCCATGCATAGCCTGATTCAATCAAACCAGACTTGAAAAAGTTCGTATCACTTGTTACATCGTTTGCAACGCTGTCTAGGCTAATCCATCTTACAGTGTTGTTTGTTCCAATAACTGTATTTACGGTGGATGGTGTAAATGTAAAGCCGTTAGAGGCAATAGAAGAGTTAACAGGAATTTCCACTGTTGTTCCAGAATCTGTCTTGTCAAGAACAGTTTTCTTTGCCCATCCTCTTTCAATCAAAATATTTGCAGTAGTGTACCTTACACAGGCTGGTGTGCCATCTTTTGCCTCGAATACCAACGCAAGATTTGGCGTACATTGGATATTTTCAGGCAAGATTCCTGACTTGAACTGCTTCAGTGGGGATAAGATAAATTGTGGTTTAGAAGCAACGGCATTGTATATCGAATTAAAGCTCATTGAGATGTTGGACTTGTCATCAGAAACAGTTGCTACATAGTTTGCAATTTGTGTAGGTACAAAATTCCACTCTATTTTTCCAGGCCCACTGCAGGCTTGCATGTACAAGTTTTGTGTTTTGTTGAAAACTTGCTGTCCTGTGTCTTCATTTTGTATTGATAATGCGACTTTTACTGTTCGTGGTTGTGGATAATTATTCCATACATCGTCGTCATGAAATACTGCCGTATTATTGGTCAATGGAATGTAAGGCATATTTCCGCTGGCATCTTCAATGTAAATATGATTACCAGGTGCTGGCTCTATTATTGGCTTGTCAGAGATCTGGGATGACTCGAGAAAGCTTTGCACATCGCAGGCTGGGCCTGCAATCTGTGAATATGGCGAGATTGTGTTTATGCCATCCAGTTTGTTTACGTAAAATATTGCCTTGTCTCCAACCTCAAACTGGAGATATGCCATGTGCCCTCCTGAAGGTTTGTGTCCTGCCATGGTTATAGAGTCAGATGTCTGCTGGTTCTTGAAATATGTCTCAATCTTGACCTGATAGTAATAATAGTCAGGTCCCGGTCCTGCTTGTTTTGAAATGACTTGTCCATAAAATACCATATCACTTTGACTGTAAAGATCTTGTGGGGACAGATATGGAGTTGCACTTACATTTTGAAGAGATGATGCAATCAAAATGCCAACCGCCACTACAATTATTGCAAGATGTATGGTTTTCATTTCTTTCTACCAAATACAAATACAGCAAATGAAACTCCGCCAGCAATCGGTATTCCCACCTCTGCCAAAAAGATGGAATTTTTTGTATCCTCAGCTTGCTGCATTTCTTGCTGCTGCTGTTCATCCTTGGCATGCCCCATATTCAGCTGCTGTTGCAAAAAAGCTGCAGGAAGGTATGTTTCCGACATCTTGTTTCCATAGAGAAATACAATCTTGAATGCGTCTGATGTAGAGTTGCTTGTAACCCTTGAATCAAACTGGAAACTGCCGTCAGAGGTGATATTTAGCGGGCCAATGGTGTCTTCTTGATAAGGTTCACTATTCCTGAAGGTCTTTATCACTACAAGCATGTGCTTTTGTATCCCTCCCACGTTTCCTGTAAAGTTGACTGCTTCAGTATAGGTACCGTTCGGAAATGTCTCCAGATGCACAGGACTTGAATTAATTTTCATCGAAGGAGATGAAGGCAATCTTGACTCCAAAGACATTATCTCAGAATATTTATCAAAGTCAATAGCATTGCTAAATGAGTTGCCGCCATCCACACTTTTTGAGAACACGATATGATTGCCGTCTTTAAAATCATAATCTGGTCCTGCAATGTAGAGGTTGTTTTCATTTGAGGCAAGAACATACCCGGGATTTGATATGTCTATTTTGTTGCCGAGATTTACTGGATTATCAAGTGTCTGTCCTCCATCAGGGCTCTTTCTAAAAAATAATCCCTGTGAGACTTGCCATATAGCATAATATCTGCTGCCTGACGAGGAAACTTCCTGCTGGAGCATGAACGGTTCAGGTCCGTTAAGATATGCGTCTGGCCCCACTATTGCACGAGTGTCTCCAAAGGTGTTTCCATCATCTGAGCTTGCTTGCACCAAAAGGCCTGAAAACCATGGACTGGCGGCATCTGCCCAAGACACATAGACATAATTTTCTGAAGCATCTAATGCCAAGTTATCGATGGAGTTTGTTGACGCATTATAGATTGCAAGGCTTGACGGCTTGCCAAATGTTTGACCGCCATCAGTGCTTTTGGCAAATGTTATGGTTTGGTTGCCAATGGGCTTGCCTAATATCTTCAATCCACCTTCAACCTTGGAAGGCGTATAGGTTTTGGACTCTATGCCTGCAACATACACATTATTGCCAGATACTGCTATTCGTTCTGCATACTGGCCAAGTTTTACTATTGGATTTGCTGTAAAGTTACCTACAAGATCAATTGTTGCAACGTATGACGATGGCGGGCATGAATACTTGTAGAAATCACAGGTTCCGTATGAAACCCATAACACATAGGCCTTGCCGCCCTCTTCAACTACCTGTGAAGGAAATGAGCTTCCCGTAGATGCACTCAGATCAACCGTATGAAAGGACTTGCCGTTGTCAGAACTTTTGCTTAGGAAAACATCAGAGCCGGTACCGCCAATCACATAACCACTCCAGATTACTCCGACGTTATCCCCTGATGCAACTATTCCCACCGCCTTATTTTCTCCAGTATTGTTGGAGCTTAATCCTACTGCACTGCCAAAGATTTTGCCGTTGTCTGTACTTGTCTTGAATACCAGCCTTGCCTGATTTGCAGAATAACTGGTCCACGCTACGTATACGTTACTATTTGAGGCGGCAACTACTGGATCACTTCCTGCCTGCGATGCATTTGCCACTACAACTGAACTGCCAAATGTATCTCCGTTAGCGTTACTGTGTTTCAAAAGAAGCAATCTCTGACCACAACCGTAGAAATAATTCCATGCCACATAGACATTGTTATCATTTGTAGCTATCTTTGGGAGCCAGCCTCCAGAAGTTGCAGGGCAGCCATATTGTGCAGATGCATGGCTTGTACTAAAAACGGCTGCAACAGTAATTACAATTATTGAGATGTATAGAATTTTCATTTTTGATATGTACTGGACTGATATGGCTTAAAAAAGTGGCGCAGATTTCTTCTGTAACAATCAGCAACCGGTTGCAACCAAGCTTTTTTTATATCTGGCAAAAGTTTAATGCCGTATTGAGTTCTCGTAAACTTTCCAAGACTTGACATTATGGAATCATCTTGAAACCTATGCCACTCAGACCAATGACATTAAAATTATAGAATCCAGCAGGACAGAAATATGTTCCTTCAGGATTCCATGTAAGGTCGGCACGGGTTATTTTAGAAACATTGTCGTACCCTACAGCAAAAGGAAGTGGTACACAAAAAACATTCCATCCGTATAATCCCGAATAATTTCCTGTCTTTATGGTGTAAACCACTGTAGCATTTCCTGATCCGTCACTAATAGTATTCTGAGATGCAGAAATTGTAATTTCTGTAGCATCTGAACTTAGGGAAGTCATGTTATACATTTTAAGTTGCACACCTCCAGAGTGGAGAATATCATAGTAATTTACACAAATCTTTCCAATTGAATTCCTAGGCATATACAACAATGGAATGCCTTTTCCGCTTATTGGAAAACCATCATTGTTTGGTGGATAAGGAGTATCGCATGGCATGATGGAAGCAGGCAATGTATTATTTCCAGAGTTTATCACGGTAAAGTTGGCCTGTGCTATTTTATTGTCAAGGTAGGCTGTCATCGTGTAGATTCCTGTCCTGTTAATCATTGGAAGGGCATTGGTTGAATATTCCCTTACATGATAGGTAAAAGTTTCAAAGGAGGGAGACTGAATTTCCTCTGTGCGTATATAACAGAATGGGCAATTGAACCAGACTTGGGTGCCATTAGCATCAAGGATTTTCACATTGGGTTCAGTGTACAAGTAATATCCACTAAAAGTTACTGTGGCATTGATCGGTTGGCCTACCGTGTAATTTTGTTGTAATCCAGTTATACTCATTTTGTTAATGTATAGTACCTTTGGTGGTGGTCCAAGAGCCCATCCCCACAGAATGAGCTTTGTTGCGGTAAGTTGTTGTACGCAAGCTGGTTCAGAGTTTTCTGCTCTTATTACCAACTTTAGGCCTGCATGGCAGTGTACATCTTGAGCAGGAGAGCCGTTCTTGAACTGCCATAGCGGACTTTGTGAGTAAAGATATTGGATCAAGGTAGAATTGAGATAGAAATGAGTGCTTGCATGGTCCTGACCGTACTGGGTCAACACAGTATAGTTTCCCGAGTTTAAAAATTCCCAAAAGGCAACGGTTGAGACTGTCCAACTATAACTTTGATTCAATGAAGGTGGAAAGATCTTGTTAAATTGCATCTCATTTCTTGGGTTGAAGATCTTGATTACAAGAGGTGTCTTGCCGTCGGGGTTTGATATGTGACCTAAAATCATTATTTTATCTCCAGTGGAATAGTTTTCTTGGTTTGTTTCTACCGTAACATGTGGAGAGACAGGTGGTCCAGTATTACACGTTCGTATACCATTTGATAGGGTAATACATGTAGCATGAGCAGTTGGAAGATCACTGACCACAAGTAGAGTTCCAAACATTAGAATCACGATTATTGAAAGCGCTAGAGTTTTCATCTTCATATAATCTCCGTTGCGGCAATTTCTATTTTCTTGACGCCACCATGAAATGGAATTGTCATGATCATGCTTTGATTGGACAGGTGTTCTGCATACTTGACCTCTTGTCCATCATCAAGTACAATAGGCATGTTTTCATTTTTGCCATGAACCACAAGACTTGCAAGCTCCGGTGTAAGAGTTACTGTGAGGTTGCCATCTTCGGTAGTATGTGTTGACAAGGTGATTGTGTTGTTATCAAGTGTAGCGCCTAACAATTTGTTGTGGCCTGCAATGCCGTAATCAATTGAAAATCCCGTGTAGGTCCCATTTGTATAGACTAGCGGAATTGCACTTGATCCTCCCTGGAAGACAACATTGAACCCCTGCTCAGTCATGTTGGAATCGTACTCTACCTGTACGGTATAGGTACCGGTTTGATTGAAATACAACGGACCTCCCAAGGAATCCAAATCATATTCTTCAGAAAGTCGCACCATTGGAAACGGGCAAGACACTGCACCGGGTTTGCTCTTCCAAACAATGCCTCCCCCATGTGTTACTGAAATGGAAGGAAAGTCACACGGGCCGTATCCCTGTATGCGTATCCCAAAGTCTACTGGCTCGCCTGCCAAATATTGCAAGTGAAGTCCTGTTATAGATATATCAGCTTGCTGTTGCGGTACAGATGTATCAACGCCGAGAAATCTCAGTATTGCAAGATCGTCAGGATTTGAGCAGGAGCCGCCAAAGTTTGTTGAAAAATTGCATGCTCTCGAATTGTGGATTATTCCATAATAATCAACGCCGTTACCTGTGAGTTTTTCAATGTAGATGTTAGCACCAAGCTTTTGGGCCGTGAAAGTGTGACTGTGATTGAGAGGGCATGGAATTGCAAATACCTCACAGGGATTTGAGATGTTGCTGTTGTCATTTAGCACGACTGTCTTGATTGCGTTTTGTGCAGAATTTGGCAGCACCAGCACCGAACCGTGAAGCCATGGATGAGGCTCTCCGTGATACTCAAACTCTCCTGCTTTGGTAAAGGTATAGGTAAATGATTTTCCAGGATTTAGAAAGTTGGCAAGCATTAGATGCATGTATCCTGTGCTTTGCAGTTGTGTGGCGTTTGCAAAGTCAGGGTCGTCGTTGTTGTTAGCTACGATAGAGTTTCCATCAGCAGCTTCATTTGTCCATCGAACGGTATTGTTTACTCCAAGAACTACAACAAGATACTGTGGTTCATAGTTCTTGCCAGCACTTTGGTCTTCAGAGCCTTTAGGAATTACTACTGTTGAAATGCTTTGTGTCATATTGTTGGTTTGGCTAGTATCTAGAGGTGCGTGGGATGTGTTTTGATCAAACGTGACTATTGCCAAGATGGCTGCTGCAACACCTATGCTTCCAATTATAATTGCAAGATGGATGGTTTTCATTTGTATTCCACGCTTATCCCATCAACTAGAATTACCTTGTAATTGAAAAGCGACACAGGACACCTCCACCCCGATATCACAGGAACCAAGTGCGAGTCTGTGACTTGGGACGAATCTAGGCCCACAGCTATTGGGATAAACCGACAGGCATCAAGTGCCAGCCAATACATTCCCCTTGCATCACCTTTTGCAGTGATTGTATAGATTACAGTAGTGTTTGCGTATCCGTATATTGTATCTGGGCTGACAGAAATAGCAAGGCCTGACTGATACACTGGGTACATCGATTCATTTGAGTATAATCGTGTAACAAGGTTTTCGGCAAAACCAAGGTTTGAATAATATTCTACAAGGATATGCCCCGTCGAATTTAGTTTCACAAAATAGACTGGAATTTTCTCTTGCGGTTTCAATGCCCAGCCTCGTGCAACAAGATATCCAAGTGTATCAGATGTAACACATGCCGGAGAGTGATCCTCTGCTTTTATTACCAGTTCAAGACCGGACGAGCAGACGACTTTATTCGCAGGCGTTCCGTTACTAAACTGCTCAAGCGGAGACAGGGTGCCAATAGCAAAAGGGTCGCCTATGTCTCCCAGCGAATATGCCTCCTCAAACACAGACGGTCCAACTGAAAACAAAATAACGATTGCCAATGATATCATTGAGAGACACATAGATCTCATTTTGTTTTGACCATGAATCCTTTTTCAATGTCTGCGTTGTGATAAGACACAGCTAACGTATAGTTACCCTCCTGAGAGATTTCTGTAGAATAATAGTCATTCTGGCTTGGAAAATATACTGAAAACGACGTCATTAGTGGTTTCACCGGGCACATCAACGTCATGCTTCTTTCATGAAACACCACGGTAGATGGCTGACTGGTTTTGTAGATTACAACATCTGGAGTGCCGGTGCAGCTGTATCCATAACCTTTCGCGTAAATCTGAAAGCGTACTGTTTGATTTACTGCGTAGGTATCATCAATCCCTATTATCTTCATCTCAGTATGCATTGTTGTATCTGTCCTGAACGCTCCAGTGACCGCGAGAGCTATTGTGACTGATGCTGCCACGCCAACAATTGCAGATATGTACAGGTACGACAGCTTCATTGTCAGAATAAGTTATGCAACAGCTTATAGGATTTGATTAAATTCAAATTTAACGACAAGCTTTAAATCGTATTCACATGAAACGCAATGAAAAAATTCCAGATCCAGATGGCTTGAAAGAAAAAATTGAGATACTCTCTACAGAAGACGGCAAGATCAAGACAATTGGCGAGCTGTTAAGCAATGATTCCAGCAGAAGCATACTCAAGATACTGCTTGATGATACCATGACAGCAAGCCAGATTGCGCAAAATATTGGCATATCGCTTCCACTTGCCATGTACCATCTCAAAAAGATGCAAGAGTTGGGGATAGTAAGTGTTACAACTACAAATGAAAATGACTCGAAGTACTATACGTCGTCTAAATTTGCGTTCATCATCACATCTGCCAAAGTGTCAGAGAAGGCAAAGACAAGCAAGTCGCTTTTTAATTCACTAAAAAGAATTTACAGGTTTGCCGCAATAGGCTTTAGCGGGCTTGTATCATGGATCATACTGCAAGGCATGCAGAGTATTCAAAATCCTGCAGGTATGAGGGTTCCTGTTACTGCAACTACTGGCAACTCTGCCTCGCAGTCTTCTGCACCAGCGCTGGCACCGGCAGTACCAGCTCCTGCAAATCTTGCCATATCTCCAGCCGTCTCTCCACCATTCATGACTCCAATAGCGCCAACTGTACAACATGATATATGGATGATTGCAATTCCGCTCGTTGTAATAATAATCGGGCTTGTGATAGAACGGGTTCTCAGGGCGTACAACCGATAAATTTTCGATTGAACCGGGCAGTTCAAAAATTCAGGAAAGGATGATTAATAATGTTTTTGTTAAATCTGGATTTAATCAAACCCTAAATACGATTTGTCGTCGATGGTATCATATCTGGTTTCTATGATGGTCGGAGTTTCAAAAAAGAGGGCAAAGATCTCTCGCAGCTACAACGTGGACATCATGCAAAGAATACTGGATGCAATGTATGAGATGGGAAATTGTAGGATCACAAAAGTAGCTGTGCATGCTGGCCTCAATAACCAGATGTGCAAAAGATACCTGCATTTTATGAGTGTCTTGGATTGGATAAGAATTGAACATGATAAAAGAGATGGTCTTATGCTTGGTCTGACAGAGACAGGGCTGGTAGTACGAACCATGCTGCAAAAGATGGACAGTGATGTTTGGAAGTGAGTTGGGCCTGAGAAGAGCGTGTCTTTAAAGTGTCTGACAAGACAAAGAAAATATTCGTAGACATGGCAATTCAAAAGGCCTTACTTGAGAGCGGTTCTCTTGCATTGGAAAAAGTAAACAACAGGCTTTTTGAGATATATCGTTCACATCTATCTGACTGCTATGACAATCCAGAATATTTGAGGGAGGCTCTCAAGGATACTTTTGGTGACGCGCACATCAAGATAGTAAAGGCGATAAAGACGCAGCTTGCAAGTGTTTCTTACCACAAGCAGATTGAGGTCTTTTTACTCAAGCTTGGAGAGTGAAAGTTTTCATCTTTTTTTCCTCGAATACACATAAAGACCAATGGATATTCCAACGCCTAGAGGTATGCCTGTAATTGAAATGAGGAAGAGGTTTTGTACATCTTGCTGTTGTATACGTATTTGTTCTTTTTCATAGCGTTTATTGATCTGATTCTGAGCAATCTCTACTTGCTGCTGCAAATAGGTTTTATTCTCGGTTAAAGCAGGTGGAGGCTGTGCAATCTGATTTGGCAGATGAAGATACGGCGTAGATGCGTTTGCTACTGTTATGTTACCTGTAATCCAAGGGCGCACTTGATCAAAGTAGCTAAAATTTTCAGGGATTGAAAAGATTTGATTGAACGAGCTGCCAGGAGATATTACACCACTATCAAAGTCTGTACCAGTCAAGCTATCTATCGGTCTTCCACTTGTTACTGTATGGCCTACGGCATCATGATTGAACCACGTAACCTGACTACCGGCCTTTATCGTTATATTATCAGGGATGAAACATGGCCTTGCCTTGCATTCTGCAAAAGACGTTCCGTTTGGAATCTCAACTATCTGATCTGGTATAGGATTTGTCTTGTTGGAATTTGTAAGATTTGGTGGCGTGTATCTTTCTGGCAGTATGGTGATTTGCATGGGCCTTGTTGCATTGATGTATGTGTCAAACTTTATTCCGCTAGGCTTGAAAAGTACCATCTTGGGCTCGTCAAATACTGCAGGTTCGATCTCAAAATGATACATCGCATCTTTGGCAAGAGGTTGCACATCCACGTTTATTGTATCGCTTGATGACTCGAAACCCCCGACAAACATCGGATCGTGATCTGGTGCTACTATCCACTGATAATCTGAACCATGTTGTAGATTCAGTGTAAGGCTTCCAGAATATGTATAGAATCCAGTGTGCATGACCTGCGAGTCTCCCCTTTTTACGCTCATCCAAAACGAGGTGTCCTTGACTGGAATGTCTGTCCTTGCATCAAACAGTTTGATGTGTATCGAGCCCTCTGCGCCATTGGCAGACTGACCGGCCTGCACATAAGAAAACGACAGTCTCATCGTTTTGTTTTGAGGATAGGAGGATGGAAGCGGCCCCCAACTATCCGCATGAGTTTGAGGCAATAATGCCACAACCAGTAGTACCAAGATACAAGAAATTATTGCAAGATGGGGAGTTTTCATTTTAACTGTTGATTATTCGTTCTTCCTAAAATAGCTCGTAACAAAGATAATTATTCCAAAAATGGATACTGAAATTCCTAGATAAAGTAATACATAATCTATGACTGGAATAACTGGAATAGAATAAGGATGAGGAGATCCATCAGGAACAGGAGGACAGTAACATTCACTACTGTTCATGATTAACATACTGCCAAAAACCGCCATGATTACACCCACAATCATTATAACAATGCCTACTAACTGAGTTGTTTTAGACAATAATAGAATTCATGTTTTAGCAGATTAAAAAAGTGGCGTATATTTTCTATTGGAATTTTACTTGTTTAAAATCCATGCCTGATACCTGCACTTCAGAAATTGTATAAGGTGCATTAAAGCAAGAATGATTATGCATTGTAACCATTCCCTTGGAGAAATCTGAGGAATTTATTTGGTCTGCACTATAACCAACAGCTAATGGATATGCATCACATGGCACTTCTTCTATGGCATAATCATAAAATCCAGTTGCATTTGGTAGAGGTTTTATTACATACGTGACAGTAAATTGAGATCCAACTTGATATTTTGAAAGATCTATTGCATTTGGGATAGACCTAGTTTCAAAAAAACCAATGGCATCTCTTGAAGATACGCCGAAAGTATTGCCATTTGACGTATAGATGTATTTGCCTATGTGAAACGTGTCTCCTAACAATGCCATTTGTGGCCAAGGAGACGAACTTCGATTATCATTGTATTTGTAATTGATGGTAAAAGTAAGCTTTGCACATCCTATAGAATTTTGTTTGAGGATGAGAACTGGATATGTTTCAAAATAATGATTATCATTAGGAACTGTATAGAATTGTCCGCAGTCTTTTTCTGACAGGTCGTATGTATTGAATATCAAACCAGGCTCAGCGCACGTGCCATTTGGAAGCATGCCTTCCACACATTGAGACTGTTGTTGGGGTTGCATTGCAAGTATTGTAATCATGCCTATAATCGCAACTGAGACTATTGCTGCAAGATAGAGAGTTTTCAGTCAGAACATCTCCCTACAGTAAGCAAGACTTCAGGGCCGCCGTCGTTTGGTCCAGGTGCCAGATACATCCAGTATGTTCCTTCTGGCGCATCCTGCGATGCAGCTACGGAGGCAGTCACAGTCACAGGAACAACGCCCACAAGCTCAATTGGAGGCCAGTATGATACGGAGATGCCAGGATGGTCAAAGACGATTGTTGGCAGTGATATCGTATCAGATGGTCTCGGTCCATATTCATACCCCCCGCCAGTGGTGTCTTGCACAACGGTTGTCACCCCCCACATGTGTTTTGTGGTGCCGTTGCTAAATGTCCAGTTTCCCATGTCTGATATCTTTCTGTGTACGATGGTGTCGTTAGACCTGTGTAAGAATCCGGCGTCATTTGAAACCCAGACAATATTTCTCAGTGCAAATCCGTTTGATTTGACATAGAGTGAGTAACTTATCTGTGCGCTGTGGCCAGGCTCTAGAACATAATCGTTGATCTCTTGCCCTCCGTCATTTGCCTGAAGAGTTTCCGAGAAACCAGATCCGACAACATTGTCACTTGAAGGCCACGGCCAGTGCATAGGTCCCCCTGTAGAATGCAGATGTGGACCGGGTCCAAATTTCTGGTTCTGGGTGCATTGGCTTTTTGGTAGTTGTATCTCGCCAATATCATGGCCTTCGACCCATGATGTTCTAGGACCTTCCTCAAACGACGCGTGGCCAGTAAACGGTACCAGCGAAAATGATAATATGATTGCAAGCGGTATTACGATTATTGATATAAGATAGGGTGTTTTCATTTCACAAGTCCATATACTGGGTTTCCAAGATGTGAACATGAAACCTCCTTTGTAATGTTTGTCCTAAGATCCGTATGTGTACAGCCAAAGAAATTCGGATGGGTTGTCAACCACCTGTCAGATTCTTTTGGATGTGGTCCTTGGGTTGCTGTGAGATTTAGATTCTTTACCAAGGTCTTGTCCACCGTCATCGCAGTTCCAGTAGGTAGTTTAGAATCAGATATCGGAGATGTAGTTCCTTTTGTCCAACCACGTTCAATCAAAATATTTGCAGTATTTGGGGTTACACATGCAGGAGAGCCGTCTTCTGCTTTTATGACTAGTTGTAGACCCTGTTCACATTTCACAGCCCCTGCTAAAACTCCTAATTTGACTTGCTTTAACGGAGATGATAGTGCTTTTTCGGGTTTTACTGGCGATCCTGTATTGTCATCCAATATTGTAAACAAGAGTGGTTGTGATATCTTCTGACTGAAAACAGGTTGAGTGGGATCAGTCTGATTAATCACATGATATGAAAATGTCACTGTGGCACTTGCTGTTCCAGGCTCTGTTGCGATGTAAACAGCAGTATAATCAGGACTAGTCTGAGTGATGCTCTTGCCAGGGTTTAGTATTTGAGACCAGCCCACCCCCGCACAGAAAATTACTTTTGCCCTGATTTTGGCATGATTATCAAAAATCACGGTGAAAAATGATGCCTGGGTATCTTGAACGGAGCATTTACCGCCGTCCAGCCATATTGGAATAGTAGAATTGTTGACAAGTGTTATTGTTATGGTGAATGAATCGCCAACTTTTAGTGTAGATGGCAGTACTTGGATGCTTTGAATGGATACTCCATTTGTGTCATCTGCCTGAGCAGGCTCTAGTCCGAATCCTAGAAAAACAATTACTGCAAGTGTCATAACTGAAAGATGCCAAAATCTCATGTTTGATATGCACGGTACAGTTATGGTTTAAAAAAGTGGCGCAACATTCTTCGGGATTTGCAATCAACTGCAATACATCAGTCCAAATGTAAACCTTCATACTCTACATCATATTTATTTGCAAACCGCACAAAATCTACTACGTGAATAAAACTCAGATATTGCTTGTTATACTATTTTCCATTGGGATTATTTTTGTTGTCTCAGGTTTAAAGCTCAATTCCATTAGCGTGTCTATGACAGGCGCAGAAATAGAACAGTATCACAAAGAGCTGTCAGAGTCAAAATTCTGTCATGGAACAACTTGTCCCAGTCCTCCCTATTATGCAAAATTACCTTACAGGGGAATTGGTCAGACGTTATACTATACCGGCACTGCAAGCCTAGCTTTTGGTGCTATAGGCTCAATTAGAAACAAGATATCCATATCAAGACAATATGTACCACAGTGGGTATTTTTCATTGGTAGCATCATGACATCAATCTTGCTTTTTGTAATGCCAATACGCATTCCTCAGTTACAGTCAGAACCATTTTGCGTCGACCCCTTATGTCCTGTAGGAGGACTGTATTTCACAGTGGACCCTGCAATTTTTGATCCGTTACTGTTTCTAGGAATTGCAGTTACAATTAGTGGCGGAATTATTTATCTGATAAAATATGGAAAATAAAAGACGGACAGTTATAAAAACATTTTATTTTTCATTTGTCAATCTTTTAAAAATTAATGTACCTTACTCTAGTCTAATGGTTTGTTATCTTACCTCAACTGTCTTGCCTGCGAATGGCAGCAGAGCGTTTGGATTGGTTAAACTTTGCCACACAAATCTGTTAATGGTATAATTTCCAGGAGCAAAAGGAGTCCATGACTGGGAGAAGTTCATGGATTGGTTCAGCTCAAATGAACTTGTCAGCCATGACAGAGCAACCGTCCTTTGATCTTTGTCTGCTATTTGTACAATATACACAAATTTTGAGACTACACACTCTGGCTGTAGTGTATCCATAATCTGGACCTGCTGGCCTACATTAATCTGGGACAGGGTTTGCCCCCTGTTATCTACAACTCTAAGATTATTGTCTTGGCTAGATCGAATGATTGAAGGCGACACGAGATGTACAGATGTCTGCGCGCTCTTGCCATTGTAAGACACTGTCACATTATACGTCCCAGTTGCTGTCTGGTTATCATATATCAAGCTAAACAAGTATCTGTAGTTGCCGCCAGACGAGATGTTCTGCGGTGGCATCATCTCAGAATCATAAATTGTACCGTCGGGATTGTAGATTCTAATCTGGACTGGAGAGTTGCTCATGGGCATCCTAATTGTGCCCATAATTGCAAAGTCTTCTTTGATGTCACAGTTCTTTTCAAATGTAAATTCTCCATACTGTCCAGTTATTGTGATGGGTGCATTGCTTTGAGGAGGAGATGGCGTCGTGGCATTTGTCATCTCCAAGGCACCTGCACATTCATTGGATGCTACCCCTGAAATCAGAATGGTAATTATTGAAAGAAGCAAGATTTTCATTTCTTTTTTCCTATATTAGCGTGGCTCCTATAATTTCGATCTTCTCAATTCCATGCTGGAACGGTATCGATAGTGTTCTATCTTGCATTGTTTTGTGTATCTCGTTATACAAAACTTCTTGCCCATCTTCTAACACGATGAACTTGTCGTCCATATTTTCATACGTTTTTGCATCAATTAATGCACGTGGCAGATCTATTGTGATTGTTCCATTTTCATCTGTTTGAAGTAAAATTACTAATGAGCGTGATTGGTTATCTAATTTTATTTCAGAGATTTGTCCTCCTCGTATGTTGTAGTTTACTGTAGAATTTGTATTGGTAACCTTGACAGATAAAGGAAAGATTCCAGTATCATAGATTGTTGTGTTTTTAGGCAAAGTTACAGAAAATTTCCTCTCTGTAGATGTATGACGGTAAGTAATAGAGTCATTAAATGATGCTGTAAGGATATAACTTCCGGTTTGGTTTATGCTTGTGTTTTCTGACAGTCTATAGAATTTGAAATAATTTGGGTTTGCAAAAGCGGCACATTGCACTGTGCTATACCATTCTGTTGACTTGAATTGCGTATCATTTTCCTTTGTAATTATTGCTTTGGTATCGCCGCAACCTGTACCATATCCTTCAATTGCCACAGAGAAAGCAACAGGCTCTTTTACTGTGTAATTCTCTTTTACTCCATTTATTGTTATAACGGTATAGGGCTGTTGTTGATTTTCGCCTAGTTTTTCGATGAAAACTCCAATCGATGTAGCAACTATGACAGTTATTGATACAATTGTTATGATTGAAAGATGTAGAATTTTCATTTTGCGATTCTAGTCCTGTAAAATATAATCATGGATACAATACCAATCAATAAAACGGGAACTGCAAATGGAAACTCTGGAACTGGTGAACCGTATTCTAGTTTGTTAAATGATACGGTCAGCCCGTATCCATGTTCTGAATTTCCTGTAGTTTCTACTTCGTATTGTCCATCCGAAGAGAATACATGATGAAATGGATATGATGGAGATTCCAAGTGTTCCCAGAGCAGATTGCCCTTTTTATCAAAAAGGTATGTCTTCCCTGTGTCATTTGCCAATCCATCCCCTGCCAACACATACCCGAAGCTTGATGATACAATATTGGGACAGATGCCTGTCTTGTTTGATTTGTAATTCCACAGCAAGTTTCCCTGTTTGTCAAGCAAAAGAATTTCATTGCCAGCGCATGCGGCAACAAATGATCCGTCTGGCGATACAGAGACAGAGGTTACATTATCTTTGTCATATCCCCATAGTGCCTTGCCCAGTCTGTCAGAATAGAGAATTCCACCACCGTTGCTTGCGGCAACAAACGAGCCATCCTGTGATGAAGAAACCAATCCTGGCTTGTCATCAATCTTGTGCTGCAGTATCAGACTACCTGTGTTATCAAAAATATAAATTTCAGAGTTTGCAAACCATGCAAAATAACCATAATCTATTCCTCCGTTGTTTAAAAGCTGTATAGTTCTTGCCTCTACGAATCTTCCATCAGGGGAGATGCCAACTGATCTGGCATATCCAGAAAGAAGATGGCCCCAGATCACTAAACCATTATTATCCAGAAGATAAACGGAACCCTGCTTGTCATCCTGTCTTGTTCCAACTGCGACATAGGAGCCATTTGATGACATGGCAAGCGGGCCTGGATAGCTGGGAGGACTGCATGTCCACAGTTGAACTTTCCTGGCAGGTTGTGTTCCTGCGTAGTTTGTGGAATTAATTGATATCGAAGATGGTTGGGAGCCCGGTTTTGTTTCATTTTGAAGAATACCTGTCGTATTTGATTCCGAGTCCACCCTCTCGTTTGTAAATAACTGCACTGAACCATCCCCATAGTTTGAATCACCGATTCCTGCCAGTACGTATCTGCCATCACGCGATATTGCCAGAGAATGCACCAGTCCTGATGTGTGCTGCCACAACAGGTTGCCCTGATTGTCGTACAGCAGTACAGAAGGTACCTGATATGCCCACAACCCCATTGCAATGTAAGATCCGTCCGATGAAATCGCTGAAATGCCATCACCTGGCCTCTGCCATAAGACTCTGGCGTTATTGTCAAACAAGAAAAGGCCTCCCGAGTTCTCTTGCCCCCACCCTTGGGCACTAGCTTCAATATATGAATCGTTTTCTGAAATTGACG
Source organism: Nitrosotalea sp. (assembly GCA_050749405.1). Lineage (GTDB taxonomy): Archaea > Thermoproteota > Nitrososphaeria > Nitrososphaerales > Nitrosopumilaceae > Nitrosotalea. The sequence continues at coordinate 107,010 of JBOGRD010000005.1, forward strand.
CCGAAATAAAGTGCATCCCTGCCTCATCCCTCCAGATATGATTGCCCTTTCTATCAAACAGGTCTATGCCACTTGGGTCCGCACTTGTTACCAAGAATTTTCCGTCATCAGAAAATGTAAAAGCCCCTCCAGAATAGCCCTCGATGCTTTCCCAAAATAAGGTTCCATTACTGTCAAAGACTCGGAGTTTGTCGTAATCTTTTGTGGCAACCAATGATCCGTCTTTTGTTATTCTTACTGGGTGGTCATTTGTGCTGGTATCATTGTGGCTCCAGAGAAGTTTGCCATCTTTATCAAGATACAACATGCCCTGACTAGTATCTACAGCAAGACGTGAACCATCAAAACTCATCTTGACTTCTAAAGCTGCTGAATCATTTGTATCATACTTCCAAAGCAGATTTCCTGTCCTGTCAAAAAAGTAGACTATACCATCATAGTACCTGCCAGCCCCAATCCCGGAATATTTGGAGCCTGCTGCCGCAACATAAGAACCGTCATCAGAGGCTGCTACAGACAAGATGTGCCTGTCTTGTGTATAGTGCCACAACAGATTGGCGTGAGTATCAAAATAATAGATAGTTCCTCCGTCTGCTGACTTGGTGCCAGCCACAAAATGACTCCCGTCAGACGAAACTGCAATGGAATCCACAGGTCCATCAGTGGAATAAGTCCATGTTGGAGATTTGTCAGTCTCCCCAGCTGCAAATCCCATGCAAGAGAGCACGACAACAAAGACAAGCACTATGGAAAGATGGAAAGTTTTCATTTATGAACACCAGAATACGGACAGTCTCCTACAGTAAGCAAAAAGATAGGACCTCCATTGCAAAATCCCGGTGCAAGAAATACCCAATAGGTTCCGGCTGGAGCATCCCGGTCTACAAATATTGTAGCGGTTACGACTCGAACGTCTCCTAGTCCAAGGGTTTCAGACGATGGATCAAAAGTGACATGAATACCATCAGGTGAAGAATATCCATAGCTGCCCTCTCCATATTTTACTTGGTAAGTGATGTGGGCATAATTTGTCAGGTTGACAGTTGGAGGAAGATCGAAGTTAGCATTGGTCCTGCTTGTTGCATTTATGAGATAAGTGATTGTGCCATTGTGCCCCGGTTGCAAGACATAGTTGTCTACTGGGAAACTGTAACTCTTGTTGTGATACAGTCCGTCAAATCCAGAGCTGAAAAAAACCGTGCTTTCCATTCGTATGATTGGTATTGGACAACTGCGTATACCAATGCCACCGGGGTCTATCGCTTGTGTCGGTTGGGAACATACAGGTGGCAATACCGTGACTGAACCTCGCTCCCACGGTCTTCCGTGATATCCGAAGGTACCGGGCGTAGTAAAGGTGTATTCAAACGACTTGCCTGGCATCAGGTAATTCTGTGATTTGAACGTGGCAGTATACAGAGTCGTTTTCTTGCCGTCGGGTTCTAGAATTTTCTTCACGTAGACGCTGCCGGCATACAGGTCGCTTAGCAATTTGATATCAGAGGGTGGCATGTAATTTTCAGAATACGGAGTAACTGCGGCAAAGTTAGAATCCGATGAATTGTCAGCAACAATCCATTGAGTAGAGTTTGAGTGATTCTCCCATCTTACGGTATTGTTTACTCCAAGGACCACAACAAGATATTGTGGTTCATAGTTCTTGCCAGAACTTTGGTCTTCAGAGTCTTTTGGAATTACCACGGTGGAAATGCTTTGTGTCATATTGCTGGTTTGACTAGTATCTAGAGGTGCTGGAGATGTGCTTTGATCAAACGTGACTATTGCCAAGATGGCTACTGTTACACCTATGCTTCCAATTATAATTGCAAGAGGTATTGTTTTCATTTTTTATCACAGCCACATATTTTCAATTATAATTTTTTCAGGCATGACAAAGCGTTTCCCACCTACATCTTCACTTATTGCAATCTCGTATGTGCCTGATTGCGGTGCCCCGTTGGTTGTAATGCCAACTGGAATGTAGTAGGGCTCTGTCGCATTGAGTAAAAAGCTTGCGTGCGGTAGAACTATTGCAAGCCATGACGGAAGTGGAGAAGTTGTACTGCCATTTATCATGCCAAGTACAGACAACGATACCGGTAAGCTGCCACTGTGGTTTTCCGGATCATACACAACAATTGCTAATGTCGAGAGCAACCCTTCGTTTCCAGAAGCGATCTGTCTGTCTAACGTAATAGGACCTGCACCCTGAAGTATTGTAGAATTATCATCTATCTGCACACCCAAAATCCTGGTAACATTGACACCATCTGCAGATGCCGTGATTACTAACGGGTCTTTTGCACCGGCATTTTCACGTGGGTTGTCTGAAATGGAAATGCCTGCAGTTACAACCCTTGCAACTGTTCCATCAGGTCCCGCAGTTATGACACTTGGAAATGCCTTTGCCCACACTCCCTTGGGACCAGCTACACTCAGGGTGACGTTGGTTTTTTTAGCAGATGACAGTGTCAGGTCAAGATAATCATTTGTAGGTCCCGATGCACAGCTGTTCTTCTCAACACAGAATGACTGAAAGTTATGCGCTATACTTTCAAGATGCATGCCAAGGCCGCTATACGGTTTTACCGTAAGATGCACCTCTGCAAGCATGATATTTTTAGAAAATGTCTTTGTGCCTGTAGTATAGTCTTCTATCCATCCATCCCCGGTTATTGGGATCACATACTCTCCTGGTTTTGTATCAGGACTTGTACTGATTCCAAGAGTGATTGCCCTTGACAGGTTCCCTTCAAGTTGCGGAGGAAATACCCATGTATCTATTCCGCCAGGCATTGCCCCATACAGCTGAAGTAGCTGGGTATGATATGCGCCGCTGAATCCAAGTGGAGCTTGGAGCAGGGTTGCGTTACCCTGCTCTAAGGTGACATACATCTTGGTCATGTTTCCAAGCATTTGCGCCGATGGCAGGATGGAGGTGTCAAAGCAGTTGTTGTCTTGAATAGCATCCTCTAGCGTCTGACTCGAGTTGCTAGAAGGATACAGCTGATAGTCAACTCCATTGTTTTCATCAAAAGATAGTATGGTACAGCGCATCCTGGCGTCATTTTCATAGACGGTAAAGTTAGATACGCTTACTGGAATTTGGAGATCTATTGTTCTTGAGGTTGGAGGATGTTTTGTATCATTGAATATAGCACGTGGAGGGGAAAAAGATACCAACTGCTCACCCTTTCCTCCGTAATATTCGATATCGGCCTGCGAGTTTGGATATTTGTCAAGAAAGACTTTTGTTGCCTCCAAGTTTTTGGCAGCATCAATTAATTTTTGGTTGACAGAGCGAGGATCGTTGAGACGTGATGTTGCCCAGCCTCTTGAAATTAGTTTTAGAGCAGTGTCGTGCTTTACGCAAGCTGGAGTTCCATCCTCTGATTTTATGACCAGTGTAAGGCTACCAACGCATGTCACGTTACTTGCTGCAACTCCTGACTTGACCTGCTCAAGAGGATCCAGAGTGATTGTTACAGTCGTTCCCCCTCCATAGAGAGGCAGTGACTGGGATGTTGATGAGTTGGATATTGTAAACAAGAGTGGTTTTGAAATCTTTTCTTCCCGGTCTAGTACGCTATATGAAAAAGTCACAGTTGCGTTTACGGTCCCAGGCGATATGGCTTTGTAAATGATACCGGAAGGCGGGTTGGTACTTGAGAATTTTTTACTTGGATCTAGTCTGTGCTCCATCAACATGTAGGTGCACGCCTGCGGCGTGGTGGCATTGACGTGATTATCAAAAATTACAGAAAATGCCCCTGTGCAATCATTGGTTTCTACATATATCTGACCAGTAGAGTTGTTGACAAGAGTAGCACTAATTGAGAATGTGGTTCCTACTTTGACCGTAGATGGCTGTACTTGGATGTTTTTTATGGATATGTTATTTGTGTCATCTGCCTGAGCAGGCTCTAGTTCGAATCCTAGAAAAACAATTACTGGCAGTATTGCAAGCAACAGATGCAAAGTTTTCATTTTTGATACGTACTGGACGTGTATGGTTTAAAAAAGTGGCGCAACATTCTTACAGTTTTGCAACCAGATGCAACTGGATTCCGGGTTCGGAGCTGGTAAGACCAACCTACTATTTTGTTTCAGTTTAAGACCCGCTAAAGAATTTACGATTTTACTTTAACACTCCAACATTGGAACAACCCACAATTTGCAGCCCTTAATCATCGCCAAAACCTAATGCCGCGGCAAAACCCCTCCGGTACCTTCTGACAAATCCATACCCAATCACTCCGACTATCAGAACCAAGACAGCTGTAATGATGGTATTATAGTGATAAGTGGAAGGAGATATGGAATTATCAGATTCAAATGTACTTGATGCCTTGCCTCCCCATGCATTGAATGCCACAACTGTAGCGTTTGCATTTCTGTCAGGCAAGAGCAGAGTACAGCCTCTGGTGCAGGTATCGTTCTGGACCCTGCCATCAATGAGAATCTGCGAGTATGGCCCAAAGTTATTGTCAGGATAGATGTTTACCAACCCTTGGTATCTGGTACCGTTGAGCATGTTGTCCTGGTCTGTATTTATTACATACCTCCAGTTGGTATCAAACTGAAAGCCGCGCTCGATAAATGACAACTGTTTTTTTCCTGCAGTAATGGTAACGTTGTAAGGTGATGGCTGTTCATATACCAGATTTAGAGGAAGAGCAAGCGGGTTTTGCGCAAATACCCTGTATACATCAGGTATTGCCATGGAGGTAAGGTTTGCCCGCATGTTTATCACACCAGATGTTGCAGCTACGTCTTGCTTTCCATACATGTCATCAAGTACTATACCTGCAAATATCCTGTTTCTGTCGTGAATTACTTTTTGTCGTATGAAATCCTGTTGATATGTAGCGTTCTCTGTAAAGTCAGGAACCATCCTCAAGTGTAACGGTATGTGGTTTATGGAACCGTCCGAATGCAGTGCTATCACAATGACATCGGTGCTGAACTTGGTATGGGGATATCCAAAGTAATATTTTGTCAGGTTGAATGTATCGTATCCTGCAAAGTTTGCAGACTGTAATGTATTGATTATCGTTGAGTTGTCGTATCTTGTCTTCAATATCGTATAAAGTATCGGCTGGTTGAAGATTATCTTTCCATACCCTGCTTGTACAAACATGGCAGAATCTTTCCCAGATTGCAAGGCGTCATCATGGTAGCTGAAATTGCCATCTACGATATCAGCAGGATAAGATCCTGACCAGGTCATGGACTCGTTTAGCGGTACAGGTGTCAGGATACGGTAGGCAAAACTGGTGTACGCAAAGCTGTTTATCTTGCTTCTGCGGTCCGGATGAATTACATCAGAACCGTCGTCCGGCCCTCCTCCCATCGAGCCGTAATAGTGTAGTGCAACGGCAGGGCTCTTGCCAAAACCCCACCAGCTGCTCCCGTCCTTTAGCACCGCATAGGGATAGTTTGTGTAAACTGGCGCGTATTGTACGACCAGCGCTGCTGTCGAGTTGTTCCCTTCACCTATCTTGCGGCCAAGATTGTAAACTGTGGCATGGTACCAGAAAGTGTGCCTGTGAATGTCACTTGATGTTGTTGAATTGTACGCAGTGTGACCTTCTTCATATCCGAAATTATAACTCCATGGTTCTATTGCAGGTTTTGAAAATGTGTATGGACAATTTCTTTGGTGACACTCGTATTTCCCAATCATCGGTATGTCTGATCTTGAATCCGTGTGAGCGTCGATTGTTCCAAATCTCTCATTTTTCCATTTGTAATGAGGATCAAATACTATATTGATTCCGTCCCAGACATAGTATGTTCCGTCGTCATTTCTCATCTGGTAGCCGTCACGGTCTGTAAAATTTTCAAACTTTAACGCGATAGTTACCTGCGGTTTGATTATGGGCGGCGAGTACGAGCCACCCCCTGACGTGTACCCCTTGGAGCACTTGTACAGGCCACACACAAGTCCAACCGCAACAACAGTTTGCGATATGCGTGCACTGGTAACTGTGGTACCAATCTCTGCGTGACCATACTCGTAGTAATTACCGTTGCCTTGACCATCATAAGATACGGGTCCTGTCTGTATGGCACCGAGTGTCAGACCACTTGCCTGGATAGGTTTTGGATATATTGACCAACAATTCTGGGTCCACGATACCAGTATTCCAAAATCAAAAGCGTCGCCTGGATAATACGTGCCGTCTGGATTTTGTCTTGTAAACGTCTTTCCCTTTATTATGATCGTTGAAGGATGTGGAGAGATATGTACATAGACATGACAGGAGGCATCTACAAATCCATTTGCATCTGGCAGCCGGATGAAAGAAGAAACAGTCAACAGAACCATGATGAATAACAGAGTTATCTTTTGGGTTTTTTGCATCCGTACAAAAGAGTTGTAATCTTAAAAACTCGGTTACTGTAGTGGAAATTCAAATATGGAATTGTTTGATGTGACAAGCTGCATCTTGGAGCCTTGCCTGTCAGCATCAATCACTACAGGTTCTCTCACAGGCAGAGATTGTGTTCTGGTACCGTTGATGTATGATATAGTATATGATGTCTTTGTTCCATCTACCATGATATCATCTACCTGCAGATTTGTCATACCATAGTTTACTATCTCTACTTCTGACCCTGCAGGCGCATTTCTTCCTGCAATAAATGATACACTCTCTGACATTTTGTTCTCAGATGATGTCAGCATCTGTGATGCGCTCTGCTGCTGTTTGCCAAATTGATTTGTAGATGCGGCGATGACAAGCCCTGCAATTGCAAGTGTAACCGCGAACATCAGCGCCGCTGAATATATCTCAGATATGGCCCTTCGTTTCATCGTACCAGCAAGATTAGATAGAATTAAAGCACTTGAGAGCTAACTCCAAGCTTATCGGTTAGGATTAATATCATAATATTCAATGACATATCGATTGACCGAAGTTAAAGGTGGACCAAAATTTATGCGATTTTTTGACTCATTACCAAAAACTGACAAATTTTTCAAAGAGATTGATGACATACTTGAGTTAATCAAAGAGAATCCTCATCTCGGAAATAGAATCCAATTTGAAAAGATCCCAAAATGTTACATCTTGGCATATAATGTTCCAAACCTGTTCCGTGTACAACTAAGCGACGGGTGGAGACTGGTTTACTCGCTTACCGGAAAGCAGAATCAAAAGTCCGTTTACGTCCTTGAAATCTTTGATCACAAAGACTATGAAAAAAGATTTGGATACTGAATTTACTTTAGTTTGACTGATTCTTTTTCCAGTTTTTCAAACTGTGGACCCTGTGCAAATATCCAGAAGATGGAGTCATCCTTGTCATATGCGATCTTGTTTGATGCTTCTAGGTATTCTAAAATCTTGTTAAACGTCTTGTATTGTAGCTGTTTTGGCAATGCTAGACGCAGTTTGTTCTTTGATGCAAATTCATGCCTTTTTGAGAGAACATCCTCTACCATTAGTACAGTATCAAGATTAGGGCTGTGCCCTTTGTCATTATTTTCTAAAATGGATCCACTCATTTGATGTAATTTAGTACATTCTTGTATATATACAATTCTACCCAATCTAGGTCATTTGTGCATATGGCTCTGTCACCTTGCCATTTGTTGACTGCATCAAGCCTGTTCCACTCCTCTGCACTAGATTATCGGCAACAAGATGTAGGTGCCCCATGATTCGATTTTTAGTTTCCAGTTAGTTGAGTACTTGTAACAAAGGTCGAGCCATCGTTTGCTGTGGCACTGACTCTTACTGTGTAGATACCGCCATATGTAGAGGCAGCATTCAGTATCCCTTTTTGCTCCAATATTGTTCCAGGATTTATCTCGGTATCATTTTGTGGCAGATTGTATGCCATGTTATCGATGACAACTGAAACATTTGTTTGTACAAACGGTTTGCTTCCCGTATTCTGCAATGTAACATCATACCATGTCAGTGTACCTGACTGGATGCTTGTAAGCGACGCACTGTTGATTGTATACTGGATATTTGATGTAAGGATATCATTGGAATTTACCATGAAATTATACACAAGTGCGCCCAGGCCGCCTGCGACTAGTACCAGCAAAGAGACTGCATATGCGGAAGAAAGTGCTCTTCTCTTTATCATGTTCAAAAAGATAATGTAAATTTTAAAGGTGTTACAGATGCTTTTCCCTTTTTGGCTGTCTCAAAAATACTGGATCATTGCGAATCAGTTTGCCTGTTCTATCGTAAACACAAATGTAGTAAAGTATCTGTCCATGGGATTCTGTTTTCTGTTTGAGTCGTATGAAATAATTTTGTGTCTCAAACCTTTGCCCTATACCAAGAGTGATTATCTTTTTGGCAAGTTCAACTTCGGGAACTCCTACAAGAAAAGATATCTCGCAGAAATACCTGTAGTACCGGTTCTTAAGATTCATTCCGATTCTTCGGCGATGTGCCAAACATCTCGAGCTCTTCCTTTGAGGGTGTGATGTATGCCCGCAGTCTATAGTCCCGAGTCAGGATAAGAGCTTCGCCTGGGTTGAATGACAGTACCATGTCTTTTTCCTGCGGAGAGAGCTGCAATGACCTGACCAGCTCGTCTGATGCAATCTCATTGTTTCGTAAAATAATCTTGGTCTCGGAGTTGTCAAAGAAAGCACGTCCCGCCTCTGTCTTTGTTACATCCTCCACCCTCTGGGAGATGAACAGGAAAATCACGTTCTTTTTTCGTCCCATACGCGCAAGTAGGTCTACGAACTTGGCTGCACTTGCAAACCTGAATATGAGATGGCCCTCGTCGATCAGAAGGATTTTTGGGGTATCTGCAGGCACAGAACCTATCTTCTTCCAGAGCTTGGCAAGCGCCAAAAAGGACACCTTTGCCACATAGTCCTCTGCGTACGTCCCCTTTAGAGATATGATTGTCTGGTCAGATACCTTGGGCTCGCCCCGGAAGAGCGTTGCCATGGGTCCTGTTACTAAATTCACAAGATATTTTTTCTCCTCCTCTGAGAGTTTGCCGTAAAACTCGTCAAGACTCTTGACGCCTTCGCATTTTGAAAGAAAAGAGTTTACAACAAGTTGTGGAGCTTGGGCGATCTCACATAACACGTTTACAGCATCACTTGGCTTGTCAAACATCCTGAACGGGTCAAAGCCAAGCTCCTCCCCTCCCGTAATTCTTATCGGTTCTATCCTGAGATACTGGGCAATCTTTTCGTACTCTCCCTCAGGGTCTACGATAAATGTAAGTGCAGTAGGATACTTTTCCATCAGTCTTTTCAAGATTAGTTTGGCAGTAACTGATTTACCGGCACCGGAACTTGCAAGAATCAGGATGTTGTAATTTGCACGCATCGAATAATTGAAGATAATTGGCGCTCCAGTGGTGTAGTTGACACCGATAGTGATACCGTTTGGCACCTCTAACATGTCCGAGCTTACAAAGGGATAGAACACATCGCATGAGCCAAGCTCGACGTACAGCTTTTTTCCCCATCCTTGTACCATCTTGGCCTGACTTGCAGGCGTGTTGTCAAAATGAGAAAGGGATATGCGGGTAAGTTTTACAAATTTTTTTGAATCGTCCTTTAATGATTTGATATCATCTGCTAAAATTATCGCATTTGCAGTAACCATGAATAATCTAGTGTTGTTCTTTTCCAGTTCAGATACTGTCTGAAGCCCCATCTGGATCTGGTTTAGGATTTTTGAGTTGGTGCTCTGCGTAGACCTCATCAGGTGAATCTTTTTTCGCAGCTTGGATACTGCCCTGTCTTGCTCTATTGGAACAAACTGCAGCATGATTCCATCACATGCGGAAAGAAGTGAGTAGACCCAGGCAGGAGAGAGTGACGATGATGGAGAGTAAAGTGTGAAACACTTGGCAACTCTGTCATTTTGTAAGAGTACGTGTTTCCAGTACTCTTTTTTCACCTCAAACTTGGGCGGGCTTGGTGCAATAAAGTAATCATATCCCTGGCTCTCAAGGATGCCGTCAAGCGGCTCCGTGCTTGACATGAACGTCCTTAGGATCTGAAGATGCCTGACATCGGTTCCCATGTCAACTCTTAGAGGTTCCTTTGATACGGTGATGCGTAACGGTTCCTGTATCGATGCAAGAAGTGAGTAGAAATGAGATAGAACGACTGCCTGCTTTTGTGCAGGCAGGGTGAAAAAGTTGGTAGGCTTGACCTCGTAGGTGTATACGGTCTTTGCCCTATTCTTTTTCACATGGTATCAGAGAAAATTTGTTTTTAAGGGCAGGAGAGATTTTGTTTTTAATTTTTACCGCGGTATCATTATATCTCAAGCACATCCTCGCCTGGCTTTGCTGCCAGTTTGTTTACCTGAGGATTTACCTTCTCGACATTCTCAAGCAGCGAGGCTATCTTGTCAAACTGAAAGATCTCTTTGTACTGCTCAATCTCGCGCTTTGATCTCAGTACAAGCCCCCTCTTTTTTGTTGGAGCACCTCTCTCATCTACCGGGTTTAGCTCTACTGCAAGTCGTGTCGGGATATTTTTGTAAGCCGGCATCCTTAGCAGAAAGACTCCCGGGATGGTTGTCTTGAGCCTGCCCCAGTCAGGGCCAGTATTGAGAAACGACGAGATCTTGTCTTCTGACATCCACAAGGAATATTTTCATTGATGTAATTAAGGGTCTCCGTGCTCTGCATCTCCGTCTTCTGTCAAGCAGAAACTACATTCGTGCCTGAAATTCTGCTAAAATATTAAATACGATCACTCGATCAGATCAGATCGGTCAAGGGGTCGTCACGCGTCAACTCCCCAAAGATATGGCGCGGTACTTCAGTTCCATGACACCCTTGACTGAATCATTCCATGATAGAATCAACTCGCATTTAACGATTTGGATTATTTTTTTGCAATTACAGATCAATTTCGTTTTAGTTGACGCAGTTGGAATATTCAAAGATTTGATAACTCAAATTTTTTCTTGATGACAAAACAATTCCTATACATTCTGATAATATTTTTTTAATATTTCAAAGACATCTGGTATGTCATAGGCCTTTTTTTCAAGACATCGATTCAGAAGATTGATTCTGTTTTGCATATCATTGACAAGCTCGACTCCAAGTATTTCTGCAACGTGGTTCAATCTCTTGCTCTTCTTGACAAGTTCCTCGATATCATCCAACCCAAAGCTGTCTGTCTTTCTTTCATAGCTGAAAAGATCCATACTTGTAATGCCATCTTCTGTTGGATTGATCTCAGTCAGAGCTCGTATTCTGCGTATTGCCTTGCCGTCAGTACCTTTCAGTCTTGTGGAATGCACTGCAAACCAGAGCAGCATCTGCTGTGATGGTTTTATGTTGATTGGCTCTGCGGCAAGTCTTGTCAGAGCAGATTGTATATCAGAGCCATGTATCGAGCTCAGACCGCCGTGCCCGGTTGCTGCGCTCTGAAACATCTCGTTTGCTTCTTCTCCTCTCACCTCTCCTACGATGACAAAATCTGGCCTCATCCTAAGTGATGCCTTGATTAGTTCCATGATGCCTATATCGTTGTCAGACCTAATCAGCGGGCTTGTCCTGGTCCTAAGTGAGACAACACGCTTGTGGGGGATTTGAAGCTCCGGAGTCTCTTCAATCGTGAGTATTCTCCACCTGGGGTTTGCCATGGTCATAAGTGAGTTAATCAGAGTGGTCTTGCCGGAGCCTGTCTCGCCTACTATGAGGCCAAATGCCTTGGCGTCAATTAGCATCCAGACGTATGCTGCCATGAGTCTTGATATGGTACCAAACTGCAGGAGATGTGTAATGGTATATGGTTTTGATGGAAACTTGCGTATTGTTATGGTAGGACCATTAAGCGAGACCTCGTTTGAAAAAGTGACTGTAATCCTGTGCTTTGCCTTTGTGGTGCCATCCATGATGGGCTTTGATATATTGACAGATTTTCCGGTCTTTTGTACAAGCCTTGACACATACGAGTTCATCTCGTCGGATTTGCCGATTACAATATTGGTATCAAGTATGTGAGATTCAGAGTGTTTACGGTGAATTATGCCAACGTCTCTATCAAATCTTTCAGCAAGGATCTCTTCTACGTCATCGTCATTTACTAGAACATCAAATATGCCATAGCCAATGACCTCCCTTATGATGTAATACCGTAGACGGTCAAAAAACTGGGATACCTTTTCTACCTGCCCTGTGTCTTGCGCCTCCTTCCATATGTGAGTCTCCAGATGATGTATCTTTTCCTGGTCTGTCTCCAGTCTGTCAATGAACGGAAGCGAGTTCATCAAGTGCTCTACCATGGTTCCATAGATCTCATACTCTTCCTGCGAAAGAGGAGGCTCTTTTATCAGGTACTGGCCTGTGGATGTGATATAGACTTGGGCCTCTCCTACTGGATATTTGTCAATGACTTGGACCTGACCGATATCTGCATCAAGTGCTGTGAACTTGAAAACCATGACCTCAAAGATCTTGTACCCTATTAAACGGCCTCTATAGTACCCAAAATCCTAAGATTGGGCTGAAAAAATTTTCAGTCCAATCTTAGGAAAATTACTTTATGGAGATATCAACGTTTTCAGGAACCTCTTGTTTGACCACCACGCTGTCATGTGAGCAAGACCAAAGACCAGAGAAACAAGACTCATAGATTGTATGCCAAATTGGAACTTGAAGATATAGCTTGATAAAACAAGTAGGCCAATCTCAGCCAAAGCTTGCAATGCTATGGATCTTCTTGTACCAAATTTTTGAACAAAGAATCTAAAGAGAAAGTTTGCCTCATATTTTATAAAAT
>JBOGRD010000006.1:0-100272 GCA_050749405.1 Nitrosotalea sp.
CGCAAGCTTTGCCGTATTCTTGGCCTCATTGATATACTATTCTGCAAAAGGCAAGCCGGCCAACATGGACGATCCATGGGGAATTGGAGGCAAGTATTACTATCCAATAGAGGCAAAGAATCCACACGGCGGCCACTCGGGATACTGACATGAGCAATAACAGCCACCCAGATACAATCTATAGGACATCCCCTAGAAGGCTTGGAAAGATGCTTGCAATTATTATCGGCATCCAAATAGTTGGCGGCATTATATTTTTCACGCATTATGATTTCTGGAACTCTTACTTGCCAAATGCAGGCAAGCTTCAAGAAGAGCAGATGCAAAAAGCTGCATCACAAGGAGCGGCTGCCGGTCCATCAGCAACACAAGGAACATTTACAGGAAAGGAGATTGATGTCTCATTAAAGTTTGTAGAATCGCCTGATTTCAAAAATTACGGGTTTAACGCGCCAATAGGGTCTCCTGGTGCAGACCCTGAGATTCATGCAAATATAGGTGACAAGATTGTATTTTCTGTAACAAACGGCGGCAAATCATTTCATGCATTTGCAGTTACTGCATCAACAAGTGGCCCAGGACCTGCAATTGATGGAACTACGATTGGAACTGCCGACAGCCCGATGAAGCCAGGACAAAGTGGAACTGTTAGCTTTATTCCATCATCAGCTGGCACATATTATTACATCTGTGCAGTTCCAGGTCACCGAGAACTTGGTATGGAAGGCAAGATTGATGTTGAAGGGCCTGGCGGTGCTACTGCAGCTTCTGTAGTACCTGCAGGTACAGGTGGAACTGTACCGCCAAATGGTAACAAAGTAGATTTCACACTAAGCTTCCAAATCAGTTCTGACTTTTCAAAATATGGCTTTAACGCACCCATTGGCTCATCAGGAGCTAATCCAGACATTACGGTACACTCTGGTGATACAGTAACAATGCACTTGAGTAATCCAAGCAAATCATTTCATGCATTTGGCATAGTAACAGATCCTGGCAATCCAAGTGGGGTTCTTTGGAATTCTGCATTCAAGACTCCAGACTCACCAATGAAACCTGGAGAGTCTGGCGATGTGACGTTTGTTGCAGGAACTCCTGGATTATACCATTACATCTGTACTGTCCCAGGACATGCAGCTCTTGGAATGGACGGCAACTTTATCGTAGAAAAATAAATGTATTTCAAATATCTTGCACTTGCTTCTCTTGTAATTCTTTATTGTCTAATGTTCATTGGGGGATATCTAGAGTCAAGCGGACAGGGACTTGCATGTCCAGAGTGGCCGCTATGCCCAAGCGGATTCTTGCCTTCTGCAGAATACTTGACAGAATGGACTCATAGACTGATTGCCGCAATTACTGGCGTTATGATAATAGCTACCGCGGTTGCAAGCTGGAAAGTTGCAGGCTCTCACAAGAACCTTAGAATCACTGGAACGCTTGCAGCAGTCTTTGCAGCATCGCAGATAGTGCTTGGCGCAATTGTCATCAATACACTACTCAAGGCAACAATAGTTGCAATTCACAATGGCATTGGCATATTGCTATTTGCAATGACTCTTCTTACTGCACTATATGCGTTCAAGCTTCCTCGCGGTGCCACAATAAAGACTAGTGTTTAGATTTCACTCTTCTTTTCACAATTACTAGCCATCCAAGCAAGACAAAGCACGCCATGCCTCCTGCTGAGATGATATACACAAATATTGGACCAAATATGTCAAGCACGCTGATATTGTAAATAAATGTCAGGGGCTTTCCACTGGGCCCTACATCGTAGAGATCAACGTACATGACATGGTTCCCAGTTTCGTGAAATATGTAACTAGTGGACCACTCCCCACCCTTGAAGTCTTGCACTGGAATTGTTGATACTAGTTCGTTGTTGTAGTAAATCCTAGCCCCCATCCTAAAATGATCAACCTCGCTTAGCCTGGTGTCAAATGAATTGAGCAGGTCAGAGGCTGAATGGTAATTTAGAACTCTAAAACTTAATTTGAAGGGCTGGTTTGCAGATGGGATCTCCGGGTCTGTTGCCACCTGCACTTCATAATTTCCTATCGCCTCGTCACCAGAGTTTAGATCCGAATGAGCGCCTGCATAATGTATCATGGGAGACAGAACCAACACTAGAACAAATATGGTAACTAGAAATGAAAAGTTAACCATCTCTTTTTACTGGCTGTTTCTTTAATATATTATTAGATCCTTGATACCATAAAGATGCAAATCAGTAATCGGCAAAAAGTACCTTCAGCTGTTTCTACAAGTCTTACGATCTATGGAAATTAACAAAAGCTTTAAATCAAGTTGGAAAAGATTGCCCACTGTATGACCACTGTCAATAAATCAATTGACATCAAAGAAAAGACCGTGAATGTTTTTACATATTTTGCAAGGCCCGAGCACATTTCTGACCAGTTCGAAGAGAGAGTAGGAATGACCGTAGTTCCCATGGATGTAAAAGCAGGAATGGGCGTAGGTACAACCTTTAGAGTGATAGGTGACTTTGATGGTAAGAGACTAGAGTGGGACTGTGAGACAACTGAGTTTATACAAGAGCAAAAGATTGCAGCTAAAATGATCAAAGGGCCATTCAAAGCATGGAATATCTCAGTCGAGTTCAAAGAACTGGGTGAGAAATCAACCCGTGTTACCATGACAGTAAACTATGAAATGCCATTTGGTCCTCTGGGTGGAATTCTCAACAAGCTCAAGTTTGCAAAGACTGCTGAGAAGGGAATGGAGACTGCCTTGTACAAAGTTAGGGGGTTATTGGAAGGCAATGGTTCAATTCCAGTATACATCACACTTGATGCATACAGAAAACTCTTGGAAGAAAAAGAGAAAATGAATAATGCTCCAGTTTCTACAGTATTGACAAAAATACTGGAAAAATATTCTCAAATCGAGACAGTCAAAAACTAAATCACTTTATTTTTGACCAAGTTTAAATAACGAATTTAGCGTCTGCTATCTTGCGGGTCTATGGCTCAGCCAGGTAGAGCGAGGGACTCTTATGATCTTTTCGGAGAAATCCCTATGTCGTGGGTTCAAATCCCACTAGACCCGCCAACTAAATACCTGACAATGAAAAGAGCAGACCAAATTTTTTTAAAAATAAAAACAACACATATTGCATGAGTTTTAAAATGGAATCCCACAACATGAAAGAATTATGCCAATTCGAATGATGGATTATCTGTAGTTGCCAGAACAGAAATGATTCCAGCCCCGAAACAGTCCTCTGTGATATGTGTTTGGTACTCTTTTATACATTATATGTGAACCAATGTCTGCGGTAGACCAATTTGCTTTCCTTGGCCCCTGTAACAGCCATTTTAAAAGTCGTGGTTCAACAGTAATCTTGATGTATTTCTTAATGGTGTGTTCAAATTCTGATGGAATTCTTTTGAATCCATCACCATCACGAGATACCATGACCATTTCTTTATCGGATAGTGGTAAGAGAATTACTACATCAGATGCAAAGCCTATTTTCTTTCTTTCCCTCTCAAATCTCTCATATGATTCTGGTATTAATTGATAAAGTTCGTCTGTGGTAGGGACTCGCTCAGTTTCATAGTCAAATTTCACATTAACAAGTTTCTCCTTACAATACTTCATTTTTTTCTCATGATCTATTCTGGTATAATCTTCTGATGCCTTTCCAGTATCCAAATCAAGATAGCTATCGTAGTTCAATAACATTCCCTTGCATTTTTTTGGATTCTTCTCCATAAACCAATCAAAAGCAACTTCGAGTTCAGGTTCACCCCTGAATTGGTTTAAACAAAAATTCCTGCCAGCAAGCGTATATCTTCCCGCAAACGGGATGTAGAATTTTGGCTCAAAAATCTCAATGTATCTGTTCGCGGACTCGAGTTTGTTATTTTGTTTTATCTCAGCTTCTCTAATTTTTTCAATAGTATCAAGTTCATAACAATGTGGATATGACGTCGCACTTGAGTATCCTAACAATAAAAGATCTGTCCTTCCATATTGTTTCTTAATTTCCAAGGCAGTGCCTTTACCTATCTGTAATGGACAATCATTGACATTTACGATTACCTGATTATCATTATCAATTACAGAAATTGTATCAATCTGCGCTGTCTCAAATTTTGACTGTAATCCAACGCATCCCATCAACTTGCCACAGATTTCTGGATTACAATTATCTCCCGCGAGTATATTGATATGTAAATTATCTCTCAATCTTATTCGTAAATTATGTTCTAATTCTATAACCTTAAAACCAATGCTCTCAATTGTATTTTTTAGAAACTTTATTGGAAAATTATGAATTAATACTGGAATGTTCTTGTCTAGTTTAGACAATGTCTTGAAGCTACAATGGTCAGGATGTATGTGACTAATATAAATAAAATCTATGGCCTTGAAATTCTCTGGCTTGAAATTATAGGGTGGGTACATGCCCCATGAGCCAAAATATTCTTCTCCTACTAACCAAGGATCACACAATATCTTTACGTCTTTATCCTCAATAATTACCGACGCGGAATACAGTTGAGTGACTTTCATTCTGTTTTGCACTTAATAAAGTATAATTAATTAGGTTTTGCTAATCTGTCTCTTCACCTTTTTTTCCTCTGATTTTTGCATGCACATGAGGATTTTAACTATTATTTAGTATTGTAAACATGCATCATGCCAATTCACTTAGTGAATAGTTTAGTTTAATGGAACCTGAAATAAACTATATAGTGCTGAATCCCACTAGACCCGCCTGATTATAAAATTCTTAATTTCATCTGTTACGTAGATTAATTCCTGTTATCTCTACCATAGAGATTCTTGTGGTCGTCCAAGTCAATCAGAAAGACAATTCTTTTTTGTACATCCAAATAATAAATTAAACTATGAGATTTGGTAAGGTGTTTGCCAAAACAATTTTGAAATCTGCCATGTTTAAGTTCTCCCAACAATCGTGGGTCGTCGGCAGTCTTTAACTCCGCAATGAACATTTTGTAATTCTTGACTAATGGCTGATTACTTTTGAATTTCCTTAGTTTCTTATCTATTGTATCATCAACAGGTTGAACAAACCACAAGTTAGTCTTCTAGGACTTTCTCAATATGTTTTATGTATTCATCTGGTGTATACTTTTTACCCGTAACTTTGCCAGATTCGATCATTCTGATCTTCTCTTCAGTCTCAGGAGAAAGCTCTGGCATATCTTTTGACTTTTTTGTAGAAGATTGCATATACTAACTAGTACTAACTTCTTATTATTGGTATTCTTGGTAGAATTACGAATTCTCGTACAAATGTTCTTGTAAACACGGTGTCTAGGCAGAACTTGAGATGAACTTTATGATTGCGAATTCCGCTAGACCCGCCTCTTCTGATCAAAACTCTTAATTTTGCAGAAAGAATTGACTCGTTCACATCAAATATCTTATGATAAAAATTGGGTTCTAGTCTCATGAGTAAGATCTCAAGTTAAAATCAAAATTGGTCGCTTTAGATAAGTTAAATCTCAAAACTCGTGCCTGTAATAGCATATCCCGAAATAATTACATAAATGAACCGTCATTTATTTTATTTATTAATTTGAAAAATAAAATAAGAACGATCATCTATGAAAGTGAAAATACTAGATGGTTTCTGCCTTCTCTATTCATATCAAGTGTAATCTTGCTAATTTTACGAAAATCAATTCATGTATTGATTCAACCTGGGAGGGTTGAAGATGTTGACGTTCTTTTACAACAAGCAATACAATATTCATGGGGCAGTTTTTTTGTTACCTATAACTACTATTTCCATTTTATTCCAAGATTGGTAACGATTGTTTCTTTATCTGTATTGGGTATTGCAAACGCACCACTTGGGATGAATCTTTCAGCAATTGTCATTGCAGTACTATGTGCGGTGTTTTTTGCAACTAGGCAATTCAGATTCATAATTAGGAATGATTTGCTAAGAGCCCTTTGTTCCTTATTCATTATCACAGTTTCAGGCGTTGGTGATATCTGTTCGAATATTTCTGCCATTCAATGGTTCTTGAACATATTCTTGATGCTCTTTGTAACATTATTGTTATTCAACTA
Organism: Nitrosotalea sp.; assembly: GCA_050749405.1. GTDB lineage: Archaea > Thermoproteota > Nitrososphaeria > Nitrososphaerales > Nitrosopumilaceae > Nitrosotalea. The sequence goes on from JBOGRD010000006.1 coordinate 6,079, forward strand.
TGACGAGTACGAAAAAAAATCAAGGAAAAAGAAATATCTCTATACTTTTTTCTGCTCAATGTCCATTTTATCATCGGCCTTCTCGGTAATCTTTCTTCCAGTATTGATCTATGTGATAATACGTGAATTTCGAAGAAACAAAAAGAAAATTTTTACAATATCAAGCTACGCAATATCAACAATTCTACTGCTTGTTCAAACATTGACCCTTTACTTTACCTATTCGCAACAATTCAAGTCACCCGTGCTTGATGTCACAAACGACGTTATCACGTCATCCGTAAATGGATTTACTATAATTGCAACTAGGCTTTTCTATCATGATAACAATAGTGTTTTCCAACATTTTGGAGAATGGATGTATCTCATACCTATTGTCATAATTGCATTTGTTATATTGAATTCTATCAAAATGAGAACAAAATTAGAAATATACACTCTAGTACTGGTAACTGAAACCCTGTTTTGGTCATCCATACTTCGTCGTAGCATGCTGGATTGGGCCTGTCTTTGTGGCGGGATGGGTGATGATGCAAGATTTTTTTTCTTTACAGCTGTATTTTTATTTATATTAATTGTCAGGCAACTAGATAAAATAAAGTCTTTAATTTTCAAATTTATTTTTCTATCACTCATAGTGGTTATGATTTTAAATACGGCGTCAGGATTTTTTATCCAGTCTTCTGCAGACGAGAACTGGAAATATGTAACAAAATTATATGATCCCACTGGGATGTACAAATGTTATGTTGGAGAAGTGCCTCATGGGTGGGCACTTTCAATTCCATGTTCAAAGCCAGTATCAAGCAATATGACTATATCGTCAAGTACTGCATCGACAGGATCAGGTCCATCAATAATATTTACACCACCAATCCAACCCACAACTACATCAATAATATCAAATTCATCATCTGTAAAATCTGGCCAGTCCATAACATTTACAGCAACAGTATTGCCAACGCCAGATTATGGCGAAGTACAATTTTATATTGACGGCATAAGTGCTGGAAAACCAGTCCCAATTTTTAGCGGTCAGGCAATCTTTAGTACCACTCTGCCAGTTGGCTCACATCAGATTTATGCATCATTTTCAGGTGCTCCAGACTTTAATGCCAGCGTTTCAGGTAAGCTGAACATCACTGTATTGTTAACACCGAACTCATAGGACCAGAATCTGGCAGAACGACAACAAGTTTCCAATCTTTACAGATTAGGTAACTTAACTTGATCAATCGAGGCAACCATCTGGATAATAGATATTAAAAACGTCACTATCTAGAGATATTACCGTGCAAATACCTACATCAATTCTCTTTCATTCTATTTTAGGGAATTTTACCTACTCCAATAAAATTCAACAAATCCTCGATTCAAATTTTTTGAAAAATTCAATGTCCAGTTTTAATCATTATCTTAACCAATCCATATTTCATAATGTTCATCTTGCATCAGCAGAAATTATTCTTCTTGCTGTTGGAATCATAATATTTCTAGGTGTTATCGGAGAGGCGTTTTTCCGAAAAACTGGCATCCCAGATGTTGCTTTTCTCATGATAGCCGGAGTAATTGTAGGCCCCATTTTTGGAATAGTTAGTGCTGACACCGTTATCAAAATATCTCCATATTTTGCAGCTTTAGCCCTGATAATCATAATGTTTGATGGTGGTCTAAATTTGGATATAAAAAGCATAATCAAAACAGCGCACTTTGCATTTTTACTTGCCATCTTTGGTTTTGTTGTGTCAGTAGTAATAGTTTCAGCTATTGCAGTATATGGTCTTGGCTGGCAATGGCTCAACGGCATACTGCTTGGAATAATGGTGGGGGGAAGTAGTTCGATTATTGTTTTTGGACTAGTCAGGAATCTAAAAGTCTCTGAGGAAACAAAAGCCATGCTAAGTTTGGAATCCGCAATTACCGACATTCTTGCTACAGTTGGAGCTTTTCTTCTCTTCAGTACAATTACCTCTGGCCACATCAATCCAAATCTAATTGGAATAACAGCTGCACAGTCAATATCTGTTGGTCTTGTCCTTGGTTTTGGAGTAGGGATACCATGGATGTTCATATTTTCAAGACTCCAAAATGCACGACACGCTTACATGCTTACATTGGCAATCCTGTTCATCTTATTTTTCTTGGCAAAATCGTTTGGTGGTACAGGCGCTCTGACGGCTCTGATCTTTGGATTAATGCTAGGTAACAGGAATCTTTTTGCCAAACGTCTTAAAATAAAGATGCCTGAAGTTTCTACAGACAACTCTTTTCATGACCAACTTACATTTCTAGTAAAAACCTTTTTCTTCGTCTTTATGGGGCTGTTGGCAAATTTTGGGCAGGTAGGATACTTGGTATTTGGGGTGACAATGGCAGTTGTAATATATTTTGGCAGAATGGGAGTTGTCAAGACTTCACTCACAAAAAGATTTTCGGCATTTGATAAAAAAGTAACTTCAGTCATGGTTCCAAGGGGACTAGCAGCCGCAGTATTGGCTACTATTCCGCTCACACTTGGAATCAAAAACGCAGATGCATATCCTCAGATTGTCTTTGTAGTAATAATTTCCACGGTGATTATTACCACAATAGGACTAGCTAAAGCAAGAAAGCACCAGCCACAAGACTCTCAGGAGAAGCAAAATAATAATTCATAGAAAAACTAGTTAAAAAATAACAACGAAAATTTTACTTGTTACGGTCATATTTTGAAGAGCCTCTTGGCGTTTTTATACATCAATTCGTCTCTAAACTTTGTCTTTAATTTCAACTTGGCAACAAAACTAAGATAGGAGTCCATGTCCGATATAGGCCAATCAGTACCATACAAAAGATAACGAGGCTCGCCAGCATAATTAATCAGTTCGGCAACTCTTTCAACCATTATCTTTTCAAAGAAATGATCGAACTTGCCAACTGCAAAGCCAGACATGTCAGCGTATACGTTTTTATTCTTATAGACAATCTCTTGGCAATCCTCAATCCAAGGGTTTCCTAGGTGACACATGACTATCTTTAGTTCAGGGTTATCTACTGCCAGCTCGTCAATATTTAACGGATGAGAAAATCTCAACTTGCCTTTCTCAGAGAAGGTATCGCCTGTATGTATCATAACTGGTACACCTAATTCTATGCACAAGTCGTAAACTTTCTGGTATCTTTTGTCATACGGGTAGTAGTGCTCATAACCAGAGTATATTTTCAAACCTTTTACCAGCCCATCTTTAATCCACATCCTGTAATTTTTTAGATCTTCATCAGTATGATTGTCTATGCTGTATCCTGCAACAATTCCTAAATTATCATGTCCTTTTGTGGCTTCAATGAGTTCTGCCGTAGATGGCCTCTGTTCATCTACTTTGTAGGAAGAAAGAACGAGTGCGTAATCTACATTGTGGCTGAACATTGTAACAAGTAATTTTTTCACACGATCTTCAAGTGACCCTATTTTTTCCAGGGATTCGTACTGGTTAAGATGTGTGTGACAATCTATTATCATTGAGCCTTCTTGTACTTGGGATTTTTCCATTCTATAAAAGCTGCGTAATTTAGTGAACGAGAATCCTTGATATAATTAGGAAGAATTTTTATGAAATTAAATCCATTTTTTATCTGGAAATAAAGTACCGGTTCCTTTATCTTTTCTTCCAAGACAGCCTCAACATAGCCCTCTGGCGACAATTTATCTGCATAATCACAATAGTTGAACAATCTGCCGCCCGCAATGATTCTTCGTAGGTTTAATTTAATTGCAAGATCTTTTCGCGCATCATAAATTTTGGAACCTATCCCAAGGCTTCGATAGTCAGGATGAGTTGATACGTCTGCTGCATAAAGTGTGTCCCCTTTGGGATTGTGATTATTGAATCGTCCAGTCCCACAGGCCTCAGTCCATGTATGTTCTTTATATTCGGGAACTAGATTTACTATAAGGCTGCTTGCAGAGCCTATTATATTACCGTCGTGCTCTGCAACAAACTGCCCTTCTGGAAAAATTCGTATGTGATTCTCTAAACTATCTTTTTTCCAGATCATGCCTTGGACGTACATGTAGGGAAATGATTTTTTTTGTAATTTAATTATCTTTTGAATATCATCAAAGCTGGCATTTCTTATCATAACTTCAATTTCATCTGAATAGATACCATTTTTTTTCATGAGAACCATATATGATATATTGCCAATGCTATATTTGTGCATGATCTACATGTTTTTTGTCAAACTTTCTGCAGAAAAGGCCAAATCTGTCTCCTTTTCTAACGTTACAACTGTCTCTTGGAAAGGTGCATCAGGTAAGCGAGAAAATAAAAATCTGATCAAAAAGAAATAACAATGGACAACAAACCCATAGAGAAAATGTATTCTCTATAATTTAGTGTATAATTGAATTCTGTAAAAAGGACTCGTATTGCAGTGCAGCCGGACTTTTTAAATGAAATAGTGACGTAATTATATTATGACAAAACTTGCTTGTAGGGATTACGGGTTTGAGTACAGTTACCAAGTAGAGGGAGAAGATGACGAAGCAATAACGAAATTTGGCGAACATTCTGCAGAGACACACGGAATTGAGTATTCCAAGGGCGCTTTGATGCAGGTTCTGCGCAGAAAAACTCATCAAGAGCCTTCCAACCTTGGCATTATCTTGAGCAAGGACGAGATCCAATCTGTCATTACAATTTTAGATTTTGCCTACAGCGTTCATCCGATGTCATTTTTTGAAGGCCTGACAATAGATCACAGAATGATCCAGCAGTTGATACTGAAAATGTCTGAAAAAATTGAATAGATGACTGACACAATAAAGAAAATTCTTGTATCCTTGGATGGCTCTGCAAAGTCATTTGAGGGACTAGACATGGCCATAACATTGGCAAAGCCATTTGGAGCAACTCTGGTAGGACTTTGCGTGGTTCCAGATGAGCCGCCAATATACATGCCTGGCATATCGAGCTCCTTTAAGCAAAAAATGACACAGGGAGCAAAAAAATTCCTTGAACGAGCAAAAAAGATTTCAGAAGATAATGGAGTTGAATTCAGATATTATGTAACAGGCGGAATACCCAGCGAATATGTCTCAGAGTTTGCTAATAATCGACCATTTGACCTGATTGCAATAGGTGGACGGGGTCATAGTAGAATTAGAGAATTGCTATTGGGAAGTGTGGCCATTCTGTAGTTCATAAATCCAGAATTCCAGTACTTGTTGTGAAATAATATAACATTCTTTCAAATATTTAGTTGATTCAATCTAAGCTGATTCTACCAAATACCTTTAGTGTGAACACTGGCAAGCTATGAGTTTTGTATCAAAGGCACAATCATGCGGCCCTTCTGACTTGGCATCTGTCGGAATCTTTTCCATGCATTCGTCATGGCGACCTTTTTTGCAAAACCAACAAATGAATACAGTGTTGTCAGAGTCCATGATTTTCCTAAAATACGGTAACATCTCCTGGTGCAGGAGAATGGCCATTTACGTCCTTGTGAAACTCTACAAATTCCTTGTGGTCTATTTCTTGGTGTCTTCTCAGCTCTTCTAAATTTTCAAACACAATGCTACAAAGATAGCATTTGGGCTTGTGCTGGTCTACCATTGAAAGCACCATAAAGCAATAATCTTGCACAGGTGTAATTGAACCTTTCACGATCGCAGCTCAGATTGGGGTGAGCCAGTCTATGAACTGTTCGTCGTTGCCTCTAGATGCCTCATGGAATGCATGCTGTAGCTTGCGCGTAATCTCGCCTGGCTTGCCATCTCCTACAACAACATTGTCAATCTCTGTAACAGACTTGACTTCTGCAGCAGTGCCTGTCATAAAAACTTCATCTGCCGTATATAATTCGTCCCTATCCATCTCTCTTTCAATGATATTGATTCCCTCGGATCTTGCTATCTTGATTACGCTGTCTCTTGTTATTCCAGCCAAGATTCCAGCATTCAATGGAGGGGTAGATATCTCACCCTTGTTTACTGTAAAAATATTTTCAGCGCTTCCTTCTGAAACCTTGCCATGATAATTTAGCATTATTGCCTCGTCGTATCCATCTTTTAGGGCCTCTACTCTTGCAAGCGCAGCATTTGCATAGTTTGACGCAGCCTTTGCCTGCATTGGCTGTGACCTGGAATCAATTCTAAGCCAGCTTGAAACTTTACATCTTGCACCGCGAGTCTTTCCAGCACTTGACTCACCAGTATTCCACTCCCAGCATGCTATTGCCACATCTATCTTGTTGGGCGTTGGTGTAAGGCCAAGAACTCCATAGCTATAGTATGCAATGGGTCTGATGTAGCACTCTTTTAACCCGCTTGCAAGTACAGTTCTGACTATGCCATCCGAGATCACTTTTTTTGAGTAGGGAATTTTCATGGAATAGAGCTTTGCAGACTTGAACAGCCTGTCAACATGTTCTTGGAGCCTAAAAATTGCAGGGCCCTTTGTTGTCTTGTAACACCTAATTCCCTCAAAGACTGCAGTTGAGTAATGTAATGCATGGGTAAGAACGTGAATCTTTGCATTTCTGAACGGAACAAGTTTGCCATTCATCCATATCTTGCCCTGCTCTTTCATATGAACTGGGTAAAGTTTTGGTAATTTAAGAATTGATCGAGATTTCACAAAAGCGCGGTTTGCAAGATCTTGGCTTTCTTTAAATGTAGTAACGATGATTTCTTACTCTGTGAGTTACATCATCTCCTTTGTCTCTGTTGCCTTGCTAGTCATTGGTCTAGTTGGAAATGGATTTGAGATGAGAAAGGCACGTGTATCCACAATGCGAGACGAAGAGATGGCTACAAAGAACATGTTCATGAACAAGAGGAACTTCAAGTGGTATGCATTCATAGGGGCTGCTCTCGTACTGATGGCTATAGGCAATGCATATACTTGATCTATATAGATCAACTCTAAATATTTCTTCTACATACCATACATTAGCGCGTGTTTTGGGTAACGCCGGGCTGATTCTAGATAAAAGGCCCAAGAACAAACCCACTTTGGCTTCTACAGGTATAGGCTTGTAGAGGTCGAATGTTTTGAGTTTTTGATTTCATCCCAATGATACAAGATATATCCATATCATATCTTACAAGCATCGTATGGTAGCACGAAAAAAAGGCAAGCACATGCGAAAGGCAGACCAAAGGGCTGCACGCAGAAAGAGAAGAAAGTAGAAATTTTTTGATTAATTGTTTCTCCGCACTGTCATACAAATTTTATTTTTGATCTTTCCGCATGAACGGCGCAAATTGCCCGCTCTATGTTGTCACCACTGTCTTCTGTAACTATGATGATGCGTGACGTCTCTTCTTGGGCGTCCATGTTGAGAATGTTAAGGCCAGCTTCGCCAATTCTTGAGCTTGCCTTTGACGCGATCTGCTGCACGCGCCACATCTCATCGCCAATCAATGTGATGACTCCCCTGTTGTATGTGATTGAGGCCAATGGATCAAAGGCCAAGACATATCTTTCATTTCGCTTTACATAATCTCCATCTAGGAAGAGAATTCTGGTAAACTCTATGTCATCTTTTGTAAATGGAGATAGTACCACAAATTCGCTGTATCTTTTGTCTTTTTCAAGTGAATCAAAAAGATTCTGAGACGATTCACTTTCCATCCTAAGTATGGCACAATTCTTCTTGCCCGTGACTATCTTTAGCGGATGTCCATTTTTATCACCTGGGTTTCTTTCTATTGTTGTAACTTTGCCAGGATTGCCCATATCAGTTATTATAATTGGCATGTCTACTCCATTTTCAACTATCTCCTTTATTGCAATGGGATCTAGAATCTTCATTCCAAACATGCCTGCAATTCGTGCCTCGTTGTATGAGAGATGTGCAATGTATTCCAGTTCTTCCTTTACAACACGCGGGTCTGCAGACAATACGGCACTATCTTTTTCAAAATCAATCTTGGTATTGTATTTTTTGCTAAACAAAATTCCAAGATCTGCAGCAGTCCTGTCAGAGCCGCCCCGCTCATAGGTGGTTTCAAGCCCATTAGTAGTCTTTCCAATGAATCCCCCCATAGATATTACATCGTTTTTCTCAAGCAGAGACTCTATTCCGTCTAGGTTCTCAGATGATTGTGTAGAAAGAAAATTGGCAGACTCGATATTTTCATCAGTAACAATGGGCCACATGTCAAAATTTACAACATCTGATTTTATGCCGGAACTTTTTAGAACATAGCTCATGACGTTAGACATTAATATCTCGCCAGAATATGCAAGAACTCTTGCCCTAGTCTCATTTGCAAATTCCTTTTTTTGTAATGTCTCTCTGAGTGAGTCCAGTGCTTTATCCAAGAATGACTCTATCGTCTTTTTGCATTCCTCTTGGAGTTTCTTGTCTACAAGAGAGAGAATCTTAAGATATGGCCTGCGTAACTCTTCCACATCTACACTCTGACCATTCTCTGCCTTTCTGCCAAGCTCAAGCGCAATGTCTGTCAATGATCTTTGCTTGCCATCATGTGTTGTAAGGGGAGCAGAAAAAACTGCAATTACCTTGGAGTCTTTTTTTAACTCACTAATTCTTTTAACTACTGTAGGTATTAGTATACCGTCAACTCCTACTGCACTTCCCCCAAACTTTGCTACAGTGAGATTCTGCAAAACTTGATTACATCTGTCTGTACCTTCTATAAAGTTTGAGTGAACGGCACAAAGCATGAGACAATCTGATGATAACTGGGAATCATTTGTACGCATGCCTTAAAAGGAAAAACTGCGCAGTCGTTTCCATGACTAGGTGTTTGTTGTGAGCATTGAACAAGGGGAGCTCTTCAAAGACAAGAACACGAATCACATACTCCAGTATCTGCCCGAAATGGGGCTAGTTCACAATGAAGAGCTTTGCAAGGAAATAACTGGCTGCATCGACTTTCAAAAAAATAACTAGCTACAAAAATTTTCTTATCAATTCTGCAGCTGTTTTACCGCCCTGAAAAGATTGTGGATTTCTTTTTTCATTTATCTTTTCGAGAATCAGTGTATCTAATCTGAAAATATCTTCGTAAGAATATCCGATTTCTCTTGCATTATCTTCCTGCTCAAAATGGCCCTTTATCGGGATAAATATTCCAGGTGTACCATAATGCTTTGATTCATCTATGGTTGATTTTCCTGCCAGAGATATTATCAAGTCTGCAGCAAATATTATTTCATGCAGATTGCTGGCAAACCCAAGATTTCTATGTGGAAATTGCTTCATCTGAAGAGCAGGTCCGGAAACTATTACAAGTTCTGCATCAGGGTTGCTCTTTTTGAATGCATCCACAACCTTTTCAATTAAAAACTTCCCAAGGTCGGTTCCACCTATGCTCACAATTATTGTTTTCCTGTCAAAAGAATATTTTTTTCGTAGCTGTTCGCGAGACTCGGCAGTATCCCTAACTATTGGTCCAACTCTTACTATGTTGTTGTTGTCTTGACCATTCTCTGGCATGATGACAAGATCGCATTTTTCTATGATGCTTTTCATGGCCTGATTCATCTTTTTTTCTATGATAGAGCCAAATCCTTTTGCAAATTTTGTCTCCAAAATATCAGTGACAAGTACTGTTTTGATCTTCTGTTTCTGTGCTATCACAAGTGATGCATAGTCCTCGTCGCTTACTACAAGACGAGGCCTCTGCTTTTCTATCGCCTTGGTCGAGATTTTCTTGCACTCTTTGTAGTATGAGAGGTAATCAAAAAGCCATCGGAGTGGACTGTGAAGCTTACCGTTTTCAATCCTAAATGGTGGCGGCCTGTAGAGATTGTCTACATCAAATCCATACCAAGAAAGTAACTTGTATGCACCTGCACCGCTTATGAATTTTTTTGGAATATTGTCCAAGTGTTGCGAAATTGCAACATCCCTTGTGGCATGTCCCAATCCTATGGGGCTTGTAAAGAAAACTAGGTCAGTCATGTTGTAGATTTCACCCAGTGAACGATTTCCATTTTTTCTTCATGTAATTCTCAAAGTTTAAATGCATTTTAAATTGGAGCTTGCTTGGGTTCATAGTCCAGTTGGTTATGACGTCGCCCTTACACGGCGAAGATCCAGGGTTCGAATCCCTGTGGACCCATTTCTACATAGGACGTAGAATCTACCACATAAATTTCTTAAAATTCTCATTTTTTGGATAGATGCGGTTCTAGTCTGTTTCTTTTGCTACTGATATTTAGAATTCAGTAGAGGATCTCTGAATTTTCCCATGAATAATCAAACAATGTTCGTAGAGTATCTATCATTGAGCTTGAATTGGACCACATTGCAAAGACATTGTGTGCAAGATGATTGGAGTTTCTTAAGAATAATAGAACTTCATTATAATCTGTAATCACAAAACACAGAGTGTCTTTCTTTCCTGTAGACAATATTCTAATTCTCTCTCTGTTTATCTCCTCTGTAATTTCAGGCATAGTGTGAGACGGTGAGATAATGACTCTCTCAAAAGCAGGAGACTTGACTATTAATTCAACAAGGTCTGCATGATAAAATCTTGAAAAATCCCTTGGTGCACAAAACAAAAGAACTTCTTCTTTAGCATGAGAAACCATCTCTCTTATTTTATTATGGATAGATGGTGCACCTTGAAGCATTTGTAATTTATCCATTTTTGTTTCGTTTGTCTCTACTGCAAATGATGGTATCTTATCCCATATTTCCACAAGTTCCTTTTCATTTTCTAATAGTATATCCACTCGTTCTTTTTCAGAATTCACCAGTGTTCTAATTACTTTAGATAGTGGTAACGCCTCAAACCTTGTAGGTTGGCAACATTCTGATGTTACCACCCCCAAATTTTGTAAGTTATTTAAAATTTGATAAGTTTCAGTACGTGGTAATTCTAATGATTTACAAACCTCAGGCGCAGTTTTTGTACCATACTTTCCTAAATATATGTAGACTTTGGCTTGATTAGGAGATAATCCAAACTTCAAAAGCTCATTTTTTACTTTATCTACTTGACTCCGTTGTTCGTAAAAAGATGTTCCAGGTTCTGTGTTAAATATTCCTAATTGAACCTCTCTCACTACTGCTGATTTTGCAGTCATTGGAAGTTGATCCTTTTGTGTATTGTCATTTCGTATGAGCAATCTTTGAACAGTACAGGTTTATTCATAGAATTTTGTCTCATGTATCATATTTAGAATCCGCGGATCTTTTTTTGATTTTATTGATCCAAAATGGCTTTTTCTAATCAAAAGTAATGCACATTCATACACGGTCTATTTGTAGACATTTGTCATTTAGTTTGATTTGCAACAAATTTGTTTGTGTAATTTATCTATTGTAATAGCATTCATTTGCATTCCATCATGTCAAAATTTTACGAATAAACCAGTGCAAAATAGCTTCATGATGTGTATTCTCATGAGACCAGCCATTTGCATATCTTGTACAAATACAGGATAGCAGCGGTGTGACGGTATCACTCTCATGGATCACAGGTACACTATCTGCAGGTCAATCACTCAACCCGGCCCAGTCTTGGACTCCGTCAGTAGCTGGCACATACACTGCTCAAATCTTTGTATGGCAGTCTATTAACAATCCAAACGCACTGTCGCCACCATTGAGTACGACTATAACAGTACAGTAGACTAGAGAAACCAAAAACAACTAACTTTCCCCCTTTTCCTTTTTGTAAAATAGACCTAACGAGAGTTATCGATTAGAAAATACTAGTATGACACCTAATTAATGCATTCAAGTGATTGCAATATTTTGCAATCATTTTTGATTTTGGAAGATGATGTTGTATTGCATTCAGCTTTAGATTCACAATTGCTCTTGTTTCATAAAGGCAGACAAGCGGGATTCAGTAATGCATTTTTAAATTATGTGAGCGATAGTATTAGATATGCATCCAAAGGACATGTTCTCTCTATCATTTGATGCCCTAGTTGACAGAAAGGTCAGAACAGTGCTCACTGTACTCATGGTTGTTCTTGGCAGCAGCCTCGTTGTTGTACTCAATGGACTGAGCGCAGGACAATCCGCCTTTTTAGAGAAGCAGTTTAGCGTGTTGGCTGATAACGTGATCTTTGTAAGCTCAGGACAGCATTCGTATCATTCTGAATCTTCTACAGCCTCTCTTATCATAAACGACGTAATTGTAAACAGAATCAAGACACTCCCTTTTGTAGAGGATACAAACCCAATGTATTCAGGCTCCATCGAGATTGACTCGCAAGGAAATATCCAGCATGTACCAGTGCGTGCTATGATACCTACAAAGATCTCTGAAATTTTGCCAAATGTAGAGTACGTTACCGGTTCAACTATAGATCCAAACGATCGTGCCGCTATGATAATAGGAGATACAGTAGCCAATCCTCCAGGTGCCACAACTCCATTTGTTACAGTAGGGCAGACCATTAGAGCCACATATACTTATGCTGATCCTACCGGAAAGCAGGAGCAAGAGGTCAAGAACTTTGTAGTGACAGCTATAATGAAGCCGTCTGGAAACAACTACCTAGACTCCTCCGTACTTATCAACTTGGATGCGGGAAATCAGCTCCTACATAAATCAAACAAGTATGATGGCATGACTGTCATTGCAGTTCCAGGATATGACAATACTGTACAGCAAGAGATTACTGGTATGTTTGGCAGTACCCTTGGAATTACAACACCAAAAGCCATAATGGCAATAAGAGAACAGGCTACAAGTGGCAATGCAGCTTTTATTCTTATGATAGGAATAATAGCTCTTGTTGTTGGCTCAGTTGGAATAGTTACAACCCTCTACAACTCTGTAACAGAGAGGATTCGTGAGATTGGCACCATGAAGGCAATTGGTGCTCAAAATCTTGACATTCTTGGACTCTTTTTGGTAGAGGCAGTATTGATAGGATTGATTGGCGCCACGATAGGGCTGGCTGCAGGTGTTGGAGGAGGATACATGATAAGCAATATTACTACATCCCACGGACCCGGTGCAAGTGCAATCCACATTCCTCCGATTTTTCTGCCTATCGATCTTTTGAAAGTATGGGTGCTCTCGGTTTTACTCAGCATGGCAGCTGGCGTGTTTCCAGCATGGAAGGCATCAAAACTTTCCCCCATGGTAGCTTTGAGAAGAGAATGATTTTTTGGTCTTGTTGTCTTAATTTACAAAATGTCTTGATTGACGACCAGATCTTGTAATTTGGTATCCAAGACAGATGAGAATCAAAACATGGTTTAATTATTAGAACACACTCTGTTTTCTTGTTTCACATGGTCTCTGAAAAAATTGTCAGATTTCAAAACAAGAACAAGGATTTGAATCAGCTAGGGCAACAAATAGTCTCAATGTTAGAAGGAGAGGGATACAAAACACAGATGACGTCCAGTTCTCCAGTAGGAGTAATTATTCAGGCAAAGAAAGCAGGTATTCTCAGAGATATCATCACTGCAGACAGGGCATTTACGATAATGATTAGTGGGGATCCAAACAACTTTGCCATACATGTTGGAATAGGGAAGTGGGTACAAAATATTGCGGTTGCAGCAGCAGAGGCACTACTCTTGTCTGCGCTATTTCTAGCAGTTGACATTCCTGAGATGCTCTGGACAGTACATGTGGAAAATGAGATATTGAAGAAGATAACGCAGATGGTAGGATAACCAAATCAATAAAAGATCTTTTTAAGACAAGTCATCAAAATCTGTTACGTCAAGAGACTTGCAAATCTTTACTAATAAAAGAAGATTAACTTTGTTCATCAGCCAATAAATAGCAAATAAAATGATGATTCATAGTGAGAAGGAATCTCGTAGGTATCAGTAAAGTGTTTCTTATTGTCTCTGTTGTTGTAAATTATTTTCCGGTTTCAACTTTTGTACAGGTTTTTCGCAGACTTTTTCTCCCAGAAATATATCGCATGGTTTGAAATTCAAATGCAAAAAATAAATAACTGGACTCTAGCATTTGTCTCGCTTGGAATACTTTTGGCTACAACATACGAGGCAGTTGTAGCACACGATTCAGAATTATTCATCGCTTCTATAACAATTTTTGCGCTGATATCATGGTTTATGTTGATTGGTGCATGCGTAATGGGAGTGAGCAGAATTTTAGTATGAATGGAGCAATTTGAGTTAACAATGTTAGTCCACGCTTACATTGTAAAATCATAAACAAGATCTAAAATATGTCACAACCACATATCAATCCAATGTTCTAAAACATATTGATAACAGTGGACGATTCGGAACCAGCAAGTAAAGCATTTCGGATAGCTAGATTGAAACTACGAAAAATCAGTACGTCAACACAAATTAAGATGACAATTCTTCAAAACAATTATTCCATGTCATTCCTTTCAGTATTTACAGCTTACATAATTTTCAATCATGATTTGTTAGGAATTGTAGAAGATGAGTCAGATCCTTTTTGAATCTTGTATTTATCAGACAAAAGGATGCTGCTATAGATACCCATTATAGTACCATACAGAATATGGAATCCCATAGCTCCCCACATTACTAGAGGTAGGTTTGTCTTCAGTGCGCTAAGCATAGAACGATCATCGTCTGTAAGGCCAGGCAAATTTGTATTGCTGGATATGGAGTTTATGGCTGGCAATACAATGAACAATGTGATTGGCATGAAAAAGATTGCATATACCTCAAGACCCGTAACGCCGCCTCCTAGTATCCCCTTCCATGTTCTATTGAGATAAAATATTGGGTGCAATGCAGAACATACGCAGAATACGGCTCCTATTGTTACGGCAGTCAACATGTGAGCTACAACGCCAAAAAGTGTTGCAGCAAGACCCTTTAGACCAACCGACAGACCTATCACAGTATAAAATGCCCAAGGACTAAGAAGAAGTTCAGAATCAACTGCAACGAATGCAACGAGAATCATTATGCCGCCTATAAAACCTGCCATCACTCCAACCTTACCCTTTTCGTAAATTTCTCTGGGGGTTACTCTTCCCACACAATATTATCGGCAGTCAAGTATTTACGTATGGCTTTTAGCTGATTCTAAATTTAATGGACTTCATATCTCATAAATTACCAGCCAAGTCTTATGGAAAACGATTACTGTCCAAAGTTATTTAGTTTCTGATTCGTGTTATACATATCAATGTGCGATGAGTGTAGGACTGCGAAAGGTGTAATTTGCAGATGTGGCTGTGACAATCTAAGTACTGATGGAAAATACACATACTGCACTGACTGCAAGCACATAATGGGTTAGAATTTGTACATCGGCTCTAGGAATAGATCAAAAACTATTTTTGCTCTTTTTCCATGTATTGAATTGACTAACCCTCATTAGTGAGACATAAATTTTGCTAGAACAGAACTAGATGATTTCTAGTTGCTAATTGTACCTGATTTTTTGTGTGTATTCTATTATTATGGGGTAAATGCAGTCATCGTTGTCTTGTTGTCCTCGCCTGACATCGTGGAAGCTTTTTGTATTATCTGATTATTTGCATCTGTATATTCTTTGAGGTCTTTTTGAAATGATTGCACCTCTCCATAAAGTATTTCATTGCCAATTAAAGAAATTACTAGGACCGTGCTAAGAATGTAAATCACGTATCTAATTCTCATAATTTGGAATATCCATCAAGATTAATAGGTTTTAGTGAACTCGTGGATCTACACATATTCTGCTTTTTATGGTTCCACTACATAAAATGTGTTAAATTCTAGTCTGAAAGTTATTAACAGAATTATAATCCCACCGAAGTACTGGAAGATGTTTTCTGCTAGATGGTTACTTTGCCTACGTTACTCATCAGATATATCGCCAAGACCATACGTGTCTTTTGCCTTCTCTCTTTCTTCGTCTAGTTTTGATATTTCTTCTGCTTCTTTCTTTTCATCACCAGAATATATTGTTCTAATTGGCCAAGGAATTCTAATGTCATATTTCTTAAATTCTTCATACAATATCATACGCATATCAGTTTCTACTTTAAAATGTGAACCATAGTCCCTTGCATAAACCCACATTACAAAATCTAACGAAGAATCGCTAAAATTATTAAAACGAACTATTGGTTGATCTATATCTACCAAAAGTTTTTCATCACACCCACAGCTTGGTTTGTTTTCATCCAAAAATGGGCAGCGTCTATGAACTATCATATGTCTTCCCTTGTCATCCTTGGATTCAATCATCACGCGCCTTCCCACCTTCATCAATATTGTCGCTACTTGTTTTGGATTGTTAAGATATGACACACCTACCTTGACAGTAGCGGGAACAAAAGTGAATTCCTTTGTGAAATTCAAGATCTGTTCATTTAGGAGTTGATTTGTAGGAATAATTGCTAATGATTCGTTAAGTGCTTGTCTTATGTATGTGACCCTGGGTGTAATCCTGTGCACAATTCCATTGAATCCAGTGTGGAGCTGAATCCTATCGCCTTCTTGAATTATCTTGTCCTTTCTGAGAACTATATATGCAAAATAATCTTCCATCGTTTGCTTGAGTGCCAATCCAACGCCTACTCCAAGTCCCCCAGTAGCAGTTGCTACCACTACTAGATCTACTCCCCACCATACAATTACCCCAAGAATGGTCACTAGGAAAATTCCTATAGGAAGGATTTGATTGACAGATCTTGGCATAGATTTTTGTTTTTGCTCAAAATACCCAGGAGGTTTTCCACCTGGTAGAACATACTCATAATCATTGAGACGTCTCATCTCCATCCAATTATCTATAGGATAGATCTCACGTGGTCTTATTCCAAGGCTTAGTTTTCTTCCCGCTGCATTATTTCCACTTAAACAAAAATTAAGATAGTGTTCATATTTTTCTCTCTCTACCTCTTTCCATTTTTTAAATGGTTCTTTTATTATTGCTTCATAGCTGCCTATTGCAGCACTAGTAGGACTGTGGTAATTTTGCAGATATTTCCTGCCCTCTTCTGTACTCAAATATTTCTGAAATTCTTCCTTTGAGAACTCTGTAGGTATCTCATATGGAGGCACCCATTTGAAAAATTTATGAAACAGATCTGGAATGTTTTCACATATGCCATATTTTTTTCCACTACAAACATCGCATCTGCCGCAAGGATCGTCTGGAAAGCCTCGTTTTAGCTTCCAATTCTCATAATCCTCCCTTTTTTTTATATCAGATTCATGTTTTCGCAAAATGATAGGAATTATCTGAGAAATAGTATAACCAATAATGAGTATATTGATTGTATTTAGAATTTTAGCAAAAACATCTCTTTCAGTGTGGGTCCCAGAAATAACTGATATTCCAGGCTCTTCAAACAATTCATAGATTTGAATGTAAAAATTTGTTGTAGATACAAGTGCTAGGGCAAAAAATGGTAAGGCGGCTTTTCGCACTAGACGTGAGATGTGCGGTCTTGTGTAGCTAAATTTTTGTTTTCTAACCCAATTTGCAAATTTGAAATATACTGAAAATATGGTAACTAGTCCAACTACTAGAACGATTAGCTGAATCTGTAATACATTATTGGATAAAATCAATGATGGAAGAGTCTGGATTTGTTGTGTAGCAAGAGACTCAGTCATTTGTTATCAGGCCTCTTGTAATTTTTCCTAGTTCTTTCTTTGATTTTCTTGAAACACTCAATAAAGATCATTTCCTACTTCCTATTTGTAAACATACCGAACATATTCTTATTCATAATTTCTTGCGATATCAATAAAAGTTAAAATTTTGCAAATTTTTCAGATTAACCTTTTACTTACAATTTCACATCTTGACGTTCTAATTCTTTCTGCTTATGGGCTTTGGTACATTTAGAAAGATACTGCAGGAGTAACCTTCGGATTTCTTGTATAATTCATTGCAACCTTGGCATTTTCTTGACATCTTGACATGGAATTGATAAAACTTTATGAAAAAATGGCTCTTCAAACACAGTCTGGACCAACTGCGTTATAAGTCACATGAAACCAAAACTAGTCTGTGGTTATTAATCCATGTAGATCTGTATCATTGGTACTTAATCTTTATACCATCACTAACATTGTTCCTTAACAAGGTGTCACAATCCATTATAAATTATCTAACGATAAAATCCCATGGAGTTTGGAAATTATGGGCATTACTCTACAAGGGTATACCGGGTGTCTGAGTATGAGGCACTTTAATTGGTTACTTGACAGAAAACACTCAGCAACTATGAATCATAAAATATCACACTCTGGCGGAAAATTTGTGCTAATGGTATTTGTAGCCCTTTCTATTTCTGCCGTTTTTTTCATGCCGCAACACGCATTTTCTACTTTAACGTTTACTGACTATTCTAACAGCACTTCAACCTCTATAAGCAATCAAACCTCATCTAGTGCCGGAACCGCATCAAACGCAACACAAACAAGCAGCAACATGACTTTCACGGCTTCATCAAATTCTACTAATGTAACTTCAGTTACTGACAATCAATCTGTCTCACAGGCAAGCTCAGAATCATCCACTACTGCGCCAGTAGAATCATCTGGTTCTAATTTGGGCTCTGACTCGATAACAATAATTTCTCCCACAACAACTAGTTCACAAACCACATCTTCAGATAGTAATCAATCAGTGATATCACCAAGTATTACCATATTAGGCATAATAAATGCAAGTCCAAATTCCACCGCGGCATCTACTTCAACCATCTATACCGGTGCTCCAATCTTACCTCCAGCTCTCTTGCTAACTAACGACCAAACATACTATGCCTATGGTGATGTTGTAACATTACAGGTAGCATTGTCTGGCCTGAGCCTTCAAAATATCGCAATTGTAGTATCAGATCCGACAGGAAACGACATTGTATCAAGAACAATAACTACAAACGAGAACGGTTCAGGCGAGCTACAGTTCAAGATTCCATCAAATTTTCAGACAGGGGTCTACCAAGATATCGCAACAGCACTAGTTGATGGAAAAAACTATACCAACTCTACAACATTTAATGTAATCAAAACACATGGAATATCTATAGATTCAGTACAGCTAATTAACCAACAGGGCAATCCAGTCTCGATGCTAAAGGAAGGCCAGAACAACTTTGTCCAGGTCTCAGTCTCTTCTGGCGAGACGATGCCTACTCTTCTTACTTTGAATCTCTTTGATACCAACCAGAGTAGTATAGGTACAGCATCCATCAAATCCACTATAAACCCAGGAGACTCTCAGATGACGCTCTCTTTTTTCATACCTACTAATGCACAAGTGGGAACGGCAGACATATTCACTGATGCATATTCTGATTGGCCAAGCAATGGAGGAACCCCTCTTACTACAGAATCATGTCTCTCCTCCAGCCTAGAGAATCCTACTACACTTCCAGTATCGTATCAACCAACTCCACCACAAACTTGTACACAGCATCCACAAAACCTGACTGGAACAACTCTGGTATCTACTGTCTCAGCCAAGATGACAAATGCTCAAGCACAGGTTATGCTGGGTGTTGCCATACAAAACGATAGTATGACGTTTATGAGTCCAACCCAAGCACAACTTTTAGCTCTTGCATACCAAAACGGTACTGCGACAAGCGCTGGTGACAAATCAATCGCACTAGTAAGTCTCAATCTTGCTGCACTCAACTCAACTGGCACTGCATCTAATCTAACTAATTCTGGAAACGTAACACAGTTTACCACGCTCGTAGGTCCAGCTCTTCAAAATGATCCTATGGCGCAAAAGATCTTGCAAGAGATTCAGGCCTCAAAGCATCAGGTGGCAAACATAATTGGAAAT
The DNA here is from genome assembly GCA_050749405.1 of Nitrosotalea sp. Lineage (GTDB taxonomy): Archaea > Thermoproteota > Nitrososphaeria > Nitrososphaerales > Nitrosopumilaceae > Nitrosotalea. The sequence goes on from JBOGRD010000006.1 coordinate 25,787, forward strand.
GAAACAGCTGCAAAAATCAACAATCAATTGATACAACAGCAAAGAGTAGCTGCCGCAAGCCAGCTCAAACAAGACCTTACAGCGCTTCAACAAGCTAATGTTGCCAATACTCCTAGTACAGCTTATTCTTCCTTCCTTGCTACTATACCAAATAACAGTACACAGAGAGTCTTTGAGGGAGAATTTAACTTCATGCAGCAAAGAGTAGCTGCTGCAGATGCAGCCATGCAAAATGTACTTGCTAATGGCGGAAGCTTGGACCAAGCAATGCAAACATTTGACAACTATGCAGCAGTAAACCATGCCCAAGTCGTACAAATAAATGCCAATCTCAACGTAGAATACGGCCTTGCAAATAGCAACGTACAGTCATGTTTTAACAGCAACGGGGATCTGACAGTTGTTAATGGAATAAATCCATGCATTGCAAACCTAGAGAACAATTCTACCAATGGAATACAGATAACATCAGTACAGCCAACTGACCAAAATGGAAACCCCGTCTCAACATTTACTCGAGGCCAGAATGGCTATGTCCGTGTAAATATTTCATCAAGCAATGCTGTTCCAACTCTTGTAACTATAAACATCTTTGATTCAAACCTTGACACCTTGGGTACTGGCTCAGCACAATACACGATAAACCCTGGCACTTCAGAAGTAGTAATTCCATATTACGTACCAGCCCAATCCTCGACAGGCCTTGCTAGCATATACGCTAACGTACTCACTGCTTGGCCAAATAACGGAGGTACATCGGAATCGCACGAATTATCATATTTTGTAGGACTCTTGTAGGTATGACAAATTGAAAATATCCTCACTACTTGCAATGGTTACCTTGTCTCTGCTAACACTTGCTATACCAAGCTCCTATGCACAGCTAGACAACGAATCAATTACTATTAGCACATCCAAGAGCGCATATGGCCCAGGAGATATAGTAAACCTCACAGGTTTTGTCAATCAAGGAACTCCCGGCCAACTTGTTGCCATCCAAGTAAAGGACACAAAGGGAAACCTAATTCTGATTCGAACTGTACAGGCAGATCAGAATGGAAACTTTAACCTTCAGTTCAAGGTGCCGCTTACCGCTTCTCAGGGTAACCTGAACATAACTGCTAGTGCAAGAATTAACGGATTTGTTATCACTCAAAGTAAAGATACCACAACTCCCGTGCCAGAGTTTCCAGCATCTGGAACCGTACTTGCAGCAAGCATTGCATCGCTTCTTACTTTTTATGGAATAACATCTAATCGAGGACTGAACAGCATAAAACAAAAACTGGGTGGAAGAAAATGAAGTCACTACATCTTTACATTATAATGGCAATAGGTATTGGAGCCATTGTAACATTTGGAGTAATTGTATCGCTCTCTCCTAATGCATTCAACCTGAACCATAACTATCAATCAAACTCTACAAATACATCGTCATCTATGCTCTCGTTTAGTGTATCTGTAAATTCTACTGAAATAAAGGCAGGACAGGGAATTGCAATGGACATTGTACTTGACAATACATCACCTAACTCTCTGGTTCTCAATCCACAGCATGACTGGCCACTAAAGAAATGGAGTATGGGCCCATGTCTATTTCATTTACCATTTGGCGTGGCCCTATTCCGGGGAAACTATTCCATTGATAACATGACTGAGGGCGAACGCCTACCATTGTATCCAAGTGGTGTTTACATGTGCAGGACAATAAATATAGGCCACTTTATCTTCCAACCTTCCAGTAACAAGGCAACAATTGAGATCAACGGCACAAACTATCCAATAACAACGCAGTATAATCTCGCGTTTAACGGATTTTATCAAGGACAGAAATTCCAGTCATTTACACAGGGAACATATACCGTGATAGGAGAAGACAGGTGGGGACAGATCTCTATCAACCATTTCACGGTAACCTAGACAACCAGAGGTCGTTACTATGTTAAGAAAATTTACCAATTTTTTTATGCATACGATGAATTGAAACCATATTATGGAATTACTAGCCTATGCGTTGGCATTTCTGGCAAACTGCATTCATAATTGCGTTGGTTGCTAGTCAGAAAAATAATTTTAGAATGCTCTAAAACCTACTGGCCTGCACAATTCTGGATGTTCTCTTAGGTACATAATTTTTTCTAGCATCTGTTGCTTCTCTTGTGGAAATGTTCCGCCTATTGGATATGCATTGGATCCATGATTGGCTCGGAAAATTACCGGAGCCTTGGGTTCCATCTTGCTCACAAGGGACTCTAGCTCGTCTAGCGTATCAGAGTCGTCAATTGCCAGAAAAGGTTCCTTGAACTTGGTAAGGAATTCTTCGCGTATTCCTTTGTCCAGATGTAAAGTCAGGGCTCCCACATAATGAGGAGAGGTCACGCTGAGTATCTTTGCAGTGTCTTCAATGTGTTGTTTTGAGTAATTTTTTCCGCCAAGGCCCAGAATCACCATGCATGATATGGTATAACCAGAGTCCTTTGCCTTTTGGCATGCCTTTATGATTGTCTGGCTAGTTGCACCCTTTGTTATTTTTTTCAGTATAATGTCAGAACCGGTTTCTATACCTATATAGAACATGGTAAGCCCAGCACCGTAAAGTTTTTTCAGGTCCTCTGTAGATTTTTCCAAAATATTTTTTGGCATGGCATAGCACGAAACTCTCTCAAGGTTTGGAAACTTGTCTTGTATGTAATCTAAAATCTGTAGCATTCTTTCTGTTGACAGGTTCAGAGCATCGCCGTCTGCAAGAAATATTCTCGTTGTTTCAGGCATGTGTTTTGAAGCAAGATCGATCTCCATCTTTATCTCATCCCATGATCTCTCTTGGTATTCTTTTGTTCTATACATGTCACAGTATGAACATTTGTTAAACGAACATCCAAGCGTTACCTGAAAAATAAGTGACTTGGCCTCTGAAGGAGGCCTGTACAAAGGGTAATCATAGTTTAGCATCACACTCGATTATGGTACCATCCACTTTATCAGTTATTCTTTTGACCTCATGCCTTTCTTCCATCTTGATGGAAAGAAGACATTGACGCTATCTTGCTACGATATTTCTCTTTATACAAAGCTCGGCATGATCTGCAGCAAAAAAATCTCTCAAAGCTGGCAAATTTGAGTGCAGTGGGTTTGCCAGCGACAGGTCCATGACAATAATCACAGTTTAGCTTTACTCGAAGGGAGCTGCCAAGTTTTATGCTGTTCTCTTTAATTGACCGTACTTTTATGTGACCCAGTTCTGAACAAGTCTTGTTTTCTAGCTTGTCTAGGTTTAACGTTGGAAAAATGCCTTTGATAAGACCAACATTTACAAGCCTTTGATATCTTGCCTTTACAGTAGGGGTGCTCACCTTTATCTCACGCGAGATCTGCCTGAACGATTTTCTTCCATCTTTGAAAAGTGATCTGAGTATTGCCGTATCGATATCGTCTAGCTTGTAAGGCATATGTCACTTGTATTTGCTGGCAGTTATGTAAATTTAATCTTGGCCCTTCTTTGGCTTCCATCTCTTTAGCAGTAAAGAGTTTGTCGTTACTGATACTGAGCTTGCAGCCATGGTAAGACCTGCAAGTGCGGGATAGAGAAATCCAAGACCGGCTACAGGAATGAAAATTACGTTGTATGCAAATGCGTAGAAGATGTTTTGCCTTATCTTGTTTACCGTCTTTTTACTAATCTCAATTGCAGCAATGACATCATTGAGGTCATCACGAACAAGAACCACATTTCCTGCTTCTATTGCAATATCGGTACCACTACCTATTGCTATGCCAATGTCTGCCTGAGTAAGTGCGGCTGCATCATTTATGCCGTCTCCTATCATTGCGATCTTATTTCCTTCTTGCTGTAGTTTTTTTATCACATCAACTTTCTGTGAAGGAACTACGTTTGCAATTACCTCGTCTATCGCAAGTTCTTTTGCAATTGTCTTTGCGGTTCTTTCATTGTCTCCAGTTAGCATTACTACTTTGATTCCAATCTTCTTCAATGCCTGCAAAGCCCCTTTAGCGCTCTTCTTTGGGGTGTCAAGCAACGCAATTATGCCAACAAGTTCTTTGTCAAGCGCAACCAACACGACCGTCTTTCCTTCCTCTTGTAATGTTTCCATCGACTCTTCTACAACTTTTACATCAATACCACTGTCTTGCATGAAATCTGCACTTCCTACAAGAATGCTGTTCTTGTTGTAGACTATCTCAACCCCTCTTCCTGGAACTGTAAAGAATTCTGTTGGCTCGTCGATTTTTAATCCAAGTTCCCTTGTTTTCTGCACTATAGACTTTGCAAGTGGATGCTCGGAATTCTTTTCGGCAATTGCTGCAAGCTCTAGCATTCTGTTGCTATCACTGCTTATACCATTGCTGCCTTCTGATGCGGGTGCTATCTGTTTTAGAGTTATCAGATCGGTAACATGCGGAGTACCTTGTGTTAACGTTCCTGTCTTGTCAAAGACTGCAACCTTGATCTTGCCAAGCATCTCAAGAGCTTCACCTCCCTTGAATATCACTCCATTCTGAGCGCCCTTACTCATGCCAACCATAACAGCTGTCGGTGTTGCAAGACCCAAGGCACACGGACATGCCACTACAAGTACGGCTACAGCTGGAATCATAGCTGTTGCAACAAGATGTGCACCTGCGGGAGTAACAACGTACCATGTCAGGAAGGTAGCAAGCGCAATACCCATCACAATAAATGCAAAGTATCCTGCTACCTTGTCAACCAGTCTTTGCATCGGAGGCTTTCTTCCCATTGCCTCCTCTACGAGTTTTACAACCTGAGCCAGCATTGTATCGTTGCCAACCTTGGATGCCTTTACTACAAGCATACCTTCTTTGTTTACGGTTCCACCTATCACTTCGTCGCCTGGTTTTTTCTCAACAGGCATGGATTCTCCTGTAATCATGGACTGGTCCACGGCAGAATGTCCATCAAGCACAACACTATCAACTGGAATCTTCTCGCCTGGTCTTACAACAATCACATCTCCCGGTTTGAGCATCTCTATTGGAACCTCTAACTCTTGTCCATCTTTCTTGATCCTCGTGTTCTTGGGTTGAAGTTCAAGCATCTTTCTGATTATCGATGATGCCTTTCCTTTTGTTTTGTTTTCAAGATATTTTCCTAAAATTATGAAAGTTATCACAACTGATGCTGCATCGTAGTATAGGTTGTGCCATGATGGTATAGGAAACGTATTGAACGCGCTGAATAGGTATGCTGCAGTGGTTCCAGTGATGACAAGCGTATCCATGTTTGCAGACTTCATTTTGGCAATTCTGTATGCGCCAACATAGAACCTGCTTCCAGTTACGAACTGGACTATACTTGCACATGCAAAAATTATGTAGGCAGCCGTAGCAGTTCCGGCTAAAGGCACAAACGAAAGATATTCAGGATAGCCAAAAATCATGATTGGAATCGTGAACGCAAGTCCGATCAGAAATAATTTCTTGAGTTTTCTTGCCTCTACCTCTTCTGCTGATGCAGAGAGATCCTCGCTTAGTATTTGATAGCCACTTTTGTTAATGGTTTGCCTTATGTCAGAAAGGGACAACAGAGCTTGGTTGTATTCCACTAAGACCTGTCCATTTCCAAAATTTACTGAGGCATTCTTTACGCCTTCCAGCTGTTTTAATCTGTTTTCCAATTTGCCAGAGTCGCTGGAATCTGTTATGTTTCCTATCTTGATTGACAGTTTTTCGTAAACTACTTTATACCCAGCTTCTTGCACTGCATTCTCTATTGTAAAAAGATCTACTGATGAAGGATCAAATTCTAGAGTTGCTTTTTCTGCTGCAAGGTTGACCTCACATTTCCTTACCCCATTCAATTCCATGAGATGATTCTGAATGGAGTTAACACATCCTGCACAGTGCATGCCGCCTATCTTAAGCACTGTTTTTTCCAATTGCTTGGTTTTTTCCATGTTATAATTAACCGGATATCATACTTAACGCCTGAACTTTACAATTGTAAAAAACCATAAAGATGTTTTAATTAGATGGTGGTACAGGAAGGCATACAATGCCAGCAGACCCATATGCAAAGCGCCTTCTCTGGTTTGTGTTCATGGGCTCAAGAGGTGGATTGAACCGGATGAGAATCATCTCTGTCATACGCAAAAGACCTCTCAATGCAAACCAACTGGCAAAAGAGTTGGGTTTAGACTACAAGGCAATACAGCACCATATTGGGGTGCTTGAAAAAAATAACCTCATAACGCGTATAGGAGAAAAATACGGCACGACTTATTTTATATCTACATTTTTGGAGGTTAACTTGGAGGCATTTGATGAAATTGTAACCAAATTGGAAAAAAGTAAATAAGCTTTGCAAGGCTGAAGTTTTTTGTAAATGGAATTCATAATGACTGTAAGCACAATTGTCTCAAGCACCAACATGGTAGTATTGGGAATACTGATGGGGATCTTCGGCAAGATGTACTCAAAAACAAAGGCACAGCTTCCGCTAGGCATGATATTTTTCTCAGGTCTGCTCTTTTTGCATAATGTAATCACGGTTTATGCATATTTTTCAATGATGGAACTTTACGCAGCGGCTCTTCTGCCATATCTTTTGGCAGTGCATGCAGCAGAGCTGGCAGGAATCTTGATACTATTAAAAATAACACTACAATAGATTTAGTTTATTTGTAACCAGAACAAAGCCAATCTGTGAAACAGCAGTACAAAGAATATCTAAGGCTTAACAAAAATATTCTACTCGGGTTTTCTGCATCAATTGTAATTTCTGCCGTCGTAGCCCAGTCCCTGTCAAACCAACAAAACTATGTCAACACAACAATAACTCTTGTTGTTGATTATATAGTATATTTCACAACCTTTGGTGCCTTGTTCTATCTTGACAACAAAAAAAAGTATGTGCTAGAGTCAGGTGAGGTTGATAGGGCAAACCTGAGAAGAGATCTAATAAAAATAATCTCATCGCTGGGAATAGGAGAAGTCATATATACAATTTCAAGATGGTCACTGCAATATTACTTGCTGACAGATTCCTATGAAGCATATCTTGCATCTCTTGTGTCCCAAGCCGTCTCAACCTGTATCTATATGGTAACAATAAACCTGAGCGTCAAACTAATGAGGTTGTACAAGGATGCCGCTTAGCATATTTGTCGACGGTTCTGGAGGGCTGGATTCAGGTTTCGGATTCTTTGTCAAGGAGACTGGCGAGTCATTTTACAAAAAGGAACCTGGTATAACAAACAACCAAGCTGAATTCATGGCAATAATTGCTGCACTGGAAAAATATCTTAACTCGCAAGACGAGATTGTAATATACAGCGATTCCAAAAATACAGTATCTCAGCTAAATCATGAGTTTGCAATAAACAACAGCCAACTACGAGTCCTTGCAATGGAGGCATGGGAACTTGTTGCAAAATGCAAGAATCTGAAGATAATGTGGATTCCAAGAGAGAAAAACCTGGCAGGGAAAATGCTTGGAAGCTGAGCCAAACCCCTTAGTATGACTGAAGGATCTCGGATAAACTTATTATATATAACAATTTGAAACCATCTCGTTAAAATGGCTGATTCTCTCTTTCTCTCTCCAAAATCAATTGCCATAATTGGTGCATCAGACAAAGAAGGCAGTGTTGGCAGAGCGATCACATCAAACATTCTCAAGGGCTATACTGGTAAAATTTTTCCAATAAACCCAACTCGAGAAACAGTCTTTGATAAAAAAGCCTATAAGAGCGTTCTAGATGTCCCGGAGGAAATAGACCTTGCAGTGGTGGTTACAAAAAACGACGTAGCACCTTCTGTCCTTGAGGAATGCGGAAAAAAGGGAATCAAGGGCGCAATCGTAATTACTGCTGGATTCAAGGAAGTAGACGAAGAGGGGGCAAAGCTTGAACGAAAGTTGGCAGAGATCTCAAAACAATACAACATTAGAATAATCGGACCAAATTGTCTTGGTGTTATGAATCTGGCTCCTCAAACAATGATGAATTCTACTTTTCTAAAGGTAACGCCCAAGTCTGGTGGAATTGCACTAGTTTCACAAAGCGGTGCTATCTGCGCAGCATTGGTGGAAGATGCTAGTGCACAAGGAATAGGATTTTCTGCTGTAATCAGTATGGGAAACAAAGTAGACCTAAACGAGGTTGACATGCTCAAAATGTTAGCAGAACATGATCAAACAAAGGTCATTGTCATGTATCTCGAAGACATGGTAGATGGGAGAGAGTTTCTCAAAGTATGCAAACAAATCACAAGACTCGGCCAATCTAAAAAACCAGTTCTTGTTTTAAAGTCAGGACGAAGCCCGGAGGGTGCAAAAGCTGCCATGTCTCATACCGGTGCCCTCATGGGTTCTGACGAGATCTACGACGCTTTGCTTACACAGGCAGGCGCAATTAGGGTTGACACCATGGAGGAATTGTTTGACTATGCCACAGCATTTTCAAAGCAACCGCTTCCAACAAAAGGAGATCTAGTGATTGTGTCAAATGCAGGAGGGCCTGCAATTATTTCAACAGACGCATGCTCAAAACTTGGTATAAAGATGGCAAACATAGAAGACATCAGACCTCAGATTAACGCAGTTATTCCACCATGGGGCACATCAAGAAATCCCGTTGACATTGTAGGCGATGCAGATTACAACAGGTTTGACCATGTTCTAAATCTAGTTCTGGCCCACAAAAATGTAGGCTCTGTAATTGCAATGTGTACCCCTTCGGCAACACTGGATTACAACAAACTAGCGGAGGTTATAGTAAACGTCTCAAAGAAACACAACAAAACTATCTTGGCAAGTCTGATGGGCCTTGATGAGGGAATAAAGAACAAGGAGATACTTGCCGTAGGCGGCATTCCTCATTACAAATATGCAGAAAGTGCAATCAGGGCACTGAAGGCCATGCTGAGATTTACCCAGTGGTCACAGGCCCCTGAGGGCAAGGTGCAGCAATTCAATGTAAACAAGAAAAAAGTGGAACAAATTTTTGCCAAGGTAAGATCAGATGGAAGAAAAAACCTGCTAGAAGAGGAAGGACAAGAAGTACTAAAAGCCTATGGCGTACCGCTCCCAAAAAGCATTCTTGCTACCAAAGAAAAAGAAGCACTCTTTGCAGCAAAGAAAATTGGATATCCAGTTGTCATGAAGATTGCATCACCACAAATCATTCACAAGTCTGATGCCGGCGGAGTAAAGGTAGGGATGAAGACTGTCCAAGAAGTAAAGGCAGCATTTAAGGAGATAATCAAGAACGCAAAAAAATACGACAAGAAGGCAATAATCAAAGGAGTCTTGGTCCAAGAAATGGTAAAGGGGGGAAAGGAAACAATTGTTGGCTCAAAACAAGAGCCAGGATTTGGACCCGTCGTGATGTTTGGAATGGGAGGAATATATGTCGAAGTTCTCAAAGATGTTACTTTTAGAATAACACCAACCACTAATTTTGAAGCAGATGAAATGGTATCGTCTATCAAGACAAACAAGCTATTACAGGGCGTAAGAGGAGAAAAACCATCTGACGTGCAAAAATTATCAGAATGCATTCAGAAAATTTCTCAGCTTGTGACTGATTTTGAGGAGATAAAAGAGCTTGATCTGAATCCAGTACTTGTATTTGAAAAGGGCAAGGGCTGTAAGGTGGTTGACGTAAGAATTGGCCTCTCTTAGGGCCACGCATCATGCTGGTTATAATATTTATATTACTTTGAGAGAGAATAGCAGATATGCCAATTAAGACAGGGGCCGAGTACATACAAAGTCTCAGGGGCAGAAAGATGAAGGTATATCTTTTTGGCGAACTTGTAGAGGAACCTGTGGACCACCCAATGATTCGTCCATCAATTAATGCTGTAGCGGAGACTTTTGATCTAGCTGTGCAAGAAGGCGAGCTTGCAAGTACAAAATCATCACTTAGCGGTCAGCAAGTAAACAGGTTTCTGCATATAGTAGAGAGTGCAGACGATTTGGTAAACCAAAACAAGATGCAGAGAAAGTTGGGCCAACTTACAGGCACATGCTTCCAGAGGTGTGTAGGAATGGACGCAATAAATTCATTATATTCTGTTACTTTTGAAATTGATGAAAAATACAAGACAGACTATCACAAAAGACTGGTAGAATTTATCAAGATGGCCCAAAAAGAAAATTATGTAATCGGCGGTGCCATGACAGATCCTAAGGGAGACAGGAGCAAGGCACCATATGAACAAGAAGACCCAGATGTCTTTTTGCATATCGTTGAAAAAAATGACAAAGGAATTATTGTAAAAGGTGCCAAGGCACATCAAACTGGCTGCATTAATTCACACTGGATAATATTCATGCCAACAATGCGGCTGCAGGAAAACGATCGTGACTATGCAGTAGTTGGTGCCGTGCCAGCAGATGCACCAGGTATAACATACATTTACGGTAGGCAGTCGTGTGACACGCGAAGCATGGAAGAAGGTGACCTTGATTCTGGCAACTCCAAGTTTGCAGGCCAGGAGGCAATGATAATTTTTGATAATGTTTTTGTTCCATGGGAGCACGTCTTTATGAACGGAGAGCATGAATTTGCGTCAATGCTGGTAGAGAGATTCACTTGTTACCATAGAAGAAGCTATGTCTGCAAGACAGGCCTTGGAGATGTACTGATTGGGGCATCTGCAGCAATTGCTGATTACAACGGAGTACCACATGTATCTCATATTAGAGACAAGCTAGTAGAGATGACTCACCTAAACGAGACGATATATGCCGCAGGCATAGCGTCTTCATATCAAGCCCATCGTACAAAATCTGGTAACTGGATAAATGACGATATGCTTGCAAACGTATGCAAGCACAATGTCACAAGATTCCCGTATGAGATAGGAAGACTTGCACAAGACATTGCTGGCGGACTCATGGTTACACTCCCATCTGAGAAAGACTTTAGAAATCCAACGACAGGTCCCATGCTGAAAAAGTACCTCAAGGGTAGAAAAGGCGTTGACGTTGAAAACAGAATGCGAATCTTAAGGTTGATAGAGAACATGACTATGGGAAGAAATGCAGTAGGCTATCTTACCGAGTCCATGCATGGGGCAGGCTCGCCGCAGGCGCAAAGAATTAACATTGCAAGACAGATGCAACTAGAATACAAAAAGCAACTTGCCAAGAGCCTGGCAAATGTAAAGGAGGACGAAGAATCTACATCCGAACCGTCTGACTATTTCCAAAGAGTGTTTAAGATAAGCACCACAAAATAATAAAAAAATCTACTCTTTCTTTTCTTCTGGTTCTTGGTCTTTATTGTTGTCGGGTTTGGCATATTCTTTGTCAGCCAAGTTCCTTGTTTCAGCTGGAACACTTGAGTTGCCAGAGTCTGAAGGCGGGTCTTTGCTAGAAAGAACACCAACCGTGTCTGTCTTGGATTTCCCAAATTGCTTTACAATCATGATCCCGACTATTACCGCTATTATGATGTAATTGATGGGTGGGGTGAGAATTCTTGTGACATAACCTATCTGAGGAACTACATACACCACCTTTCCAATGTAATCTTTCTGTGTTATTGGAAAGTCAACCCCTGGTATGGAACCTGGATTTGCATCACCTTTTGTTCTAATTGTGAGTGGATTCTGGTTGAGTATCTGGGCAACTCGATGAACTATTACTTTGTCATGGGTAATTGGTACATTGAAAACAATAATGTCTCCCACCTTGATGTGGTCAAAAGGAATATTTCCGTTAACAACAATCACATCAAATATGTTTAGGTTTGGGACCATACTTCCGCTAGAAACCACATAAAATGGATTCTCAGTACCTAATGTAACCCTCAACCCTATCCATATTATTGCAATTCCTATTACTACAATTATGATATCCTTTACAATACCTGATGCAGCAGAATTTTTTTTCAATTATATTTTGTCCTTAAAACTCGTAAGATAAATCTTGCTTAACATTGTATTTCTACTTTAGTTTATTACCGCAACTTTCACAGAATTTCGAGTCTGGAATATTGATATTTCCGCACTTGCTGCACTTGAAATCATTGTCTGTTACCTGTCCACCAAGAAGAACAACCTCACCCATCTTTCTAACTTCCTCCCACTTTATTGTAACATTTGTGCCATCGTTTTTTGTCACAACAAGAACTATTCTAGATTGTCCTGGTTGGATGCCGATCTCTTTTACGACTCCGACCCTTCTTGCATCTGAATCATATACTACAAGTCCTGCAATTGAATTAAACGTCTTCACTACTGAATCAGTAGTTGTCTGGAATGATTGCTGTGGAGCAGAACTCGTTGGAGGCAAGTATGTGTCTTGAGCAGTCAACTCTGGCTTTGCCGCCCCCACTTCTGCTTTTTCGTCTGGCTTGCTAAAGTTTCTGTATTCTGCAAGAATTGATCCACAAGTGGTGCATATGTATTGCCCTTTCTCCAAAAGAATTAGGTTCTCTGCCACCACCTCGTTTGGTGTTTCATAATCAATCTTGGGACCACCTTCATATTCTTTCTCGCAAGTGTTGCAATAATACTTTGTAATCTTTTCAGAATCTAGGCGACCTACTGGCGCCAAGAACAGATCCGGTCCGCCAAGACTCCCTTTTCTTTGTTGGTCATCGTTGACATTTGCCATGATATATCCTCCAGACCCTCTGAGTTTTTTCAAGCGCAATTCGTTGCTCATGACCTTAGTCTATCAAAAAGTCATTTAAGTATGTATATCACATTGATTGGTCAAATCTCTAATACGCATAGACATAACAGATTATACAATTTTAAAAAATAACGCGTTTTTTTTCAATAATTTGGAAAGAGTTAATAGAGCCAGACTGGAAAGTTAAACAAAAATAATGACGGAAATTAATAACAATCTTCTCTGTCATTTCCATAAAAAAGATGATGAATATAGTTGACAAAATTTGAAGAATTAGGGATAAAGAATCCGATACTGACAGCGCTAAGTGAGATACAATTTCATGAAGCATTTCCAATTCAGGCGGCTTCCATACCTGTATTGCTATCAGGCCAAGATGTTATAGGGCAGGCACATACTGGAACAGGAAAGACTGCTGCATTTTCGCTACCAATTATCCAAACCATTGTTCCAAAAGGTGGAATACAGGCATTGATACTTGCGCCAACAAGAGAACTTGCAGTACAGATAACGGGAGAAATTCAAAGATTTTCAAAGCATTCCCATGTCAGATACGTAACTATCTATGGTGGCCAAAGCATCAATGTACAGTTCAATGAACTAGAAAGAGGAGTTGAAATTGTCGTTGCAACCCCTGGCAGACTCATAGATCACATAAAACGCGGTTCAGTCAAGCTAAAAAATGTCAGGTATGTTGTGTTGGATGAAGCTGATACCATGCTTGACATGGGATTCATTGATGATATCAGGTTCATTTTGGACCTTGTTCCAAAAGACCACCTGACAGCATTATTCTCTGCAACAATGCCGCCAGAAATACTCATGTTGGCAGAAAAATACATGCGAAATCCACAGAAAATCTTTATTGATGCTGATGACCTTAGCGGCGAGGGGATAGAACAGGCCTTCCTAGTAATAAGGGATAGAGAGAAAATGGATTTCCTCTTAAAGTTTATCAAAGAAAACACCACCGGTCAGACCATAGTCTTTTGTTCCACAAAGGAAAGGACAAGAAGAGTTGCACACGATCTTGAAAAAGAAAGATTCAACGTTGTATCAATTCAGGGTGACATGTCGCAGTTTAGAAGAGACAAGGCAATGTACATGTTCAAAAAAGGAAAGGCGGATATTCTTGTTGCAACTGATGTGGCGGCAAGAGGAATCGATGTTCCAGAGGTAGCGTTGGTCGTAAACTATGATGTGCCAAGCCATGATCTAGTTTATTTCCACAGAATAGGAAGGACTGCAAGGGCTGGAGCAAAGGGCAGGGCAATAACTCTGGTATCATATTCTTCAATTGGTGATTTTAAGGCAATATCGAGCCAAACCAAGGTAACCATGCGAGATCTAAACAAGGAGCTTGGAATCGTGGTAAACATTCCCGATCCATTGAAGCGAGAAGTAAGTCACAGGCGAGGTTCTGGCAGATATGAAAACCGAGGAAGGAAATATGAAGGAAGACATGAAAAAAACGATGGTAGGAGAAGATATGGCGATAGGAATTATTACGGCTTGAGAAGCCGATGGTAAAAATCGTTCAATATATTTAGGGAATCATCCTTTGATAGGCATGGATAAAGCAAAACCTGTTAACGAAAAAAACTGGGAAACCGAGGTAATTCATTCTCAGGTTCCTGTATTTGTAGATTTTTGGGCTGAATGGTGCGGTCCATGCAGAATGGTAGGTCCTGTTGTTGAGGAACTTGCAGGTGAATATGCGGGAAAGGTTAGCTTTGTGAAAGTAAATGTTGACGAAAGCAACGAACTTGCATCAAAGTATAACGTGTTTAGCATTCCAACACTGGCTCTTTTCAACAAGGGTCAGATTATTGCACAACAGGTGGGCGCAGCATCAAAGTCGTCTTATAAGAACATGATAGACAAGGCTCTTGAAAAAGCCTAGAGACAAAAATCTCACCCATATTTTTAATCTAAAATAATTAATACCGGTCAGAGTGAACAATCCACATGTCATTTGGTGAAGTAGATACTCTTACTCTATTATTTGATAAACTGCAAAATCTACTCAACGATACTCAAGGGTACTATGAATCATTTCTTGATACTAATGGTCTGTACAAGCAAGGAAAATTGTCTGAAAAGGAATTTTTCCAAGAATTGGGTGATTATGTTGTTGCATACTCGGCTCTGGAATTTCTTTCTATCAAAGTGATCTTTGAACTAAAAAAGGCACTTGACAAAATTGCTGGTGGACAAAGTGGCGGTACAATGCCAAGCGGAATGATATCTGGAGGACAGCAGGCATCTCATGTGACAGCTGCTACCTTGCCAGGGGCTGGCCGTCCGCCATCTGTCATCTCTGTGGCGGCAGCTTTTTCAACACCTGGAGTATTGCCTCCGCCAGATCCGTCTCTTTTGCCAAAAAAAACTTCGGTGGGACCAACATGCAGTTCTTGTGGTTCACAAGTGAAAGCAACATCCAAGTTTTGCACCAAGTGCGGAAGTAAAATTTAGTAAAACAAAAAACTAGTCCTGATTTGTGCCACACTCTGTACAAAATCTGGCATTTGTCGAAAGTTTTGTGCCACATTCAGAACAGAATTTTAAACTTGAGCCTGTCTCCGTATTTACACTTCCATATAGATCACTACTGATGGTCTTTACAGCTCCTGTTGGAACAAACTTGTCGTCATCTACTATGGGGACTGGTGCAAAGTCTCTCTCTTCGACAAAAACCATAATTCTTGGCACCTGTTGTCCTGGATTCTTGAGGTCTGGGACCATATCGCCAAGCCAAGATGCAAATCTCATTAGAGTCATTTCTGGTGTGGAAAATGTCAGAGTATGATTTGACATGTAATCCTCTGCTGCTGATTTTCCATTAAATACTTTCATCACTATGACTATTTGTAATGGATGTATATTGTTTTTTATGTGACAACCTTTGGGGCGTTCCCTATTTAGCTTTGACAGATATTCAATTACAAAAGGAATCGCGTGGTGTTTTCAGAGACAGGTGATACAGACATCGACAGGCTTCAAAATCATTGGGTTCGAACCTGAAAAATCCGGCGTGCACATGTGAAAATTTAAACTCTCCATAATGTAATTGCCAGAAGGGTAATGGCAGATACTATTATGGTACCAGATGTAATTATTACAATTTTTATACTTTTTTCCACGTATACACTGCTTTCTTCAACGATAAATTTGTGAATGAACATTGTTACTCTAGTTTGCTTCAGATATCTCCGTTAATAGATAAATGTAATCTAGAGATAAATGATAGATCTGACTATTCAACTCATACCTTGTTAAACGAACACACGTTTCTGGCCTGACTACGTTAGATTGTATTAGGAAGATGTTTCTAGCAAGACATATTGGAAACACTATTCTCATAAAATCATACCATGACAATCATAGATTGTGCAAATGACAGTGAAATAGCAAGAGAGCTGGAAAATTATCTGAGGAATCACGGCTTTGACGCAAAGACAGAAGAATCCTCGGTGATAGTAAATGAAGCAAACCTGGAGAAAATTCTAGGATCCTTTCTTGTAGAAACAAAGCGATCGGAATATAGCATACGTAAAATAGACTCCACGAATCTCTTATTGTCCAAGGAAGTGCAAATTGAAGACTTGGGCTTTCTAAGATGCGAGATGTGTGGATATGTGGTATCAAATGAGGAAGAATTGCTGACTCATAGACGCGCACATGGTATTCAGCTTTTGTGATAAATGAAAGATTCTATTTTTACTCTGTCAATAAAAAGGAAAAATCTCCTCAGGCACAAATTGAAGATGCTTGGACTCACATATCTGAATCCGCTAAAGGTTTCAAGTCTTGCAAGGTTCGGAACAATATTGTAATGGGCTGTGAACCAATTTGCGTCTACTGAGGAAGTGGACCGAGGGGGATTTGAACCCCCGACATCCGCGTTGCGAACGCGGCATCACTACCACTAGACTACCGGCCCTTTTGTTATCAAGAATAGTATCTGCTTTTATTCATTTTTACTCAAAGAATAATACTGGGATTTTGGCAAAGTTCTCGATGACTTTTGACGCTATAATACTGAATTCACATGTTGTTCTGCCAAGCGGCATGGTAGATAAAAATATTCTAATTGATGAAGGAAAAATTGTCGGTCTAACAAATGACACTCCTCAATGTGATACAAAAATTGATGGAAAGGGACTGGTTGCGTTACCTGGCGTAATTGACCCTCACATACACTATGGTGTCTATTCGCCAATAGAGCAAGCTGCAGTAACCGAATCTCGAGTTGCAGCAATGGGGGGGATAACTACCATGATACGAATGTTGCGCCTTGGCGGGTCCTATAAAAGAAACCTTGATTCACATCTTACCGAGAGCGCGCGGTCGCATTATGTCGATTATTCGATACATGCATCAATTCTTCAGGAAAGCCAAATTGACGAGATGGAATTTTGTGTAAAAAAAGGAATTACCTCATTCAAGTTGTACATGAATCTGGGAGATGAGGTTGGCCATGTCTATATGGACATGAAGCCAGGTCAGAATTTACTTGTAGAGGAAAAAGTAGAGATCAATGCAAAAATTGTCGAGCGGGTTATCAACAAGGCATCCTTGCTTGGATGTACAGTCCTTATCCATGCAGAAGATTACCAGATGTGTTCTTGTGGAATTCGTGAAGCAAAGACCAATAATAAAAATGGACTTGGAGCATGGTCAGAAAGTAGGCCAGCAGCATCCGAGGTCAAATCGATCACAACTGCATCTGATATGGCAAGAAAGGCAGGCTGCAAACTATACTTTGTACACATTGGCTCACAGGCAGCAATGGATGCAATTTCAAGGGAAAAGAAAAATGGCACTGCAATTTTTGTGGAAACATGTCCGCATTATTTGACATTGTCATACGAATCACAGCAGGGCTATCTTGCAAAAGTAATGCCTCCTATTAGATCAGCAAACGATACGGCAAGAATATGGCAAGAGGTGCAGAGTGGTAATGTTGATACAATTGGTACTGATCATGTGGCAAACCGACTCGGCCTTAAGCTTGGAGGGGGTACCGTCTGGGATGCCTTGGCAGGATTTCCAGGAATGGCAACAATGATGCCCATATTGCTAAGCGAAGGCGTCAATAAAGGCAGAATAACCCTGCAACAGTTATCTCATCTTACCAGCCTGAATACTGCAAAAATATTTGGAATGTACCCAAAGAAAGGAATAATCCAAAAGGGCTCTGACGCTGATGTTGTACTAGTTGATATGAAAGCAGAAAAGAAGGTTAGCTCCGAACTCTTGAATGGCTATTCTGACTATACTGTTTATGATGGATGGAATCTAAAGGGCTGGCCCGTAAAGACCCTTGTCAGAGGAACAGTTGTGGCTGAAGATTTCAAAGTAATAGGGAAACCAGGATATGGCAAATTCATCCAAAGGCCTGTGTCAGCGTAATATCTCAAACTTGCCGTTTTCTTTTGCCTTGTAAATCATGTCTGGTTTTGAAAATATTCCAACCTCTATGACACCAGGAATTTCTATTATTTTTGCCGCCAATTCTTTAGGATTGAAAATTGTGCCAAACTCACAATCAAGTATTATATTTCCATTTTCAGTTACATATGGATACCCACGCTCTAACAATCGTATGTGCGGCTTACCGCCCTGCTTTCTAATTTGAATTTTTGCCGTGTTTCTTGCAAACTGATGAACCTCTACTGGTACACTACGGTTTAGTTGTTTTACAAATTTAGATTCATCAGCTACGATTATCACTTTTTTTGCCATGCTGATTAGTATTTTTTCCCGAAGTAGTGCACCTCCTCCGCCTTTTATCATGTTACCTTTTGTGTCTATTTGATCAGCTCCATCAAAAACCAAATCCACATGATTGATCTGATCAGGCTCAATTATTGGTATGCCACCTTTTTCTGCCTCCATCTTGATTTGCAGTGACGTTGGAATGGCTTTAACAGAAAGACAATTTTTCTTCAAATATGATGCTAATAACCTAACAATGGAAGTTGCAGCCCTGCCGCTGCCAAGACCTATGACATAGTTGTCTTTGATCATTTTTAGCGCTTGGGGCGATAATGCCTTTATGGCATCATCTACTGTCAACTATTCTACCTCTACTTGTTCTAGCTTGGACAGAGCTTTCATTATTTCACTTTTTATTTTATCTAAATCCTTGTCATCGTCTTCAATTTTTTCTTCTTCTGGTATCTTTATTGGGTTTGGAAGTTGTGCTTTCTTTTCAACCTGTGCTACTACCTCTGGTTTTGGTGTCTCTATTATTACAATTTCTTCTCTTGGTACAAGGGGAGTGGATTCTGCTGGAATAATTGCTTGTGTAATCTCTAGTGTTTCCTTGATGGGTTCTTCAATAATTTTTGCAGGCTCGACGTGAGTCTCAGTAGGTCTTGTTATTTCTGCTGGAAACTCTGGCATCGTGCTTGGAATTTCTGTCAATGTGCTAAGCTCAATTGATCTACGCCTTGCTTGAGCAGGAATCTCAATCGGGGGCATTGGAGGAAGATTGTTTTCTTTTTTGATCTCAGTTCTTTCTTGCTGATACTCAATTTTTGGTTCAATCTTTTCAATTTGTGGTCTTTCCCGCACCATTTGCTTTGGTTGTTCCTGTTGCTTGACTTGAGTAGGTTGTACGGTTGTCTGTGCAGCGGGCTGTACAGTATTTGCTGGTATCTTGGAAGAAATCTCATGTAACCTCTGGTCCAATTTTGATAGCTTGTTGTCCATCAAGGTTATCAGGCTGTCGCCTATGGGTCCAAGATCTGGATATTTGCTTGCAGTCTCCAACTTTTCTATCTTGGCAATCATAGTTCCAAGTTGATGCTGATATCTAATTAGCAGTTTGTCTCGCTGGACACTTGAAACATTTGATTCTTCATGGTGAAGTCTTGTAATTGTTTTTGTTAATATCTCCTTTTCAATTTTCAAGGAGTGTAATTGATCTTCTACTGCTGAATTTACCGTAACGGTTTGTTTGTATTTTCGTTTTGGGATTTTATCTAAAGCAACTGCAGTACAAGCGCCCGCCAGAGAACTAAAAACGAGGGCTATTTCTTCCAATTTATGTATACCATTTGATCCAAGTATATTTTCTTATTCTCGAATCTGGATAGCCACAGCTTGCACATCTGTCGTGTCTTGCATGAAAAGAATTCTTCCCACATCTTCTGCATCTTATGTGGACGTGTTTTTTGGTGTATCCTCCCATGGAGGTTGTGCCTTTAGTCATTGTACTTTCACTTCGGCGGAGGAGATATGATAACCACATTATCTCCTCTAACTACTATGGTTCCTAGACTTTTTGTCTCTCCTTCAGAAGGGATCTCTTCCGAAGAATCAAGTAGCAGATTCATGTGCTGATCAAAGCCATGCAGATTTCCTCTTATCACTTTGCCACCTTTGAGCTTGATAAGAACAACCTTGTTGAGGCTTTCATCAAGTACTTTTACTGCCATATCTACTGACATTTATTTCACTTATTACCCACTCTATCGAGGGTATATATTAAAATTTCATTGGTGTAATTTTCGACTTTCTCCGGTGAGGCAAGTTTGACTCTCTTTTACGATGGATGCAATGATCTCGCCTAGAATCCTCCGTCCGTCTTTTGTAGTAGCTCGGGTAGGGTCTCCCCAGACGCCATTTTTTGTTACGGCGATAAATGACTTGTTTGCTGCCTTGCCTAGTCTATATAGCTCCTTTTTTGACAATCCGTCTTCGACCAAACCCTTTTCTGCCTTGCTCATTTCAACGTGTTTTGATATGGCACGCATAATTGAGGTCTCAACAAATCCTGCATGGTCAAACCGTCCCTTCATAAAATGCCAATAGGAATAGACAAGGATTCTTGGCCTGATGCCGTGAACTCTGGCAACTTTGGACGGTATCTCCTTTAGCGCTTTCTGGTTGCCGTGATGGCCATTGAGTATTATTATTGTCTTTATCTTATTTTTCCAAAGTGATGCACATATGTCAATGACATACCTTTGCAGTGTACCTGATTTTACACTCAAGTTGAAGAAAGGATGATGCTCAAACGAGACCCCGTATTCAATGGTGGGTACAAGAAGAAAGCCTGTCTTTTCTGATACCTTTTCTGCTATGAAAGATACAATATCAGAATCGGTTGATACCGGTAAGTGCGGTCCGTGCTGCTCAGTAGATCCTACCGGTATTATGGCAACAGGCTTTTTTCTTATTTCCTTGATAAGATGCCAATTTGAGAGATCTCTTGCTATCATTTAGATCGTCTTGGCTTGACATGCACCTTTCCCCAGTATACTTCCAGTCTGCCATCCAGATGCATCTTTATTGCCTCAAGAAGTGTTCTTGCCTCTAGTCTCTGGCCCTTTCTTTTCAGGGATTCTAGTGTTTCATCTTCATCAATTGCAAATGCATCTTGGAATATTATTGGTCCCTGATCCAAATCTTCAGTCACATAATGTGCAGTACAGCCTACGATCTTTGCGCCTCGCTCATATGCTTGAACGTATGCAAGAGCTCCGGGAAATGCAGGTAATAGGGAAGGATGTATGTTGATTATTCTATTTGGATATCTCCATACAAAGTTTGGAGAAAGTATCCTCATGTATCTTGCAAGAACTATCAAGTCAACATTGTACTTTTTTGAGATCAAAATTATTTTCTCTTCTGCCCTGCTCTGTTCTTTTTCGCTAACAAGTGCAAAGGGAATCTTTGCTTTCTTTGCCAACTTTGATAATGTGTTTTCTGTACCAATAACTACGGCAATCTCGCCCCTTAGCTGGTGTTTTGCTCTGGCATCCAGTATTGCTTCTAGACAGTGAGGCTCTTTTGTTACCAGCACTGCAACTCTTTTTCTCTTTGAGACTTCGTAGTGGATGTTAACCTCCATTCTCAGGCGCTTTGCTAGCTTTTCTGCTTCATGATTGAATTTTACAATGTCAATTTTTTTGGTAAAGGATGCTTCCAAGTACATACCAAACAGGCTTTTAATCACATTTTGATTTATTTTCTCAATATTTCCTCCATTTTGGAAAATGAAATTAGTAAAACCTGCAACTACTCCCTCATGGTCTCTTCCAACTATTGTAATCTCTACTACTGTTCTTTCCATTTCGATTAGTACGTATTTCGTACTTTATTAATGCTTAAATACCCTTTTGAAATATAGCGTATCATCAAATGCTAGTAGAACTAGATATCTCAATTCTGTAATGAGTGATTGAATGGAAGAAGATTTTTCAATTTTATACTCTGAGGCAAAATAATGGATAGATCAAAAAATTCTAGCAAAAGCCGCGGTAGAGTAAACAGTTATGATCATAACAACCCAGTGAAGACCTGCAGGGTTTGTTCTACTATTGGTGACTGGCATTGTTACGAGTGTTCAAATGACTTTTGTAGCGCTCATTTTCACGGTCATAAAGAAATGCAACTTTGCATAATTCATTAAAAATGCGGGAGGTGGGATTTGAACCCACGAACTCCTAAAAGACAGGGTCCTAAGCCCTGCGCCTTTGACCAGGCTTGGCAACTCCCGCATGCACCATGACTTTTAAGACAAATTTATCTATTGTTGATGGTACCAATGGCAAGATTATTTGGCACTAATGGGATTAGAGGAGTATTTGGAGAGAGTCTAACCCTAGACTTTGTTTCCGATATTGCATCATCTCTTGGAACTTTCTTCAGAAAAGGTCCAATACTTGTTGGATATGATGGCAGAGAGTCAAGTGTAATAATGTCCAAAGTAGTATGTGCATCTCTTAGTGCGGTAGGACTTGATTCTTCTTTGTGTGATCTGGTCCCTACTCCGTGTCTACAGTTTGCCACCAAAAAACTAGGCTACAATGGAGGAATAATGATAACTGCTTCGCACAATCCTCCAGAGTATAACGGGTTAAAACCTACTGCAAGAGATGGCGTTGAGATCTCAAGAGAAGATGAGCTCAAAGTAGAGGATATTTATTTTAAAAAAAAATGGAACGCTTCAAATAAACTTGGTTCAATTGGAAACGAAACCAGATCTATTCGGACATATCTTGATGGAATCAAGTCTCAGGTAAATATCAAGAAAATAAGGTCTAGTAGATTCAAGGTTGCACTTGACTTGGGAAATGGTGCACAGGCAGTAGCAGCTCCTCATCTTTGCAAAGAGCTTGGGTGTGAGGTAGTTACCATAAATGATACCATAGATGGCACATTTTCGGGGCGAGGCTCAGAGCCGACTCCACAAAACTTGAACAAATTATCACAAGCCGTAGTAAAATCCAAGGCTGACTTTGGCATAGCATTTGATGGAGACGGTGATAGGAGCATTTTTTGTGATGACAAGGGCAAGATTCTCACAGGTGACAGGTCGGCACTTCTCATCTCCAGATTCATTTTGAATAAATATCCACGATCAAAGGTTGTAACAACACTCAACTCTACTTCAGCAATTGAGACAATCGCAGAACAAACCAAGTCAAAAGTTTTAAGGACAAGAGTAGGAAGTGTTGAAGTCTCGCGTAAAATGGTTCAAGAAAAGGCACTAGTGGGATTTGAGGAAAATGGCGGATTCATGTATGGAAAACACAATCAAGTAAGAGATGGCTCGATGACCATGGTTCTGATGCTTGATCTGTTGTCAAAAACAAACAAGGTCTTGTCAGAGGAGATGAACATCTTACCTACATCGTTTACTACAAAAGGCAAGATATCTTGTTCCAAAGACATCTTTAAAAAAATACTTCAAGACCTGAAAAACGAACCATACAAAAAAGATCTTTCTGACGGAATCAAGATTTTTCTTGATAAATCAAGCTGGGTTATGGTCAGATTGAGTGGAACTGAACCAATAGCAAGAATATATGCTGAATCTGATACCGAAGATAATTTAGATGAAATTTTTGATAAATACATGTCAAAAATAAAGCGGGCAGCTGGCAGATAACACTTTTAAAACCAATTGAAAGCACTCAAGGAATGGAAATGATCCCAATGGGTGATACCTATGACTAAGGCTTATTACGTAAAGTTTCAAGTCCCCGCTGACCTAGTTAGCCCTATCTACGAAGCAGTTAGGGTTGCTCATCAGAGTGGTAAAGTAAAGAAAGGTACAAACGAAGTCACAAAGGCAATAGAGAGAGGAATAAGTAAACTCGTAGTTATAGCTGAGGATGTCGAACCACCAGAGGTAGTAGCACATCTGCCAATACTCTGTGAGGAACATAACTTACCGTATAGCTTTGTGCCAAGCAGACAAGAGTTGGGCAAGGCATTAGGAATTGATGTTACCTCTGCAGCTGCTGCGATAATAGATTCAGGAGATGCTCAACATATAGTTGACCAAATTGTGGCATCGCTGTCGCAGATAAAAGGTGGTCAAGCTAGCAAATGAGTACTGAAGTACCTATTCCAGCTGAAGTAATTCAAATTGTTGGCAGAACAGGCATTGCAGGAGAGGTTATACAAGTTAGAGTAAAGATATTGGACGGAAAAGACAAAGGCAGAGTTCTAACAAGAAATGTAAAGGGTTCTGTTAGAATGTCAGATATACTCATGTTGCGTGAAACAGAGCGCGAAGCAAGGAAGATAAAGTGATTAGAAATTGAGCGTTCTAGTTAAGCCATGTAGTTTTTGCAACAGACCAGTAGCAAAGGGATCTGGTACCATGCTTGTAAAAAATGACGGCACGGTATTTTGGTTCTGTTCTTCTAAATGCAAAAAGAACATGCTTGTTCTCAAACGTGATCCTAGAAGACTCAAGTGGACAAATAAATACGTCAAAGGCGGAATAAGGGTCAAAAAGTAAAATGACTGAACAGACATTATTTATAGTAAAACCTGACGGTGTAGAAAGAAAAATTACAGGCAAAATTATTTCAAGATTTGAAAAGAAAGGCTTCAACATTGTAAAACTAAAGATGTTTACTTTTACAAAACAGATGGCTGAGGAATTTTATTCAGTTCATCAATCAAAGCCCTTCTTTGGCGAGCTTGTTTCTTTTATTACATCAGGAAGAGTTGTTGCAGCTGTGATTGAAGGAAACAATGCTATAGCCACAACAAGACTCATGATAGGCTCTACCAAGTCCTTTGAGGCAGCTCCTGGTACAATTAGGGGAGATTTTGGGCTTGGAATATCCGATAACATAATTCATGCCTCCGATTCTAAGGAAAGTTTTGAAAAAGAGGTAGCTGTAATATTCAAGTGAAAGTGGTTGCAAATACGACAGCCAATAGTGGTAGTTCTAGGTCACGTAGACTCTGGTAAGACCTCGTTATTAGACAAGATAAGAGGTACAGGGGTCCAAGCTCGTGAAGCAGGTGGCATTACACAACACATAGGGGCAAGCTTTCTACCTACTGATTCAATCAAGAAAGTATGCGGGCCACTGTTTGCAAAAATGGCAGGCGACAACCAAGAAATTCCTGGACTGTTAGTAATTGATACGCCAGGACATGAAATTTTCACAAATCTAAGGGCACGTGGAGGCTCTGCAGCAGACATTGCTATCTTGGTAGTAGACGTAAATCGAGGTTTTCAACCACAAACAAATGAAAGCTTGAAAATCTTACAGAGTAGAAAGGTTCCATTTGTAATTGCCCTAAACAAGGTAGATATGGTTTCAGGTTGGAAAAAGAACCCGACAACACAGTTTATTACGCAATCCATAAAAGAACAAGATCCTTTTGTGCAAACCTCACTTGACGAGCTTCTGTATAATGTTGTGGGAACACTATCTATACTTGGCTTCAGTTCTGAAGCATTTTACAGAGTTAAGGATTTTGCAAAAGAAGTTTCAATTGTTCCCGTTAGCGCTAGGTCAGGAGAAGGAATTCCAGAACTACTTGCAGTCCTTGTAGGTCTTACCCAACAATATCTGCAAAAGAAACTTGACCAGAAAGAGAAACCAACTAGAGGCATAGTTCTTGAAGTAAAAGAAGAGACTGGCCTTGGAGTAACTGCCAACATTATTTTGATTGATGGCAATCTTAAAAAGAGTGACTCTATAGTTCTTGCCAAAAGAGACTCTGTAGTAATTACAAAACCCAAGGCAATACTCCTGCCAAAACCATTGGATGAAATGCGCGATCCGCGAGACAAATTTAGACTAGTAAACGAAGTCCACGCTGCAGCCGGAATAAAGATAGCCTCTCCAGACCTTGAAGGTGTCTTACCGGGAAGCCCTGTTTATGCCTCTACTGACGAATCAAGGATTGAAGAATTTAAAAAATTAATCGAGTCTGAAATGAAGTCAGTCTTTGTAAAGACTGACAAAAAGGGAGTGATTCTAAAATGTGATACTATTGGATCTCTTGAAGCCATCACTGACATGTTAAAACGACAAAATGTTCCAGTGTCAATGGCTGACATAGGTCCTGTAACCCGACGTGATGTTGTCGAGGCTCTAGCAATAAAGGAAAATGACAGACATCTTGGAATAGTGATTGCATTTAACGTAAAAATTTTGCAGGATGCTCAAGAAGAAGCAGAAGCAAACCACATTAGAATTTTCCACGATCAAGTCATATACAGCTTGATCGATAATTATCTCAACTGGGTTCAAGAGGATACAGCCAATGAAGAAAACGCCATATTTCAGGAACTAACTCCTATTTGCAAACTGACATTTCTGAAGGGATACATATTTAGAAAAAGCAATCCAGCTGTTTTTGGAGTTAGAGTAGATGTTGGTACTCTAAAACAAAAAATCACCATAATGAATGCGGATGGAAAAAAAATTGGACTTGTCCACCAGCTTCAAGACAATGGAAAGAGCATAGATTCTGCTAAGAAAGGTCAAGAAGTAGCCATATCTATTCAAAATGTCACTGTTGGAAGACAGGTTTCAGAAGAAGATGTCTTCTATTCGTTGCCTCCATCCAGAGAAGCCAAGCTTTTACTCAAGCAATTTTCGCACAAGTTGAATCCAGAGGAACTTCAAACCTTGAAGAAAATAATAGAGCTTCAGAGAAAATTAAATACCGTTTACGGCTATTGAGAGTATTTCTGGGCAAGCATGTGCAGGCCTGGTTCACCTACTGCCCCTACTGCCTTATCGACAAGTTTGCCTCCCTTGAAGACCAAGAATGTAGGTATTGCATACACTTGGTATCTCTGAGAAATTCCTTGTGCCTCATCCACATTTACGCGAGCAAACTTGATGCCCTTGTATTTTTTTGCCATTCTGGTAAATATGGGCAACATAAACTGACAGGGCCCACACCATGTGGCCCAAAAATCTACTATTACTGGAACGTCACCAGCTATTCCATTGTCAAAACTTGCATCGTTTAGTTCTAAAATTCCCTGCTCCTTGTGTGAAGTCATCTCAGCTAACTTCTTTTTCATTATCTTTTCTATTTCCTCGTCTACCAACTTGATAAAATAAATTTGAACAGTATTTAATAATTTGTACTAGAGATCAAGCAAAAATCTCATTACAACTGGTTTTTCCAGTTTTATTTCCATGAGATGATAAGTAGGGGCTTTAATTTCTAATTTAAAGTGATGTTTTTGAAAATCAATCTCTTCACCATCTATTGTTGCATTTAGAACATATTCATTTGGTCTAGTTATGCAAACTTTAAAGCTGGCTCCAACAAACCCATCTGTTATCGTAAGTATGATTACCTCCTCAAGCCAACTATACAGCAAGTTATTTAGATCCCTTGCTTTTATCTCAATTTTTTTTTCGTTTTTTTTTCAACTGATTTGATATCAAAAATTGTATCAACCACAGCCATTCCGGCTGTTTCAAAGGCTTCCTCCAAGGTTTGCCCAGTTACTTCAATGAACGCATCTGTCATGTGTTCTAAATGGCGATATGTCATACGATGACCTTTGGTAGGTTTTACTTGTGTTATTAATTTATCCCAATTGCAATTTTGTAAAATCAGAAAGTCTAAATGCATTGGAACAAGAGTGAGTCTTGAATTTGGACTTACCACGAGGGATGCGAGACATAGAACCTAAGGAATCTGCCACAATAGAATACATACGACAAAAATTCATAGAAACATCAAATCTATTTAGATTTCAATTCATGGAGCCATCTCCAATAGAACTTGTCTCAGTGATAGAAACAAAGAGCGGGCCTTCTATAAGAAATGAAATTTACTACTTTAAAGACAAGGGAGAAAGAGAAGTTGCTCTCAGGTTTGATTTTACTATAGGCCTTACTAGGTACGCTGTAGCTCAAAAATCCATGAGGCTTCCAGCCAAGTTCTGCACATTTGGGGGAGTATGGAGATATGACGAGCCACAAAAAGGACGATACAGATTCTTTCATCAGTGGGATGTGGAGATATATGGCGAACCTAATACGGAATCTGATGCGGAAATAATAGATTTTACTTCCAAGTTTTTCTCAAACCTAAAACTTGCAAATATTGTAATTGATATCTGCGATCGAGGACTGGTTGAATCATATGTAAAAAATATTTTCAAGACTGATTCACCTGATGTAATAAGCGATATTTTGAGAGCAGTGGATAAGATACAAAAGAAAAGAAAGCAAGAAATAATCACAGAATATCAAGAAAAAGGATATCCTATTTCTGACTTGGAACTGGTTTTAGAATTTTCTCAAATCAAGGGAGCTCCACAAGAAATTGAGAAAATGATTGACACAAATCAGCTCAAAAACTGGAGCAAGATACTGCAACTGTTTGAATCATTAAAAAATAGAGGCGTGGAAAATGTCAGAGTAAACTTTGGTATTGTGCGAGGGCTTGATTATTACTCTGGAATTGTTTTTGAGGTATTTGACAGCAGCTCAGATCTGGGGGCCCTTGTTGGTGGCGGTCGTTATGACACATTAACAAAAGCATTTGGGCGAAACGATATGGGTGCAACTGGTGCTGCAGGTGGTGTGGAACGCATCGCAAATTCCTTGGAGAAGCAAGGAATTACAAATTTATCAAACAATGAAGAATATGTATGGATAGCATCTGTCAATGATGAAATGAAGAAAATTGCCATTAGCATTGCATCTGCCTTCAGACTCAAAGGTGTGCCATCTGGGGTGGATTTGGCAGGAAGATCCCTTAGGAAACAAATGGACATGGCATCAAATTACAAGTACGTGATAATAATAGCCCCAAAGGAATATGGTGAAAAATCAGTTCTAGTTCGTAACATGAAGGATGGCTCTGAAAAGCAGGTTAAACTCGATTCTCTTCTACATGATCCACGGTCTAATCTTCCACTTTGAATGCCTTTGTAAGCATCACTAGTTCAGGACCGTTTGTAAGTGAACCAACTACCAAAGATTTGTTATTTGCCAATATGCCTGAAGCGACAAAAGGAGATCCACCATTGATGGTGGCAGGTTCCAGCTCTACACCCAGAACTTGGGATATGATTCTGATGTCTTCTTCTTCAGTTGCAGGATGTATGATTCCACCATGGGAATTGGCCTTTGCCATGGCACCACTTTGATGATATCCAGCAACTTTCTTTCTTATCACCTCTATTCCCAGAACATCTTCGACTTTTTTTACATATTCAGATGGAATTAGAGGCGACATTATCCCGCCTTTGTCATTTGCACATATTAGATTGCCTATGGCCGTGTGCTTTGTATCGAGGATCTCTACATTAAGACCAGTTGATTTTTTTAGATGAACTACCTCTTCTTCAAGAGAATTTCGTGGTAACAATATTCCATTGTTATTCATAACCATTAAAACTCCAAGAAGTCTAGTGTTAGCTACTGACGTGAAGACATGATCGGTTTTGAGGAACTCGCACAAATTTTTAACTTTTGTTGTAGCAAAACCATTTGGAATAAAGACAAAACTATCATTGCATTTTGCATAAATGCCTACATTAGGGCTGCGATATACGTCATACTTGAAAATTCCCACAGCTTACAACCAATTTCTGAAAGATATGAATTTATCTTGTATGACTAAAATTATAGGAACACAAATTCCTTGCCTGACCAGCTCTTCTTGGCAGTTGCCTGTCAGTATTCCTGTATACACTTTAAATAAGTAGCAATATTTCTGCAATACCGTGCCAATAGATCCAAATTTTCCTAAGAGTCACAAAGTGGAAGAAAAATTCAAGGATCCATCAAGTGAGAGTTATTATCTAGTTTGGGGACCTGGGCGTCTTGCAGAGGCGGCATCAGATCCCAAAGTTATTGCTGATTACAAGGCAGCAGGTGAAGAAATCAAACCGATGGGGGTGCATGGGACATATGTTGCAGTAGATTGGGATTCTTGTATCGCTGACGGAATATGTCTATTGAGTTGTCCAGTAAAAGTATTTGAGTGGTACAAAAATCCAGGAGAAACAGGCAGAAATGATAGAAAGGACTTTACTGATAAGGCAAGCCCTGTACAGGAAGCTAACTGTATTTGGTGTATGGCATGCGTAGAAGTTTGTCCCACAAAAGCAATCAAAGTTGATCAGGCAAATCAAGAAATTCACGAAAAAGAGATCGCTAACCTAGTTTAAACCAACTTTGTCTAGGTTTAAATAACATATCCTGTGACAAAAAACCATATGCCAATACCCGAAGACTTTCCAAAAGGATACAAACCAATTGGAAAAATAGATCAATCCGACGGTCAGTTTCACTTCAGATGGGGTCCTGGTAAATTAGCCGAAGCTTCCAAAGATGAGAATTGCATATCGGCATTCAAAGCCAGGGGTGAAAAGATAGAACCAGTAGGTGTAAGTGGTACCATGGTCGCAGTAGATTGGGACTCTTGCGTTGCTGATGGTGCATGCATCGAGGCTTGTCCAGTACAAGTCTTTCAGTGGTATAGAACAGAGAAAGATATTCCAGCTATCAAGGCAGTAAACATTACAATGGCTGGAACTGGTAGTTCAGTAAAAGAAGAACGAAAGGACTACACAGACAAGGCTGATCCAATAAGAGAGCATGACTGCATTTGGTGTATGGCATGCGTTTCAGTTTGTCCTCCACAGGCAATCAAAGTAGATCAGTCTAACCTGGAACACCATGAAAAGGCAGCAGGAACCTATACCAAAATGGAGACCGGTTCTGCTAATCCACACGCACACCACTAGAATTTTTCGTCCTTTTTATTTTTCTTAATTACTGTGTAATATTGCCCAAATACTTGCTATTTACCAAATGGCGTTTGTTCTTAAACAAATTTTAACAAGTCTTTTCTGAAAAAGTATTGCAGAGGTCGCCTAGCCCGGCATGGCGTGGGCCTTGAGAGCCTATGTGCGCAAGCACGCGGGGGTTCAAATCCCTCTCTCTGCGCTATTTGCCTATTTTTCCTAGTTCAGCCAAAAGGGCAGAAAGTTGAATTTCGGGATTGGATCCTATTACAAGCCGATAATCGTATTTGGCAATGGATTCCAGAATGTCTGAAAGGTGATCTGTCTTTAGTTTATAACACTCTTCGTTAAGATATTTTAGGAAATCAGATTCCGACATTCCATATATCTTGATGAGTTCAACCATCTTGTTTCTTGCCTCTGTCAACTTTCCAGCTAGTGCAATCTTCAAGATCTCCCCTACATCACTAACCTTTGTAAGCCCGGAAGATGCCTTTACATTCTCTTCATTTATTATTCCAAGACTTGCAGTTGCCTGTAGCATATTGATAGAGTGACGCATATCTCCCTCTGAATACGAATAAAGTGACTTCAAGCCTTCCTTGTTGTACTTGATTTTTTCTTTTTTACAAATTTCTTCCAAGTATCCTATTATCTCTTCCTCAGAGATTCTGGTGAATTTGAATACGGCGCATCTGCTTTGAAGAGGCTCTATAATTTTTGATATGTTATTTGCAATCATGATAAACCTGCAATGCCCCGCTGTATCTTCTATGATTCTCCTAAGGGCGGTCTGAGCGTCAGAGGTCATTTCATCTGCTTCATCTAGTATGACAAGCTTAAACGGTATCTTGGTGTCAAGTCCTGAAAACCTTGCAAATTTTTTTACCCTGTCTCTTACCATATTTATTCCTCTTTCATCTGAAGCGTTCAACTCTAGGGTGTACTCTCTCCATGTATCTCCCAAGATTTCTCTTGCAAGACATAGGGCAGTGGTGGTCTTGCCAACACCAGCAGATCCAGAGAACATCAAATGTGGCATCTCAGATATGTTTTTCAAAAGAGATTTTAAACTTCCTACTATCTCCTTCTGGTTTATTATGGATGATAGTTTCATCGGTCGATATTTTTCAACCCACATGGAGGATTCTGTCATATGGTTCTACCTTTGTGCCCTACTAATAAAATTAAGTCTGCGATCTAGTATCGAAGCATTTTCTATGTCAACCTGAAGCGTTTGTGGGTAATAACAGAATAACTAGCTATTAAGATTAACAAAAAGATATCAATCTTAGGCGATCATCAAATGATTCATGTATTAAATGGGAAGAACACCATCATAAGAGAAAATAACACACGAGTAACTAGATCAAATGATCAGAGTAAATGGTTAACAGAATTGATCGATCGATCCCTTAGATGCCTAATGGAGGATCATGAAGTAAATTGGACATCTCAGAACTAATACAGATGCATAGTATAGGATATCGCCTACAGGATGTCAAAGTCAACTTTGGATATGATCTCAAAATAGATGCGCCTGAAGTATCAATTGAGGCTAAACATGGTGAAATTTTGAGTATACCAAGATGGGTAGCTGAAGTACTATCGTCAGAAAAACTTGCCGAAGTACAGGATACTGATATGGTAGTAGCTTTGAAGCAAGCTATTGTGAAAGAAAATGTACAGGGAGATTTTGATCTTTCTACCCTCGAGCCAGAATTTTATATAAAAATGAATTCATTCGTGCAAAGACTGCCCCAGCAAGACCGTGATAAAATTGAAAGTATGCTAAATTCCCTTGTTCGTAAAAGGCAAGGAAAGATCATTAGATTGGCAGACTCGTCCAAGATGGCTACTGAATTGGCAAAGAAATTGACAGTTGAAGAGCGAGCTCTATTTGATTATATTCATGATAACAGTACAGAATTTAAAAAACAAGTTATAGGCGATAAGAAATGACCGCACAGTCTGAATCTATTTCATCAAGTAAGCTTCAGGATCAGGTAAGGGAATTTCTAAGTCAATTCAAAGATAAATCAGGTTCATACAAGTATGTTGACGAAATTGATCAGATGATGGCAAAGAAAATCCAATACATTGTGGTAGATTACAATGAACTGGTGTCATACCAAGAAATTGAATCTGTTTTCACTATGGATCCAGATGAAATTCTTCATGCTTTCAGTGGGGCAATCAAAGATATTCTCAAGGAAAGATTTCCACAATATGCAGAAAAAATCCGTCATGACATTAGAGTCAGGATTTCAAATTATCCAGCACAGCGAAGTCTGCGTGAAGTAAATGCCGAAGTTATCGGAAAAATGATAAGCGTTTCGGGAATGGTTGTAAGATCTTCTGAGATTAAACCGCTTGCAAAAGAACTAGTTTACATCTGTCCAGATGGACATCAGACTAAAAGAATTCAGGAAAAAGGCCTTGAATTCAAGGAACCTCTAAAATGTGATAATGGAAAATGTACTCACAGAGATCTAGAATTAAATCCTGAGCAAAGCAAATTCATTGATTTTCAAATGGTACGACTCCAGGAACTGCCTGAAGACCTACCTCCAGGTCAATTACCTCATTATCTTGATGTTACGGTGCTTCAAGACTTGGTTGACAATGCAAGACCTGGAGACCGTGTAATTCTCACGGGAATTGTAAGGATTGAACAAG
Organism: Nitrosotalea sp.; assembly: GCA_050749405.1. Lineage (GTDB taxonomy): Archaea > Thermoproteota > Nitrososphaeria > Nitrososphaerales > Nitrosopumilaceae > Nitrosotalea. The sequence continues at coordinate 59,104 of JBOGRD010000006.1, forward strand.
AGCACATACCTTCTATGAGGGGAAAGAGCGGAATTTACAGATTAAGAGTTCAGGGAAATAATATAGAGTTTCTAGGTGGCAGGGGAAACAAGAGCTCTAGAAGCACTGAAAGGGAAGAAATTTCTTCAGATGAAGAGAAGATAATCAAGTCGCTTGGAAAAAATGCCGACATTTACGACAGGCTTGTAGCTTCATTTGCGCCTCACGTTCATGGTCATGATATCATCAAGGAGTCAATCTTGTTGTTGATTGTGGGTTCTACTCAAAAGCTTCTTGCCGATGGTGCTAAGATCCGTGGAGATATCAACGTCTTTTTGGTGGGTGATCCTGGTACAGCAAAAAGCGAGATGTTAAAGTTTTGTGCAAGAATTGCTCCTAGGGGACTCTACACATCAGGACGAGGTTCTACTGCAGCAGGACTAACGGCTGCAGTTGTACGGGATAAAATCGGAATTATGATGCTCGAAGCTGGAGCGGTGGTTTTGGGGGATCAGGGTCTTGTTTGTATTGACGAATTTGACAAAATGAAACCCGAAGACCGGAGCGCGTTACACGAAACAATGGAGCAACAATCAGTTAGTATCGCAAAAGGTGGAATTGTAGCAACGTTGAATGCAAGAACCTCAATTTTGGCTGCTGCTAACCCAATGTATGGAAAATATGATCCATTCAAGAACATAACAGAAAATGTTAACCTTCCAGTCCCACTTTTAACACGTTTTGATCTCATCTTTGTCGTCAGGGATATTCCATCAAAAGAAAGAGATACAAGAATAGCGCGACACATATTGAATCTACACCGAACTTCGGGAACCGATATTAAATCACTAATTGACATAGATATTCTTACAAAATATCTGACATATACGAAAAGATTTGATCCAATACTTACATCAGAAGCAGAGGAGAAGATTCTAGAATATTATATGACAATGAGAAACGTAGAATCTGAGGGAATGATTACAGTAACCCCAAGACAATTAGAGGGGCTTGTGAGATTGGCTACTGCCAGAGCAAGGCTATTGATGAAGACACAAGTTGAGAGTGAAGATGCAGAAAGGGCAATATTTCTAATACAAAGCATGCTTCAAGACGCAGGAGTTGATGTGAACACTGGAAAGGTAGACCTCGGAGTTCTTCAAGGTAGGCCCCACAGCGAAGTCTCAAAGATGCAACTATTCATGGATGTAATGAAATCATTGGAAGGAGATGAGAAAAGACCTGTCGAAGAAAAAACATTCGTAAAAGAACTAGTCAAGACAGGCAAATTCACTGAAGAGGAAGCAAGAAAGTATATCAAGAAATTGCAGCGAGAGTCAGCTATTTATGAATCAAAACCCGACCATTATAACCGGGTATGAAAGTATCGGAACTAGATATCCCCAAAACTGCAATCAAATTTCTTTGTGATAGTGGATTTGTTACTCTTTATCCACCGCAAGAAAAGAGTGTAAAAGCTGGATTATTAGATGGAAAAAGCATCATTGTTTCTGCTCCAACTGCAAGCGGAAAGACGCTAATTGCCATGTTTGCCATAATAAAACACATTTCTGAGAAAAAGGGCAAGGTAGTGTATCTTAGTCCTCTCAAAGCACTAGCTTCTGAAAAATTTTCTGAATTTAAAAAACTAGAATCTGTAGATCTTGATAGAAAAATTAAGATTCAGATTTCAACAGGTGATTATGATCAGACCGATAAAAATCTAGGATTAAACGACATTATTGTTCTTACTAATGAGAAGATGGACTCTGTCATAAGACAAGGTGCTGAATGGTTAAATGAAATCAGTCTTGTTATTGCAGACGAGGTACATTTGCTAGGGGATGAAGATAGGGGACCAACACTTGACATTGTACTCACAAAACTAATGTTACTTCAGAAAAAACCGCAGATACTTGCACTTAGTGCAACCGTAACTAACGCTGATGAGATAGCAAAGTGGCTTGGCTGCAAACTTGTGGAAAGCAACTGGAGGCCAGTTCCTCTCTGGGAAGGAGTTTGCGAGCAGGATATGGTAACAATGCAGAACAAGAAGAATTTTCAGATTGAAACAAGCATCAGGGGGGCATCAGTTGACCTGGGCCTGGATTCTCTCAAAAATGGAGGACAAGCAATCCTTTTTGCTGAAACTAGAGCGCGTTCTGTATCTCTTGCAACAAAGGCATCTGATGCAGTCTCAAAACATATTACAGAAGAAGAGAAGAAAATTCTAGAACAAATCTCGCAAAGACTCCTTGAAGACAATGAACATACAGAACTAATTAGGAACCTGGCAACGCTAGTGAAAAAAGGTGTTGCATTTCACCATGCAGGGTTGAACCAGAATTGCAGAGACATTATAGAGTCAGAATTTAGGAATCGAAGAATAAAGATCCTCGCTTCTACACCGACACTGGCTGCTGGAGTGAATCTTCCAGCACGAAGAGTAGTAATTTCCAGTATCAATAGATATGACGTAAAATATGGAGTCAACAAACCTATCAGCATTCTAGAATACAAACAGCTTTCTGGCAGAGCTGGGCGGCCCCAGTATGATGAATACGGAGAATCTATTATTGTTGGAAGTTCTAACAGTGATGATCTCTTTGATTATTACATCAATGGCACACCAGAACCGATTTCTTCAAAACTCACAGATGACAATGCACTACGAATTCACATATTGAGTCTGGTTTCAACTACCCCAGGAATAAAAAACGAAGAAATTGTTGATTTTTTTTCAAAAACACTTTCGGGATCCCAGGAAAGAAAACCAACTATAAAATTCAAGATTCAGATAGCATTACGCTATCTTGAACTAGAAGAACTCTTGAAACAAAAAGGAGGTAGATTCATCGCAACAGAATTTGGCAAAAAGACTTCGACTCTGTACATAGATCCACTAACAGCTGTTTATTTTAGGAAAACACTGAAACAAATTTCAAAAGGCAGGAAACATACTCTTGGGATATTACATATTATCACAAGTTGTGAAGATTTTTTTCCCAAGTTTTCATTGAGGAACAAGGATTATGAACTACTCAGCACACTTCTTGAAAACTATTCTGATCAATTGATTGAAAACATCTCAGAATATGATTGTAATCGAAGCCTACTTGCAACGCATGCTTGGATTACTGAATCAAGCGAGATCTTTCTTTCTGATAACTTGGGTATAGAATCAGGAGACATGCACAGGATGTCTGAAACAGCAGACTGGCTTATTCATGCATTTTATGAGATTGCAAAGCTTGAGAAGCTAAATCATGTAATGGACCAATTAGATGCCTTACGAACTAGAATGGTATATGGAATAAAAGAAGAACTCGTTGATCTTGTCAGAGTGCGGGGCATTGGAAGAATACGTGCAAGAATTCTGTACAAGAATGGAATTAAGAACCTGGACGAATTAGTGTCGATTCCTGTTGAAAAACTTGCCAAAATTGATAAGATTGGGCTTGGAATTGCAGAAAACATAAAGACACAACTCAAAAAGGTAAGATGATGCTTGATAAAACAATAGCGGCTATAGTAGTTTCAGCCATAGCATTTGTTACGGTTTACGCCATTACTCCAATTCTTATCAAAATTCTCGAAAAAAGAAAACTTGTAGTCAAAGATTACAATAGAGTCGGGGGAGCGATGGTGGTAAGGCCTGGCGGTCCATCCATTCTTGCAGGAATCCTGGTCTCAGAACTTGTTCTTTACGCATTTTTTTCTTCAATAGAAGTACTGGCAATAATTCTTACCACTTTTCTAGCATTTCTTGTAGGTTTGGCCGATGACAGAAAAGTACTGGGCGGGTGGTTCAAACCTATTGCTCTAGCAGCTACTGCAATTCCAATAATTTTGTTAGGAGCGCATGGTTCACATTTGGACTTTCCACTGTTTGGTTCTGTTAAGATTCCTGAATTGTATCTTGCCTTGATAGTTATCATGATTCCAATTACTGGAAATACGATAAATTCTATTGACGTACTAAATGGTGTTGCAAGTGGATTTATGACAATTGCTAGTTTTGCGCTCACGATATCATTATTCATCGTTCATCATTATGACATAGCTATAGCAAGTTTGCCTCTAGGTTTTGTATCTCTTGCTTTTTACAAATATCACAAGTTTCCTAGCAGAATATTTCCTGGTGATTCCGGCGCACTCACCTTAGGTGCTATGTATGGAGCAATTGCTATAGTAGGTCATGTAGAAATAATTGCGGCAGTTGCTTTGTTACCGGCAGTAATAAACTCATTTCTATTTCTGTCAAGCGTGAAACGAATAGTTGAACACAGGCAACTAAAATCAAGCCCTGTAGAGCATACCGAAGATTTCAAACTGAAAGCCACTGAACACAAAGATGCTCCGGTTACATTGGTGCGTTTGATTGTAGCTAATGGGCCTATGACGGAAAAAGAGGTAGGATTTACAATTTTCAAGCTGGCACTATTTTCAGCTGCACTTGCAATCATTACGGCATTTATGACAGGTATCAAGATATGAGAGGGCAGATCTTTGTATATGTCTTCATAATGTGGTTGATGATTCTAGCCGGTGGAGGCCTTCTCGTTGTAACAATTGCACCACTTACAATACACGACTTTGGAAATAATGAATTTTTAGATTCGGGCATAAAAGCAGTTATTGCTGTATTTCTTGTTGTGCTTTGGATCTTTATCATGTCAAAGATAAAGAACTGGATATTTCACAAACAAATCAAAGGTTAGCTATCTTCCCAATCTTTCTTCTTTTTGTCGTATTCTTCACGGGAATACTTGATTTTGGCCGGAACTCCAGCAACTACTGTATTTGCAGGCACGTCTTTGATAACTACCGCACCCATTGCCACCACACTATTTTTTCCAACTGTTACTCCAGCTTTTATGACAGCTCTTGAGCCTATCACTGCACCATCTTCTATGGTAACTCCAACCATTTTCTTACTTGTTGGATATGGGTCATTTGTCAGGGCAGCGGCAGGTCCTATGAAAACATTTTTTCCTATTCTGGAGAGAGGAGGAATGTATGCCATGCCTTCTATCATTGTATTGTCTCCAATCTTTACATTGTAATCCACATGGGCCAGAGACCCAATCTTTACGTTGTCTCCAATCTCTGCATTGTCACCCACATATGCAAAATGCCATATTTTCACATTCTTTCCCATTTTTGCTTTCTCTGATACAAAATTTGTAACCATCTTTCATCACAAATGCCAAGGAGAGCTCTTGTTGACAATCTTTTCTGGTAGTTTGTCTTTGTACTTTTTCAAGAATTCTATCTCTTGATTTTTGTCTCTTAGTTCATCTGGTAGCATGATGGGAATCTCATCTATTATGGGATAAAATCGGGAACACTTGGAACAAAATATCACGCCTTCAGAAATAATGTCTTCTTTTGATAAAACCTCGAAAATATCAAGTGGAAAATGTTTGTCTATTGGACATGCAAGAATTTCCATCATTTTCTTGTTCATTTGAGATCTAGATAAATTGGAGTTCCTTTGTGGCTAGATAAAAGTGCTGCCTCAGCTATCTTTGTTGTATTTAATGCGTCTTCTGGCCTTACTCTTATGTTTTCTTTACCCTCTGATGAAGCGATAAAATTTTTAATTTCCAAAAGAAGCGGCTCTTCTGTACCTTTTCGTGGTATTTCAGCTCCAGTATTGGTTTCTATCTTTATTTCCTGCGTGATAAAATCAGAAGAAATTATCGCATCGCCACAAACCGCATTGAATCTTCTAACTTTAATTGGAGTTATCCAGTTTGATGAAATAATGGCTACTTTGTTTTCTCTAAAACCTAGCATTATTGTAGCAAAATCTTCATGTTCATGTCTTATTCTGCCGGATCTTGCAAAGACCACTTCTGGAACATCATCGAAAAGCCACATGGCTGTATCTATGTCGTGAACTGAAGTATCGTAAATTATCCCGACATCTTTGATGTGAGGAGGCATTCTGTTTTCTCGATGAAATTCTAGCATTATGAGCTCTCCATATTTTTTTGTCTTGACGTATTCCTTTACAAGCGAGACTGCTGGGTTGAATCTCTCAATGTATCCTGATGTTAGGATTACCTTGTTCTTCTTTGCTAATTCTAGTAGTTCATCGCCCTCACGTGAAAGATATGTCATGGGTTTTTCGACAAATACATTTTTCTTCTTTTGTAGCAAAGTCTTGGCAATTTCAAAATGAGTTGATGTGGGGGTACAAACAAAGGCAGCATCAAATTGCTCTGATCCTAAGAGGGAATCAATGCTAGAGTAGTGGTTAACAGAGTATTTTGATCCAAATTCCTTGGCTTTTGATAAATCTGCGTCACAGATTGCCGAAAGAACTCCAAGTTGGGAAAGAATTCTTGCATGATTCTTGCCAAAACCTCCAACACCAATTTGTACAATTTTCATTTCAATACACTGGTGTTATCCAGCTGGAATGCCTTTTGTTTCTTCCCATTGCAATTTCCGAATATGCTCTCTGTATTTTCTGTGTTATTTTTCCAACTTTGCCATCTCCGACTCTTTTGCCATCGACTGAAACAATAGGTGTTATCTCTGCCGCGGTACCTGTCAAAAACACCTCATCAGCAAAATAAATTTCTGTTCTTGGAATATCCCGTTCTGTCGTTTCGTAGCCAAGATCTTTTGCTATTTTGATTACCGAATCTCTTGTAATTCCTTCTAGCGCAGAAGAACTGGAAGACGGTGTCAGTAATTTCTCATCTCTTAGAATGAATATGTTCTCACCAGGAGCTTCGCTGATGTTTCCAAGATGATCTAATAGGATAGCTTCATCGTATCCATTTCTCTTACACTCTTGGGTTGCCAATATTGAATTCAGATAATTACCACCCATCTTTGCAAGGGGGGGAGTGGAAATATCTTGGATCCTCCTCCATGACGAAACACCTGCTCTAATCCCATTTTTGTTGAATAGATCTCCAAAGGGAAACATCGCAATTGCTGCGTGAGTTGGGCTGCTTTCTGTTACATGTAGATTTATTCCATATCGTCCTACAAAGTAAAACGGTCGTATGTAACATGATTCTCTTACATTGTTTTTCTTGCAGAGTCCTATTATTGCATCAGCTATCTGTTTGTCTGTAAATCTTAGTGAAATGGAATACACCTTTCCTGAATTTCTAAATCTTTTGATATGGTCCTGTAATCTGAAAATGTAGAGGTTTTTTGAATTCCAATACCCACGTAATCCCTCAAAAACCGAAGTTCCATAATGAACGGCGTGGGTCATTACAGAAACTTTTGCTTCATCATCCTTTACAAACTTCCCATCAAACCAAACAAACTTTGGAACAAAAGTTTTCATATACAAAACCAATTCTGTCTATAATTAATCTATTTCTACCAAAACCCTATACTTGGAAATTTCATGCCAAGTATCCTATATGTTAGGTCAGGCGCATTTGCAAATTTCTTAACAACATCCCAATTTTCGTGTATGATCTTTACGATTTCAGGTTCTACATACCTTTCCCAATCAGTATCCTTTCCCATTGCAGATTCGAACATTTTTTGTTTTACAAATGAGGCCGATGTTTCTTTTCTTTGACCAACCCTTGGGTTCAATCCATAAATCCTTAGTACAAAGGCTTCTGCCTTGTCTCCAGTATACGTAAAGTAATCTGTTTTAATTCCGTCTAAAATTTGCTTTTTGATGTTCCATGAATAAGGTGAAAGTAATGGAGGCATATATTTTGAAAATGGTGAATAAAACGTGTAATTGGATGATATGGATATAGTGTCTCCAAACACTGATTCAAGCATTTTTTTCCTCAACTCATAACTGAATGGAAAACTCTTACTGTTGATTTCATTGCCATCAATTCTGAATATGACTGGAAAAACCCTCACTTCGCTGTCTTTTTTTAATTCATTGATGATTTCAACGTGGGCTTTGGTAACAGGATTTAGATGAGCAAGGTAGATCGAGACTGTCAATTATCTTCTATATTTGTCTGGTATATTTCAATCCTTGATTGAATTTGATCAAAATATTCCAATTTGTGGAAAATGGGGACGATGGGACTTGAACCCACGACATCCAGCGCCCGAGGCTGGCAGTCTGCCAAGCTAACCTACGTCCCCGTAGTCTCGCCAGAATGATAGAATATTATCTTTTCAAATGAAACTTGACTATCCGTATGACTCGTATTTTATCTCGAAGCTTTTGTCAGGTCTCTTGTTTCTCTCAGTTACAAATCCTTTTGGAGTCAACACATCGAGACATCCATCTATGGTTCCTTGCCAACCGCAAATGAAAAACACGGTATTTTCCTCGGTAATTTTTTCTCCTACCAGTTTCTCAAGCGTCGACATCTCTCCATTTTTTGATTGCAAGAAAGTCTCAACTCTCCCTTTTTGTCCATTCCAAGTTCTGTTGAACCATTCGTCAGGTCGACTGATGGTTGATCTATATCTGAAGCTCCACTTGTCTTTGCCACGGTCTAGACTCTCGTCTTCAAGATGAGTCAGTTCCTCTCTGTAACCAAGCTCGTCAACATAGCTTGCACCGTGCAAAACAACTATCTCTCTTTTGCTTCCAGTATCATGAAGGTGACGTGCATAACTGACAAACGGGGCTAAACCAGTACCTCCACCTAGACAAACAATTCTTCTGTTGTCTGGTTCACCATTTGGTTTCTTTTCTTCAATGGTAAATGCCCCGGTAGGTTTTATCCAAGTAATTTCATCGCCTTCTTTTGCGCTAAATAAAACTGTTGTAAGGCGACCAGGAAGCGGTTTTCTGACCCATCTTATGTATAATTCGATGTACTTTCTGTTTTCCGGATTTGAGGCAATCGAATAAGCTCTTCTTATCACCTTGTTCTCTGATTGTACATGGGTACCTAGAGTTAAAAATTGGCCTGGCTTGTATTGAGGCAGTTCTCCTTCTTTTGGTTTAAATCTGAAAACTGCTAAATCTTCTTTTTGAATTTGAATGTAGGAGACTATTGCTTTGCTTTCTACTACCACGCGAAGAATTCTATTCTGGATAGTTAAATATCTTATGCTATTTTGGTCAAGCTGATTTTCTGGGTCACGCTAAACGTTAATAACCTCACAAAAAAAGTTAATGCAAATCAGATTCATACTCTGATTAAAATCGGGCCGGTCGTCTAGCCTAGTAGGATACGCCCTTGGCATGGGTGAGATCGTGGGTTCAAATCCCACCCGGTCCACCTTCTTTGTGATAAGAGACAGGTCACAGTCCGAGACCATTTTTCTACACCACTGCCTTGTCTTTTGGCAAAGTCGCAACAAATCGCCAGCCCTGCGAGATTAGCGTCTCTGCTTGATCAAGTGCCACAACCATCTGAGTTGGTTGCAAGCTGGATTTGTTTGAGTTTGCTTGTTCTTCTTTTGTTACATTGCTGCTTTGCATCTCAAGATCAAGCAACTCCTCGCTTCGCCTGAACGCTTGACGCATCTCTTCAATCAATGCATCGGGCAAGAGTCCCTTGTTTGTTGTATACTTGGCTTCCATGCTTCCCTTGTGACCCATGAAGAAGACGCGAAAGTCATGTGCGATCTTTCCCCTTGATTCCGCCACGAGAAGCTGTGTGTCAAAGTAAGCCCTGAACACATACGGTCTCCATGCAAACCTTGGTCGTAGTGCATCACGTATGTCTTGGGTTATCTTGCTTGTTGGAAGAAACTTTTTGCTGCTATTGTTTTCCCGGTATGTCTTGTAGTTTGTATCAGGCGCTATCAATGGCGAGTCCTGTGTCAAGGTTTCACCTCTTGCGAGTCTGTCGTTGAGGTATGCAAGGATCTTTTGTATCCCATTCCCTGTCAGGAACGTAAAGTATTGGTGTCTTGCCTTTGAAAGCGTCCTTCTCACGGTTGTCTAGAAACCATCCACAATAAACAAGAAATTACACACATTCTATGACAGTTGTAAGCCAGCACACGATACAGCAACTCCCTTGTCATCATGGTACCATTACGTGCCATGATCTCAGAGCCAAACCTTCGCTTTATCACAGAAAATATCGTCTCACACTTGTTCCTCTGATGATACAGGGTATCATCAAAGGTACTTCTCATCTGTTTTCTGTACCTGCCTCTTGTGCGGTAAGCCCAGCGGCCTTGATACCTTCTGACAGGAATCATCGATAACATATCGCGGTCCCGGATGGACTGGTGCACCCATTCTGCATCGTATCCTGCATCCAGTACAAACATCCGCGGTCTTGCAAACGATAACACCCGTTCCAGCATTCTGTGGGAAATATCTTATCTCATGAGATACCGTATTGTGTCGTATCACTACCGCTATGATAAGCTGCGTCTCCATGTCAGAGCCTGCAGAAAGTTTTGTGTACGAGTGCCTCAGGGAACAGCGGTACGTGTAGTACGAGGCGGCATGGCCGTCCTCAAATCCTGTCGCATCGACGCCTGCAAATATTTTTCCAGGAGATACCATTCCGATGAATCTGCCTACTGCCAGATGCAGCATGGTGCTGCTCAGTCTGGATGCCACCTTTTGCAGTGTGGTATAATGCGGAATCCTTGACAGTCCAAGCATCAATACCAGGTCAGAGGAGACCTCAAGCATCTCAACAAACAACTCGTAGCTTTTTGATTCGTACTGTCTTAATACCAGCATGATAACATGCTGGTGTAGGGTAAAGATGTGGTTCGACTTTTTGTGAAAATAAAGTGGAACCCGCATCTTTGCTAGAATCTGGCGCATTATGGAGATGATGCGCTGGTACTTGTTTTTCATGGGGTGCCAAACGGCACCCTACAAAATGGATCTGACTGTTGATTATGATCTACAATGTTATCAAAATTGGATGGTTTCTAGACAGCCCTAAAGTGATCAATTTTTTATAGAAGATTCGTCTATTATGAAGTCCAATGACAACTGAAATCATGATTAAAAGACATCTGAAAAAGAAAGAATCTTGCGATGTCTTCGAACCCAGCATGAAAACTTTATCGCGAATCACGAAAGTGTTGTTGGAAAAAAAGTATGTTGGTAAGACAAATCTGTCACTTGAAACAAATTTGCATTATGGCAGACTTTCTAGACATCTTGATTGGCTTGAAAAAAAACATCTCATAGAACCTATAATTAGAGACAACAAGATCAATCTTGTTTTGACCAGTGATGGGGTCCAGTTTGCCTCAATACTCAGTGATGTAATTTAGTAATATGCATTTTACTGACAGGTTTGTCAGTAAAACTGACAAAAATGTAAGCGCGGTTTATTAGCAATTTCCAAAAATGGAAATAACAATGACAAAAGATAATAACAAAAAACTTTCAAACAAACTTCTTGCAACAGCAATCGCAGTGGTACTTTGCGGTCTAGCGTATGGCGCATCGCATGCGGCTTATGCTATCACGTGTCCGGCTGGTTCATTTTGCGGAACGCTGTACTACACTGACGAATCAAACGTCAAGTCGCTTACATTCCAATATACATCCCCGAATCCTCCTGTTTTTGGACCAGTACAACTCATTTATGGCCCAATCTCACCAGGTGGTGCTGACGGGTTAACCTTCAATCCTCAGAGCGGAAATCTTCTTGTTGGAGACATTCCTGTTTTGTCTCCAGGTCAAGTAATTTCAGAGGTTGATCCATCTGCCATGACGCTGGTCACAACAATTCCAACCGGTGGCGACCCCGCTCACTTGATGGTTGATCCTACAGGCCAAACTCTATTCGGTTCAAACGGTGATCCAGGAAACCTCATATCGGTGGCATTAAGTCCACTAGGCAGTGGCGTTACGCACCCAATCTCTGGTGACGATGCCAATTTTGGTGTTGACACTGTCCAATGGTCTGATGCAACACATGCTTTCTACACCTCCGACCACTCAGGTGGGTTTTCGGGTGGAGGTGATGTGGGAACAATTGATATGAACACATTCACTACAACCTGCTTCAAGACCGCTGGTGTGTGCAACTTTTACCCAGGTGCTCATGGAATGTCCTATGACCCGTTCACTGGTGATCTGATGATCTTCGGCGGAGATCACATTACTCAAGTAGACACTTCAGGTAACGTAGTCTCCGACCTTGTAGTCCCAGGTGCACTCTTTGATCAGGGAGCAGTAGACGGACATGGACACTTGCTAGTTGCAGACCAAGGGCAAGGCGCAATCTTCTTCCTTGATTATTCTGTTGACATGCAGGTCAATGGTCCGCACAAAGTTACAGCCCTAGACTCTGTCGGTGGAACTGACGATGTAGCTCCACTCATTGGTCCTGGAACAGACCCGACTACAACTGTAACCACATCCGGCCAAATTGGCAATGATATTCCTGGCACAGCAGTGACTGATTCTGCTACGGTGACAGGTTCAGGTACAACACCCCTGCCAGATCTAACAGGTACAGTAAACTTCCAGCTTTGTGGTCCTAATCCAAGTGCGTCAACAACTCTAAACTGTGCACCAGCAGGTACAGCCTCAATAACTGTTCCTAATGGAGGTACATTTACAGCTGTTTCACCAGCACAAGCTCCGACAGCAGCTGGTTCATATTGCTGGACTGCCGCGTTTGTGCCTACTTCAGGCTCTCAATATTCGGGCTCTACCAGTACAACAACTACCAACGAGTGCTTTACCGTATTGTCATCAACAACGGTAGGTAGCATGACCGGTGGAGGAAGTGTCATCGATCCAACCGTGGGCAAGGTAACGCATGGCTTTGAGCTCCAATGTGATGTCACCAAAAATCCTAACAGCCTTGAGGTCAACTGGGGCAAAGGAAACAAATTCCACTTGGATAGCTTGACATCGGCCTTTTGTGTAAATGACACAACGATATCGCCGTATCCTCCTGCTTCAGGATTTGATACCTATGTAGGTACAGGAACTGGCAGCTACAATGGTGTAGCAGGGGCAACAGCCCAGTGGACATTTACGGATGCTGGCGAACCAGGCAAGAACGACCATGCCGCTATAGTCATCAAGGATAGTGGTGGCAGTACTGTATTGTCAGTATCTGGCAATCTCAAGAGCGGAAACCAACAAGCGCACAATTAAAAAGTTCTAACTACTCCCTCTCTTTTTTATTTTAGTTCACAATGGATATCCAAGGAGAGTATGATCCATAATCTTAGTGGGTTCTAACTTTGATAATGCAATCAAAAAAGCGGTTCTGCAGAAAGATGAGCTCTAGTCATTCCAAGTATTGCAAAAAAATATCATGTTATAGTACCAGATTTGATATGATATGAAAAATCATATTTTGGAAAAGCATTTTGAAAATATAGTTTTAAGTTAATTTTTTAATTAGAGTTGCATGAATAAAATTGAAAATCTTACTGTGACAACACAGAAGCAAGAAACCACAAGCTCAAAAAGCGGCAAAATGCTATGGTGGATGCAAAAAGGCAAAAATGCCATCTATATCCAATTTGTGAACAAGGCTTGTATGATATGACTACGATGAACCTTGTTACCTATAGCAGACATGGTAAAGAACAAGACAAGACAACCATAAAAAACTGCAGCGTCATTATCTTCAGCACTACTTTTCACAAATTCTTTTCTTATTGATAACATGGAAACAACAATCCAAAACTGATAATCATTTTGACAACTTACTGTGATAGTCACACGGGTAACAAACAAATTGTTTGTCGGTTTTCATTTGTATTAAAATAAAAATATTTTTTCTGCGCATAAAACATGTTGAAAGTTTTTTGTACAAGGCTGTTCTAGTGTACAAGCTGTATGCAATAGGTACCTTTGTTACCTTGATAGGAATGCAACTAGATCTGTATTACCTGAAAACATATCATCTTGATACCTACTTTACTTGGTAGCATGGTGTAACATATCTAGGAATGGCAATTTTTGCTTTTACTGCGTTTAGCAGATACTTTGCTAGAAAAAAATTTGGAATGCGGCTTGATAGGGGAACAAGACTTGCACTAGTGGCAGTCTGTTTTATGCTTGGTAGTGGTTTTGCAGTTATTGCGGGTCACACATTTGTCGAACAAAAATTTGATCAAGTGATCTATTTGTCACGCTTGTTATTTTTGATTGGAATAGTACTTGCAGCAATAGCAACCATGATAAGCTTGAGTGGTACAAATCTTGCTTTTCTTGGGTATTTGTGCATAATTTTGGCTGTGATTACGGCATTCTTTATAACGTCAACTGTAATAAAATGGAACGTAGGATTGTACTATATGGTCGAGAATCCCACCCGGTCCACCTTCTCTTTGTATTGAGACAGGTCACAGTCCGCTACCATTTTTCTCCACTACTGCCTTGTCTTTTGGCAAAGTCGCAACAAACCTACAACCCTGAGAGATTAACGTCTCCGCTTCGTCAAATATTCCACAATTCCACTAGACCTCATCTGGCTTTGGATGGTAAGACTCATGCGGAGAAGTATGTGTAAAAATTATAGGCGATAACAAGTGGCTCACATTGATACAAAATGTCAGTAGGAGAGAAGCTTGATTCATCAATGCCCTTTATGTGGAATCAGAATGAATCTTGATTATGATTACCCGTTCAAGTATTTTTGGTGTGATGATTGTAGGATCAAAGTTACTAGATATTTGACTAGATGAAACACTATTGATGATAAATGTAATTCATTAACCTAAGGACTACCATATCCTTATGCTTGATTTAAGTCAGAGTCTTATTGTAAGAGTTGTTATTACCACCGCAATCCTCTCAATAATTTCCTACTTTGTGATTCGGAAGAATGTAGTATCACCAGACCGATTAAAATGGGCTATTCCAGCCCTCTTTGTTGTCTTTGGAATCTCGATACTAATCCAAATTCTGTATGTCCTCAGCACAAAATAATTATGCTTATTAAAAACCGATACCATACTGACAAGTTCAATTGGGTTCAGACTTGTAAGGATTCGAGTCAATACATAATTCGAGTCTTAAATTATGAATGATTCTATTTCATTGAATCATTTTGATAGAACAAAATCTAGATTACGGAAGTGAAGGTGGAGTTGTTGCTCCAACCGGAGTTGCAGATGCAGTATTAGACGGTTCACTAGTTCCAACTGAATTAATTGCCGAGACACGATAAGTGTAGGTTGTCAGTGGAAGTACATTTGTGTCCGAATAAGTGGTTCCAGTTTTGCCAGTGTTTGCAACAAGAGTTGACCACGCATTTCCATTGTCAGTTGATCTCTCAATCATGTATCCTGTTATTGGAGTACCACCATTATCGCTTGGTGCATTCCAGCTTAGATTGATTTGTAAAAGATTAGCTGTTGCTGTCAAACCGGTTGGTGCAGAGGGAACAGTACTTCGACCGTCAATTACAGATACGTCTCCGGTATAAGCTTCCGGGCCTGTAGGATCGATCTCTGATGTATAGATCTTGTTTGTCATTGGATTGGCAGCAATTCTACCTGGATTCTTGGCAACTGATAAACTCTGTAATACACTGTTGGTGTTACCATCAATTACGGTCACTGTGTTACTTGTAAAGTCAGTCACGTAAATCTTGTTAGTATTTGGATTTACAGTAACACCGTTAGCACCGCTTCCAACTGATATTGTACCTACAATACTGTTGGTTGCGCCATCAACCACCTTCACGTCATTACTTGTGGATACGTAGATCAGGTTAGTATTTGGATTTACAGTAACACCGTTAGCACCGCTTCCAACTGATATTGTACCTACAATACTGTTGGTTGCGCCATCAATTACAGTTAACATGCCTCCAGTGTCAGCAACGTATATCCTATTTGTATTGGCATCTACTGCAACACCTTGAGGTTCAAAAGCTAATTGGACGGTAGATGCTATAGAATTTGTTGAACCATCTATTATTGAAAGAGCGCGAGTTCCACCACAACCACTGCCAATATTAGAAACATAGATCTTGTTGGTAACTGGATTTACGGCAATGTCTCCCGGTGCATAACTTGATGAAATTGAGGATACAACGGTATTTGTAGAACCATTTACTACATATATTTCGCAATTGTAATTCCCACCCACATATATCATATTTGTTGAGGGATTCACCCCTAATCCATCGATGGCATTGAACACATCTATGTTCCTTACAACAGAATTTGTTAATCCGTTGATTACAGAAACGGTACCAGAATTGAAATTAGCAACGTAAATCAGATTTGTATTAGAGTTTACATCTATACCCTCCGGATTTATTCCTACCACTACTGTAGCAACTACGGTATCTGCATAAGCGTTGTGTGAAATCATACCAATTGATATTAGAAACATTGATGCAAAAACTACTGTTAGTATACGATTCTTACCGTTGCTACTTTTCAGTAGATTCAATGTGTGTATTCCAAGCTCAATACATATCTCACTATGTTAAGAATTTCCTATAAGATCAGTACAGAAGTTTTGTAGAATTCAACTTTGCCAACAAATCATAACGTACGATATTACGTAATCATCGGGAGTTTTTACGAACAAAAGGGGGGCTTTGCCTTTTTTACTCTTTGTCTATGTACTCGTTTGCTGTTTAAAATAAAAAATTGGAGAGGGATTTGGTTTCACCCAAATCACCCTATGATTTTACGTAGCGGACAGGACCCTGTCTCAAGGATATGGGGACCGAAACACCACACGGTCCACTTTATAAAAATCAAGTTACAGTTATGTTAAATGTCGACACGGGTGCAAGCGGATCTATATCGCGTAAATTGTCCCAGACTAGTACCTGAATTTTGTACGTTCCGCTTGCATGTGGCGTCCAAGAAAGAGCCGCAGTAAGAGTTTGATTGGCGACAAGGGAACCTGTGGCATAATTTAGATCTGACGTTGCTCCCATAGAATCAATTATCTGAACAATGTATGCCCAGCCTACCTCCTTTTGGCTCACATTTTTCAGTGACGTTTGTAAGTTAAGTTGTTGGTCTACTACTGGAGAATTGATCACTTCACCAAGGGAATTAACTATCTTAAAATCAGATACAGAAACTTCGTCATATCCATATGCTGAATTAATTCCAATCACTGCAAGGGCAAAAAGCAATACAAGAAGAAACTTCATTGCCAGCAATTCTTGCATTCTTAGATTTAAATTATCCCAAGAGACAGGGGACGCATGTCCGAATCTAGAGAAACTATCTACATAGGCAAAAAGCCACTGATGGCGTACGTTACTTCTTCGCTCATACAGTTGGCAAATCAACCAAAGATATCTATCAAGGCAAGAGGGCTAAGCATTGGTCGTGCAGTTGACGTAGCCCAAATAATTGCACGAAAGACAGAAAATGCTGGTTACTCAATCGGAAACATCGCGATTGGATCAGAACAACTTCAATCACAAGATGGACGCTCTAGGAATGTTTCTACCATAGACATAGAAGTAAAGAGAAACTCTTAGGAAACCTTGACAGAAACCTTTCTTTTTTGTTCTTTTCTATGATTTTGTTTCGTACTTGTTTTCCATCTTCTTGAATTTAGACAACTCTACAATTTCATTGAACTGATCAAAATCAACAAGCCTATCTTTTAGCTTTGCAGTAGTTCCGGTTTTCCTTAGCTCTTTTAGAATTTGCATCGTTGCAAATGTATTGGCATACAATACCGAGAGTGGGTAAAGAATGAGATTGAACCCCATTCTGTGTATCTCACTTGAAGAAAGTAACGGCGTAGCTCCTCCTTCTATCATGTTTGCCACCAATGGAGCCTTTATTGATTTTCCTATCTTTCTCATTTCATCGACTGATTTAGGAGCTTCTATGAATATGGCATCCGCTCCTATATCCTTGTACAAAAGGCCTCGCTCAATTGCAGCATCCAAGCCCTCAGTTGCGCGAGCATCCGTCCTTGCTACCACTATGAAGTCATTACTTTTTCTAGCATCCACTGCCGCTCTGAGTTTTTCGCTGTATTCTTCCTTGGCAATCACTTCCTTTCCTGACATGTGTCCGTATCTCTTTGGCCATTTCTGATCTTCTAGGAAAATACCGGCGGCCCCAACTGCTTCTAATTCGTTAACAAGTTTCCATACGCTCAAAGGGTTTCCATAACCTGTATCGGCATCAACTATTACTGGAACCAAAACAGATTTGCAAATTCGCCTTGCATTTTCTATAGTTTCCGTAGATCCAATAAATCCATAATCAGGCATTCCAAGCAACGCAGCCGAAGTTCCATATCCAGTTTGAAACATGGCCTCAAACCCTGCTTTTTGGGCTATTCTGGCTGTAATCGCATCATACACCCCAGGAAAAACAAGGGGTTTTGATTTGTCATATATCAATTTTCTAATGCTTTTCAACTGTCGCTATACGGTTTTACAATTATTTATTGCTTAATTGATCCTGATTTCCTTGCCCTGTGACTTTTTTTCAGCAGAGTCCATCTTTCGCAGCTCCGATTCTAGGAATTTCCTATATCGTTGAGTCTCGTCCTTGGTCATGTGTGAAATGTTTGAACTAAGCGAGTTTCCAATTGTATTGATTCGTTCTATCAGATCCATGGCTACAAATTTGCCAATATCACCCATCCTAAAAATCACATCAAGTTGGTTCTTGACTATCTTATCGAGAGTCTCAAGGTCCTCTGAAACTATTCTTCCTTTCTTAGTTATCTGATATTTTCCATCTTTTGTCTCTTCTACGAGTCCTTCATCTAGCAGTCTCCCAAGTAGAGGATATATCAGTCCAGGAGAGGGTTTCCACTTTCCTCCACTTTTAGCAGTTGCCACATCTATTATCTCCTTTCCAGTACTTGGTTTCTTCTTTAGGGCCTCTAAAATGAAGTATCTTGAAAATCCTCGAGGAATTGAACTTCCCACTCTTTGAAACCAATCCGAAATCATCACTAGTGATATCGCTAGCGATATATATTAATGATTCTGACGCCAGTTCTTCACAAGACATATTTATGAAGTGTGAAAAGGAAGATGTCGAATCATGGTTAACAGTATTGACAGTGATCTTCTGATTGTAGGTTCTGGTCTTGCTGGCCTGAGGGCAGCGATTCAGGCAGCAAAGATTGCACCGCATATCAAAATTGCCGTTATTTCAAAATTACAGGTTATGCGTTCACATTCTGTCTCTGCTGAAGGCGGTACTGCAGCTGTTCTGTATCCTGAAGATGGTGACACAATAGAGTCTCATGTTTATGATACTGTAAAAGGAAGCGATTTTCTTGGCGATCAAGATGTAATTGAGAGGCTCGTCAATGAGATGCCCTCTGAGATCTATCAACTTGAACATTGGGGAATGCCATGGTCAAGGAGAGATGATGGAAGAGTTGGCCAGAGAAACTTTGGAGGATATAGCTTTCCAAGGGCAACATATGCTCAAGACAAAGTAGGATTTTACGAGATGCAGACTCTGTATGACACATGTCAAAAATTTGACAACATTGAGTTCTATAACGAATGGTTTGTTACATCGATAATTCATGACGGCCAAAGATTTTGTGGCATTACCGCCATCGAGATGTCAAGCGGAACTTTCTATACGTTCAAGGCAAAGGCATTGATTATTGCGACCGGCGGAGCAGGAAGAGTATACAGTTTTTCAACTTATGCTTTAGCTTCAACTCCGGATGGCCTGGATATGGCCTACCGAGCTGGAATGGCGTTAAAGGACATGGAGTTTGTTCAATTCCATCCTACTGGAATACTGCCTTCGGGAATTTTGATTACTGAGGGTGCCAGGGGAGAAGGCGGATATCTTCTTAACAACAAGGGCGAGCGTTTTATGAAAAAATATGCTCCAAGCAAACTAGAGCTTGCATCAAGAGATGTCGTATCACGTGCCATGATTACCGAAATCAATGAAGGACATGGCTTCAAACACGATACTGGAGTGGATTGCCTAAAACTAGATTTGAGACATCTGGGGAAGGAATTGATTATAAGAAAACTTCCTGCAATACGCGAGATATCGCTGAAATTCTCAGGAATTGACCCAGCTGATGAACCGATAGATGTCAGACCAGTATGCCATTACATGATGGGCGGTATTCACAGCAACATAGACGGGGCAACTGAAATCCAAGGTATATGGACAGCGGGCGAAGCTGCATGTAACAGCGTTCATGGAGCAAACAGGTTGGGTGCAAACTCTACGGCAGAGTGCCTTGTGTGGGGTAAAATTACAGGTGAGCTTGCCGCCAAATACATTTTAGAAGAAAAATCCTCCCCTCCATTTCCATTACATTTGGTTACGACAGAGGAAAAAAGGATCTATGATGGAATATTTCGAGGTACAGGCAGTGTAAATCCATACGAGGTTAGGCAAGAACTAACAGAGATAATGAATAACAAGTCTTACGTTTTTAGAAATGAAAATGATCTTGTTAATGGACTCAAGTTGGTAAGAGAATTAAGACAAAAAACATGGAAACATGTAGACGACAAAGCTAAAGAGTATAATACGAACTTTACAAACGTGATGGAACTTGATTCCATGTTTCGTATATCTGAAGTAATTTTGATGGGTGCAATTTGGAGAAAAGAGTCTCGGGGAGCTCACGCAAGAACTGACTATCCTGGTAGAGATGACAAGAACTTTTTGGTTCACACTCTAGTTTACTATGACACAAAAGAGCCAGTTATCAAGACTCATCCTGTCACTATTACTAAATACAAGCCAGTGGAGAGAAAATACTGATGACTGAGCAATTTTCCAACCGCGAAGGCATCCGGGGAATGATAAATCCTACTCGCTATGGGTTAGAACGAGTTGCATATTGGATGCAAAGACTGAGTGGACTTGGTCTGCTTGCATATTTGATTGGTCATATTTACGAAACAAGTGCAATTCTCAACGGAAAGGCCGCATGGGACAACATGCTATCACTAACGCAGACTCCAGGGGGTCATGTGGTACTTGTACTTGTAATAGGAATGTGTGTTTTTCATACAGGAAATGGGATACGACTCATGATAAGCGAAGGTGGGAAAGGCATAGGAAAGCCTGGTCAACCCGAATATCCATATCGCGCTTCTTCGTTGAACTCAAAGCAGAGGCTTTGCATCTGGGTATCGATAGCACTTGCAGCATTAGCAATGATGTATGGAGCAGGCATATTGCTTGGTGATTAAGATGCGAGAAAGCATAATCATGAAGATACACTATGGAACTGCGCTTGGAGCAGTGGCACTTGTAGCTGTGCACATTCTCATGAGACTGTCACAGAAATATTCTGATTCGTTACAATATCAAAACGTAATTGCAAATTATCACTTTCTACCATATGCGCTTATGCTTGAAGTGATACTTGTCTTGTTATCCGTACATGGATTTAATGGACTACGTGTTATTTTGTTGGAGCTAAAACAAGGCATTGCGTATGAAAGAGCAATTAACTATGGTTCTATTGCATCAATGATTGTTTTGGTGGCATATGGTTCAAGAACTATATTGATGGCTGGAATGGGGCTCTCATAACGATGGCAACAGTAGAAATTCCAAAGGAACAAAAAGCAGAACCAATCGCTCCCGTTCCTGCACAGTCACAGCCAAAGACAATAACTCTTCGAATATCTAGGTCCAACCCATCAGAGAATGCAGAAACAAAGTTTGAAGAGTTCAAGATCCCTGTCCAAAAATGGACTACTTTACTTGAAGCAATTCTATATGTAAAACAGAGCCTTGATCACTCCGTTGCTCTTAGATATTCTTGTAGACAAGCATCGTGTGGCTCATGTGGGATGAAAATTAATGGCAAGCCTCGCCTTGCTTGTTATACCAAGATCTCTGAACTTGAATCAAATGTTGTTACAGTAGAGCCAATGAACAATTTTCCTATAATCCGAGATTTGGTAGTTGACTTCAAGCAGCTCTTCTCTACCCATAAGAAGATGAAGCCATTCATTGTAAACGAGGAATCCGAGGTGCAGCCTGGCAACAAGGAATTCATCCAGACTCCAAAAGATCTTGAAAAGTTTCTGCAATTCTCGTATTGTATCAAATGCGGTTTATGCAATTCTGCCTGTCCCACGATGGCAACGGACAAGTCATTTGTTGGACCGCAAGGCCTTGCCCAGGCCTACCGGTACACTGCAGATAATAGAGATCAAGGAAAGAAAGACAGGCTCAAAATAGTTGATCAAGCTCATGGAATATGGAGATGTCATTTTGCGGGTTCGTGTAGTAACGTATGTCCGAAGGGAGTTGATCCAGCAATGGCAATACAACTACTCAGAGGATATCTGCTAGGGTTTAGAAAATAGAAATTCTAAGACTTTTTAGGGTTTTTACTCGAGTTTACCTGATTGTTGATGGCTTCGGCCATAAAATGATTTGAGACATTCACTTTCACATCGCTTACCCCATCTATCGTCAACAAGTTGTCGTGGACATCTTGAGCAATCTTAAATCCAAATATTGCAGGACAGAAAGGGCTGGTCAGGTGCAAATCTACTTTAACATCTGGGCCGGCAATGTCGATGTTATCTATCAATTCAAGCTCCATTATTGAGACATTGATTTCTGGATCAACTATTTTTGTCAACTCATCGAAGATCTGCCTTCTCAAATCGGTAGATGCCTGTGCCATAAATTAAAAAAGCGTCTATGCTATATATAACCATTCTATTTCCTAAATTGATGTACAGGTCTAGATTAGACGGAAAGTTAGACGATATCACATTAGAATTTCTTTCATCAATTTCTGATGACTTTGAAATTGCCTCGTATGATATTTTGGGAAGTCAGGCTCATACACTGATGCTTTTAGAAAATAAAATTATCAACAAGAAAGATACAATAAAAATTTTAGGCGCACTTGAGAAGTTAAAAAAAGAAGATATTTCAAAAAAATCTGAAGCCGAAGATATTCATGAACTCATAGAATCTCTGGTTATAAAGAAAGCAGGAAAGGAAGCTGGAGGAAAGATGCATACGGCAAGATCGAGAAATGACCAAGTGGCACTTGATACTAGAATGAAAATTCGTGATGATATCAATATAGTTTGCTTTTGTCTGAATCAAACAATAGAAACTCTCATTGATCTGGCAGAGAAGAACAAACATGTTATAATGCCATTGTACACTCATACACAACAAGCCCAAGTGGGACTGTTTTCTCACTTTCTTCTTGCATATGTAGATGCGCTCTTCAGGGATCTTGATAGGTTCTATGTGGCATACGGACGAGTTAACGAGTCTCCACTAGGGGCTGGCCCTGTAGGTGGAACCAGTATCCCTATTGATAGACAATCTACTGCTAAGATGCTTGGCTTTAAAGGCCTGGTGGAAAATTCTATTGATGCAACAACTTCTCGTGACTTTGTTGCTGAATATCTTGGAAACGCGGCAATATTGATGACAAACCTGAGCCGAATGGCAGAGGACTTTATTATCTGGTCTACATCCGAGTTTTCTTTCATTGAGCTCTCTGATAGATTTACTTCGACTTCTAGTGTTATGCCGCAAAAGAAAAATCCAGACGTACTGGAGTTGATTCGCGGAAAGACATCGCAAGTCATAGGATACCAGATGGCAGTATTGTCAAATCTCAAGGGATTGCCCTCTGGATACAATAGGGACTTGCAACAAATCAAGGTCTCAATATGGCCAACATCTAAAATAATAATATCGTCACTCTTGGTTGCAAACTCACTTCTTAAGACAATGAAGGTGAATGAAAAGAAATTGCGTCAAGCAATAGATAGTGGATATTCAATATCTCTTGATATCGCAGAATCTTTGGTAAGAAAAGGGGTTCCTTTCAGGACTGCTCATAAAATTGTCGGCCAACTGGTTCAAATTGCTTCCAATTCAAAAAAGTCACTTTCTACACTTTCAGCCAATGAGATAAAAAATGCGATCTCAAGTAATGAAATTGATCAAAAGGAATTGTATAAAATAATCCAGTCAACAACACCTGAATCTTCACTTGAAACTAGGAAATCACAAGGTTCTGCAGGAAAACACGAACAACAACGCATGATTGCTGACAGGAAACGTAAAGTCCAAGCCTACATTACAGGCACCAATAAAAGGACTAATGAGACAAGAGAAGCTATTGAAGTGTTGAATAGCAAAGTATTGTCATTGATAAAAAAAGGTTAACATAAGTTACACTTTTCTGGATTTAGTTTCCCATATAGTTGGTTATGTACCATGATGAGCGTATTCAATATTCGATTTGTTATTTTTTGTCTTTTTGAATGGTTTTTCTATATCCTATCTTGGTTCTCTTTTCTTGATTCCCGTGTTCTTTTCTTGTGGTGTCATATCTCTGTTTGTTAGGTAATTTGTCTATGGTCTTACCTAGATTATTAATTGCAACAAGCGATAATTCTACCCATGAAGATATCAGTTCAGCATTCACAAACGAAGCTGCAATAGACTTGTAGAATGTTTTCACTAGTGGATCTGACTCGTGAGTTGATTCCTTTAGAAACGCTTCCTTCATACATTTGCAGTCCCTGCGCAAATCTTTTAGATTTGATAAAGTTTCTTCGTTTATGATTTGATTATGTGTAGACACCATTCTCAATCATCCTCTTTTCAAAAGCCCGTGCCTTGTCATAGGCCTCTTTAATGGGTTCCAGTGTTTGCTTTACTCTTTCATTTGTTCTATGTAACGCTTCCTTGAGATCATCAAATTCTACACCCTTTGGCAATTTTTCTATGGCACCAGATAAATCATTAAGATCTTGTAAATGACTAACGGTAAGATCGTAGTGATAGCCTACAGAATCACAAAGAATGCCTAGTGCATACCATTGTATTTTCATATCGATATCGTTTTCTTCATCACCATACTGACGAAACATATCAGAATGCTTACGTACTTTATCTCCTATGAATTTTATATTCTGTCTATATTCTATAGGATAAAACATCTATTCCTTCTCCCTCAATTCATTTTTGACTCTTTTTGGGTCTTCATCTTCTAACCATGTCTTTAACGCAATCTCTACTAATTGTGACAAATCAACATCTCTATCTATGGCATCCTTTTTTGCTTCCTTCCATATTGTAGGGTCTATCTTGATTGACGTTGTTTCTCTTTTTACAGTTGGATCCAACCTAATCCTCATAGGATCTTTATACTATTAGTATTATTTAAATTTTGTAGTATAGTTGCATGATGGATGTTTTGCTAAATAAAAGTGCGTAATCTAGTGGAGTCAACAACCAGATCATTATGGGGAATATTAACAGGTGGTTATACTGTAATTACAAATATTGCAAGATCTTGATTGAACAAAGTTCGTGCATTTCACATCATTACCTACTGAAACAACCAATCGACTGTGTCAAAAATTACGTTTCAAAGAAAGATGCTCAATGTGGTGGAACTCTGAACTATGTAGTTTACGTTAAGGGAATATGTCGTTCTTATGGAAACAATGTGATGTTGGCTCCAATTGTAATCCAATTAGATGAAGATAAGGACCAACCACTGTGAAACAACCAAAATAAACACCCATAGATTAGACAGTACCCAAAAAATGATTTTGTGGGATCTAAGGGTGTTTTAAATGGGTGTTGAAATCGGGGGTGGTAACCGTCTGTATTCTAATCAGCGGGAATTGCATTTGATGGTAATGGGGTTGTAAGTTCTTTGTATCCAAGATAGGTCATTTTAAGTTCATCTGATTTAGAAACCAGAAGATAAAATGTTTGATCAGGATTGAATCCCATACAAGGAGTTAATTTAACATCTATTATTACAATCCCTTGTTTTTCGAAATACGCTTTTGTTACTCCTCGTTCAGAATAGACCAAAGTAGTGTTAGCATAGGGCTTATCCCAAGGAGCATTACAACCCTTGGAATCAAATTCAAACCAAACTGGCTGTTCTGGATTGGTTATGTTAAGAGGAACCACTTGTCCTTCTACGTCTTTTTCATCTATTGCTTTGAATCCTAATTCCATCATCTTTGATGCATCATTCTGCGGAACAAGAAAATAAAAAGTTAGAAATCCACACATGGAAATAGTGTCCGTCGTTATGCTTCCAGTATTTTTTACTTGTAGTAATGTAATGCCATGATTCTTGGAATATTCCGCAATAAGTGTAGTATTATACACACTTTCGAGTAGAGTGCTAGTATCATTCGATCTTACTAACTCACCTACCCAAGGTATGATTTTACAATTGTCATGTGACCTGACCGCCTCTGTAAACTCGAACCATGCAGTTTGATTCATCACTATTCCCCACCCACGTTCAACAAGTTTCTTTGCCGTATCAGGTTTTACACAAGCAGGAGAACCATCTAATGTTTTTATCACAAGCACAAATCCTGCTTTGCATTTTACATCAGAAGTAGATGTGCCATTTTTTAATTGCTTGAATGGTGAGAGTATTAATGTAGCATTTTGAGCAAATGAGAATGGTATTGTTGAAATTGATGAAAGTAAAATTACGATAAAAAGCAAGCCATACCAATAGAACATTATTCCTTATAAAACACCAGAACTGAAAAGCTTTTGTATTTTATTTTTCTAAAGCAAACTGCAATAAATCCATCCACTTTACTTTTTTATCTATTACACCTATTTTCTGTGCAGGCGTCCTATTCTGCAATCCCATGTGCGGTTTCACAAAATTATAATGTATCTTCATCCCTTCTGGTATCTGGGTTTCCATTGACTTCCAGCCACGCTGTACCTTAATTCTTTCACGCTGAGTACCATTCATTCTCTCAATTCTGTTGTTGTTTGCATGAGTTTTTCGTACTCCTTGTCTTGCCTTGTGCCAAGGCTTGTTATCAAAGACCTTTGGTATTACTGAACCATAGGCTCTCAAAGCATCTGTAGTAATGATCTTTGGCTGTAATCCATGTGCATTCTTGATAGCCTCTTGGAATGCTTGAATTGCACCGTTGCCATCCCTCTGCTCTGACAGTTTTGAAGCCAAAAGATAACGTGTTTTGAAATCCATGACATTCCAAAGGAAAGCCATGTTTGTCTTTTCCCTAATCTCAATACCATCCTTCATTTTTACAAAGACTTCATCGCAAGCCCATCTCTTGGACTCGGATTCTGGTATAGCCAAAGAATTTACGTATTGGGATATGATGGGTACATATTTCTTTATCCAGCCATAAACGGTAGTGAAATCAAGTTCCAGCCCAAAGTGGTCATTTACGCTTCTTGCTACTTTTCGAAGCGAGAGACCAGAGAAATAGAGGTCTAGTGTAAGCGTAATGAGTTTGGGATCGTACTTTGACTTCTTTACAAGGCTTGGCTCTCTGAACTTGTGCAGACAGTCCTTGCACTTGAAAATCTGTTTTTCTGCGTTCTTGCCATAACGTATAGTTCTGATTGAACCGCATTGATCACATTGAACTGAATCATCTGCAAAGACCTTTGGCTTTTCCTTGTTTTGTAAAAAGGTGTTAGTTGCAATCCAAAACTTCAATGCATAACCATGCTTGCATGTATCAATTTTCTTTTGGATGGAACACCTGTATGTATAATCAGGACAATCACAAGTAAATTTATTCTCAATTATCTTAACAGTATATACGACATCTTTACCCGTCTGAGATGGCACGGTAAAACTGCCGTCCTCGTTCTCACGTATCGCTGAGGTTTCAGTTATTGCCATGCCTCTCATCATTCGGGTTTCCGATTGGTTGTTTGGTTCTTGTAACACCATACCACTAGTGTTATACTATGCACTATTTAACTCTATACCAAACAGGTTATATACCACAGGTGGTATTTTGTAATTGTAATGAAAGCAACAACAGAAGAATTGAGAGAATCTACTTCAATCAAAATTAAACCAAGTGTTTGGAAAAAAGCAAAGATAGAGGCTATCACTGAAAATAAACAACTATCAGAACTTGTAGAAGAAGCACTAGAGGCATGGTTTGATTCAAAGAGGAAGAATAAGTGACTTGGTTAGACTAAAACCCCTTATAGAAATAGGTTCTGTAATAAGTTCAATCGCTATTTTGTTCTCCATGATGACCGTCATACAGTTTTTTCCTGCAATTCCTTTGGAAAAAGCACTTATTTTCTCTGTTTCAATAATTCCACTCGTACCTTATGTTATCTCTGGTAAAATTGAAACTTCCATCCAAAAACTGCGTTTACGCCTGAAAAAACCGAATGAGCGTGAAATATTAGAATCACGGTTATCAGAGCAGAAACAGGAATTATTACAGAAATTAGATGTTGTTACAAAAGAACTAGAAATGATCCAGTCAGAAGACGCTCAAATGGCAAGACTTGCTTATAAAGTTGTCAATGAAGGAAGTTCAAAATTTGCTACCAAAGAGGAAATCAAGGAACTAGCTACTAAAAAGGACATAAAGGAATTGGCAGGAATGATTTATGATCTTGATAAAAAGACGAAAAACAAGCAGGAATCCGCCACCCAAAATTCAACACCCGAAGAAAACACCCGTAATAATCAACAGAACAATTTTTTGGGTTTTGTTGATTCAAGGGGTGTTCTAAAAGGGTGTTGAAAAACGGGTGTTGTGTTGACGGCAGAACTACCAAAAGTTTGGTAGTTTGTTTAAAAACTCAACAAACCCATTCTTAAGGAAAGAAAAGCAGTTTTATTAAGATGAAGCGTATAAATAGACTAGGGAAAGAGGGTGGAGAGGAAATGACAAAAGAAAGACAAGAAATCTTAGATAAAGTAGTAGATAAACTGTTAAAGGAAAACAAGGTTATATTCGAAAGACTTGACGAAATTTAGATGGTAAAACTATCGTCAGATGAGATTATCAGCATTCATGATAAAATTACTGACAGATTTAAAATCACAAAAGGAGTGATCAATAAGAGTATTTTGGACGCAATAGTTGAACGACCAGAATTACAATTAGAAGATCATAACTATGTTTATGACAGTGTGTTTTCAAAAGCGGCTGCTATCCTAGAGGGAATAATTCGCTGGCATCCTTTTGCAGATGGAAATAAACGAACTGCATTAGCTACATCCGTATATTATTTAAAATTAGAAGGATATGCTATCGCATTACCCTTAAGTGCAGTTCGTTTTACCGTCAATATTGCAAATAACGATAAAACTGATAGTATAAGCACTCAAAAACTAATCGAAGAAATTACAACTTGGTTTAGAGCACATTCTGACCGCAATAAACTCTTGTTACTCGGAAAGTTGGGACTCTACATTGGCATTCCATACAGATTTTATCAATTTCTAATCAAACTTGGTTTTCTAAATTATGTCTACAAGAAAGTTGCTTATTGGATGGCTTTTGATATATACCCAGAATATGCAAAAGAAATGAGTGAAATAGCTAAATTCATTCAAGAAACAGTAGATACTAGTTTGACTGCGGTTTTTGGGAAATAATTTCAAACTTCAATAGAATTTCTCGTAGCAAGTTCTAACAAATCCATCCATTTGACTTTCCTTTTGATAACTCCGATCTTCTGAGCAGGTGTCCTATTCTGTAACCCCATATGTGGTTTTACAAAGTTATAATGAATCTTCATCCCTTCTGGAATTGGAGTTTCCATTGACTTCCAGCCTCTTTGTACCTTAATTCTCTCTCGTTGAGTACCATTCATTCTTTCAATCCTATTGTTATTTGCATGAGTCTTTCTTACTCCTTGTCGTGCCTTGTGCCAAGGCTTGTTATCAAAGACCTTTGGTATTACTGAACCATAGGCTCTCAAAGCATCTGTAGTAATGATTTTTGGCTGTAGACCATGAGCATTCTTAATTGCTTCTTGAAATGCCTGAATTGCACCGTTGCCATCCCTCTGCTCTGACAGTTTTGAAGCCAAAAGATAGCGTGTCTTGAAATCCATGACATTCCAAAGAAAAGCCATGTTTGTCTTATCCCTAATCTCAATTCCATCTTTCATTTTTACAAAGACCTCATCGCAAGCCCATCTCTTGGATTCCGATTCTGGTATAGCCAAAGAGTTTACGTATTGGGATATGATAGGCACGTACTTCTTTATCCAGCCATAAACGGTAGTGAAATCAAGTTCTAGCCCAAAGTGGTCATTTACGCTTCTTGCTACCTTTCGAAGCGAAAGACCAGAGAAATAGAGATCAAGTGTAAGTGTAATAAGTTTAGGATCATACTTTGACTTTTTGACAAGGCTTGGCTCTCTGAATTTGTGCATACAGTCCTTGCACTTGAAAACCTGCTTTTCTGCGTTCTTGCCATAGCGTATGGTTCTGATTGAACCGCATTGATCACACTGGACTGAATCATCTGCAAAGACCTTTGGCTTTTCCTTGTTTTGCAAAAATGTATTAGTTGCAATCCAAAATTTCAAGGCGTAACCATGTTTACAAGTTTCAACTTTTCTATATGTAAAATCGGGACAGTTACAGACAAATTTATTTTCGATTATCTTAACGGTATATGCGACATCTTTACCCGTCTGAGATGGCACAGCAAAACTGCCGTCCTCATTCTCTCGTATTGTTGAGGTTTCAGTTATTGCCATGCCTTTCATCATTCGGGTTTCCGATTGGTTTGTTTCTTTGTTGAACATGTTTCCCACATACACACATACACACAATATTATAAAAACATTGTGGATAACCACATATTACATATAACCACAATTCTTATATTAATGGTAAATCTAATGTAATTATGGGTAGAATAGATGCAATAATTCCTGACGAATTAGAAAAGAAATTACGGATGAAGGCAGTAGAAAGATTCGGTGGAAAGAAAGGCAGTCTAACAGAAGCGTTAGAAGAAGCGATTGAGAGATGGGTAAAAGAACAAAAGGAATTGAGCAAGAAATGAGAAAATATGACAATGAATTTAAAACAGACAAAAAAGTCATAGATAAAGAGGAAATTATTCGAAATTTCATTCATGGATTATTACATGGTGAAATTAAAGTTGACCTAACTTTGAGAGATGGAACACGAAACCGAAATACGTTCTATGATAATCTTGAGCAATTTATCTTAGATTATTTGGATGAAGATAAACCTGAACAAGAAAAAAAGACCATTGCTAAGAATTTATTCAAATTGATAACAACTATGAGAGTAGTGGATAGAATAACTACCAAAACTGAGACAAGTTCTCAAGAAATTCAGTCCATTAATGAAAGAATAGGCAATATGGATGCAAGATTGAACTCTACTAATAAACTACTTGATGAGATTACAAAAATGTTCCCAAAGGGGAATGATCCTGAACCCTGAATATGACTGAAATATCTGAAAAACCTTCAGAACTTTTCACTCGTGAATTTAGACATGAAGTAGTCAATAAATTCATCAAGGAAGTTGCAGAAGGTGCAATTCGAATTATTACTCCTATGAAGTTTGACGATTATGAATATAGAAAGATACTTTCTAATTTCTATAGCAAATTTACTAGTAGTGTAGAAGATTATCTTTCAGAGAAAATAAAGGGGGATACGCTGGTAAATTTAGAAGCAGTCATCTTTGCTGACATTATAACATTACGCACTGCTGGGTTAATTGAAGAGGATAAGTATTCTATACCAGAAGTAAAACAGAAAGTATCCAGTCTAGAAGCAAAGATAGAATCAACTAATAACCTTCTATCTGATGTCTTATCAATTCTAATGGAGTTATTGAGACGACTTGACAAGAAGTAAAGTATTATGCCCTTTCTGCAATATTCGGATGTATGAGGTTATTGATGAGGAATATCCTAGGCTACGAACTTATCTATGCTATGAATGTGGATTTCATGCAGATACAATTTTGATGGAACAAAAGAGCATGTATCTGCATTATCAGGAGTTATTTGCTCATTTTAAGGATGTATTAAAGCCAAAGAAACTACTACCACCCAAATTTCAACACCCAGATAAAACACCCGAAGACTCAACAGAACACAAAAAATTGATAAAGCCAAGTTTAACTGAAATTTTTTGCAAACTATGACACATAAAGACGTGATTTTAATGTAGCATTCTTGACTTTTTCATTGATTTTACTTCACATGGCTATAGATAAAAAATTCCTGCAACGAGTACAAGTATGTACCAATTCGTACAGCCGCAATCAGACAAACCTAACTACACTGCAGGTCAGACGTGGGGGGCTTTGAAGAAGGCATGGCGAGGATACAAGATTGCCAAAGTGCAAACTGATCATGCCAAAATGTCAGAATATGCCAAGAAGATAAGGACCCTCCAGAATGACTTGGGAATAAAACAGGCAGAATTTCCAGGACTAAACCTGCATTAGTTAGAATTCCCTTCTTTTTAGAGGGAGTTTGCAGTGAGAACTATTGGCAAAATTTACAATTTTGGGATTAGTGTTGATTTTCAATCAAATTGTGAAAAGGCGGGTTCGCGGGGATTCGGACCCCGGACAGCCGGATTAAAAGTCCGGTACTCTACCTGGCTGAGCTACGAACCCACGCGAAATGTCATAGTTGTGTATAATTTAGTCTTTTACAAAATTTTTAGATGAAAAGAAAGCTTTAAACTCAGATTTTTGTTCACAATATTTCAACGCCCTTGTAGTATAGAGAGGATGTGGGGTAAAATCCAATCCTTGTATAGCCCGGTCTAGAATGGGGCCCTGTCACGGCCTCGACGCGAGTTCAAATCCCGCCAAGGGCGCTTACACTTTTTACATTCAGAATCAGATGTCGATGTTTTATTAGAGTCAGTTTGGCAAATGCAATTTCTCAAGAGTTTCATTGAGAATTTCCTGACTGGCTGCAGCGATAAAAGAAATTCTTTGGTCGTAGCCAAGATCTGAATCAAGTGGATTTGCATTTTTATCAACTATGATTCCGCCTGCCTCTAATGCTATAAGATATCCAGCAGCAATATCGGTGACTCGCAGCTTTTCTCTGAGGTCTACAAACAGGTCTACCAGACCACGGGCAAATATTGCAAGCTCTAGTGCAACAGCTCCAAAATGTCTGATGTGGTTAGATGCCGAAATGATGGGGGCTAGTTTCTGCAGGGAGTCTGGCGATATTCCAGACAAATCCACTCCTACCACAAAGTAAAGTGGCTTTTTCTTGTGAACTGTAATTTTTTTTCCATTCATAAAAGCTCCTTTGTCCCTTGATGCAGAATACATATCCCCAGTATACAAATCAATGATTGCTGCATCAGTAACAGAGCTAAGATTATCCTTTGTGGCAAATGCAAGAGAACAACACGAAAAGGGAATTCCTCTTACTGCATTTGTAGATCCGTCAACGGCATCCATTATTATAAAACCCTCTGGATCTTTTGAAAGTTCAACTCTACCGCATTCTTCGCCAAGAACTATGCATGAAAACTTGATCTCCCTTAGGTAGTCCAAAACTGTTTTCTCTGCCACTATGTCTATTCGTCGTGATATGTCTCCGCCTGCTCCTCTGCCAAAATCTCCCGCCGATTCTTCTGTTCCTGGAAGATGCTTGACATTCTCATAAACTCTCTTTGCAGCTTGCTTTAAAATCTCAATTTTTTCCACGGATTTTTTACCCTCGATCCTAATTTATTTCAAGTAACAAGAAAAATATCTCAATGCATAAATAGCAAAAGAAGTTGTGCCAATGTGTGAGCAGCAAAGACGAATCAATTTTTAGCAAGGAATCTTTGATGTCCACAAAACCGGGAAAGGACATAGTAAAACAAGCTTTATTCAAAAGTAAGGGTTACAGACAATTTGATAAGTACAAAAAGGAAGCAGAGGACGAACTTCCAAAATTTACAAAGAGGTTTGCTGAAGACCTATTGAGGCAAATAAAGTTTGACAATACTCCTAACGAAACTCAAGAAAAATTTGCCGCTGAAGTAGGTTCAAGCGAGATAACTCTAGAGAAATCACAAATAGATTCGGTCAAAAAGAGGCTTGAAGACTATGATACCTTGCTTGATAGGGTGACCCGAATTCTCAATTCCAATTTTGTTAAAATGACGTTTCCAGTTTTCAGTGCTCTGTACGATGCCTCATCACAATACTTTGGGGATACAGATGACGCCAAAAAGAAAACCGACATCATAGATGGTCACATTATTGCAATAGATCTAAGTGAGCCAATGGATAGGATAATGGACAAAGATGAGGATGTAGAATATCTTGATGACTATAAGCTAATGAATCCATACATTCTGCAACTTGCCAGAGCCAAGATTGGAAGCGGAGGACAGCAGGTATTGGAAGAATTTGAACGAGGATTCAAAGATGCAAGAATAGGTCAGTATGTTGATTTTAAACTGAAAATGAAACCAAAGGCCATAACCGATGAATCCATGATTGAATGTTATAAAAAATACAGAGCCGTCATGGGTACTGCAGGAAAGAACATGGCACTTGCGCGCCTTCCACTGGGCGAAATCTTCTATCTGGGAATGGCAAAAGCGGCCGAGTCGGTGGGGTGTGGCAACGAGATCGAAGACTCGATAAAGAACAAGTTTGTTAAAGTTCCTTCTTGGCCACTGTATTATACAATCATGACAGATGATGTGCAAAAAGGATTTGAATTTACAATGAAAAAGAGCGAACTGTATCTAAGTGAAGCAAGACTGGCTTTGGAACTCTTACCTGAAAACTTTTTGTATAGGGATTTTCTTGAATTTTTATTTCTTACTGTGGAGCATTATAATTCATTCTGGTTTAACCAACTCCAAAAGCAGAAACTTTGGTCAGAATTTGATTCAAAACTACCCAGGTGATAGAAAATGATGTGGTCTGAAAAATATAGGCCAAAAAATCTTCTTGAAATGATTGGCAATGAGGAAGCAAAGGAATCATTTGTCAAATGGATTGCCAAGTGGATCAAGGGAACAAAACCACTACTCTTGGTTGGGCCTCCGGGAATTGGAAAGACTACGATGGCAATGCTTTGTGCTAAACAATTTGGATATGATTTGATAAGCCTCAATGCAAGTGATGTCAGAAATAAACAACGCATACAAGAAATACTTAATCCGGTTCTGGGAAATGCTGGTGTTCTTGGCAAGGCCATGATGATCTTTGTGGATGAAGTGGATGGAATTCATGGAAGATCAGATTTTGGAGGAGTGAGCGCACTTGTAGATATTCTAAAGGAACCAACGGTTCCAATAATCTTGGCTGCAAACTCTGATAATTCTGATAAAATGAAGGACATTAAGAAAGCTACAACAACAATAAGAATGAGGCCTATTCCACCTAGGCTTTTGCGATTTTATCTAGAGGAGATTCTGAGACGGGAAGGTGCTTCCCTTAAGATTGGGACCATGATAAAATTAGTTTTTGATTCAAGAGGTGATATTAGATCCATTCTAAATTCTTCTCAGGCCCTTGTATCTGGATTTGAACCGCAAACCGAAAAATCCTTTGAAACAACAGATATAGAATCTGCGATAAACGCATTTTTCAAAGCAAAATCATCCAAGGAAGCAATGATGATACTTTATTCTTTAAGGATTGACCCGCGTGAAAAGATTGGCACATTTTATTCAAGCGTAATAACAAGCTCACTCTCAAAAGAAGACATGCAGGAAATGTTGGATGTAATATCAGAAGCTGATATGCTTTATGGAAAAATAATGCGCGAACAACAGTGGAGACTATTGCGATATCTCGATTCAATTCTTGTTAGACTTTACAAGAATGATACTCTGATTAGATATTCACAATATAATCTTCCTTGGCCTCTAATAACTAGATTGAGATGGGATGGTAAAGCAATAAAGGAACTTGAAGCAAATCTAGCAAAACGCATGCATGTTTCACGAAGTGTTTTTGCAACTTTTTATCTTCCATATCTTTTGATGTGCATCAAAAACAAGACATTAGTAATGGATTTCAATGATGCAGAAAATGAAATAATCCAAAAGGAGTTGGCTATGATAAAATGAGTTGGCGTACTATGCCCATGAAATTTCCAGGAACTTGTATAGTTTGTAAGAAGAAGATCGACATAAATGAAATTGCCTTGTGGGCAAAAGGAGTAGGAGTCAAACATCAGTCATGTGCTGAGGTTGTAGATCTAAAATGTGTTATCTGTGGTGGGCCAGCAGGATGTCAACAATGTGAATTCACAGATGACTGCGACAGAAACAAAGTCTCGCAGGCGTGTATATGCAAAAAATGTCACGAGAAAAAGGAAGTTTTTGCACTTTATCAAAAGGCCATTTCAAACCGCTTTCCACTTTTGAATATAAAAGATTGAATCAGTTGGCCAATGCTTTGATAAATAGTCAAGAGTAAAAAGTTAAAATTTACCCTCCATAGTGTGTGATCAATGTCAGAAGGGACTACGAAGATTACTCCAGTTGATCCGGTATTCCATGGTGAATCAAACTATGAAGTAGGACTTGAAATCTTACTTGCAGAGACTAGAGAAAAGGCCAGAAAACTACAATCCGATCCAAATACGAGCCAAGAGATCATACAAGAAATAACTGAACAATTGCAGGTCTTGGAGTCTTTGTGGGAGAACTATCATATTGGAATGAACGTTTTTAGAAATGCAAAGGGTGGTCGTGACGGAATTAGAGAAGTTAAACCTGAGTAAATTAATATAGGTTGGGAATCGCTTCTAATTCGAAACATGCACTCTGAAAAATTGAAAAATTTTTTGCAGAAGAAGCGACAAGCAGAACAGAGTGGCGGGGAAGAAAAAATTCAATCTCAGCATGAAAAAGGTAAGCTTACTGCAAGAGAGAGAGTGGATCTTTTACTTGACGAAGGCAGTTTCACGGAGATAGATGCTCTTGTTACACATCATTATTATGAATTTGATATGCAAAATAAAAAATTCTTTGGAGATGGTGTACTGACTGGTTATGGAACAATAAATGCTCGTAAAGTTTTCCTTTTTGCCTATGATTTTACAGTTCTTGGTGGAACATTAAGCGAGATGGGGGCCAAAAAAATTACCAAAGTCATGGAACATGCAACACGCGCGGGGTGTCCAATAATCGGAATAATAGATTCAGGAGGCGCTAGAATTCAAGAAGGCATTCTAAGTCTTGATGGATTTGCCAGTATATTCTATCACAATCAACTTGCTTCTGGTGTAGTTCCACAAATTACTTGCAGTGTAGGTCCATCTGCTGGTGGAGCAGTATATTCTCCTGCCATGACAGATTTTGTTATAATGGTAGACAAGATTGCAACCATGTTTGTAACTGGTCCAGAAGTAGTCAAGACTGTTCTTGGAGAAGAGGTCTCATTTGACGAACTTGGTGGTGCAATGTCACACGGAAAAATTAGTGGTGTTTCTCACTTTGTTGCCAAGAATGAATACCACTGTATGGACATTGTCAAGTCTATATTGTCATACATGCCTCAAAACAGCACTGAAGAACCGCCTGTAGTAGATACCGGCGATGATCCAAACAGACTTGATAATAATTTGATCAACATAGTTCCTGAAAATTCATTGCAACCTTATGACATGAAAGAAATCATACATTCAATTGTTGATAGTCATCAGTTCTTTGAGATTCACGAACTGTTTGCACAAAACGTCATTGTGGGATTTGGCAGACTGCATGGAAGAACTGTGGGAATTATAGCAAATCAGCCCATGGTATTGGCAGGAGCACTAGATATTGATTCATCAAACAAGGCATCAAGATTTGTTAGACTTTGCGATTGTTACAACATTCCAATTGTTACTCTTGTTGATACACCAGGATACATGCCTGGAACCCAACAAGAACATAGTGGTATAATCCGACATGGGAGCAAACTCTTGTATGCATATTGTGAAGCAACCGTACCTAAAATCACTATTATTATTGGAAAAGCCTATGGAGGAGCTTACATTGCGATGGGTAGCAAGAACTTGGGTACTGATATGAATTATGCATGGCCGACAGCTCAAATCGCAGTATTGGGTTCAGAAGCAGCAGTAAGAATTATGAATAGAAAGGAGATTGAGACTGCAAAGGATCCAGTAGCACTGAAAAAGCAACTTGTTGATAATTTTACTGAAAAATTCGCAAATCCATATGTAGCTGCATCATATGGTACCATTGATACGGTGATTGATCCAGCTGAAACTAGGCCTGCCATCATTCGTGCTTTAGAAGCTCTTGCAAACAAAAGAGAGAGAAGAATTCCACGTAAACACGGAAACATAAATCTCTGACTTTGATATGATAGAAAAAATCCTTATCGCAAACAGGGGAGAAATTGCAATCCGTGTAATAAAAACATGTAATGCTCTAGGAATAAAATCAGTCGCAGTCTATTCTGATGAAGACGTAAATTCAAAACATGTTAAGATGGCCTCAGAGTCATATCACATAGGTCCTCCCTCTCCCGCACAGAGCTATCTTAACATGGAAAAGATATCTGAGACGGCATTAAGATGTGGGGCTGATGCAATTCATCCAGGATATGGATTCCTATCAGAAAATGCTGACTTTGCCGATCTTTGTGAAAAAAAGAAACTCAACTTCATAGGACCTTCTGGAAAATCAATGAGGCTTTGTGGAGACAAGATGTTATGTAAAGCCGCAATGGCAAAAGCTAAAGTGCCAACTGTTCCAGGCAGCACTGGAATTGTTGAGGAGGTGGAAAAAGCTCTTGACATAGCACATGATATAGGGTATCCAGTTATGCTCAAATCCGTATTTGGTGGTGGAGGCAGGGGAATTAGACTTGTACATGATGACAAGGAACTCAAACAGGCATTTGAACTTGCGTCGGGTGAATCAAAAGCTGCATTTGGCAAGTCTGCACTTTTTGTTGAAAAGTTTTTGCCAAAAATAAGGCATATTGAATTTCAATTAGCTAGAGATAAACACGGAAACGCGGTACATATTTTTGAAAGAGAATGCTCGATTCAGAGACGGCATCAAAAATTAATCGAAATGTCGCCATCCCCCGTGGTTGATCAAATGACCCGTGACGAAATAGGTCAGCTAGCGGTAGATGCTGTAGTTGCTGTAGATTATCATAATGCTGGTACTGCAGAATTTCTTAGACTGGATGATGGCACATTCTATTTCATAGAAATAAATGCCAGACTTCAAGTGGAACACCCAGTAACTGAGTTTGTTTCGGGACTTGATCTTGTAAAATTGCAGATTGATATTGCAAATGGAAAAGAAATTCCATTCAAACAAAAAGATCTGAAGATAAATGGTTGTGCAATAGAATGCAGAATAAATGCAGAAGACACATTTCTTGATTTTGCTCCATCGACAGGAAGGATTTACGATGTCAACATTCCCTCAGGCCCAGGAGTTAGGGTAGACACTTACCTATATCCAGGATGCACTGTCTCGCCATATTATGATTCATTGATGGGAAAACTTACCACATGGGGACAAAACTTTGAGGAGGCAAGACAAAGAATGCAAACTTCACTCTCTGACTTTTACATAGAAGGAGTGGAAACTGCAATTCCACTCTATAGGACTATACTTGATAGTAAAGAGTTCATTTCAGGAGATCTATCAACTGATTTCCTTGAAAGATTCAAGATTCTTGACAGATTGCGTGATGATCTTAAAAAAGAAGTGTCGCAAAAATCTGACATTGCCCTAGCTGCTACACTAATACACTCTGAATTTCTAAAAAATAGAATAAGATCACATAAGGAACACAGTCCTGGCTGGAAAACACAATTGGATAGGAATTAGAAATGAAGTTCAAACTTGAAAATACCGGCGAAACTCTAGAGGTCGCAATAGTCAAGTCGCTTGGAAATACTGAATTTGTTATAAGAATCAGAAATAGTGAACACAATCTAAAGATTCTAAACATGGGTCATGATAAAATCGAATTTATGCTAGATAATTCATTTCATATTACAAAATATCTAGAAAATAGTACATCAAAGATTACAATGGTGGTAGATGGCGTTAAATTAACTTTTAACAAACATCCGGATCTAGACAAGGTCGTTTACAAAAATTCTGGTATGGAGTCAGCTACTGATTCTCAAGTTAGTTTGAAAAGCCAAATTCCTGGAAGAATTGTTTCGATAAATGTATCGCAAGGTGATAATGTAAAGAAAGGCGATATAGTATGCGTTTTAGAGTCCATGAAGATGCAGGTTTCAATTAAATCACACAAGGATGGTGTGATAAAATCCCTGAAAATAAAACAAGGGGCATCGGTTGCAAAAAATGACGTTCTTGCGGAAATAGAATAATACATTGTTAAAAATAAGAAAATTAAATTAAGGAGAAATTATTTTCCTTTCTTTAGGAAGTCGATTATCTCTTGGTAGTTTGGTTCAATCAGGGGATTATCAGAAACCCACTTGTACACAACAGTGCCTTTCTCGTCTACAATAAAGACAGATCGCTTAGCTGCATCGTATCCTTTGACATGTAACAAATCAGGCATTAGTATCTCATAGTCTCGGATAGTTTGGCTTTTGTAATCTCCAAGCACAGGAAAATTGAGATGATGTATTTCTGCAAATGCCTTATTGGCAAACGGTCCATCATTGCTTATGCCAATTACTTGTGCGCCAAGTTTTGAGATCTCATCCCAACTGTCTCTGAACGTGCACATCTCTTTGGTGCATACTGGAGAACTTGCAGCAACAAAAAACGAAAGAACCACTTTCTTTCCTTTAAAATCGTCTAGACTTTGCATCTTAAGGTCCGTGTCTACCAATGTAAAAGACGGTGCTCTGTCTCCAACGTTTACCATAAGAAGAGTTCCATCATAGTCATATATCAATCATTTTCAAGAATTCAATTGCTCAATTTTTTAGAAAATTTTATCCGATTAATTAATAGAGATTATCAATTAATCTGTAGAAAATTGCTGAAAAATTCATTTCAAATTAAAATAATGATCGCAGAATGTGCATAGATTTTTATACTCTCCGATTGGCTTGTTAGCTACTTTGGTAGGAGAAACTGCGAGTAGTTTTAGTCCAGTTTTACTAATGTTTGGATTTGCAGTCGTAGCAACAGGTCCGGCCTTGATTCTTTCTAGAATGATTGCACCTAGAAAAACTAGCAGTCCAGTAAAGTTTCTTCCTATGGAATCAGGTCAAGTTCCAAAAGAAGAAGGACGTACACATTTCATGATGCAGTATTATTCCTATGTTCTGATGTTTGTTGTCTTTGATGTAATGTCGATTTTTCTATATGCATGGGGTAGTAGTATCATAGGTTTACCAAAAGCGGCAACTCTTCCAATTATTGCTTTTCTTGGGATAATGTTTGCAGCTTTTGCCTACGCATTGTATCAAGCAGGGAGGAAAAACGTTTGGTAACTTTTAAATCAAATATTGAACGAATCCGGAGTAGGGAAGAGAAATGCTAAAAGAATTCTTCAATCAAGAGACCGCACCACATGCCACCAATGTACTAGTAGGAAAACTAGGCGAAGTACTTGTGAAGGCCATTGGCAAACCCCTGGACTATGCCATA
>JBOGRD010000007.1:0-99441 GCA_050749405.1 Nitrosotalea sp.
TGTATCATGAATCGCAGACAAGTAACAACACAAGAACACTTGAGATTGATTTTGAAAATGGTACAAATGTCATGTATATTTATGGTACATATCTAGTGCCAGAGTTTCCATTTGCAGTTCCAGTTTTGTTGATTGGTATTGCATCCATGATTGTATTTTATAAGATAAAAATTGGTAAATAGCAGATCCTTGAAACTTGGAATTGCTTTTCCATTGTAATAATCCTACAAAACCAAAGGCAAAATTGGTTTTTCTATAAAAGTGGGTCCAAAATAGTAACCATGATGGTGGCTGGTTCCCACTAGACCAGAACTTTGAACTAGTTTTAAAGTCATGGTGTTAAACTGATTCGCAAGATCTCTCTCCAGGTTAGTTCGAATCCTGCCTGACTTCATACTTTCAAATACAGTTTGGTTAGATAAAATACGTTTAACGAAATAGTTTTAGATCTGTTCCAAATAGTTTAAATTATAATGCATCGCTTGGATTAATGACATCGGTTCAAACCGTAGGGGAACATGCCTGGCAACTGGGGGCGCTTGGTTGCCAGGCGATTTTAATCTATGATTCTTTCAAGCCTTCTAGTCTGGCTTTTGATATAGTCAAAGCCTTCTTGCCAGAATTTTTCAGATGATATGTCTATGTCATACTCTTTGAGTAGTTCCTCGGGTTTTTGTGCCCCTCCTGCGGTAAGGATCTTCACATAAGTGGCCGCAAACGACTTTCCTTCATTTCTGTATCGCTGGAATAAAGAAAGTGACAATAGGTTTCCAAATGAATACGAGTAACAATAGAAAGGAGAATGAAAGAAGTGGGGAATGCAAGTCCATTCTGCTGCAAAATCTGGAGAAATAGAAAGCGATGTCCCAAATTGCTCCTTTAATGTTCTCATGTATTCCTCGGAGATTTCCTGTACCGTTGCACTTTCTCCTATTTTTTGATGCGCGGCCATTTCAAAGACTGTAAAATAGGCCTGTCTTCCAACTGTAGCATAGAGATCATCTATATGCTCAACTAGAATTGGTTGTTGTTCCTCCTCTGAGACCTGATTTAATATTCTATCAAACAATAGCATCTCAGAAAATGTAGATGCAGTTTCAGCTAACGGTAATGATGCTTCCTGTATGAAAATTGATTTGTCTGATGCAGCAATGCTGTGTATTGCATGTCCTAATTCATGTGCCATAGTAAAGACATCATTGGTTCTTCCTTTGAAATTTAATAAAACAAATGGAGTTATCCTTGGTGCTATTGTACTACAAAAGGCCCCGCTTCTCTTACCCATTCTTATCTGAGAATCCACATGATCTTCTGTAAACACTTTTTTTGCAAACTCACCTAGAGTGGGACTAAAACTATCAAGGGTTTGAAGTACTGTCTTTACTGCCTTGTCATACGTGTACTTTTTTTCTTCTTTTTTTTGGACAGGAGCATACAAGTCATATCTTCGAAGCTTCTTTATTTTTAGAATACGCCCTTTCAATGAAAAAAATCTTCGAAATACATCGGCATTACTTCTACATACTGAAATAAGTGACTTGACAGTTTTGTCGTCTACATCGTTTCCAATGTTTCTAACAGATATGGGAGATGTGTATCCTCGAATCTGGATACATTCGTCTTTCCAGTTCAGAACAATGTTTTGATATATCTCACCCAGAACTCCTTTGTTTTTGTCAAATTGCGACAGAAGCGATTTGTATGCAATCTCGCGTGTTTTTGCCTTTGGGCTTCTTACAAGTTGGGTGAGCTCCTCTCTAGTATAGATTCTTGTTTTTCCATCAATTTTTACGGTAAACTGGAACGCATTGGTAATTTTGTCATATATCTTTACAAGGGCAGAGTGTCCGGTGACATCTAACGTGTTTATTATCTTCTCTTCGGGCTCTGATAATGAATATCGCGCCAATGTCCTCTTGTGCCTGAGAAATTCATGCAATTCGCCTGTATGCTGCATTAGTCTATGTGCATTTTTTTCATCAAGTTGTTTCTTCCACCATTGATCAAAAAACAAAGTACGGTTATCAATCTCTGCTCCAAACTTTCTCATTTTAGTAAGGAGTGAAGTTATCTTGTCCGACTGTGTATCAGAAGAATATTCCAACGATGCATAGCCTGAAACAATGCCAAACTTTTCCGATATCTCTTCCAAGGCATGTAGCATGGAGACAAATTTTTTTTCCGAAATATTAGAAACGAGGTTTTTCTTATTTTTTTCAAATTCT
The DNA here is from genome assembly GCA_050749405.1 of Nitrosotalea sp. Lineage (GTDB taxonomy): Archaea > Thermoproteota > Nitrososphaeria > Nitrososphaerales > Nitrosopumilaceae > Nitrosotalea. Next base: position 2,226 of record JBOGRD010000007.1, read on the forward strand.
TTGACTTTTGACTCGATCTCTTGCAGTCTGACCTTAAATGAGGGAGAATAAGGGTCGGTTACAAGTTCATTTAGGTTCCATTTGCCTAGCTTGAAAGGTCGCATTCATTTTCAGTCTCTTGATTGTTATTAAAATACTATTGGCAAGAACCAAACGCATAATCCTCGAAAAATGGTTTCACAAAAATCATAATCGATTGTTTTTGATTAAGTGCTTATCATTGGTAGAAATCATACGCGGGTCTTATATAGCAAAATTGTGATATGGAACTATGAACAGCGTGACTGCATGGAAATGTTACCGATGCAACTTGGTTTTCAAAGAACATTCGCATGTTACAATGCATAATGAGGTATCACGACACCATGCAATAGAAGTAAAGTTAGTTGCTGCATGACCGTCTCTTTGCGGTGTATGGCAAAATATGCTGTTGAAACGATGTTGGCAAGTATTTATTTAGCCCAAAATTAGATTACCCGTTCGTGGATCATCATAATTTTCATGGAAAAGATATTCCTCATCTAAAAATAAAACCCAATATGGGAATTGATGATCTAGTGGAAATCTTTGCAAGTACGGGCTACAATGCCAGACAGCTAGGCGATGCGGCTAAACTTTATTGTAAAATGATTGAGGATGACGCCACTATCTGCCTTACTGTAGCTGGAGCAATGACGCCAGTTGGGTTTGGCGGACTCTTTAAAACACTGATAGAGCGAGGATTTGTTGATTGGATAATATCAACTGGCGCAAACGTCTATCATGAAGACCATTTTGCATGGAATTTGCCTGTAAAACAAGGCCATTTTGAAGTAGATGACATGATATTATATGAAAAAGATATTGTCAGAATCAGGGATGTGTACATCAAGGGGGAAGAGACACTAAAAGCAGAAGATAAAATAGTCCAAAAAATGTTCACGGACAGTCTCGTTGGTGAGTCGTTCACAACCGCAGAATTCTGTAATGCAATGGGGAAATATTCTAAAGCGCATTCCAAGCACCCTGAAAAAAGCTTTGTAGTGACTGCATATGACTATGATGTGCCTGTTTACATTTCTACCTTGAAGGACTCGTCACTTGCATTGGATCTTGCTCCTCTACGCCTTGCAAACAAGTCATATAATTTAGATTTTGTTAGGGAAATATTGGAGCAAGCCGCAATTGTTTACAACTCGAAAAAATCTGGCATAGTTGAGTTGGGCGGTGGAGTGCCAAAAAACACTGCACAACAAACAGGACCTCTTTTAGATCAAATACTTGGTCTGGGTCATGGTGGGCAAAATTACATAATCCAGATAACTGATGCACGGCCAGATACTGGTGGCTTGTCTGGGGCTACGTTGCAAGAAGGAAAAAGCTGGGGCAAAGTAAAAGATGCACATGAGGATGTTATAATGGTGTACGCTGATGCAACTATCGCATTCCCAGTACTCTGTCTTTATGCGTTAAGCACTGAAAAATCTAGGAAACCAAAACGCCTGTACAAGAAATTGGACAAGTATTACAAAGATCTTGCCAGTTCGTATTTTAACAATAAGAAGAGCATGAAAAAATAGCGCAAATTAAAAATAGAAAAATGGAGATCTAGAGCTTTGGTAAGCCTCTAGTCTTTGCTGTGAATGCAATTACGCTAACAATTGCAATTACAAGAACTAGTGACGCTACAGGACCAAATTCGGGTACTGTCAGATTTCCTGACGATGTGCTATTAGTCATGTTCATGCCTGTCATATTGTTCCCACTACTTGGTTGGTTAGTTGCTCCTGCTCCGACAATCACTTGACCTACCATCCATGGATGAACCATACAAAAGTAATTGTATGTACCTGGTGTGGTGAAAGGAGTTGTTGTTGTGTAAGACTTGCCAGCTAAAATCAAACCGCTGTCAAAGACAGTGCCAGTTGTATTGTCAGTTGGTTGTCCACTCGTTGCAGTGTGCCCAACAGTATCTGCATTTGTCCACGTGACTGTGTCACCTACGTTGACATTTACCACGTTTGGATTAAAACAGTCTGTTGTTGAACAAGTACCATTAGTTGCGCTTGCCCCTTTACTAATTGTCACTTGGACATTCGCTGCATAAGCTGGTTGAGCTATTGCAATGATAGCAACTAGCGCCAAAATACCAAACAGTGCGCCCATTGGTTTTGACTTCATCGAATTGTCTGACAAATCCGGGCATTATAAAGGCTCTCGTTTTTGGCATTAGTACCACATTTGGGGTATTCCAGATTGCACATGATTGCATTTTCCAAAAAATCTGTTCAAATAATTTTGAAGCCTGAGAATAAAAAAAGATGGCTAAAATCTATCGTATCTAGCCCTCTCAATATCGCGTTCGTCTTTGGTTGCCTTTTTCCATTCTTTGTAGTGTTCTTTGCATAGTGCTGTTTTCTTTCCAACGTCAGAAATACTCAAGCCAGTGCCTTCAACCTTGGAAGTGGTCAAAGAACGCAATCCGTCTTTATCACAACCAATGACATTACACTTTGCACCTTTGGCTATGATGCCCATGCGAGTTATTCTACCCTATGTTATTTGAGTATTTTTGGTCCATTTGTGAAGGCGTAAACGCTTTAATCCCAAAGAACGATTGAGAGTCAAGATGCTTAACAATTTCAGAGAGAGCCTAAAACCGATTCTACAGAACATAGGAAAAGCTTTTGCTTCCACTGGCCTTTCTGCAAATTTCTGGACGGCAGTAGGTCTTGCATTTGCATTTGCATCTGCGATAGTTTATGGAATTCATTTACAGTATTCGTTTGTAATTGGTGGTGTTCTGCTTTTAATTTCTGGGTTTTTTGATATCGTGGACGGTCAAGTAGCGCGAATCACAGGAAAGACATCTAAAAAAGGTGCATTTCTAGATTCTGTTTTTGACAAGATTGCAGAAGTTGCAATATTTCTTGGCATACTAGTTGGAAATTATTCTGAAGGTTATCTAGTTCTTTTAGCAATCACTTTATCGTTGCTTGTAAGTTATACTAGAGCAAGGGCAGAAGCGCTAGGCATTCAGCTACAGGGAATAGGAATAGGTGAGCGAGCAGAAAGATTGCTTGTAATCGCAATAGTCGGAATGGCAGGAGCAGTTTTTCTCAATTACGCTGTCATTATAGTAATCATTATCGCTGGAATCACATTTGTTCAAAGAATGGTTGCTACATCTAAAAAGATAAAAGACTAGCGTAGTCTGCCAGTCTGACGTCTGGAATCTGCTGATCTAATCTTCAGTATGCCAAAGTGGATTGCACATGAGATGCAATAATGCTTCAATACAGTAGGTGATGCGATGTAAGCTCCCTGAGCTCTAAGTTCTTTAGCCAAGCTATGTTCTACCAGATTCAATCTTGATGTTACTTTCTTTGCCTTGTCACGTGGTACTGTCGCGCCACAGTTAGAACATTGTACACGATCAGAGGATCCCTTTCCACCTTTCTTTCTGCCTCTACTTGCACGCTTTAATGGCATATATGGTACCTGTAATGTGCCTCTAAATAAACGCATTTGACCAGACAATTTTATAACAAATATTTTGATTATTCCTTTACAAATTCGTAGATGCCTGCAACATTGGGATAGGTATGAGGCATGTGTTGAGCAGGACCCAATCCTAATGAATTCATCATAGAAAAAACCCCGCCATTTGCTTTTTTTGTCTTAAAAGGCAAATCCAGAAAAAGAACTAAATGGAAAGAGATTACGAAACAATCAATGAAACTTTCAATATTGTCACATTGCACTATGGATGAGATATCAAGAAATGGGCAAGTAGTAGAAACACCTGGAGGACCTGCTATCTATTGTGGAATTACCGCAAAAAATATGAAATTTGGTGTGGAACTGCAAACTAAAGTTGGGCCTGATTTCAAATTCAAGCACGATCTTGAGGCCAAGGGTCTATTCCTTCCACAGAACGCATCTTCGAATAATCCCACTACTCGTTTTTCATTGCATGTTCTTGGCGCAGAACGAGAGTTACATCTCAAGGCAAAATGTGATCAAATAGAATTCATTAATTCTGACGCAGACGGTTTCATTGTAAGTCCTGTCTTTGACGAAGTATCCGAGGAAACACTTGATCAAGTAAGGGATAATTCTGATTTTTTTCTATTTGATCCGCAAGGATTCCTGCGTCGTGTTGATGACAATGGCAAGATTTATCTTGAAAAAACATTGCTTGACATATCGAAAATAACAGCAATAAAAACAGACCCCGATGAGGCTTTCTATCTTACAGGTTTGAAGGAAAAGGAAGCAATGCTTGCATTGCAAAAGAAAGGAGTGAAATATGTTCTTTACACCAACAAGCAAGACATAACAATGCTAGTCAAAGACAGGTTGTATAATTTGCGCATTCCAAATATGGAGATTGGCGATACAACTGGTGTGGGAGACATATTCTGTGCTGCATTCGCATGTTCGTATCTGAAAGAAAAAGACGCTCTATGGGCCATTTGTTTTGCAGTTGGAGCGGCTCAAGCAGCATTAGAGACAAAAGCTATAGGCATATCAAAAATACCAAATTCAGGTAGTATTCAACAAAACGCAGCGTATCTGTATAATCTAGTAAAGTTCTCACAAGTTTAGGCTTTTATTGTGCAAGGGTTCAGTCTTTGATGTGAAAGTGGCCATTTACAGTCAAGATCAAGACCCAACTGTAAAGTCGGTCAAACAGTCACTTGAAAATCATGGAATTGAATCCAGTATTCTTACTAACAAAACCTTTGGAAAAGAGGTTGACTATGTGATTGTAACAGGAGGAGATCGCGGAGTTAGATCATACTTTCACCGTTTTATCAATAGCACGATACCAGTCTTAGGAATTAATGAATTTGAATCAAGTGGTTATCTGGCTCAGACTGATCTTAAGGAATTTCCAATTTATCTCAACAGACTAAAAAAAGGTGATTTTACGATAGAGCGTCTGACTAGGGTGGGAATTAAAATTGATGGCAAAAGTGTTTATCCTGCACTAAATGACGTAGCAATTTTTTCTTCAAAAAGCGCAACTTTGATGGAACATGTTTTACGTGTAAACGGGGAGGAATTCTGGCATGATAGCAGTGATGGCTTGATTGTGTCTACTCCTATTGGCTCATCTGCATATTCAATGTCTGCAGGGGGACCTGCAGTATACCAAGGTTCTAAAGTGTTCTGTATAGTATCAGTAAACTCTCTTGATATAACAAGACGCCCATTGATAGTACCAGAAGACAGTTTCATCGAGATTGATGATATATCATCTAGCCTGAGATGCGAGGTTGTGATGGATGGAAAAGATAGATTCAAAGTTGATAAGACTGTAGAGTGTACTAATTTCTCGCAATCAGCTAACGTTATTCGTATGAAAAAGGATTCAACCACAGTTTCTGCTTTGGCAAAAAAAGTACAACTTGCCGATGAACTATTAAACATGCCACCAAGTTCAAAGTTGTTACTTAAAACATTAGAATATGAAGGATCTCTTACCCAAAAGGAACTAGTGGCAAAAACTCTGCTTCCAGATAGGACTGTAAGACTAGCACTTAGACACTTACTTGACAAAGGCTACGTAAAAAGAAGAGTCTCACTCCGAGATACTAGACAACGAATCTACGAAATCCCGAAATGATCATGCATTAGAGGCAGCTTGTATGAACGCCTCAAATGACTCCTCTGGATATCCTGGCCTACTGCTAAATTCAGGATGGAATTGTACTCCTAGATAGAATTTGTGATTTGGAATTTCAAGAATTTCCATACGTTTTTTGTTATCGCTATATCCTGAGAATTGTAACCCTTTTGAATTGAATACCTCTAGATATTTTTGATTAAATTCGTATCTGTGTCTGTGTCTCTTAAAGATGGTATTTGATTTGTAAATCTTGAACCCAAGAGTGTTATTCTCTACTTTAATTTCGTTTGCCCCCAGTCTAAGAGAACCACCTTTGTTTTCAATGAATTTTTGTTCTGGTAGAAGATCTATTACAGGATCTTGCGTATTTGGATTGATCTCGGTTGAATTTGCACCTGACAAACCACATACATATCGACCAAATGCAACAGCTGCCAGTTGAAATCCAAAACATATGCCAAGGTATGGAATGTTTTTCTCTCGTGCGAAATTTGCCGTTCTGATTATTCCTTCGGCACCGCGTTCGCCAAATCCCCCGGGAACAATAATTCCGTGATATTGTGAAAGCTTATCAATATCGCCGTTCAATTCTTCAGAATCTATCCAGTCTATTATTACATTCTTGCCAATCTTGGATCCTGCATGCTTTAGTGCATGATTTACACTGACATAGCTATCTGCCAATTTGACATACTTGCCAACCATGGCTATCTTTACCTGGTCTTTTACGTTAACAAATGAATTCACTATGGCATTCCACTTGTCCCAATTAGTTGAAGTATTTACAAGTCCAACCTTGCCAAATTTTTTAAAAATTACATCGATAATTCCTTGATCATACAACATTTGTGGTATCATTAGTATAGATTCTGCATCATGACATGAGAATACGTCTTTTTCAGAAACGTTAGAAAACAATGAAATTTTTCTCTTTGCCGAAGTTTCAAGTGGCCTACTGCATCTTACTGCCATCAAGTCGGGCTGAATACCGATTCTTCTTAGTTCCTGAACACTATGTTGAGTAGGCTTTGTCTTTTGTTCGCCTACTACATCAAGGGACGGTGCCAGTGTAACATGAACAAAAACTACATTATCAGATCCTTCCTCTAATCTCATTTGTCTTAGCGCTTCTAGGAATGGCAGACTTTCAATGTCGCCTACGGTACCGCCGCATTCTACCACTAGCACATCTAGGTCCTCACTCTTTGCGATCCCTCTAATCCTGTCCTTGATGGCATCTGTCACATGGGGTATTATCTGAACACATGCGCCCAAGTATTCTCCCCGTCTTTCAGACTCTATCACACTTGAGTAGATCTGGGCTGTAGTGATGTTGTGTGTTTTTGGTATGTTTTGATTTAGGAACCGCTCATAATTGCCAATGTCCATATCGCATTCGCCTCCGTCGTCAGTGACAAACACCTCGCCATGAGCAACTGGGTTCATGGTTCCGGCATCATAATTCAGATAGGGATCGATCTTAACACAAGACACCTTCTGGTTTGAAAGTTGAAGGAGTTTTGCTATGGATGACGAAACAACACCTTTGCCAAGCCCTGACATCACTCCTCCTGTTACAAAAATGTACTTAGTTTCTGACTGCATATCTATGATGGATTGATGGTATTTTTATTTCTTATTCTGAGATCGTTGCTTTTTTCAGACTTTTTGCAAATGCCGTTATCTTTGATTGGATCCTTGTCTTAGGGGTTTTTTCAATTAAACGCAAAAATGCACTTGCTACAATTATGGCATCTGCGCCTGTTCGTAAAATTAGTCTTGCCTGCTCTGCATTGTTAACCCCGAAACCTACCCCTAGAGGTATTTTGCCATCCAGCGTCTTTTTTGCATTTTTTATAGCATCTAGCGTATATTGTTGAAATTGCTGCTGCGTTCCAGTTGTACCGTATACTGAAACCAAATATACAAAACCAGATGATATCCTTGAAATTTTCTTTATTCTCTCTTCAGAGGTATTGGGGGATATGAGGAAAATGGCATCCATCTTGTTTTTTCGAACAATATCTAGATAATGATCGGATTCTTCAATGGACATATCTGGTAGTATCAACCCATCAATTCCTGCTTTTTTTACGGTTGAAATGAACTTGTCATATCCATGACTATACGCCAGATTGGTATATGTCATCAAGACAAGCGGTACACTGGTTTCCTTTCGAATTTTTTTTGCCAGATTTACAAATCTGTCAAGATTCATTCCCTTCTGTAACGCGCGAAAGCTGGCATTTTGGATGACAGGACCGTCTGCTAGAGGGTCTGAGAACGGCAACCCAAGTTCAATAATATCAGCTCCACCTTTTACCAAGCTTTTCACTGTAGATATTGTTTCCCTGTCGCTAGGATAACCTGCCATGGCATAGGCTATGAACGCTTTTTGATTCTTGGATTTAAGCTCTGAGAATTTATCTTGAATTCTTGACATTTTCACTCAAATATTTTTCCACAACTTCAACGTCCTTGTCACCACGTCCAGACAAGGTAATCACAATAGTCTCACTCTTTGACATCTTTCTTGCTAATTTCATTGCATACGCCACCGCATGTGATGACTCTAAGGCCGGTATGATTCCCTCATATTTTGATAGCATTAAGAAAGCACGTATGGCATCATCATCGTTTATGGCATCATATGTTACTCTTTTTGAATCCTTTAGATACGAATGCTCGGGTCCTACTCCTGGATAATCTAATCCTGCAGCTATGCTATGTGTGTCTTGTATCTGTCCATACTTGTCCTGCAGAAGGTAGGTTAGCATGCCATGAAGAACCCCCTTTGATCCTGCTGCAAGTGTTGCAGAATGGCGATCTGTTCTAATCCCAGCTCCACCAGCTTCGATACCAAACATACTGGTATCTTCATCAATAAGTGGATAGAACGTTCCAATTGCATTTGATCCGCCGCCCACACAAGCCACTACTGAATCAGGCGATTTCTTTTCAAGATCTTTCATCTGAGATAGTATTTCATTTCCTATGACTGATTGAAAATCTCTAACCATTACTGGATATGGATGAGGCCCAACAGCTGATCCTAAAAGATAGTATGTTGTCTTTACATTTGTTATCCAGTCTCGTATTGCTTCATTGATTGCATCTTTGAGAGTCTGCGTCCCTTCTTTTACTGGATGCACAACTGAACCCAAAAGCTTCATTCTGAAAACATTCAATTTCTGCCGTTGAGTATCTTTGTATCCCATGTAAACTTCAGATTGTAATCCAAGAGTTGCACATGCCATGGCGGTTGCTACGCCATGTTGGCCCGCCCCTGTCTCTGCAATTATTCTTTTCTTCTTCATTCTTTTTGCTAAAAGTCCTTGTCCTAGAGTGTTGTTGATCTTGTGGGCTCCGCCATGTAGCAGATCTTCTCTTTTTAGGTAGATCTTGGCACCACCGACAAATTCTGAGAGGTTTTTAGCAAGATAAAGTGGGGTAGGTCTCCCAGCATATTCTCGTAAATAATAGTCTAATTCTTGTTTAAAGTCCTCGTCGTCTTTGAATTTCAGATATGCCTGTTCTAACTCTTCTACTGCTGGAACTAGAGTTTCAGGTATGAATCGACCTCCAAATTCTCCAAATTTGCCATTTTTTGGGTACTCTAATTTCATATTGCTAACACCAAACTTGAAACTAATCCCTTGATATCTTTACTCTTCATAATGCTGCTGCCCACAAGGAAGGCATTGGCGCCATGCTGGCTGAGAAATCTGACATCATGGGCTGTTTCTATGCCGCTCTCAGAGATGATTATCCTGCTGTCTCTTTTTTGATCTTTGAGAACTGTCTCTGTTGTCTTTAGATCTATCTCTAATGTATCCAGATTACGATTGTTTATTCCAAGCAAGTCTGCCTGTGTATCAATGGAATGAAGAAATTCATTTTTTGTGTGAGATTCTATTAGTACAAGAAGATTCTTTTTGTGTGCATAATCTACAAATTCATCTATTTCTTTTGCAAGTTTTTTGTCAAAGATTGACTGAATTAAAAGAACAATGTCTGCACCTAACCTCTCTGCAGCATCAATCTGTATCTTGTCTATTACTATGTCCTTCATCAATAAAGGCGCTCTAACATGTGGACGGATTTCTGCAAAAAATTGAGGGGATCCGTGAAAGAGATGGGGCTGGGTTAAAACAGATAGCCCTATGGCGCCTCCATCTATCATTGTTTTTGCAATAGTTACAGGGTCTGAAATTGGTCGTATGTCGCCAAGAGATGGCGACGAAAATTTTACTTCGGTTATAAGTGACGCATGGGTGTTTTTTCTAATCTCGTCTATAATATTTTTATCAGATTTTGCCAGTCGGTGCTCTACATCGTAAACTCTTTCATTGATTGCTTTCTGTGAATTTTCTGCAAGTTTTTCTAGCATGTCTTTCAATTGCTCTCAAATTCCTCCAATTTGCTAACATCCCCGCAATATTTGATAAAATTTCTAAAGAGACCAAATGATTTTCCACTGTGTATTGTATCAAATGCAATTTCTAGCGCCTCGCTAAATTTATCTGAGATTCCTCCTACGATAAATCCAGCGGCTGCATTTAATGCTGTAACCTCTATCATTGCTTTTTTTCCAGTACCGTTTAGAACTGAAACAAATGATCTTATTGCATCGTCTCTAGTTGATATCTGAATATCGTTGAGGCTAGCTTTTGTCAGTCCAATCTCGGAGGGCGCTAGTACAAAATTATGAATTTCGCCGTTTTTTAAATGATAAATATAGTTTTTTGAAGTGGTAGATAACTCATCTAACCCATCGCTTGAAATCACAGTCATCGCATTCTCAGCACCCCGAGACTTTAGTAGTGTTATGACACGTTGCAAGTAAGCAGGTGCGGATACACCTACTAGCTGATTTTTGACTTGTGCGGGGTTGCTCAAGGGACCAAGTAAATTAAAGGCGGTTCTTATCCCTAGCAGTTTTCTTGCTTCTGCAACATTTTTCATAGCTGGATGGAATTTCTGGGCAAACATGAATCCAATATTGAATTTTTCAATTATGTCCTTGATCTTGGTTGGTTCCATGTTCAGGTCGTATCCAAAATATTCGAATATGTCGGCACTGCCGCTTATGCCGGAAGTAGACCTGTTTCCATGTTTTGCTACATTTACTCCCCCTGCTGCAATGACAAATGATGCAGTTGTTGAGACATTAAATGTCCTCATTTTATCCCCTCCGGTGCCACACACATCAATTATTCTTCCATTGCATTTTGGTTCTATGTGTATTGCATGTTCTTGCATCATGTCAAGCATTGCTAAAAGCTCGTCATTGGATTCGCCTTTTGCAGTAAGATTCTTGAGAAAATTTGCGGTATCTTGAACCGATACCTCGCCATCAAGTATGTCATTCATGATATTGCGCATTTCGCTATAGCTTAGATCTTTGTTATCTGAAAGTTTTGTTATTGTTTCTGAAATCATTTTTTAATCAACTTTATGAAATTACCTAAAATCTTCTTGCCTTCTCCTGTCATGATGGATTCTGGATGGAATTGGACGCCTTCGATAAGATATTTCTTGTGACTTATTGCCATTATCTCCTTGTCGTCTTGTGCAACTGCAGTCACTTTAAGATCATCTGGAATTATTGTTTTGTCTCCTACAAGAGAATGGTATCTTGTGGCCCTAAATGGGTTCTGAACTCCTTCAAATAACGGAGATTCATAATGTTTAATGGGGCTAGTTTTTCCATGTCTGACATTTCCTGCATTTACAACTTTGCCTCCAAATGCATGTATTATTCCTTGATGACCTAGACAAACTCCAAGAATCGGTTTTGTAGGGCCTAATTCTTTTATCACTTTGGTACAAATACCGAAATACTTTTCATTTTCTGGTGTTCCAGGTCCAGGCGAGATAATTATTGCATCATAATTTCCTTTTTTAATCTCATCCAATGTTATTTTGTCATTTCTAATTACATCTGAATTGACTCCTAATTCGCCTAGCAGTTGAGCTATGTTATACACAAACGAGTCATAATTATCAATAATTAAAAATTTCATTTGGCAGCCTCCTTCAATGCTGATATCATGGCATTTGCTTTGTGCTGGGTCTCCATCCACTCATTTTCAGCCACTGAATCCGAAACAATCCCTGCTCCTGTCTGTACAAAACCATGTGTCCCATCCATGAAAATTGTTCTTATTGCAATTGCGAAATCACAACATCCATTAAAAGAAAAATATCCTACGGCACCGGCGTAAGGTCCTCTTGCGTCTGGTTCCAATTCATCTATTATTTCCATGGCGCGAATCTTGGGAGCACCCGATACGGTTCCGGCTGGAAATACCGCCTTGATAGCATCAAACATATCATATTTTTTATCAAGCATGCCTACTACATGAGTCACCATGTGTTGCACGTGACTGAATCTCTTCACTGCCATTAACTCTTTTACATATACAGAACCATATCTGCAAACTCTCCCAATATCGTTACGTCCTAGATCTACTAACATGGTGTGCTCTGCTAATTCTTTTTCATCATGTAGCAGTTCTTCCTTCATGGATTCGTTTTTCTTTTCATCGCTTGTAATTGACCGCGTTCCAGCTATGGGGAATGTTTCAACGGTATTTCCAGTTATACGTAATAACATCTCTGGACTGGAACCTATCATTGTTCTATTGCCTAACTTTATGTGGTAAAGATATGGCGAAGGATTGATCTGTCTTAGTGATTTGTAGACCTTTAGAAGGTCACCACTTGCATTGAAATTAAATTTTTTTGAAAGTACAACTTGAAAAATGTCTCCGTCATGGATATACTGTTTTGCTTTCTTTACTATTTTCTCAAAATACTCTCTATCCATATTTTCTTTGATCTCAGATAGGGAAAATGCGTCAAAGTCAGTATCATCATAAGTAAATCTGTTTATTCTGTTTGTATCATAGTAGAAATAAAATAATTTTTTTTGTTTGTTGTCGTAGAGAATTCCATCATCGTAGATTCCAAATTCCATTATGGGCAAGCTATTTTCACCATGTGAATTTGGAATTTTTTCCCATGATCTTACCGCGTCATAGTTAATGGCACCTACAGCGCCTCCGACGTATCGGTATTTCTGATCCGGGACTTGATAGAGAAGTTTCTTGATTTCAGACAACGGATCTTTTGTCTCGATTACAGTCGATGTACCTTTTTTGTAATGGAGTATCACTCTATCTGTAAAACACTTTGCCACGATTGTAGGGTCAAACCCCATGATTGAAGTCTCTGCAAGCTCCTCTGGTCCAGTTAATGATTCGAAGAGAAAAGAATAATCAAATTTTCTTGAAATTTTATTATACAGATCAAATTGGGAGTCAGAATAATCTAGGGGTATTATCTTAAGGTTTGAATGCCCAAATGTGGTCACCCATGTAGACCCTCTGGTTCGGACTCTATTTAAAATTAAGTCATTTTTCAACCTAAAAAATTACGGTATGGTACGGTACCTTTATATGCTATTGATGCGATCTATGATATATGTCTCAGGTATTGGTTTCGCACGTAGATCGGAGTAGAACCCTGCTCTTCCAAGACTTGTATTTTTCTAAAAGAAGAACATCAGTAAAATCGACGGTGAAAGAGGCAATGTGTACTATATGTGATAAGAGCTTAGATGAAGGAATTTCTGTAACTGCCAAACAGGTGGGACAAAAAATGAGATTTTTCTGTCAGTACCATCTTCCAAAAGATTACTGAAAACACCATTCTATAGTTTACCACTTGGGTTTTGTTATTGCCCCTTCGGATGCGGAAGTAACAAGTGAGGCAAATTTTGCCAATGCCCCTTTCTCATAATTTGGCTTTCTTGGCTTCCATTGTTTTCTTCTTTCAGCAAGATCGGTTTCAGGTACAATAAGGTCGACGCTGTTTTTTTCTATGTTGATTCTAATTTCGTCCCCGTCTTTTACCAGTGCAATAGTTCCACCTATTGCAGCTTCTGGGGAGACATGTCCTATCATCAAACCGCGGGTGGCGCCTGAGAATCTTCCATCTGTAACAAGGGCTACTTTTTCACCTAATTTTTGTCCAACTAGAGCTGCTGTGACGCCAAGCATCTCTCTCATGCCAGGGCCTCCCTTTGGACCTTCATATCTGATTACTACCACATCATTTTCTTTAATCTCACGCTTTGATATTGCATCAAACGCATCTTCCTCCCTGTCAAATACTCTGGCTTTACCTATGAACTCTGTCGTATGCATTCCGGCCACTTTGACAACTGCGCCCTCTGGAGCAAGCGAGCCCCTAAGTATAGTTAGAGTTCCCACATCATGAATTGGTGTATCTATAGACCTCAGAACTTTTTGATTTTCACCAAATGAAAGTTGGATCGAATCTAAATTTTGCTTCAATGTCATTCCTGTCACAGTTAAAGCATTTTCATTTAAAAGATTCTTTTTCTGCAGATTCTTCATTACTAGTGGAATGCCGCCTATCTTGTCAAGATCTAGCATAACATAAAATCCTCCTGGTCTCATGTCCGCAATATGAGGAGTTCGTTTTCTTACTTTTTCAAAGTCTTCAAGAGTTAGGTTTACGCCAATTTCTCTAGATAAAGCTAAAAGATGTAACACCGCATTTGTAGAGCCTCCTATGGCATTTGCAATAGTTATTGCGTTCTCAAATGCCTCGTAGGTGAGAATGTCTTTGGGTCTTATTCCATTTTCAAGTAAATTCATTACGGCCTTACCGCTCTGGTAGACAAATTTTTCTCTTCTAGGATCTTCTGCAGGCGGTGACGCGCTTCCAGGTAATGCGAGTCCTATGGCCTCACTAATTGATGCCATGGTATTTGCTGTATACATTCCTCCACAAGAACCGGCGTTTGGACAAGCAACATTTTCTAAATTCTTGAGAGCTTCTAGCGTCAACTGACCAGCATCATAAGCCCCCACAGCTTCGTAGACATCTTGAATTGTAACTTGTTTTCCTTCGTACATTCCAGGCATTATGGTTCCGCCGTACACAAAAACTGACGGAATGTTTAATCGCGCCATTGCCATCATGGAGCCTGGTAAGCTCTTGTCGCAACCTGCTATGCCTACAAGCCCATCATATTGATGTGCTCTGACCATTAATTCTATAGAATCTGCAATAATTTCTCTACTGACTAGAGAAGACTTCATACCTTCATGACCCATGGCTATTCCATCACTTACTGCAATTGTGGAAAATTCTCGTGGAGTTCCACCGGCCTCCTGAACTCCAGCCTTTGCATGTATGGCCAACCTGCCAAGGTGAATGTTGCATGGAGTGGCTTCATTACCTGTATGTGATACTCCTACGAATGGTTTTTCAAGATCATTATCTGTTAACCCGGTGGCCTTGTACATTGCCCTGTGGGGGGCCCTTGAGGGTCCTTCAACTACATTTCGACTTGATATTTCCATTAGATAACAGTTCTCACATGTGGTATAATTTTAGCCTTCTCAAGGATTGATTAAAAGTTGATTTTGATTTGACAAATTGTTTTTTCTGAAAGATATGTGAAAACTGTAATTCATGTATTTGGTTTTGATCTTAGTTGTAATCAATCATGTTTTCAATTTAAACAAGATTGCCTAGTTTTACATATCTTGAGATGTTCTTGCTATATTTCTAATGTCCCAAGATTACATTCAACATATTTACATGCAGGATACAATTGAGATTCAGGCTATGATGTAGGAATTTGTAGTGTTAATGGAGGTGACAATGCATTGGGATTTGTTACTCCCTGCCACACAAATATCTGAGCCGTATATGTTCCAGAAGATTTTGGTATCCATGATTGACTCAAGCTCATGTTTTGGTTAGGTAATAGCGAACCAGTTATCCAGGACAATGAAAGAGTGATTCCATCACTGTTTTGAATTTGTACAAGATAGGCAAATGATTGATCTTTGTTTACTCTGTTTGTAACGTCTGATACGATTTGTACTTGCTGACCTGTCATTACCTTATAGAGAGTTTTTCCGGTGGAATCAATCATTCTTGCATTGCTGACAGGAACTCTTTCTAGCGGTGGTAGGATTGTACCAATCGTAGTGGTTGCAAGTAATCGTGATTGATCAGTTGAAGAGTATGGTGGAGGCAAGGTTCTATCAATGTATTCTCCTGTAACGCCATCTCCATTAGATACATGTAATCTGTTTCCCGAAGAAGGGTACTGTGTGGTAAAGTCCACCGCGCCTTGAAAAATGCCTGATCCTACATCTGTTTCAGTCATGGTAATCTTGGTACCGCCAGAATCAGAATCTGACCAGACACTTGTATCAAATTTGTTTATTGCGTCTGGATTCAAACTCATGTCAGGGTCAACAACTTGTAATATTCCTTGGCCATTTGAAGGATAATCTGGCTGTAACCACTGGATTTCTCCCATGTGCCATCTAATGAGTGCAGAGCCTGTGACTGTCTGATCTCGTGAATATTCAAACGAGACTGAGATTCCATCATTTCCAGTACTTGGGAGCATGCCATCAGTGGGGCCGCATATGTTATTGCATGTAGACATTGTACCAGGTGGATTTTCCCCATTCCCGTCAATTCCTATTGATCCTTTTTGACTGGGGTCTCCTGTAAGATCAACATATCCAGAAAAAATACCAGTATTGACACCGGTCTCAACTAGTCTATATGGTATACAATGCCCGGTGGTACACACGTTTACTTTATCATCTTGTGTATCCCCGATAATGTCAATCAGGTTTGGGTCAGAATTGAAATCTGGTGCATATATAGTAATGTTAACACGATCTGTCCAAGAAAAGATTTTTTTGTCAAACTGGATAGGTGTACTAGTACCAGATGAAGTAATTACAGTTTGGCTGGATTGTGCGTCTGCATGAGCGGGGATATGCCAAAGGAATAAAACACAAATGGTTAACATTGTTAATGGGATTAAAGTTCCGAGTTGCGGTGTTGCTTTATTGCTCAATCTGGCTCTTTAAATTAGATAGCACATTTTGTACTTTGCCATTTTGAATCAAAAACTCATTTCAACGCAGATGTGATTAAAAGTTTGTTTTACTTTTGGTGTTACTTGCAAGAAATGTAGATGTTTACTCCGCCAAAACTCATATGCCTTGATATTTCTAACCTTATATTCAAAAACCCTTTTGAAAAACACATGATTTTCTGTCTTATAGGTAAGATATATTTTCAGAAGGCTCATCTTGACTTCATTTTAGGGGCCTGAATTGGTCAATTATTTCTCATTTAATTAGCACTTCTTCACAATTCTACCTATTTTTAATAATTTTTGTCATTGGAATGACATGATGATAGGGTATATCATGTCACTATTGGCGCTAGGCCTATTCTCCTTGGCTGTCATTCCGGCATATGCTGAAGTGACATCTTTACACATTGATAGAACGTTATATGCTATAGACATGAACATATATTTCACGGGAACAGTAAATAGTGCAGACTCTCAAAAAGCAGTAAATCTTGTAATTCATGATCCCCATGGTAAACTTGTCTTGATTACTGGTAACTCTTCTTCATCTGATGGAAGTTTCCAGATAACTGTTAACACTGATGATCAGACACAATTCTCACTTGCAGGAGCATATAGTGCTACAGCATTTGTTAATGATGAATCTGGAGGCAAGACTGTACTTTTTGATTTTTCTCCAAATGGATCGCCAATAGTTCACCAGATACCAGCAACTCAAAATAATATGCCCTTCTCTCAAAACACTAATGAAAGTAATGTCTCATTACAAACCTCTAATCAACTACATGAGTATGTATTGCATGAAGGTGTGACTATTAACGACACACTTACTTTGACTAAAGTTAATTATGCACCAACAGGTTCAGAAAAACCTCAAAATGGTTATGATTTTAAAAATATTCTTTATCCCGTCATGGCTATCTGTGGCGCGGGCATAGTAGGATTTATCTTATATCGTAAAAAGATGAGTGCTTCTAAATCTGGAATGACTTCAAGTCTTGAATCTTCGTCGATCACCCAAGATGCTGATGAAACTAAAGGAGATTATGCACTAGTTATTCTAAAACACAGATTGGCTAAAGGCGAGATTGCAATTGAAGAATTCAAGGTACTAAAGGATGCTCTAAGTGAGCCTTAAGGTGTAAGAGTAAAGGAATCTAATTTTGCTAACTGTGCATCTATCTGAGTCGAGTTCTCATTTCCATAAGATATGAGTATTCGATCGTTCTCTTTTATGACGTAATTGCTAATGTCTTGGAGTTGATGGTGGTTTATGAATAACTTGAGGCCATATTTGTCATCTGTACAAAAGTTACGTGTGTCAGGGAATGTAAAACACTTGTCAGTCAACCCTATGTGTAATGAATTAAACAGAAAGCCAAGAGTTACATTTGCCGCATGCATGTGAATTGTTTCTCCGTCGTCCTTTTCAAAATCGATGTATGCGTTTTTTACCTGATATGCACTGGAAGAATAATCGAACTGTTGACCGTAAATCATGGTTAGTATTCCGGCATGTATGTTTACATTTCCGAGTGGTCCTGCTCCTGGGGGAACGCCGTGTGGTACTACCTGAGTAGATAATTCGTAAAAATTGTAGCTTGAAATGGCAAGAACCAATGCTACGCCAGCTAATACTCCTATTCCAATTGCCTTGTACTTGAATTGCTGTTTCTGACGTTTTTCGTAAAAGCTTTCACGTTCCTGCTCGCGCTCTTCTCTTTCTTTTTTGCCCATTTAACGATAAACGTCAAAATTCCACCCTAATTAACTATATCTGATAATGTGAAACTGAGCAAGATCTGGTTTGTCTGGTGACGCGGACAAAAGAAAAGTAATTAAAAAAAGTTATGAAACTTGAGGGAGTTGAACTTAATGGTATCCAAATGGTGTGTATGAGAAGTTTACTGCGTTACTTATCTTGGCAGAATTGACTGACATCTGATTATCCCATGCTGTGAAAATAATCCATGATGTATTCATTGGCTTGTTTGGCATCAGGTGGAAGGTCACATACATGAAGTTTTGGTCATACTTGACGTCGGCTGTAGTAGTACCTAGAAGACCATGAGGATCATGCACAGTAACTCCAGTTACTTTGGAATACTGTACCCATGTATCGCTAGTTCCCGCATTTGGGTTATAGCCTCGTACATTGAGAAACATGGCTATTCCTTGAATTTTATACGTACCTCCATATTCCCATAGTTTGACTGTTATGGTTGCAGGTGCACCAACGTAAAGTGTTGCGGTTGGTACTGTTTGTATGTTCTTGGATATGTCATAGGTATTTCCATTAATGGTCAAGCCATCGCTATAGGACAATGGAGTACCGCCCAGTGCAGACCCGGCATATGTACTACCAAATGATGGTGCATCAGATACCCCGTAACCTGATAGTGCATAAACCGATGAATTAGCTCCCACAAGCGTTAGAACTAATGCAGCGACTACGGCGCTTGCAATTTTGACAATTCGCTTGTGCATTATCGAGTGTTGATGCCTCATATACATAAGCGTTTTCTATAGTCTCTAGCTTATCTGGCTTTGAATATGTAACTCATGTCCAAATTATAAAAACCCGTCAAAAAATCATAAAAATCCAACATGCGTCTAACTCATTGGCTGATTGTATTTTCATGTATTTCATGTTGATAAATTCAGCTAAATTTGCATTGTATAATGTAGGCAAGATAATCCAAGATTTAGATGTCATCTTCACAAAAGCTTTGTTTTGGTGGCCCATACTATAAATAAAATAAAGGAACAGAGAATCTCATGAACTGCATTTTCTGTGATATAATTGCAGGAAAAAAAAATGCGTATATTATCTATGAAGACAAAACGCATATTGCCATAATGGACAGATATCCAATCCATCTTGGTCACTCACTTGTAATTCCAAGGGAACATCATGAAAAAATACTTGACATGTCAACAGAGGAGGTATCGTCTTTATTTGCCAAAGTTCCACGGGTAGCAAAAGCTATATTGCAAGCAACAGAAGCTGATGGCTTTAACATTGGTCAAAATAATGGTAGAGCGGCAAATCAGATAATTCCACACGTTCATGTACATATTATACCAAGATATGAAAAAATGAGCAACCCATGGAAACGAAGAATGATCGCAAATGACGAAGAGCTAGAAAAATTATCTAATAAAATTAAAGATTTTATAAAATCAGACTAGTTTCGTTATGATTGATTCCATGTCTGCTTTAGTTAGGCCGACGTGTTTTTTTGCGTCTTTTCTATCGATTATCTTTCCTTTTTCAAAAGCAATCATTGTGGGAACTGCTTGAATATTGAATCTATCCCAAAGTGGATTTTCATCTTCGTCTACTAGAGCTCCAATTTTTTTAGCATTGTTGACATTCGTACTTTCGAAGAGAGGCTTAAAATTTGCGCAATAAGGACACCAACTGGCATAAAAAAGAACAAGCACCTTTTTATCGCCATCCAGTACCTTTGAATCAAATTCTTCTGGTGTTACATGCTCCATGCCTGGAATTGAAAATATAAATTATTTAGAGTTAACGAATTTTATAATTTCAATTATTGGTTTGGATTATATCTCAAAAATGCGCCTATCTTTCCTATACTTGATAACATTGCCCCGTGTTCAGTAGTGCCAGATATTACCTCTATTTTTGTTCCTGCTTCGTTAGCAAGCAAAGACAGGTAATCCACAATGTCTCTTTCCGATGATTCAAGATCCATGCTCTTGCAGCTGGGGCATGGTTTGCTCAAGAGTTCCTGGATTTTAGGAATAACCTTTGGTCTTTCTAGGATTTCGGACTGTACGTACTGGCATCTTTTGCATGTGATGTCAATCTTGCGCAAGTTGGTATCGTCAGTTATTAGTATCATGTCTACTACATTTCTTTTGAGAAGGTCTATTATCTCGTTTAAACCATAAGTGGCAAGACCTTTTGTATTATGTATGTCATAGAATAATTTGTCTACCAGCCTCTTTTCTTCGACCATTCTAAAATCGGTTAGTACGTCCTGTGCTCTTGAAAAAGCTTCTCTGACACCTTCGGCACCAGCGTATGAAGTGTCTAGAGTAGCAGTAATCATGTTCTGAAGCCTGTATTCCAAATATTCCTCTTTTATGAAATTCTCTTTAGTTGGACCGGGCCCTGAGATGATGAGTCCTTTTATTGGATAGATATCAATAAAATATTCCTTTGTTGTGTGCGCAACTCTGTTATAGTAATCATTAAGCTCCATCTCTCTTAGCCTTTCAAATCTTCTTGCAGACTGACCTCCTTGCCTGTGTTTGCCTGCAACACCTGAGGATGTTTCAGACAACACATCAAGTCTATCTCCTCGTAACAGGCCCCACCCTGCATCTTTTGCATCAATTGCAAGAAATCCTATCATATTTTCTTCTCTAAGCATATCTTTTAGAATGTCAACATGAAAATGATCATCGCATCTGTAAAGAAATGTCTGGAGCTCTTTTGGTGGTTCTATCTCGTACATTTTTATCACTTCGCTTCCAATGGGGCCACCACCTTCTGGTGGTAATGCACCACAGAACATCACAAGTCCGTTATCTGGAGTTTTTTTGTATAGTTTCAACCGCTGGATTACTCTTGCCAATGCATCAACAACATGGGTACGAGTAAGATCTGACTTTATGTTGTCTGCAGTTCCTTGCTCTTCTCTTAATCCATTTATGATTTCATGAAGAGCTTTTTTTGGTGGTGCGTAAAGTGTGATTAGCTCAGTCCCACGTCCGCTTTTATCAGATAGTTCTTCTAACATCTTTCGCAGTCGGTATAATTTTACAGAATCTTGTTTTTCGATTTTTGGCTTGACCATATATTAATTCCTAGGTTAGGTTAGATGTTATCAAGAACTTGCTTGAAAACAGAGAAGGGCTGTGCGCCAACTACTTTTGTAATTGTTTTATCATTGAATATGATAAATGATGGTGTCCCGTCAATGCCGATCTCTTGGCCGAATTTTTGGTTCTCCAGCACCCTGTTTTCATATTTTTTGTCACTTAAGCATTTATCAAACTGATTCAAATCAAGGCCAACATTTGTTGCAAATCTGTCAAGAGATTTTTGGTTTATCCATCCAGTCCTTTCGCCGCCCCAATTGTTATACAATTCGTCATGATACTGCCAATACTTGTTCTGGTCACTAGCACAGTATGCCGCCTCTGCAGCTAGTACAGAATCAGGACCATTTAATGGAAAGTCTCGAAACACAAAATTTACTTTTCCGGTATTGACGTATTCTTGAATTAGTTGATCTTTGGTGTTCTGATGAAATAGGTGACAATAGGTACACTGATAATCACCCCACTCTATAATGGTAATCTTTGCATTAGGATCACCAAGCATAGGGGAACCATTTTCAGTTAGTGTCTGAGCTGATAGTGTGTTGGATGAGTTTGATTGTTGTTGCGGGATTGACTGGGTTCCAATCAATGTCTGGGTTGATGATATGTTGGAAGCGTTTTCGTGCGGATAAAACAAGTATATCGATACGGCAACAATTGCAATTCCAATTGGGATGATAACATGGTATTTTTTCACAATTTCGCTGGATTTTATACCAATATTAGGATTTGTCAGAATTCATCTAATGCTATTTTGCTTTCTAGTGGTACTAAGTGCAGATATAGTTAGCTACAACATATTGCTTCATGATTCCAAATATTCTTTTTTTCGAAGTATGTCATTGCATGTGAACAAAAAAGTCTCTATGTATCTTGATTTGGAGTCAGGACAATTGCTGGCTCGGGTTTTTTGATGCTAATTTCTGCTTTGCTAATTCGACTCTTGTACACCTTGAATCGTTTTCCACCATCCGACATTTCCCATTTTTCGACCCTGACAAGCGCAATCTCTTCCAAATCTGCGATTTTCTTGTATACCGAACTTAACGGAATGCGATGTTTTTCAGATAGTTCCATTGCTGTCTTTCCTTTTTTTATAATTGAAAATAATATTGTTCTTGATTGGGCATCAGCTAAAGCTTCCAAAACTTTTTGGTTTATATCATATTTTTTCAATTGTGCAAACGATATTTTTTTCTTCAATATTTTTTGAATTAGGTCGGCCTAACTATTTAAACCAAATGTAAGGTATTCTAAGCTCTTAGAATGGGTTCCTTGTTTAAATAAAGTTAGATTGCATCCGAATTGACTAGATTAGTTGTTGACAGCTAACTGTGTTTGGATATCCTAACAAAATGAGCGTTTGATGTAATGACACTGTAAACATATAGAGTCAAGTTAAATTTTATTTCACATAGGCTTAAATCAATGTTTTTGTGTTAAACCTCAGCGGTTGAATGGGAGGTCTTTAAGATAAATCAAGTAACATGCATTGCACTCTTTGTAATAATAATGCTTAGTAGTTTTTTCTCTTTGCCTTATGTGATAAAGCCTGCAAATGCAATGGAGGGACTTATTCCACGACTTGAGCCTGTTGCGCATACTTCATCCAATCCAAATTTGTATGTATCTGCAGAAAACCCTTTGTTTAAAAATTATTTTGCAGGCCCCATGGTCATCGAAGTAATTGTGTCTGATCCAAACATTAGTCAATTGGATCAGGTTTACGGTGAGCCCGTGGTAACTATCAACGGTAAGAGACTAAGAATGGCACAGGGTACCGATGGTAACTGGTATGGTTATTTTGCCGATAGAAACCAAGCAATAGCAGCTGCCAACACTGCGGTTCTAAGTGGTAAGGGTCTCAACTTTGGCGGGTTCTGTAGTCCGTCGAGCACTTTGAGTCCAAAATCTGGTGTAGGATATTTACAAACTACGGGTTTCACAATTGCAAGAGGCGGATTTGGTTCACTTAACCACACCAATAATCTTGCACTTCCAAATCTTGTTACCATTACTTCATCCAGTCTTCCTGTTTGTTCTAATACTCCAGGTACACTTACAGGAGATAAAATGGAGCACGTGATTAGAGAAAATAAAACACTAAACACGAATGTTAATGGATTTGATGCAAATAATATTTACGAAGATATCTGGCCAATAATACAGCTATATGATTTCTCAGCAATTCCGACTCCAGTAACGGTTGATTATCAAGCAGCAGGGGGAGATCAGATAGTCAACCTGATTTTCGATAGAATTCCATCAAATCTCATTCATGTTTATGCTGATAGGCCAGATTTCCCTCCAGGTACACAAGTTCAAGGTGATCTAGTTGACCCGCAACTTAACATAGACCCAACTGATGTAGACTCGTGGACATGGGGGACATCGCCTACTAACAATACATTATATTACATGGCTTTTGATCAAAATGGAAGACCTGACGCAGATGGTACGCCGGCCATGCAAAATCTCATAGGTAATTTGACTACATTCATGTTTAATCATAACGGGCGATTATTGGAAGATGCAGCTCCGCAAGGCGTAGTTGTAGGAAAGTTACAAAGTAATGGTATCCAAACATTGTTTCCAGATAATTCTCTTCCTCCACCCTTCACCGGGTTATTGCGTACTAAATCAATTAGTGCTTTATCGATTCCTATAACAGGTCGTGAATTGGAACCAAATGCAGGAATCTTTAGCAGTTATGATGATGGTGGAATTGCAGATATTGTAATGTTGGATAAAGCTCCAAGAGATAAATCATTTACTATAACGTATAATGATATTTCATATACCATAATTGTGAAATATCATGATGCAAAATTAACTATGGGTTGGTAACTGTCGATTGAATTAATATTATATCATCATGAATCCCATCCGATCAAAATTATGGCTGAATCCTCAAGTTACAATTCTAGATAACTGATTTTCTTTTTTTGCAATCTTTATTTCTCGCGCTATTCGACGCCCCATGCTCATGGGTTCATTGTATGAGAAGCTTGAATATGGTGAACCGTCAATGTATAGGTTGGTTCCAGCCACTATTCTTGCTGAAAACTCGAAGGTAGTGAATTTATTATTCTCATCATAGACTCCTTCTAAACAAAATGGTCCATTCATTCCTGGAGGCACAAGTCTTTTTGCTGCTTCTACAAACCTTTCACCCATGGAATAGACCTCGTCTAAGAGGGATTCACGTAAAACTAGCGGGCTGTTTCCAACCACATTGAAAGAAGGTATTTTGTCTATATCTGTCTGTTGTGGCGCAGGGATTCTTCCTAGACCATCTATATCAGATTCATATCTTCTATCGACGCCAAAAAATTCTAAACTATCTGATACTGGAGAATAAAAATATTGAAGGTATGCTGAAACACCAAAAGCATATTCCTGTAAGTATAGGTCATTGTCTCCTTTGATCAGTCCTTGATCTATGAGCTTGTCTCTTTTTCTTTTATAGTCTTTTTCATTTGTAGTTAAAAAATACCCTTTGCCTCCAGCTGCTCCATGTCTTTTAGCTATGACTAGGCCGTTAATTTCCTTAGGATCAGAAAGAGACTTTGGAATGCATAGTTTTGATTCCAACATCAGTTTTTCTTTCATCTTTCTGTCAGACTCCCATCTTAGAATCCATTTATTTCCAAATATTGAAATTTTAATTGATTCTATTTCAGACGGTTCCATCTGTGAGATCAAAGTTCCGTGTGGTATGATGATGGATTTTTTTTCTTCAAGTTTGGAGATACATCGCTGCTCTAAAATCTCCTTAAAAGAGTCCACTAGTATTAATTCATCTATGAATGAAAAACGCCGATATAGTTTTTCTCGTTTCTTTTCACAAACTAAAAGTGTTGTAAATCCTTCGTCCTTTGCGCCTTTTAGTACTTGCAGTGCACAATGCGAGCCTAGTGTTGCTATGGATGTCATCTGATGTCTTTCATGTGATGACGGTATTTATGAAAGTTCCATGTTGCTGTTTGAAACAAAGGCAAAAACATCATCTATTAATTCGATTGATAGACTCGTTCTGTATTCTTGAGGTATGTTTTTTAGAACAAAATCAATCACGGATTGGTATTCGTCAATTTTACCATCTTGCATTCTTATTGAATAGAGGGCTATTGCCTGAGATATTAGAACTGACATCTTCTCTCTATTCGTTAGAGCCATAGAACAATAAAACCAAAGTTTCCAATTTGAGCCTTGTGTTAAATAAGGAAACAAGTGAGACCTTGTTTCGGAATTCTGGGCTGAAATCTAGGAAGAGTCTATTGTAGATAGAAATCTGCCAATTGGCTCTTGATATGCAAACTCATCTAGGTTCTTTTTAATCGAATCCACTATGGTTTTGCATGCATTACCATAGATCTCTTTGAGAACCCTATGGAGCATCTTTGGGTTGTTGTAGCAGTCAAATATGTAGCAGTTGTATTCTGCTTCTAACTTTCTAGTCACCTTATCCAGTGCTGGCTTGCCAATGTCTAAAAGTGCCTTCTCTATTGCCAATCCTACAAGTGCTTTCTTTATTGTGTCATCTTGAACCATGACTAACAATCCACTTCTTGTAGGGCTTACAACTCTACTCATGTTTGACAACCCCGGTGCCTGATTTCAACACTTTCCTGATTTGGAGAATTTGTTTCATTATTATCCATATGTGGGTACTATATTTGTAGACTAGTGTGTACCATTTTGATAATACATCGATCTTATCTATAGATCCGAGTAGTGAAAGTTTTGATTTATTCTCCCAAAATAGATAAGTAGTACTTATTTCATATGAGGTTCGTTGACTAGACAAGAATCTACATTTAGTGAAACATCTATCGATGTTGGTTATCTGGAGAAACTCTTGAAGATTGAAAAGGAGCCTAAGATTGTTACCAAGTTAACTAATGTATTGTCAATTCTTTCAAAAACAGATGCTTTAACAATTTTCTCAATTGCAAAAAATGGTCTAGAATCAGAGCTTGATACTCCACAAAAAATCGGGTTGACAAAAAAACAATATTACACTAGGCTCAAGCAGTTAGTTGAACTTGGGTTATTGAACAAAAGTGAAAACAAATATGTTCATACCGCATTAGGGAACCTCATTTACGAAAAACATGTCGTAGGTCTCTTAAACAATATGAAGATTTCAAAGGAACTGGAAATGATTGATCTCTTGAAGCGAACTTCAAAGTTTAAACCAGAAGAAATTTCTAATTTTGTTTCAAAATTAAATCCAGAGTTAAGTGTGCATGAAAATCTCAGTGCAGGTAGAAATCATTTTGAATTAATATCTACTTTTGATTCTATGGTAAGAAAGATTTTGGAACTAGTTGACTTTGCAGAAACTGAGATACTTCTGGTAAGCAGATTTCCGGACGAACGCATTATTAATGCGATATTGAAAAAAACTGCGATGGGTATTCACACAAAAGTTATTTCTGACATAAATATGGTTACAGGTTATTTTGAATCCGAGAAAGATAAGATAAAAATTAATGACAAAAACAAAAATGAACGAGTTAATGTAGTGGCAAATCCTTTCTATCCTTCAAAAATAGAACGAAGATATCTGAAGGTACCATATTGTGTGATTGTGATTGATGGAAAACAGATAGGATTAGAAATCATTGATAATTATGAACCGGAAAAATTCAAAATGGCACTATTTGGAATGGATGAAAAGTTTTCAAACCAACTAAAAGGTGAATTTGATAAAATGTGGGCAGAAGCCTCAGTTACACCACCGGCAATCCAAAATATACAATAACTGTTCCTAAATTATAGGAATTTTACGAATAGGCAAAAATTAGAAAATCAAGAATCTGCCAAAGTTTTCTCACAGAGCTCCGATAAGCAAGGATGCTTGTAGACCATAATATAGTAATAACGATTTTTTATGCCTTGACTTGATATATTTGTAATCGTTTAGATGAGAAAGCATAGGTCGGAGTATTAAGAATGATATAATTGCCAGTACTGTCATTGCCATCGGAGCTTTTATACTAAATCCAAAGTTGGGATAAAAAAACCAAAAGGACATCATCATAAAAAATGGTATTGCGATAGATATGAAAATTGTATTTTTCTTGCCTATTACTATTGGTATGGTTTTTCTACCGCCTTCTTTGTCACCAGGATAATCTCCCAGATCATTAATTGGCGATGTTACAAAAAGTAACATCATAAATGATATTGCAGAAATAAAATCTTGCCCATCAAGCGT
Source organism: Nitrosotalea sp. (assembly GCA_050749405.1). Classification (GTDB taxonomy): domain Archaea; phylum Thermoproteota; class Nitrososphaeria; order Nitrososphaerales; family Nitrosopumilaceae; genus Nitrosotalea. The sequence continues at coordinate 29,883 of JBOGRD010000007.1, forward strand.
TCCATTAATACTAGCTCCTATCAACGTAGTAGTAAAGCCACCAATCGCAATGGAGAGCGTTTTGAGAACAAATCTATCTTTCAGCGATATCTTGGGTGATGAATACAATATCCCTATTACTAGATAGGCGGCAGTAAATAACAGAGTTGTAAAGTTGACCGAGTAAGCAAACCCGAGTGCAACTAGTGATAGCACAGTAAGAAGAACTATTGCCTCAGATTTCTTAACCTGGCCTCTAGCAAGAGGTCTGTTTGCTGCATTGATCTTATCAAGTTTAATGTCTGTTATGTCATTCATCCAATAGACTGCCAAGGTTGCAAACAAAGTTATCAAAGGCACAGTAAAAAGTTGAATTAATTGGGGATGAAAGTTAGTTGCCAAAAGTAATCCAGTAATTGTACTTGTGGTAAACACAAACCCGATTCTAATTCGATACTTTAGTAGTAAAAATAAAGAACTGATTCTCTTTTTTGGGGTTTGCCAAAGGTCTTTTTCAGCATGATCTGCTATATCCTGTATTTTTTGTTCTTTGTTAAGCTCCATATCGGGTTGAACTGTCACTATTTAACACCCCTCAAGCCGTTTGTCATAATTGTTACATGCAAGTACTTATTTCCCATATTTAGAGAACAATGTTCTATATTATAACTATTGGGACACTTTCCTACTGTATTAAGAACTGTTATATGGAAAAATGACAAAATTATGATTATTTTTATATTTTGAAATAATATGATATTATCTCTCTCATGTGATTTCGCACAATTTGGAGTCCTAAAATCACTGATTTTCTGATCCAGCGTCATCCAGATTGATCGTTATTTCCATTTATGGAAACATGTCTCTAACATAAGATACAAGCTACTCTACAATAATTATCTAAATGATATCTTTCGTTGTGAGAGGATTGAAAAAAACAAGAAGAGGCATTAGCTCTATAGTGGCTAGCGCAATTTTGCTTTCAGCCACGGTCGTAATGGGAACTGGTATGGTAAGTTGGTCTAATTCAAACCTGGCAAGCTTCCAAAAATCTCTGTCTGATACTTACTCATCCAATGTAAACAAACTAAATGAGAATCTGGTTGTGGAAAATGTTTGGTTTGCTTCAAACCCGTCTAAATCTATCAATGTTACAATGACTAATACCGGCACAATAGGGCTAAATGTAACAGATATCAAAATCATAACTTCAAGTCAAACATCGGATTTTCCATGTACTCATGGAGAAATTATTCCACAACATCTGAATTCCACACTAATCAGTTATAATTGGCAAAGTAAAGTTCCTATACAATTAACTATCACTACTTCGCGCGGTTCTACTTTCACTAGTCAAGTGATGCCACCATAGCTAGCAGAAAAGGAATCAGTACTATAGTCGGTGCTGTATTTTCAATAGCTGCAATAACATCTACAATTCTTTATGTCACATATAGCATGCACCTGCTTGATAATTATTCGCAGAACTTTCTTACAACAAATCAAGAAAGGGAGGATGCACAACGGGAGCAGTTCAAGATAGCAAAAGTGTCGCTGGTTGACAATAAATTTAACATAACTTTGCAAAATTCTGGTCAGATACCTATCAACATTACAAGATTGTGGGTGCAGGATACAACTGCTAATTCAATTTCAAAGTATGATTTAAACTCGGCAGATCCGCCAAGTCAAACTATCACTAACGTAGGAATGAACTTGCCGCTAACTACTGTCCCGACTGATGCGTATGACTTGAAACTTGTTACAAGTAGAGGCAACACTCAAGATGTCGCTGTAAACTCGGCTGGTTCTGCACCGATAAGTATACAATTGCTAGCTCTTCCATCCACCATTCCTAGCGGATTCACAACTGAACTGGTCATGATAGTTATCAATAATCAATCTGGTACATTAACCAACTTGAACCCTCAGATTACGCAAACTGGACATACTGCTTCATGCACACCAAGCACGACGGCAAGTCCGCCAAGTGTTAGTACCTTAGCACCTGGCAATGCTGCAATCTTCAAGTGGGACTTGAAAATGGTGGGAAACCCCAATCAGTTTTGTACATATGTTGCATCGCTTCAAAATGGATTCCTAGGCAATACTGCTTCTGCTACTGCCACTTTAACTGCTATAACCGCGACTTCCAGCAATTGGTCTACGACTTGGGGTATTCTGTCTATAAATTATACTACATTACAGTGGACTCAGGATGGAACAACTTGGAAGAACGCATGGTCTGTTCCATGCTGCAGAGACACTGTTTGGAGAGTTAACGTTACTAATAATGATCCAACTAGATCATTTATCTACAATGGAAACAGCACTTTGGTTGCTTTCGGTACCTCGCCTGGAAGTAATACTGCAACACAGTGGTATATCATTAAGAATACTTATCCAACAATGCCGTATGGATACCCAACGAACGGTCAGACCATTGTATCCAATTCTACCGCGCGGCTCTACTTTGGTGCGATTTCAGCTGGGGGCACTGGTGGACAAAATATTGGTAATTCGGCAAAAGGTCAGTACGCTGTGTCTATTTTATTATATGGTTATTGGGATTCGGTATCGACTAACAACTTCTTTGGACAGAATATACCATATGAAGGAATAATAATTACTTAGAGATAGATACAAGCCAAGATTAGTAAAGATTACAATCTTGGTTTTAGACATCGATACATAAATTAACACTAATCAGAGCACAATTGATGAAAAGGATGATAGATACAGAACTTGGCAGCTGGCGTAGAACTATCTATTCTAATCAGATTAATCCATCCATTGAGGGAAAAGAAGTAATTGTCATGGGCTGGATCTCAAGTGTACGTGATCATGGGAATCTGGTATTTGTCATGCTAAACGACAAGGAAGGAGAGATGCAGATCACTGCAAAATCTGGAATATGTCCAGACGAGATAAAAAATGCACTTACAAAGATAAAAGAGCAGTCAACCATTGCAATCAAGGGAACAATAAAGCCGTCAAACAAGGCCCCAAACGGAGCTGAAATAATACCATCTGAGATGAAAGTTTTTTCTAGTGTTGAAAAAATTGCACCGTTTACATGGCAGACAAAAACTGTTGCAAATATAGATACAAGACTTGAGATTCGAGCAATAGATTTGCGAAGAAGCGTTCTGCAACACATGTTCAAGATGAGAAACCTTGTTCTCAAATCCGTCAGGGAGTATCTTTATGAAAAAAATTTCCTTGAAATAAATACGCCAAAAATGATTGCCACAGCTACCGAAGGCGGAGCAGCACTTTTTCCAATATTTTATTACAACAAGGAGGCATTTCTTGCTCAGAGCCCACAGCTTTACAAAGAACAGCTAACCTTGAGCTTTGAAAAAGTATTTGAGATTGCACCAATCTTTAGAGCAGAACCATCTAGAACTAACAGGCATCTGTCAGAGGCAATCTCAATAGACCTTGAAGAAGCATTTGTGGATTATGACGATATAATGAAACATATTGAAAACATCATTATAAAATCAATTAATACAGTAAAAGATTATACAAAAACACTCAAAGGATTTGAATATCAGATACCAGAAGCTCCAAATGCCATACCTCAGCATTCATACTCTGAACTAGTAGATAAAATGAAAAATGCAGGGGTGAAAATAGAATGGGGTGATGATCTTTATCCATCGCAATTAAAAAAAATAAATGTCACTGGATTTTACTTTATCAAAGACTGGCCACTTGCCCCCAAGCCATTTTATGTCAAGGCAAAGAAAGGCGACCCAAAGATTTCAGAATCGTTTGATCTGATGTTTGGGGACCTTGAATTGTCTTCTGGCAGCACAAGAATTGAGAAAAGACATGAACTTGAAGAAAGGATGAAGAACAAGGGGTTCAAGCTTGACGCATTTGATTATCATCTCAAAGTCTTCGATTATGGTGTTCCTCCACACGCCGGATGTGGGATAGGATTAGAGAGATTAATGATGGCGCTCACCGGTACGGAAAACATAAGGGACACGACATTTTATCCAAGAGACGTTGACAGACTCACGCCGTAGTGAACTGAAATGGTAGATAGAAAAGAAATCGAACATCTAGGAGATTTAGTAAAAATTGAGCTGCATGAAACAGAAAAATACATCGCTCAGGTAGACCAGATTCTAAATTATTTTGATAGTCTCGACAAGGTAGAATATGATTCTGATGCAACATTACGAAAAGAGATATCCTACGAGGACCTACGTGAAGACAAACACGAGCCATTCCTGACTGATGGAACACTGCTCATCAATAAACTAAAGAGAGATCAAAATAATTTTGTCCGAGCTCCAAAGATGATCTAAATGAATCTTGGAATCTCTGCAACCGAATACCTGTCATTGGTACATAATGGCGAAGTTTCTGTTGAAGAATTTATTGCAAAGACACTAGACCGAATTCATGCTGTCGAAGGCAAGTTACATGCTTACATCACAATCGATGAGCAAAATGCTCTAAACAAGGCAAGGTTAATTGACAAAAAGATAAAGTCAAAGGAAAAAACTGGCTTGCTTCTTGGCATGCCAATATCTATAAAAGACAACATTTGTACCTCTGGAATCCGAACCACCTGTGCATCAAGGGTATTAGAAAACTTTGTTGCGCCATATGACGCAACTGTTGTATCTAGGCTCAAACACGAAGACGCCATAATACTTGGTAAGGTAAATCTTGACGAGTTTGCAATGGGCTCTACTACTGAATTTAGCTGTTTTGGTCCTAGCAGAAATCCGTGGAACTCCGAATATGTGCCTGGAGGATCATCTGGTGGAAGCGGGGTGTCAGTAAGTGCTCTTGAATGCATGATATCGATTGGTTCTGATACTGGCGGCTCGGTTCGAAGTCCTGCAAGCTTTTGTTCTGTGGTGGGATTGAAACCAACGTATGGCCTTGTAAGTAGATACGGGCTTGTTTCTTATGCCAACAGCATAGAACAGATTGGTCCTGTTGCAAGAAAAGTAGAAGATGTTGCTCTTGCTATGAATGTAATTTCAGGCCACGATTCACATGATGACACAACTGTAGAAAAAGGCAGCGTGGATTATGTCAAAGACTTGGATGCCGGAGTAAGAGGGAAAAAAATTGGCCTAGTGCAACAGATGACAGGAGATGGAGTAGACAAGGAAGTGTTTGCCGCTACAAACAGCGCAATATCCAAATTGCAAGACCTTGGGGCCGAATGCATTCCAATATCACTTGATTCTATGGAACACTCTGTGGCTGCATATTATACGATTGCTTCTGCAGAGGCAAGCAGCAATCTTGCAAGATATGATAACCTAAGATATGGATTTGACCTTGGTACTGAAGGTTACGAATTCAAGGCATACGTGTCAAAAGTAAGGAGTAGTTTTGGACCTGAAGTAACCCGCAGAATGCTACTTGGAGCATTCGTGTTGTCTGCAGGATATTATGGCAAGTATTATTTGAAGGCGCAAAAGGTGAGGGCAATGATGAAATCCCAGATTGACGAGGCATTCAAAAAAGTAGACTTTCTTGTTGCACCTACAATGCCAATACCGCCTTTCAAGATTGGCGAGAAGATAGACGATCCACTAACATTGTATCTACTTGACATCAATACCATCACAGCCAACCTGACCGGAATTCCTGCAATCTCGGTTCCATTTGCAATTTCTAACTTGGGCCTACCGATTGGGGTGCAAATTTTGACAAATTCATTTCAAGAAAAGAGTCTGTTACAAGCTGCGTATGCACTACAGCAGACAACTCATCTTCCGGAGGTGCCACTTTGACAAAGATAGGCCTTGAGATTCACTGTCAACTAACAAAGCTAGAAAGTAAACTATTCTGTAGTTGTAAGGCTGATTACCGAAGCCTTTTGCCAAACTCCAACATCTGTCCTGTCTGCATAGGCCTTCCAGGTTCATTACCAATACTCAACAAAAGGGCAGTAGAGAAAGCCACTATGATATCGGTTGCACTAGGATGTAAGATTCCAGAGCGAATCAGTTTTTTTAGAAAGAATTACTTTTACCCCGACCTGCCAAAGGGCTTTCAGGTAACTCAATACAACGCATATGGTCCAACCAGCATAGGCTCAGACGGAACAATCCAGATAGAAGGAAAGGAGATCAAAATAAGAAGAATCCAGCTGGAAGAAGACCCAGGCAGGCTAGTGTACGAGGGAAGCTCTGAAAAAACACAGATCACCCTTGTTGACTACAATAGGGCGGGGACTCCTTTGGTTGAGATCGTAACAGAACCTGATTTTGAAAATCCAAGACAAGTTCGCGCATTTCTAAATGTCCTTGCAGACTTGGTTGAAAACCTAGGTGTGTCTGATCCATATCTTGAAGGTGCTATGAGAGTAGATGGTAACATATCTGTTGAAAAAGCAAACAGGGTTGAGATAAAAAATGTCGGCTCATTTCGCGATATCGAAAAGGCATTGCATTTTGAGATTACACGACAACAAAGCCTAGTTGAAAGAAACATCCCGGTTGCGGCAGAGACAAGACACTGGGACGAGGCAAGAAAGATTACAATCCAATCAAGATCAAAAGAAGAAGAACAGGACTATAGGTACCTACCAGAAGCAGACATCCCAATTGTTCGTATTGCACAAAACAAGATTGAGACCCTTAAAGCGCAGATGCCGGAAAGCATTGTTGCCAAAAAGGAGCGTTATGTTAAAAAATATGGCATTCCACTGCAAGTTGCAGATGTATTGTCATCAGACAAGTTTTACTCTGATTTATTTGAAAAAGCGCATAATGATACCAACGCAAAAGAAGTTGCGAACATGATCACTACTGATCTGATGGGTTTTGCAGATACTAGAGAAAAAAAGATGGAACTGAAGATGACGCCAAGACACATATCTGATTTGGCAGACGCAATTCTAACCAGTCAGATAACGCGAAATTCAGGCAAGCTTGCGTTGCAAGAGATGGTAAAAACTGGCAAGCCCTTGTCTGAGGTAGTTTCTAGCCTGGATCTTGGCAATGTAAGCGATGCATCATCTCTTGAAAAAATAATAGATGAGGTGTTCAAAGAAGAGGAAAAGGCAGTATTGGAAGCAAAGCAAAATCCGGATACGGTGAACTATATTGTTGGAAAAGTCATGCGAAAGACAAAGGGCAAGGCAGATCCAAGTATCACACTTGAGATAATACAAAAGAAACTTTTATCTTAAAATGTCTCGTTCTACACATTTTTCTTATCGGATGTGTATTTTTTCACTTAATTAGTCAAGACTAATATTAATATAATTTATAAGTAGAATTTGTAAATTTTGTATATATGAGAATAGATTCGTGTAGAACTTGTGGTGAATATATGAAAGAATTTCAACGCTGTGATACATGCAATGCGGTTATCAGCTTGATATGCAGGGCATGCAACAAGGCTAGCGAAGAGCAGGTTCACATGAGTTGCGGATCTTTTGGCAGAACGCTGATCCTAAACTAGTTTTGCGATACGGGTAATACTATGATCTTAACTTGTAACCAAAGTTAACCAAGTTAATCTATCGATAAATAGTGTATCAGGTAATGAAGTTATGACGAGAACGCATAGGTTATTTTTTGCCTATTCTTTCAACCCCGTCACGGCGTTCTCGCCATTCTGTAATGTTAACGCAAATTACATGGAATCAATTATGGCATGGTTTGATTTCCATAACATTATATCTGTGGTACAGCGTGAGCGTTTTTGATGAGTTTCACTGATTTATATATGAACAGAAATCCATTGATTACCAGTCCAAATGAAGAGGGAGACGTTTCTGCAATTGTATATGGAATACCGTTTGATTCAACCCATTCATTTAGGCCTGGCACTAGATTTGGTCCTGACGCAATCAGACTTGCATTCAATAACATAGAGATCTTCTCAACTAGGTTTAACGTTGATTTGGAATCTGTAAATGTGGAAGATCTTGGCAATACAAAACACACAGTTGTGGCAACCGAAGTACTTGACATGATAGGAAAGATTACGTCAGAGCTTGTTTCACGCAACAAGCAGCTCATAATTCTTGGAGGCGAACATCTTGTCACCTATGGTACATACATGAGTTTTCCAAAAGACACTGGGTATATTGTATTTGATGCCCACTATGACCTCAGAGATGAATATGCTGATATCAAACTGAGCCACGCTGCATATCTTCGAAGAATTATCGAGAAAAGAGGTGCCGATAACATAGTCCATGTAGGGGCTCGCTCTTTTGTCAAAGAAGAACTTGCATTTAAAACCGAACACAATGTTAGAACCATAACTGACAAAGATATCAGGGACGGTAAGGGGCCAAGACTTGTAAAAGACGCACTCTCAACATTTGATAAAGTTTACCTCAGCATTGATTTAGACGTACTTGATCCTGCCTTTGCCCCAGGTGTTGGAAATCCTGAAGCAATGGGGATTACCTCTCGTGAGTTGTTTGACATGGTATACGCTATGGAAAACAACATGATAAGGTGTATGGATATTGTAGAATTGTGTCCTCCGTATGACAACGGTGCAACAGCATCTGTAGCAGCAAAATTAATGGCCGAGGTAATGGCCATGAATCTTTCCCGCAAATAACTTGAGAAATCCGTTTGCCATATTGTGAAATACAATTAATTTCTGCAGATTTTGTTTTTTAGACCATTATTTGAGGTCTTTTTGAGACATATCTGCTCATGTTCAGCTTCAAAAATGGCATGTCCTTTGTCTCCTCATTGATCTCTTTGACCAACTCGTCTAGCGTCATCTCTTTGACACTGCTAGTTTTTCTGGCTCTGATACTTAGCTTGGTGGCATTTATTTCTTTTTCCCCAATTACAATGATATAGTGTATCCAATCTGTCTCTGCATCGCGAATGCTTTTGCCTACACTCTCGTTTCTATCATCCAAGTCCACCCGAATATTATTCTGTGATATTTTTTCCGACAACTTTTCGCAATAGTCTAGAAATTCAGGTTTGATTGGAATTATTCTTACCTGTGTTGGTGCAAGCCACAAGGGCAACATTGGTTTTCGTCCTTCCTTTTGATCTTTTGCAGCCTTTTCAAGCAATACGTATATCACTCGTTCTATTGCTCCGCTTGGAGAATTGTGTAATATGATTGGATTTTGCGGTTTGTTGTTTTCATCAATGAATTCGATATTGTACCTCTTACCATTTTCAATATCAATCTGGTCTGTTGATAAAGCAGAAGCTTTGCCTAAGCTATCAACATAATTGAATTCCCATTTGAGGACAAAATAGAAAAACCTCTCTTTCCACATCTCTACTAGCACGGGCTTGCCCATCTTGCTCACAATCTCCTCGATAAAAGACTTGTTTTCATTGTAGAATTCTTCTGTGAACCTTATCGCCATTTCAAAATCTGATTCGTCTAGTCCAAGGCCTCTGATTACATGTCTTGACAAATCAAATCTTTTTCTAAATTCTTCTTTTGACTGTTCCATATCTTTGCACATTGCATGACAATCAGGCATAGTAAACGCCCTCAATCTTCGCAGTCCTACCAACTCTCCTGATTGCTCTCTTCTGAAACTATAGCGTGTAAGCTCATACAATCGTAGGGGTAGATTCTTGTAGGACATTTGGAAATCTTTGGCCATGAGGAATTGACCAAAACATGCCGCAAATCTCAGGAAAAGCTGTTTGCCTTCTGATTGTACGTTGTATTGTCGTGCCGGGAATCTGTTGAAATAACTCTCCATACTTGGATGGTGTGAGTCATACATGATAGGGGTCTCCACCTCGAACCCGCCATATTCTACTACTTTTTCTGTAACGTATCGCTCGATGAGGGATTTTATCAGTCTCCCATTTGGAAAAAATCTCATGTTGCCTGCATCAGAAGCTGGCTCGTAATCTGCAATAGCTAATTTTTTCATTAGTTTTACGTGAGGTGGTGGCTCATCTACTGAGCGTTTTTTTGCAGCTTCATATTTTGCAAGAACTTCCAAATTCTGGCATTTTGCAAAATTAAACTTGTCAATATCATGCATTTTACCATCTGGTGTCATGATGTGCCAAAATGATTGAATTTTAGATTCTGCTTTTAGTGCCTCGGAAGTAGATTCTTTTTCTTCGCCAGCTGATATGGTCTTGGAATTCTCAGCAAGTGGGTGTCCCTTTACCTGGAGTTTATATGATTTCGTCCACCCAAACGGTGCTCTCTTGACATCAAGACCGTTTCCGTTTGACTCCATTTCTTTTAGAATTGAGAACGCCGTATTTGGTGATGCAAGTTTTGAGCTCAAATGTGCATAAGGATACAACAATAATTTGTTACAGCCTACTTTTTTCATAGATTCTGAGATTTCACTCATCGCTTTTTTTGCCACTTCAGAGTTATCGCCCTCCTCAACTGCGACAAAAGCCACAACTATCTCATCGAAATGTTTTGATTGAGGATCAATTTCTTCTGCGGACTTGATTTCTTTTTTGACTGGAGTAAACTCGATGTAATCGCAGTGAAGCTGCAATATACGCATGTTCTGCACTTGATCCTGTTGTCGAATTAAACCTTATGCCATGTAAAGTTTGCAGAAATGAATCTTTTTTGATTAGGTTGTAGTTTGTGCAAAGACAAAATAGGCACGTGCTTTCCAGAAGGCTTGGATCGGTGGTCTAGCTGGTAGGATACCGCACTCACACTGCGGTGGTCAGGGGTTCAAATCCCTTCCGATCCAGTACCTTTAGAGTGCTTTTTTAGGATCAACATGGAGCAAAAGATTCGGCTTGAAGATGAACTAACAGCCATCAAAAAGATATAGAAAACCCAATTGAATCATTACATTTGAAACAATTTGTAGTTGTCACACTAGATTGTATAGGATATGATGTAGACATTTGTTTATGCATGATGGAAATCAGCAATATGAAGTTGAGTAAAACAAGATTTTATCTAAAACGAGTACTGTTTGAATCTAAGAAATTAACCTAGTAAACATTTTCTGATTTTTCCCAACATAGTTCGAACAACATATGTATAGAATCAACTAGTGGCTTTGAGTCCGCCCACATTGCAAAGCTGTTATGTGATGGGTGGGTGGCATTTCTCAGAAAGAATAAAACTTCATCAGAGTCACGTACGAGAAAACACTGATTTTCATATTTGCTGTTTGGTATGATCTTTATACTCTTTTTGTCGATTTGTTTGGCGCATTCTGGCATTCTTTGTGCGGGTGATACGATTATCTTGACATCTGCAATCATGTTAGAAAATAAGTCTACAAAATCAGCATAGTAGAATCTTGAAAGGTCCTTTTCCGTACAATACACGCACAGTTCTTCTCTTGTGTGATTTATTAGATCTTTAATTTTGTTATTTATTTGTGGAGTCCCCTGCAACATCTGCATCTTTTCTTTTTTTGTATCACTTGTTTCAACTATGAAAGCAGGTAGGTCATTCCACAATTCTGTCAATTCTTGCTCTTGCATAGCTAACATCTTAATTTTTTCCTGTTCAGATTTCACAAGTGTCAAAATCGTCTGGCCTATTGATAATGCAGAATATTTTGTTGGAGAGCAGAACTCTGCTGTTACTATGCCTTTGTTTTGTAGCGTATTAATTATAAAATACGTCTCAGTTCTAGGTAGTTCTAGCGCTTTTGACACCTCGGGAGCAGTCTTTGGTCCATACTTTCCAAGATAGATGAAGACTTTGGCCTGGTTTTGACTCAGACCAAATTTCAAAAACTCGGTCTTTATCTGCTCCATCTTTACTTTGTATTGATATAATTTGGAATCAGGTTCGGAAAGAAACGGTGATACTATTTCTTGTTGGTCTTGCATCTAAACTCACTTGAATGGATCACTTACACACTTCAATATAACAAACAAGACGGATTGGTCAGTAAGATTCCATAGCAAGATTTTAAATCCCAAGATCGACTGTTTTTGGTGCTAACGCCTGAATATAGAACGTTGATATGAATAAACACCGAAATTCTCATACATGATATGTGATCGCGGAGGAATTCTACGCAAATCTTATTTTAAGAGAATTCAAATTATTTTAGGAAACTAGGTAAAATATTAAACCAGAATTTACTGGAACAACGAACCATCTGTCATTTTTAGGAATAAAACCGGGAACAAAATGCGCCTAAAAGCAAATTATCCGTTTCAATCCGCTTAAAATAATTATGATAGTGTTGAAATATGTCTCAAATTACACCGAAGACACGTCAAAAAATAATCTCGGTGTTTTGAGTTTCGTATTGGCAGCTATTGGTTTTGTTCTCATTATTTTGTCATTTATGAATATTAAAAGTGTAACTTATCAATATTATACAGAAATAGCTTTTGCGCTACTGATTGCTTCCATAATAAGTGGTGCAATAGCAAAGCGTAGATCAAAACAAGTGAAAACTGGAAACTAACAACATTAAGCTATTGGTTATATCTTACGATCAGTAACTCTAGGACACTCATTCTAAATATTATTGCCGTAATTGGCACAAAATTTTGAACTCTTCCTGATCGGACCCTTGCATTGCGGACAATTCTTGCTCTCAGTTTTATAGGATGTCATCGGTGAACTTGAATTAGGCAAAGTGCCTGCAACAATAAACGCAGAAATTGAATGGTTTTGGGAGTGGATTCTAGTAGGCTGGTCTGTTGTCACTGCAGTATTTATAGTTCACGCGCTTCTGTTCAGCGCTTTCTTGATTTCAAAAATTGATTTAATCGACAAAAACTCTAATGCAGAAAACCTCATTATGCTTTCTTGCATCATGTCAAAAAACACGTGATCTGTAATATTTCCTTATCTGTGCAATGCATTTGTTTCAAGAAATGAATCTCGAATTGCATCGTATCCATTGAAGATGTATCGCAACTTGCCAAATGTGAGACTTGGGATATCAAATCGCCACCAAACGCCATGTGTCAAATGACTTGTATAGTCATTAATTATTTTTCGGTTTTTGATCTTTTTTGTTCTAGCAGATCCCACGGAAACACTATGTATTCCATACCTCTAGTTTTTTTCGCATAAATCAACTGTTTTGGATATCGTGTTTTCCTTCGCGCAATTAAAGTTGCGTATACAAAATTATCAGGCAAATCTACACGTGCAATGACTTTTTCAAAAGTTTTTCCTGTGTCGTAAATATCATCTACAAATAATGTCTTGGCAGATATCTTGTTTTTGTCAACAAGTATGTTCTTAACATCCAACTGGTCAGCTAACAATCTGGCAGGAACCAATCCACCTCTTGATACCGTGGTAATCTCATCAAACCTAACGCCGGTATTTCTTATTTTCTTTGCAAGGATCTTTACATCTGTTTCTATATCTGACCATGTAAGAAAAGAACTACCATTCCATTGCGATCTAGTTTTTGCCAACCAGATCACATTTTTTGTTTGTTGATAATAACAGCTTCTATACATATTTGAATTTAGACCAAGCTAAATAATATAGACCAAGCTAAATATTATATGTGGCTTGAAAACTCGTTAAGTTACAAACAATGACTGAGAACACTACAAAGACAAGCAGACTATCCAAGATAAGAAACGCCTATCGCAATAGTACACTTGTACAACTATTTTCCTACATGGGTCCTGCCGTAATTGTCAGTATTGCATACATGGACCCTGGAAATTACGGAACCGATATTCAGGGCGGGGCATCATACAACTACGATCTGCTATGGGTGGTATGGCTTGCAAGCGCAATGGCCATGCTTCTCCAATATTTGTCTGGAAAACTTGGAATAGCTACAGGACAGTCTCTTCCAGCCATACTGCGTGAGAAATTCAAGAAAAAGATATACATTATACCATACTGGCTTGCAGCGGAAGCGGCTGCGGCTGCAACTGATTTAGCAGAATATCTTGGTACCGTCATTGCGCTGAATCTGTTATTTGGAGTTCCCATGATCTACGCTTCCATATTTGGAGCATTCGATGTAATCTTGATACTTACTCTAACAACACGGAGATTTAGGATTATAGAGCAGATGTTCATGTTATTTGTATCAGTTATCGGGATTGGATACTTGTATGAAGTATTTCTAGCAAAGCCGGATTTGCCTTCAATCGCATATCATTCAGTTGTACCTATGCTTACTAGCAATGGCGCCCTCATGATAGCAGTTGGCATCATTGGAGCCACTGTTATGCCGCATGCACTATTTGTTCATACATCGCTTGCAGCAAGAAAGGCGCATGATAAACCGCTCTCTGAAAAAAGAAAGGCTCGCAAGTTCCACCTGTACGAATGCATCATACTTCTTACAATTGCAGGTCTAGTAAATGCCGCCATACTGGTAATGGCTGCAGCCGCATTTCATCCTCACAATTCTGGTGTCTCTTCAATATCTGATGCCTATAAGATACTTGTTCCGTTGTTTGGCATAGGAGCTGGAGTGATCTTTCTTGTAACCCTTCTGTCTTCAGGAATATCCTCTTCTGTGGTTGGAACCATGGCAGGCCAGGCAATATTTGAGGGTCTGCTAGGAAAGAAGACAAATACATGGATTCGACGCTTCATAACTAGATTTGTAAATGTTGTACCGACAACAATTGCAGTACTTTTAGGAATTGACCCGCTGAACATACTGGTCTACAGCCAAATCATACTTAGTTTGCTGATCCCCCTGCCAATGATTCCATTGGTGCTTCTTTCAAGAAACAAGAAATTGATGGGCGAGTTTGTTAACAGAAAGATAACAACGGTTCTTTCATTTGTTTTTGTTGGCATAATACTTGGCTTCAATTCTTATCTTATAGTAACTAGTTTATTATAACATAGTCCAAATCCTCTAAAAAATTTGTTGCTCAAGTAACTATCTTGAACATGATGTTTCTTTGCTTTAGGTTTGCTATGAGACGCTCTGCATGCCTGGGATTCTCAGTTTCTAGACTCAGAGTTACGCCAGCTGTGCCTGCTGGAATGTTTGAGCTCAGTCTGTCATGGACCACCTCGACTATATTCACACTCATGGACGATATTACATCCACCACTTCCTTTAGGGCGCCTGGTTTGTCAGTTAGTACAATAAAGATCTTTACCATCCTTCTCATCTCGGTTAAACCTTTGGCAACTATCTGACCAAGCAAGTACATGTCAACGTTGCCTCCAGAGAGTATTGACACCACTTTCTTTCCTCTGGTGGGCTTTTTGTCAAGAATATGTGCCAGGCTTACTGCTCCTGCTGGCTCTACTACCATTTTGGCCCTCTCCATTAAAAGAAACATGGCCTTGACAATCTGCGAATCATTTACTAGAACTATGTCATCAATCAGTTCATCGATTATCTTAAATGTAGATTCCCCAGGCTTTTTTACCGAGATACCGTCTGCAATTGTTCTCTGTCCTCTTACTGTTTCAAGTTTGCCAGAGTCAAAGGATCTTTTCATCGCTGGAAACGCAGATGACTGGACTCCAATTACTTTGACATGAGGTTTTTTTGATTTTACTGCTTTCAAAATTCCAGCTGCAAGACCTCCCCCTCCTATCGGAACATAGATCTCGTCAACGTTTGGAAGATCGTGCATTATCTCAAGACCTATTACTCCTTGTGCTGCGATAACTGTTTCATCATCAAACGCATGGATTATTGTGGCACCGGTTCTTTTCGATAGTTCTTGTGCCTTAGACCACGATTCATCATAAATGGTACCATATAGTACGACGTTTGCGCCGTATGATCTAGTTGCTGACACCTTTGCAGGTGAGGCAGTGACTGGCATTACAATTGTGCATGGAATTTTTTCTAACGCTGATGCAAATGCAACACCTTGAGCATGGTTTCCAGCAGACGCTGCAATCACTCCTTTTCTTTTTTCTTCTGCAGTCAAAGTAGCAATCTTTGCATATGCACCACGAACCTTAAACGAGCCAGTTTTTTGCAAGCATTCAGATTTCAGGTAAACTTGTGAGCCTGTCATATGGCTAAAAGTACGAGACAGCTCAAGTGGCGTACTACGGATAACACTTCCTTGGATCTTCTGTGATTTTGTAATGTCTTCATAAGTTAAATTCAATATCCTCTTCACGCTAGTTACTGTATATTTGGTTTTTTAAATAGTGAAAGGCCAAAAAACGTTGAGCATTTTTGATTTTTAGACACAATTTATGCAAAAATTGTACCACTGTTTTCTTTTTTTCTAATATTTTCAGGGATCTGGAAAAGGCTAAATATCATCCGGAACAGATCTCAGATCAAAGTCAGGGGGTCGCTTGACGCCAACTCCCCAATATATGTGGCGTCTCGTATCAGTTCCATGACCCCTTGACTAAAAGTATCAATAAATTAAAAAGACTAGGATATAAACAATTTTTAAATTTTTAACGCCTTTTCGATCTCATCCATGCGCTTTAACAAATTGTCTTTTGTCGCAACTGATATTCTTGCCGGATCGAGATTTCCCTCTCTTGAATTATTTTTTAAATGCTCCAAATTGAAAATACACATGCATCCTTCTTCCGCTGCAATCATTTTCATCTCATCGATCATCACTGGAGTTGTGTGATATACTTCAATTAGCATACTGTCTAATTCCTTGAAAAGAAAATTTTGTCTGTCAATTATATCATTGATTTTTTTTTGGTTTGATTGTAGGTGTTTTGCCAGTTCTTGTGTCAAGTCATCATGCTCGAACAATACCTCGAAGAGTTTTTGTTGATCCATGTTTTCATATCCTTTCTGCCTTAGTTTTTCTTCTATTATTTTATCGCTTTGTGGAGCTATACTTTGCTGAAGATCCTTTATTTTATCACTTATCTCAGATAATTCCTTTTGTATGTCAATTACTTTGTGGTCTAGTTTGTAAAAGAGCAAGGCATGGTACTGAAGCGACATGTGTACCAACAAGACATAGTTTTGCTCTTTTACCTCAAATTTGATAAAGCTGCGTCTTAGGTCTTGGTCTGTTGTGACTGATATGCCATCATGTGTCCAATCAGGCAGTCTCCTTAGGATGGAATCATAAAACTGTCTTACCTTTCCTGGATCGAAAGATTCTTGGTTTGAGACAGTTCCGTCTCCTAGCATTACTTTAACTGGCACTTTTATGACAAGGCTCTTGACGTGCTCAAGAAATAAAGTACGAATTTCTTCACCTTTCTCTGACATTGATTTTACGAATGGTTCGGTCAAGTTTGATGGAATTTGCACGGTTTTTCCTCGTTCCTCTTAAATAAAATTGATAGGTAGTTTAAATATCAATTGAGAACAACTTTACTCGTACGGGAAGATGGCAAAACCCTCGTTTAAAAAAATAGTATGTTGGAATTGTGACGTAGAAATTGTACAATACTTTGATATAAAATACAAGGGAGATAGAGGGCAATGTCCAATATGCGGGGTCAATTTCCCACTGGAGTGATGGTAAATGAGTGAAACACCAGGATCCTCTCCAGATGAAAAGATCTCTACTAATAGTATAGTAGACATGATGCTAAGTGGGGGCAGAACCGGATGCCTTGATACTGAATCTCTAATAAAAGAGACTCAGAAAAGAGTCTGGGGGTCGCTCAAAAAAGGATATGAATACGGTTATTCAGTAGATGAATCTGATCAGTTTCTCCGCAATCATGTCTCGCAGAGGCAACACATGATAGTAATGTTTGTAGATCTTGTGGGTTCGACAGAAATGTCTCTGACACTGCCGGCTGAAAAACTAGGAATAATCATAAGTTCTTTCTCTCAAGAAATGAGATATGTGATAAAAAATTATGGAGGTTATGTACTCAAGTATGTTGGTGATGCCGTTATTGGATACTTTGTTGCAGAAGAAAATCCACTCGTTGTTTCTGATAGTGCAGTAAATTGCGCGAAAACCATGATCGATGTAATAGAGAGAGGGATCAACCCAATTCTAAGTGAGTATGATTACCCGGAATTACGTGTAAAAATAGGGATGGATTTTGGCGAAAATGCTATTGTGAGATATGGATCAGACCAAATTAGATCGCATGTAGATATTTTAGGTCCTGCAGTAAGTATCGCAGCAAAGATTACTGCATTGGCAAGACCAAACCAGATCTTAATTGGGAAAGATGTCTACGAAAAGTTACATCCATCTTTGAGAGATTTGTTCAAAAAAATGGAATGGCATGGAAATCAATGGACGTATCACGACAAAGGAACTGGGAAAATCTATGATGTTTATGCGTTACATGTTTAGACAGTAAATCTTTCTGGGCATTCAACATGTTCATAGTGATGATCGGTAAACTTTTGATCAATAATATACATTACAATTTTATACAAATCTGTTGAAACTATGTTTTTTTTACATTTTATACAGTTCATAGATATCGTTTCTGACATTTCTTTTATCTCGATCTGACTATCCTATAAGGATCTGCGATCAACGTAATTTGATAAAAAATGACGGTCACTTGACATGATAGGTTACCTAGCGAATGAATTTGTGCGTAAACATGAAATAGGGTCAGGCTTGACTTGTTTTTATGTGGGATTACATTAATGCTAAAAGAATGTTGGATTTATACAATCTACCATTTGACATGATTAATTCTCCTTTTGCTTTTCCAAGACTTCCACCAAGAGTAAACCAGCCACGCGGTATATCTCATGTCAGCAAAATCAAGGATGGCATAGTACGTGATAAAGATGCAATGATGGGAAGACTGGATGGTCATCATGAAATGTTCCAGCATTATGCATCAGGACTGTTTAATCTATCTCCAAGCCAGTTCATGCCAGGGCATCCAATGCATGCAAAAATACATGCAGTATCTACATTAGAAGATGAAAACGCGAGACTAGAGCAAGAAAATTCTGTTCTGAAGGCTAGCAAAAACAAAGAAAAGAAAAACTAGGTCGAACTTTATAAAGCTACAAAACACTACGATTCTTGTGAATAAAACACCAAATCAAAGATGGAATGAAGAAATTTCCAAATATAAAAAAAAGTGTCAACAGATCATAGGCCTGTCTTCTTCAATCAGATACGTTGGACTTGTAAATGAATATGGAAGGACGTTAACTGGAATTATAAAACCTGGAACTAACATTCTTTTGAAATCAGAATCTGCAAGAAACGAATTCTTTTTGGTGTCCACCATGTTTAACATGCGCAATAAAATAGACACTGCTATAGGTAAGATGAACTATGCTATCTTCAAACATGATAAGATAACTCTAGTAGTTTTCCAAAGTAAAGAAGGAATCTATTATGTTTCGATAGGCAGAAATGTAACCGTAGAC
Organism: Nitrosotalea sp.; assembly: GCA_050749405.1. Classification (GTDB taxonomy): domain Archaea; phylum Thermoproteota; class Nitrososphaeria; order Nitrososphaerales; family Nitrosopumilaceae; genus Nitrosotalea. Next base: position 49,048 of record JBOGRD010000007.1, read on the forward strand.
GCAATTGCAAAAATTATCGCAAAAATTAAAAAAGTAATCTAGACAGGTGCAAATCCGTGAAAACCTCTTGCTTGTCGTGGTCCCTCTTCACCTGATGGTTCAAACAACGAGATCATGTACTTGTCGGGGTCAAGAACTATGCAATTCTTTCCTGCCTTGTGTACCGTAATTTCTCGATATATTGTAACATTACTTGATTTGAGTTCTTGTACTGCTGATTCGATATCACCTACAATCAGACCTATTACAATGCCATTTTCAATGGATGTTCCAGTGTTGATGGGTATTGAGGAAGGATGTAGTATTACTGTAGCACCATCTCTTCCTAATTCTGCCCAGTCGCCTCTCTTGTGCTTGATGGGCAGTCCTATTATCTCATTATAATACTTGATAGAGTTTTCTAGGTTGGAAACTGCAATTACTATGCTTCCAAGGTGCTTTATGTTCATACGACAATTAAAAACTCCAATGTTAAAACCGTTTTGCTACACTACCTGAACCATGGTTTCAGTTCTTTCCACGCCACGTATGTTCTGAATCTCGGTAGTTATTTCCTTTATCTCGGCCAGCTCTTTTACGTCAATCAGCGCTATAGCGTCAAATTGGCCACTTACTGCAAAAGAGTCGTAAACTGACTTTACCATGCGTAGCCTTGCGGCAATAAGCTTTTTAGGTGATTTAACTAGGACTACGGCTTTGACCAACCTAAATCCACCTCTACCTCAATCAGGGTTTCCGTTGATACGATTTCCTTTACTTTCTTGAAATCTATCACCATATTGTTTATCTCGTCTATGGTACCTTGTAAAACTACTATGATATCGGCTCTACCTGTAACAATCATGAGTTCTTTAACGGTTTTTCGTATTTTTTGTAGTATATTTATAACATTGTCCACCTTTCCGGGCTTGACGGTAATCAGACATAAAGCCCTCATATCTCTTTTTAATCGCGCTATTACGGATAAGTGTTTATGATCCTGGATGCATGTAGGAAATAAAAAATTTAATCGTCGCTGGCTTCTTGAGATCGTGCTTCTTCAAGATATGCCTTCCTAGCTTCTAATTCTGCCTCTTTATCCACATCAGTATCGTCCTCTACGACGATTATTCCTGAATCTTCCTTTACAATATCTTCCTTAAGCTTAATTTTCTCCTTTGGCTTTGCTTTTGGGGTATCTTTCTTTTTGATCTCCTTTTTTGCAGGTTTTTTTGTCTCTTTTTTCTTTTCCTTGGTCATTACGACGATTAACCAACAATGCATATCGTGCTTTTAAACTTGTCTCATCCAGTATTAAAAGGAAAAAACTGCTTTATTGTGGATATTTTTGTACTAACATCAAACCACTAGGGGCGAAATTCACATTTTTATATTTTTTATCTTCTCAATTATCAAATGATGATCCGATGCGGGTTCTGTAGACAGGATTAGTATTCCATCCTCTTGAAATATGGTCAATAGCTTTACTTTGCCTTTTGATTCTACCACCCAGTCTGTTTTACCCATCTTATCTGTAAACATTTTGTCCATCATTGCTTTTACGAGGACCTGATGATGCGCAAGGTCTGCTAGTTGTTTGTCAAGAAGTGGAATCACGCCGTCTTTTCTAGCAGATGAGACCAACTGATCATTAACAATTTTTCCGGCAAACCTGATCTGTGGATCAAGGTCAAGTATTTTTTTGCAATAATTGTTTATATTTGCAGGTGTGGCATTCATGATTTCATACTCACTATTGTTATATCGTGTATTTGCCATATATTTACGATGGCGCTATCTACGAAATTTGAAAACAACGAGTATTTTTATTAAGAATGAGCCATTCTTTTAGTACCAATGGATAAAATGCAGCAAAATGTGGTGATAATTCTTGCTGCCATCTCTGCCGTAGGAGTTTTAGGAATTCCGCTTGGTGATCCCAAGTTTATCTCCCAAGCCCTTCTACTAGAAGGGTGTTTTGTCTCTCTTACGGTCTTGACAGCAAAAAATTTCAAGCGCGTTTACATTCCAAACTTTGTAATAGCGGGAATCGTCATAGCTGGAAACAGTGCCTTTTACAAACATATTGAGATAATGACAACGTTACATCCTCTCTATAACGCCATAGTCCTAATAGCTGGTGGGTATGTTTTGCAAGTTTTGCTTTTGATTACAAATTATTTGGCATACAGACAACACAAACATTTGACCCTAAGTGGTAGAGCTGATTAGGTCTAAAATTATTTTAAACTGTATGGTGCCACCGGCGGGACTTGAACGCGCGACAGCTCGGTCTTCAGCCGAGTGCTCTCCCGGGCTGAGCTACGGTGGCACATTCGATCATCCAATTCTTGGGGAATTAAAGTGTGTCTGTCTTATTTTTTCCAAGCAACGTCGTTGATCTTTTTTCGTTTATTTATCGTTCTAGATATCACAAAGAGAAGATCTGATAATCTGTTAACATAGACTTGACAGTTTTTGTTAATCTGTTCTTCTCCTTCTAGCTCTACAATATTTGTTTCTGCTCTTCGGCAAATGGACCTAGCAAGATGCACTTGGGATGCAACATGATCTCCTCCAGGCAGTATAAAGTAGGTTATCGGGGAAAGTTCAGATTCCATTTTGTCTATTTGGCTCTCGAGATAAGTGATCATGCTATTTGTTACTCTACTGGACGAATCGCTCAAGATTGGATTTGCAAGATCTGAACCTACAACAAAAAGATCGTTTTGTATTTTGGTGAGAAGATTGACAATGTCCGAATCTGATGTGCAGGATAAAGCTATGCCAATAGCAGAATTTAGTTCGTCTACTGCACCATATGCAATAATGCGTTGGCTGGATTTCTTTATTCGTCCTCCACCTACAAGTCCTGTAGTTCCATCATCGCCTGTTTTTGTATATATTTTTACCAATAAGTATTGGTCAGTCTTGTTATTTTTATCTTGATCGTACTGCCACGTCTTTTTTTAAACAAAAACCTAAAACCAGCGGTATTTGATTATATGCAAAGAACATGTTGCTTGATTTTTTCTATATCGTGTCTGAGCTAAAAAAAGTACCAAGAAAAGGATGGAAAGAGAAAGTAGGAATAAATCATCCTGAATCTGTGGCAGATCATTCGTACGGCACTGCAGTCATTGCCATGATATTTTCAGATAATATGGGAAATCTTGATAGTGAACGAATAGTACAGATGGCCCTACTCCATGATCTTGCTGAATCAATAACTGGAGATTTTATCCCCGGCGAGATTCAAAAAGAAAACAAGAAAACGGTAGAAGATCAGACAATGAAAGAGATTTTATCGAAACTTCCACCGCGTCTCTTCGACAAATATTATTCATTGTGGAATGAGTATATTGACTGCACATCGAAAGAATCTATCTTGTTGCATGAAATAGACCGGCTCGAGATGGCAATACAGGCAGCAAAATATTACGGAGAAGGGTTCCAAAAAGAAAAACTTCAAGAATTTGTAGAATCTGCTAGACGTGAAATAAAATCAAAAGAACTTGTAGAAATTTTAGATGCGATATCCTATAAATAACAAGTTAGTGGATTGATGTTATGCAATATTTTGTTGCGCTCAAAATTGGTGAAAAACGGGTCAAGGCAGCAAGAGAATATCTGAACAAAATTTCGAATGGCCAAGCTATGCCAGCATTGGCTCTTCGTGACAACAGATCAAACGTATGGGAGCCAGTTGGAGACGAAAATCTTTATGCTATACTAAATGATGCGGGAGGATATGTTTTGACAGATGTAAGTGGTTACATGGTGGTACTATGTGATAAAAACGGTATTTCAAAAGCAATTGTAAGAGGACTAAATGTAGAGCATAAAGATGCAATTGTAAAAACATTACAAAACGATAGCATATCAGAATACAAAGGTCAGGTTTCCTTACCAGTTTAAACAATAGCGACCTTTGACAGTTTTACATGATATCAAAAACGTACTTTAAAGTTATACTTGGATTTGAAATCAATGTGGAGAAAGTAAAATAATGAAGATGAGGCAATTTGTAATTGCAAAATCCAACTATGTTATACCGCTTGCATTATTTCTGGGATCCCTTTTCATTTATTCATACAACCTGGAAGGGCAGCCTTGGCATGGGGATGAAATTACCTATCTTGGTTGGGGTGGAAATTATTTTGATCTAATTAAAAAAGGCAACTTTAGCAATTCATGTCTGGAATCGCTAGATCATTGCAATCTATTATTTCACATACCTGCATTTGGCTTAACTTATAGTCCAATTAGAAACATCCTGATAGGATTTCCGATGTATATCACAAATGAGGACAGGGGGGATTTTTACAATTGGTCATGTTACTGGGATTGCTATGATCATAATCAAGGTCCGCTGGTTCAAGAAATGACAGCTGGCCGTTTGCTCTCGCCAGTTTTTGGATCTTTGACCATCATGCTTTCATTTATGGTGGGAAAAATGCTTTTTAATAGATATGTTGGCGTTATGTCTTCTCTCATTTTTTTGTCATATGATCTCTGGGTGTGGTACAGTCGCACTATAATGGTAGAAGTACATTACATCTTCTTTGTTATGCTATCGCTGCTAATCTTACTTTATGCCTTCAAAAATGGACGCACAAAAATCATATATTTGGTTTTAAGTGCAATTGCATTTGGTTTTGCATTAAATTCAAAAATGCTTGCCATAACTTTCTCAGTTTTATTTCTTGGAATTATTTTATTCAAGGGGTTAGCCGATAAAAATGGTGGTTCTGCTTTTAAGAAAAAACGAATTGCTAAAACATGCTTCTTGGGTTTCTTATTTTTTGCAATGACACTTTTGGGCTTATTTTTAGCCGAACCTGGGTTTTATGTGAATCCATTAAACGAGATTTCTGTCATGAAGGCAGACATGGATAACTATAATCACGATGTCTGGTATATCGGATATCCGTCAATTCATAACATTCAGATAAAATCCCTAGTATCGGTTTTTCATTATGTTCTTTTTCCAAGTTTTATAGAAAAACAGATCTTCAGCCCTGATGTTGACCTGAGTGGAAATTTTGGTTGGACATATCCGCCTACCTATTCCAGTATTCCGCTGTTGGTATTTTTCTTTGTTGGGGTTGGGTATATAGTGTACCGAATTAGTAAATTCAAAGACTGTACTTCAGAAGCATTATTGTTAATTTGGTTTGTAAGTGCATTTGCCCTCACATTGGCGCTCGTAAAAGATTTCTCGCTTGAAAGATACCTTCTTCCACTGGGAATATCTGTTATTTTTATTGCATCTTATGGTTTCTGGCAGTTTTTAAAAGAAATCTCAAACAAGAAAACAAAGATTATTTTTGTCATTTATTTCATATTTGTTCATTCAATCACCACTTTTTCATATTGGGAAAAAATCTATTTTTCCCCAGGTACAATGTGGGTAAATCCACTTCACTATGGGACTTTACAGGAATCCATTGACAATCCCTTTACATTTGTCGCAAACATGTTATTTTTCGTATTTTTGTTCTTTATGTTCATGATCAAGATTCAGAAAAGGACACGTAATGTGGTGACTTCGAAGCCTACTTGAATCAATATGTCGGTAAATACGTCTTAAACGTTAAATTAGCAGTTCCTTCATTTTCATCAAATGGTAAAATTTCAACATATCGTAGAAGTAAAAGGACATCTCATTGATTCCCTGATACTTACCAAAATTTTTGATATAATAATGGATTTGCATGGCGAATTTCAGGTACAAAAGTTTCTAGTCGGAAAAAAGAAAAAAGACACAAGTTATGCAAAACTTCTCATCCAAGGCAAGTCAAAGGATCATCTAAATCAAATCCTTCAAGCTGTGTATAGGGAAGGCGCGATCTCTAAGGTACAACATGAGGTGGTGTTAAAGGCGACCCAAAAAGACATGGTCATGCCTGATGATTTTTACAGTACCACAAATAATCACACTGATATTTTCTACAAAGGTGGATGGATTAAAGTTGAAAACATGATGATGGACAAGTGCATCGTAGTCAAAGCAAATCGAGCTTTTTGCACACCAATCCGTGAAATCAAGAAAGGTGACATGATAGTAGTAGGAGAGCAAGGAATTCGTATTACTCCTCCAGAGAGACCAAGAGAAGGAGTTAATCTATTTCAATTCATGGGAAGCGGGAGCTCAAGCGAAAGGCCAACTCAACACATTGCACGAAGAGTCGCAGAAGATATTTACAAGACCAAAAAACAAGGAGGAAAAATAGTTTTTGTTGGCGGTCCTGCAATAGTTCACACGGGGGCATCAGACTCAATCGCGTCACTCATCCAACTAGGGTTCATTGATGCAGTGCTTGCAGGAAATGCACTCGCTGTCCATGATATAGAATATTCTACTTTGGGTACATCGCTTGGAATGAATGTTAAAGATGGTACACTTGCAATTCGTGGTCATAGAAATCACATGCAAGCAATAAATTCCGTCTTTAAGGCAGGCTCGATTTCAAAAATGGTTGAAAAAAAGACATTGACTAAAGGCATAATGTATGAATGCGTAAAAAACCATATCCCATTTGTTTTAGCAGGATCACTGCGTGATGATGGTCCGTTGCCAGATGTGATTACTGATATGACTGTAGCGCAGAGAAAATACAAAGAGGTTCTCAAGGATGCAAAAATGGTCATAATGATTGCAACTATGCTTCACTCAATCGCTACGGGAAATATGCTTCCGGCTAATGTCAAGGTGATTGTAGTGGATATCAACCAGCCGACAGTAACTAAACTTATGGACAGAGGAACATGGCAGGCGTTGGGTATAGTAACAGATGTAGGTGCGTTCTTACCACTTGTTACTCAAGAGATTCAAAAACTCAAAAAAATATAGGGTTTTCTATGTGTTGTACTTTGTTATGGCGCCATATCTTTGTGCTTGGAAAATAAAGGCGACTTTTTTAAGCGGCTGTTTTGAATACATTCTATGAGATTAAAAGATAAGATAGCAGTAGTAACTGGTGCATCAAGCGAAATCGGATTAGAGATCTCAAAAAGATTTGTAGAAGAGGGAGCAAAGGTTGTCTTGGTTGGCAGAAACAGCGAAAAACTGGAAAAGGCAAGATCGACAATAAAAAATTACGCCTTAAACACAGTGTCCATTCCATGCGATATAACAAACGAATCACATGTGATTCAGGCAATTGATCAGATAAATGCACATTATGGTAAGATAGACATTCTTGTTAACAATGCTGGAACAATTAATGATCCAATTCATTTCCATGAGATGAAAGAATCGGACTGGATGTCACTAGTCAATACAAATCTCTTTGGAACTTTCATGATGACAAAATCAGTACTTGTCAAGATGCTTGAAAATAAAAAAGGTGCAATCATAAACATAGGCTCCATATCAAGTGAAAGAGCAATCCCAAAAGTACATTTGACTGTTTATTGCACTACCAAAGCTGCAATCAATATGTTTACCAAAGGAATAGCAATTGAATATGCAAGAAAAAACATTCGTTGTAATTGTATAAATCCTGGAATAATCAATGCTGGAATGATAAAGCCATATCTCGACTATCCAGAAGCAAGAAAAGTTCTTGAAGAAAGACAACCCTTGAACCGAATTGGAGAGCCAATTGATGTGGCTAACGCCGCGGTGTATTTGGCATCAGATGAAGCCAGTTGGATAACAGGTGTAATAATGAACGTGGATGGCGGAAAATCAGCCTCTGAGGGGTAGTTTCAAACAGTTCTTCTAAATTGAATTCTTCGGTTTATCTATCAAGGCCATTCTAAAACATTCAATTGCTACAGATGACTGACTAAAATGCAACGTATTTAGTAAAATTAATCGAGAATCTTAAATAACTACGACTCTTCGTTTATCTGTTGAAAATTAATTCTATTTTTATCATGCTGACGGTGTCAATCGTATCGTTAACCGTCACTCCTGCCTTTGCTCAGGTTAATCCTGCCATGGCTTCAATCACAGTAACTACTGACAAGTCCACCTATTCTGACGGTGATCAGATGACTATATCTGGCACAGTAAGTGCGCAGGGTAATATTCCAATATCCATAGTCATACGAGATCCATCACAAAACATAGTCCTACTGGGTCAGGTATCGCCAAGTTCAGATAACACATACTCCACTATAGTTACAGCGGGTGGTAGTTTATGGACGGCGTCTGGCACTTATGAGGTGGATGTGACCTATGGAAGTAAAGATAATACTGCAAAAACCACATTCTTGTTTACTGGTTTCATGCCAGTCATACCAATTACAATTCAAGGGCAGACTTACAATGCAACGTACCAAATAACAAATGGCAAGGTATTAGGCGTGATACCAAATACTGATACAAAATCTTTAGCTATACGAATCCAACCATCTGGCAGTGGAACGATTTCAATCACGCTGCCAAGATCTTTGATAGACTCAAAAAACAATGGTCAGGATAGCCAGTTTGTCGTACAAGACGATGGAGTGTCAACTACATTTAATGAAACAAGAACAGATTCCAATAGCAGAACTCTTGACATTCCATTTGGAACAAATAATGCTCAGATCATTATAATTGGTACTCAAATAGTGCCGGAATTTGGCACCATTACAATGTTGGTGCTTGCGATTGCCATGGCGTCCATAATTCTTTATTTTAGAACTAGGTTACAACACAGGGTTTTATAAAATACTGAAAACGAAACATCCGCGGTTTATTCCTCTGGACAATCATCTTCTGATGCCTTTTTTGTCATTTCAAAGTGATAGTCTTGATTTTTTCAACTTGCGATGAACCGTATGTTTTTGGTTTTGTTAACGGAAGATGTTCTTTACAAATTACTGTCTTTGAGAATTTCTCATTTTCAAATGGCAGATTGTATCATAATGACGATATCTGTGTCTAAATTGCCTTTTCATTCTCATCTCCTGAGGCTATATCCACGGCACGATTAATTGTGGATATGAATATTTTGCCGATTTTCGCGTTGTTTCTGATTATGCCGATTACGTCATTTTCATATTTTTCCTTAATAATTATCTGAATGACAAATTTATCGCTAAATTCTGGGGTAAACATTTCAGTTCCTTTCGCGGCATGTATTTGTGGATTAAGATTCTTTCCCCGTCCTCTGACTTTCATTATTGTAATTCCCCCTACGGATAATGTCTTTAATGCATCGCTGATTGCTCTGATATCGCCATGTCCTACTATTGCCTCTATTCTAATCACATGTTGAAAATATTGATATGCATAAATAACAATTACGAAAAAATAGATTTTAAATCACTTGCTCATCTTTTCTTTCAGTCTGGATATCAAACGCCTCGGCAATCTGTGTGATGAATATCTTTCCAAGCTTTGCCTTCGAGCGGGCAATTTCAATTACTTCATTTTTTTTATCATCTGGAACTATGACTTCTATTATGAACCGATCTCCAAATTCTGGAGTAAAAATCTCAGTTCCCTTGGATGCATGAATTTGTGGGCTGATGGTTTTACCTCTGCCCCACCCTTTGTATGCAGTAATCCCACCTACTGACAATTTTTTCAAAGCGTCGCTAATAGGTCTTACATCATTCTCCGGTAAGATGATCTCAATTTTTATCAATATGATAACAAAGTTCTAAAGCATATTAAAAAATCTTGTGCAAGATTCTTGCCATATTTTTTATGATGAGAAAAAGCAATTAATTTTTATATCTCTGTTTTTTTAGTAGATGAATCTTGCCAATCGACTCCGGAGACACAGCATGGATGCTAATTGCATCCAGCCTTGTATTGCTTATGATACCTGCACTAGGAATGTTTGAAGCTGGATTATTACGAAAGAAAAATACTGTATCTATTTTCATGCAGATCTTTTTTGGATTGGCACTTTTAAGCATAATGTGGTTTACATTTGGATTCAGCTTATCGTTTGGACCAGATACGGGCGAAGGATTATCTGGTAATCTAGATTGGGCATTTCTCAGAAACGTTCCACAAGATACGGGATTACATTACGCTCCTACCATTCCGGGACTTTTATATGCAAAATTCCAGATGATGTTTGCCGTCATTACGCCCTTGTTATTAACCGGAGCAATCGCAGAGCGAATGAAGTTTAGTGCGTATATTCTCTTTATTGTAGCATGGAGTGGCCTGATCTATTATCCGTTGGTACACTGGATATGGGGAGGAGGATGGCTAGGCCAGATAGGTGTAGTTGATTTTGCCGGGGGTATCGTTATTCACACAAGTGCAGGCATGGGTGCCCTTGCAGCAGCTTTAGCCTTGGGCAAGAGACTGAACTATGGTTCATCAATAATGATTCCTCATAGCATACCAATTGCAGTTCTAGGGTCGTCACTATTGTGGCTTGGGTGGTTTGGTTTTAATGCAGGGAGTGCATATGGCGCAGGAGCATTATCCGGAATCACAATAATCAATACCCAAGTGGCCTCAGCTGTTGCAGCTTTGATATGGGTAGGGCTTTCTTGGATGAGAACAGGAAAACCAAGTGTGATTGCTGCAATTAATGGTGCAATAGCAGGACTAGCAGGAATTACTCCTGCCTCAGGCTACGTAGGTGTCGATAGCGCCTTTGTAATAGGAATCGCGGTAGGTATTGCATCATATCTAGGTGTGATCTTCTTTAAAGAGCGATTAAAGATAGATGACGCGCTTGATGTTAGTTCGGTGCACGGCGTAGCTGGAATAGTTGGTTCGTTGTCAATAGGATTATTTGCAAGTTCACTAGTAAATCCATCAGGACCCAACGGGTTACTGTTTGGAAACCCGCATCAATTGTTAGTTCAAGCAATAGGCGTTGGAGTGGCAGGCGTCATGGGATTCTTTGGAACATTTGCAATATTGAAGGTACTGGATGCACTGATTGGCATACGTGTATCGCCAAAAGTAGAAGAAGCTGGCTTGGATATTGAAGAACATGCAGAACGCGCGTATTCTGATGAAGATGAATTTGGCAAGATGTAGTTAGATTTTTTCAAGATACGGCATTTTTCTTTCTATATGCTCAAATGGTTTTTGGCTTGCAAACAAGTAATGTCAATTCTAAGAGATCATCTGTTGTACCATGACATACAGAATAAATGAAAATGCGTTAACTGGAGACCGTCATTTTGTCTGATAGTTACAACAAAGACATCTATAATTTATCATCTTTTTTTCAGAGTCATCTTGGCATTCCATATTGTTTTGATACATTATCTCCATTGGAGAGCCGCATCTTGGGCAATTCATTTCTAGTTCCAAAAGAATTGATCTAGGCCTGTCTGTTTCGGTGCTCCAATTAGAGTACCAAAATCCAAATCCATAGATGATAATATTTGATCAAACGTGCTCTCCATAAATTCGATATATTTTGTATAATCAATCTCGTCAGAACGTGCCATCTCTACTGGCTTTACGCCCGGCTTGTTTATTATTTTCACATATGAGATGATATCGCCTTTTTTAATCTCTCTTGTCTGCTCTAATAGTTTAGCTGCCCGTATGTGCTGTGGAACTGTTTTTACGTATTCAGAAGGAGCCTTGCTTATCATTACATTGAATGCAAGTTCATTTAATGGAATTTGCCTTGCTTTTAGATTCTTGGCATAATGTGATATCATATCTCCAATCTTTTGTTTTGACTGTGAGAATTCGTTCTCAGATTGTACCTTGGACAGGATTTCTAGTATTTCGTAGAATAACTTTCGAATAAATGGCGGTGTATGTGATTTCTTGCCCGTCAAGCCTTTTACATCTACTTTGCCGTCTTTTTGAACGCCAAGGTAGTTCTTTTTTCTAGTGCTAAAAACAACATAACGATATTCCTTGTCCAGATCAAGGTCGACACCGAACTCTTCTTTTGCCCAATCAACTATGTTTTGGATCTGCTCACGAGTAGGACCTTTGAGAAATAAAGAATCAGTGTTATGTAATAAAACATTGCCAAGACCGCCACAAAAGTGATGGTTTTCAGTTTCCAAGTCATACACATATCCGTTTATGTTGAATTTCTCGATTTTTCTTATGATGTTAGCTTCCTTTATTCTTGGATCTTTTGGGTCTTTGATTATTCTTATCCTGCAAACGTTTGGTTTGTCCTTCCTTGTGATTAAAGTGTACTCTATTTCAAGCTGCTCCAAAAGCAAAATAACACCTGCCAATACGGTCTTGTGTATTTGATCAAGTGTTGTAATTCCATACTTGTCTGTATGTCCATCACCGTCCAACATTCCGTTTAAGAATGCCTTTTTTGTCTCAACTCCTGAACTGAGAATACATTTTGGTATCACTTTATGATCACCTTCGTAGCAAAGGGATCTAAAGTAATCGACGAACAACTTGTGATTGTATTTCGGAACAAGCCCGTAAGTTGCGGAACTCTTTCTTATGTCCAGCATGTTTGTCTCAAAAGCTAGGTGTTCCTGTATGATCTTTTGTGCCTTCTGCAATAATTTCTTGTCCGAGTTTACAATCCTCCACGAATATTTTGTATTATTTTTGTAAAGATAGGTATTGCATGTTCCTTCAGCTACAAATAATCCAAAAAGCCATGAAAGCTCAGGACTTACGCTCATGGTAGACTCGGCCTTGAAGGGAATGAGATTAATTTTGTCACCAACTTTCAATTCCGATGGCCTTACCTTCCTGCCGCCTATTACCAAGCTGTGGTCATCAGTACACTCGACAAAGCCTTTTCTTGTAAGAATTCTGTACCCCTTTTTCTTTACCTTGTGCCTGTAAACATATTTTATCTTTGTAAAACCCTTCTCCGTAAGTACCTCTATGTCCCCAAATTTGTCATATCGTGTACTGGATACGGTTTTTGGCATCAATGACTCTACTGGAACCACGTTTACAGCTCTGTCTTTTCTACGAATCACCACGGGAGTGTCTGGAAGCACACTATCCCCGTACAGAACTTCGATTCCTATTGATTTGCATTTTTCGATTGTTTCTAAAATTGTAAACCTGCCTACTGCGGTAGTAGCTTCTGCTACTGGCAAACAATATAATGGAAATATCTCTGCCCCCATTACTCCATAGCTTGCATTTAGTATGACCTTAAGCGCTTGACTTACTACTGTATAGAGTTGCTTTTGATCCTCGCTCAGTGCGGGGTTTTTTGATAAACTTTTGTAGTAATTAACACGTAGGTCTCGTAGTGAACCAATCAATATTGCAGTGAGACCATTTTTCTTTGTACATACCCAATGGGGTGTTCCAGGGATTGTGTTTTTCTTGCATTCGTCGTGAATGCATCTCACCGTTTCATATGAAAGATTTCGCACCTTTATGATGCTAGGATATAGACTGGCAAAATCCATGACAAACACGTTGAAGTGAATTCCCTCCTTTGGTTCCACCACAAGGCCGCCTCGATATTTTTTGTCTTTAATTATGGCCTCAGTAGTCGCAGTGACGGATTTTTGTTCCAGTTCTTCCCTTCGAGGAATTAAAAAACCATGGTTTCTATGTTCGTAATAAAACAAACTACGGATCCATTGCGATACACCCATTCTCGATATGTCATCAATCGGCATTCTGCCTATTCTTGTTATGACAACAAGTAGATTCATCAACAAATCATTATTGAAGCTAGTTAGTTTCTCTGTCAATCGTGCGTCGTTAAAGCAATAATTTGCAAGTTCATACAGAGAAAGATCATTTAGGTCACCTTCATACTCTATTTTCGATTCATCGATTAATCCCTCGGCTATGCTGTTAAGAGAAAAATCGTTGTATTTGTGACTGAATGCATAGATCTGAAACGAACGATTGGAAAAAGCCCGGTACAAATCAATATGGACGCCTTGTTTTAGTGTAGCAGAGTCTCTCATCATTATGAGAGGAATATCTTTCAACCCAATTCCGAGTCTCTCTGCTCTATTGTACATGTATGGCAGGTCGAAATCATCGCCGTTGAATGTAATGACAAAAGGATAGCTTGTCAAAATTTTAAATGCGTCCCGTATCATGTCGCTTTCTTTATCTTCGTCATAGAATGTTACTTTGACATCAGGAGGTAGTTCATTGGTTCCAAATTTTCTTTCTGCTCTCTTCAGTACAAAGACCTGTTTAGCTTCATCGCTACCACAAAACCCAATGGCAGTTATTTTTTTTTCAGCAATTTTTGGATCAGGTATTCTTCCTATCTCAGATTCTACCTCGATGTCAAAACTCATTCTTCTAATCTTCGGAATGGGTTGATTGAGTAGATTTGCCCACGCACTTATGTTATCTTGAAATTCTTTCTTATCTATTATTCCTGTGTTTGTCACCTTGTCATATAGCAATCCCTTTAGCGCAAGCTGGACCTCGTCTGGGATCGGATAAGCGAATTCCTTTAGTTTGTCGTTTTCTATGACATAGTACCTTCCTACAATAAGGGAATTGTCATATAGATAATTTTCATAATATTTGATGTCAGATTCCCATGTCTCTATGACATTCCTGATGCTCTTGTCAGTTTGTGTGCCACCTATTGCCAAGGGATCAGTAACTATGATCTTTGTTACGTTGATTTGTCTATCTTTGAGCAAGTCTTGTTTCTGGACTTTTTCTAGTTTTATCACGTCCTTTCGGTCTGAGAGGAACCTTAATTCTTCAGGCTCCATCTTGGAATAGCAATATGGTTTGTGTCCAGTGTTATCTGTCCACAAGAGAACTTTTTGAGAGGTGGGCTCGTAGAATTTTAAAACGGCCGCTTTTTTCTGGCTGTCATAAGTAGCAGAGACAAGCAACGCGGGAAGCATTGTTGTAGTTATTTCATCTACTGCTTTAGAAGACTGCATCTATCTCACTTTGGCATCAGGTTAGTTGCTGATTCTTCGAGTAATACTTTGATCCAATAATTTATTCTGCTCTTGTCTAGAACAACCACCTCAACCTTGGCATCTTTTAAAAGCTGGTAATCTGTCTCCGGATACGAACCAAGACATACAATTCTTCTAATGCCTACGGTTATTGCCATTTTACTACACTCTAAACATGTTACAAATGTGGTATACAAAGTAGTATCTTTTGTACCCGAGCCTACGCCAAGAATTGCACAGTGCATTATGGCATTTGCCTCTGCATGGTTACATATGCATCTGTCTAATGCTTCTCCAGAGGCAATCTTTCCTTCCGCACGCAATTGACATCGTTTACATCCCCCTTCATAGCAATTTTTGACTCCAGGCGGGGTGCCATTATATCCAGTGGCAATCTGTCTGTTTTCTCTTACTATGACTGCCCCCACCTGTCTTGTAATGCAATTAGATCGTAATTTTGCAAGCTCTGCCTGAAGAATGAAATACTCGTCCCAAGTTGGGCGCTCAAATTCCTTTTTCACAAAAGGATTGTAACGCGCCATAATATAAGATCTACAAGACATGGGAGTACAAAGTTGTGAGCTGCAAGTAACAATCAGCTTGAACGAACATTTTTACCCATAGACGACAATTTGAATGTGCTTGAACCCGCAATACATAGAGCACCCACTTGTCAAAAAATCTGCCATTGAATATAGACAATACCAGGTCAATCTGGCAAGACAAGCCATTTCAGATAACTGTCTGGTGGTGCTTCCAACAGGCCTTGGTAAAACTACTGTTGCTCTTCAAGTAATAATTGATTTGCTTTCCAAAAAAACGGGCGGAGTATTGTTTCTGGCACCAACAAGAGTATTGGCGCACCAGCATTATGAATTCTTGAAATCAAACATACTAGTAGATGACATTGCTCTCATAACTGGGGAGGACCCAATAACTAAACGAAAAAAACTCTGGATAAATAGCGTAATTTGTGCAACGCCTGAAATTGTCAAAAATGATCTAGACAGGCAACTTGTTTTGCCGTCACAATTTGCTCTAATAATATTTGATGAGGCACATAGGACAGTAGGAGATTATGCATATGCCGGCATTGCGGAAAGATTTGCAAACATGAATGTGAGAATCATGGGAATGACTGCCACGTTGCCAAGCGAAAGAGATAAAGCTTCAGAAATACTCAAAATATTAAAGATTTCAAGCATTGCACAGCGAACGGAAGAAAGTCCAGATGTAAGTCCCTATGTACAACAGACCGATACTCAATGGGTAAGCGTTGAGCTTCCGTATGAGATGAAACAAATTCAATCTTGTATCAAGGCAGCAATAGACTCACGATATGATGAATTGAGGAGACTTGGGTTGAATTTATCCAGTAGCAAGTCACTATCAGAACTTTTGCGTGTTAGGGATTTTGTTTTAAGACAAAACCGAAGAGCTGCAAAACCACTTTTCACGTCAATACGGCTGATTCACGCCTTGAATGTGTTGGAATCCCATGGAGTAACATCGTTTCTGAGATTCTGTGAGAGAACTCGTGAGAAAAAAGGAGTTGGTATACGAGACCTATTTGAAAATGATCTAAACTTTGGAAAAGCTATGCGGCTTGCAAAAGAAGCTCAACAAAAAGGCATTGAACACTCGAAAATAACAAAGCTAAAAGAAATATTGAGTGGCCTTTCGGGCAAAGCCTTGGTATTTACAAGTTATAGAGACTCTGTTGATATAATACACCAAAAACTAATCGAGATGAATATACAAGCGGGATTTCTAATAGGAAAGGCCGGAGATACTGGACTCAAGCAGAAAAAACAAATCGAGACAGTTCAGAAATTTAGAGATGGAGAGTACAAGGTGTTGATTGCGACAAGGGTTGGGGAGGAAGGTCTTGATATTTCTGAAGTAAACACAGTCATCTTTTTTGATAACGTGCCGAGTTCAATTCGTTATGTCCAGCGAAAAGGCCGAACAGGCAGAAAAGATTATGGCAAACTAATTGTTTTAATTGCAAAAGATACAACTGACGAAACTTACTACTGGATAGGAAAGCGAAAGGTAAGTGCGGCAAAGAAGATGGGTGAAAAAATGTCAAAGATTCTTGAAAGCCAAGGCATGACTTCAAAAGCAGGCCTTGATGCTTTCTTATAGACAAAACTCCGGAATTATTTTAAAGAACAAAAAGTATCATTACATAATGACAAAAATTCATGCTGAGATTGGGGTTCTTCCAATAGGTACATCATCAACAAGCTTGGGTAAATACATTGCAAACGGTCTGAAGAGTTTGAAGACGATCGATGGAATTAGATATCAGGTAACTCCGATGGGAACACTGATTGAATCAGACGACATTGACAAGATCTTTGAGGCGGCCAAAGTTGTTACAAACGCAATATTTGAAATGGGAGTGACCAGAGTGGAGACAATTCTAAAGATTGATGAGAGACGAGACAAGAATCATTCTCTTGAGGACAAACTAAAATCAATTGAGAAATCTACATAGAAAAAACTGGCGACATAAATCTACAGTTAAATACCCTAGAACTATCAAAATTGCCAATGCGTGGGCTAAAGGTAGGAATCTTTCTTGCGTTATGTATGATTTTCATATCTATGAATTTAACATACGCTCAAAGTACGCAGGGAATATCTGCAAGTACAAACAAACAATCCTATGTGCCTGGTGACAAGGTGGTAATCACAGGCATGGTGCAACAGCCAACAAATGAAAATCCAGTCACCATAATAGTACGAAGTCCTATTGGTAATGTATATGAAGTAGGTCAAACAGCATTACTTAATAACGTGTTTTCTCATGATTTCGTATTAAGCGATGATGCACGGGGCGGCATCTATACTGTCAACATAAGGCAAAGCAATGAAACAACTCAAATTCAATTCCAAGTAATTGTGGGACAACTGCAAGTAATTCCAGTATTTGATAGCGTGATAAAAGTTCGTGGGGAAAATACTGACCTTGTAGAATATGGAAATGTCGAGGTCTCAACGGTCGATAATTCTATTACCATTCAGGTTGATACAACCAAGATACAGAATAGTTCTATCTTGGAGGAATATCAAATCCCAAAACGCGTGATTGATGCTCCCGGTGGACAGATAAATGTAAAAGAGAATGGAAATGATATCGATTGCACTCAAACCGAGTCAGATGTAGAAAGGATTCTTGAGTGTCCAATGCAATCCGGAACAAAAGAACTTATCCTGACAGGTACTACCGTGATTCCAGAATTTGGAACAACCACAGCATTGATCTTGGCATTAAGTATAACGACAGTCATAGTGGTTTTTTCACAAAATAGATCGCTTCGCCAGCTCAGATAAGTTATTTAAGAGCAGATCATGTCGAGACAGTATGATTGCATACATTTTAGTAACTTGTGTGCCTGGAAACGAGAAAGAAGTAATTTCAAAAACAAAAAGTCTTCCAGATGTGATAGAAGTGAATGGAGTCATGGGAAAATATGACGTGTTTGTAAAAATTGAGGCAAAAGATCCTACAAAGGTCGATACAGCAATATCAAAGGTAAGAAACGTTGCTCATGTGACAAGTACCATTACAATGCCAGCAATATACGGACAGGGCGGTACTGTAGACGACGGATAGTATTTCAAGATTTGATCTTCAAAATCATCCTGTGACTGGATAAAATGATCTTTTCTTATTTTATTAATATGCCTCATAACATAAAAGATCTAGAAAATGACAACACGAATCTAAATAATTCATTTTAAATTTTCCATTCAACAAGATTATTTAGAAAGATGCGCATGTCTTATTTGTTGAAGATAGTAGATGTAACAGATCCTAAGAGAATAGACAGATCACCTGACAAAACAATAATCTTAATGTCGTCAGGAAGTTTCATACAATACGGGTATGAGATCAAGGATGTACATCTTAATCTATACCTACAAAGAAAGGATCCAAAGCTTGGATCATATTCTTTGCTGACTGTGTATGTTGAAACTGACAAAGGCTCAATTGAAATGACATATGACGAAGGTTACAGAGGGGAAAATGCACTAGAAGAGGCAGCTACTTTTCTAGTATCGCACATTGGCATATCAGGCCTGATTCTGCGCGCTATGCTTCAACTTGAAAACTCTTTAAATCCACCTACCTAGAAAATGTTAGAGATTATATTTTCATGTGGTACTCTTTATCTTATTGAAGTTTGAACGTAGACCTATTCAACCAACCCCCACATGTGCCATGTGCGGTAAACCAATAAAAGATCATACCAAAGAAGAAATAAAAAATTGTGCAAACAATCGTAGAAATGTAAATGTTGGAACAATCTAGAGTGAATTCATGAAACATTTCAAACATGCGTTTGTCGTCAATTCTAATGTTGACAAAGTCTGGAAGTTTTATACCGACATAAACCATTTAAAAATAATTACCCCTAAAAAAATGAAAATAGAGATTCTCAAGACCCAGAATGATATTCTCGAAGAAGGTGCAGAAGCCTGGCTGCGTGCCAAACTGATCATAGATTCAAAATGGCATTCAAAAATAACATATTTGAAACCATATGAATATGTAGATGAAATGATTAGTGGCAGATTCAAAACATGGAAACACCTACACAAATTCAATAAAATAAACAATGCCAGTACTGAGATAATAGACCGGATTGATTTCCAATTACATTATGGATTCATGGGAAAAATTTTTGAAAGATACGTGATGCGTCTTCTCTCTGAGACGTTTGAATATAGAAAAAACGCCACTATGGAAGCATTACAAAACGATTCACAAATCTAATTCACTTGTTTCTTGTAACTTGCCAATAATCTCAAGATAGGTATATGGATCAAGTTGTTTTGCAAAACATTTGTCAATATTAATTAGATAAACAGAATGCAATCTGGCATTCAATATATCGCTCATCTCTATTGGCGGGTTTTTGTAAAACCTGTCACAAAGGTCCTTCATCTTCTGAATCTCGTCCGTTGTTCTCTTGCTTGGAGGTTTAAGGAAGATCTTCGGAATTGGCAATATGCCAACCACCGGGGTAGCAAGAGCAAACTTTGAGCAAAACTGGCTGTATCTGGCAATTTTACTTGCTATTCTTGCAATATAATAGTCAATTGTATCCAGCGCATGGTCTGGAGGAGTAAACCCAGTCTCAATTTCCATGATGAATGTTCCGTCTCCTTTGGTGGCAAACACATCGCAAACAAGAATATCAGAAAGATGTTTTTCTATATCAACAGAATAACCCTGTGCAATGAGGTTGGATGCACAGATTATTTCTAATACGGAATGATTAATTTTAACAAGATTTTTTTGGTATAATTCAATGAGTCGTTCACGTACAAAATTTATTCGTGATTTCATTTCAGGAGGTTTCTCCCGTGTTAGTTTCTCTGCTACGGCATATACATCGTCCGTAAATTTCTCAATGTCCAAAATATAGTAGTGTTCAATTGTTTCTAGGTTTTAAGAATATAGGTATCTAGATATGTGATTGATTAACTAATTTTTAAAAACATTTTTTATGAAGTATGAGATGGATTTTCTTTATGGAAGAGATATCTGGCAATGATAAATTGATACTCTTACAATACGCAATAAGCAAATATGAGAACGAAAACGTCCTGATAGAAAAGCTCAGGACCATATTGCAGCAAAAAGACATAGACAGAAGCATTGCAACACTTATTGCCACTCAACAGGTAAGGAGGATTGGTCCAGACATTCTTCAAAATAACGTAAGCCACATAGGTGAACTACCTGAACTCCCATCCAAGCTAAAGCCAATAATAGACAGTCTTTGAAATTGACCGAATAACTTACAAAGGGATACCTTAACAAAACTTCAACATGGCGATAAAAAATATCACCATTTTGGGCTCGGGCATAATGGGACATGGTATTGCTCAAGTTTCAGCCATGTCTGGATACAATGTAACACTGAGGGATGTAGAACAACAATTTCTCGACAAGGCCATGGAAAAGATTAGGTGGAGCCTTGACAAATTGGTATCAAAACAAAAAATTTCAGAGGAAGAATCACACAAAATACTTTCAAGAATAACACCTGAAGTTGATCTTGGCAAAGCATTAAAGAATTGCGATTTGATGATCGAGGCGGTTCCTGAGATTATGGATTTGAAAAAGAAAGTATATGCAGAAGTAGATGCGGTGGCAAACAAAAATACAGTCTATGCATCAAATACTAGCACACTTCCAATCACAGAAATTGCCAATCTCACAAGCAGGCCTGAAAGATTCATTGGAATTCATTTCTTCAATCCGCCTCAGCTAATGAAATTAGTTGAGGTGATTCCAGGACAAAAAACTACAAAAGAGATCGTGGATTTAACAATAGATTTTGTAAAGTCAGTATCAAAAGAGCCTGTTTTATGCAAAAAAGACGTAGTTGGATTTATTGTAAATAGGATATTCATTCCACTTATTCATGAAGCTGTTTGGACAATGGATAGGACAAAAGCTTCTATGACTGAAATAGATTCTGCCGTAAAATTCACATTACATTTCCCAATGGGAATATTTGAGCTCGCCGATTTTACAGGTCTGGATGTAATCCATAAAGCCACGATTGAGATGTATTCTAGAGACAAGAAAGTAATTAATCCACATCCATTAATCCAGAAATTATTTGATCAGAAAAAATTCGGTCAAAAGACAGGTAGTGGTTTCTACGAATATGCCGGAGAAAAATATGAACGTATTAATTTGACAGAAGAATTGGCAAAAAAAATCGAGCCAACCCAGATAATTGGAGCAATCCTTAACAATGCTGCATGGCTTGTAACAAACCAAGTAAGTGACGTCCCAGAGATAGAAAAAGCGCTGAACCTAGGGATGGGATTGAGAAAACCAATATTTGGAACAGCAAAGGAATTTGGCATGGCAAAAATAATAAGCGAATTGCAAACACTTTCTAGGGATCACGGTAAATTTTATGAACCAGATCCATATCTTCTGTCTATTCGGAATTAATTCTGTCTAGAAGTAGTTTTACGGCCTCTTTTGGATCCACTGCACTAATTATTTTCACCTGTTGCCTGTGATCTAGGTATTGATCAGCGTATCTGTCCGCAATCCCTCCAGTATTTTTTATGGATACTATCGGTCTTTTGTGCATGTAAGCTGCACATGCCTCTGAAAGAGTCCCGGACCCACCCCCAATAATTATTACGCCGTCCCCAGAAAGTGCTGTAAGAAAATCTCTTGCAAGCCCCATGCCGCTTGGAATTACTATATCGCAGTATTCATTTGCAAAAGAGGCGTCATTTTGAGGGATGATTCCAACTGTGAGTCCACCTGCATCCTTTGCGCCATGAGCGGATGCCTTCATCACACCGCCAAGACCGCCAGTGATTAGAACTGCACCTGCTCTTGCTACTTCGATTCCCGTTTCATATGCTATCTTTTCAAGTTCAGGCGTAAATCCATTTTCGTTATTTCCTATGATTAGAATTTGAGGCTTCCTAGTCAATAGATTGCATTAAAAATTCGATAATAAAAATTGTAATTTGAATTGAAATATTTACTTTGATTCTGAAGACTGGGGTTTCTTTGCTTCTGGTGTCTGCGTATCTGTGAGAGTCTTGGCTTGATGAGGCTTTCTTGCTTTTTTCAATGGTTTTGCAGATGCACTGTCAACAGATTTTTGAGACACTACAGGTTTGTGAGATGGAGCAGTGGGTTTTGATGCATGTGGTTGCTGTGGTGGTCTCTGAGGCGGCCTTTGTTGTTTTTGTTGAGGTTGCTGATTGTTTTGAGGTCTTTGCTGCTGTTTCTGATTGTGGAATTGTTGATCTTTTGAATTTGGAATTGGTCTCATCTTACTCCATAACACATTCATCCTAGCCCTGTATCCTTCCGCATACTCAAGTTCAGATGGTACAAGAGTCGCAGGATGTATAAAGCCCTGACTTCGAATTGCAATAGTTCTCTCTACAGCTATCTTACGGATGTAATCCCAGTCAGCAGATGCAAATCCATCTACCGGTCCAACAAGTTTTCCGTTATGCATACTAAACACCAGTGCAGATACTATTGGTATTGCGTAATTGATACTTGCAGGAGAATTCAACTTGACCGGCATCAAGGGAACATGATGGCTTCCCCTAGTATTTCCTGCGACAAGATGCGGATTATTGAAAGCCGCACCGACTTCTTCTGTTGCTGGAAAATCCTTTTGTGTTCTTATGATGCAAATCGGATCATCTTTGCCGACATATTTTCCTGCTATGTTATGCAATCGATCTGTCGAGGCAGCAAGAATTGGTTGATTGTCTCTTGTATACACGCTTGAAACAACATATCTTCCAGGATACATCAATGCAGCTTCAAGAGTTGGCTTGTCTTGCCACATTTGAAGTTGGGCAATCTTGCCTTTCTCTACATCCATGACGTTTATCTTTACCCCGCCTGCCAAGTTTTGGTTAACAATGAGCCCAGTGTTGCTTAGCGTGTCAACAAACATTCTGTAAAATGGATAGTTAAAAGCGCCTGGTTCAGTTTTGTCTGCAGCATAAATTGTAAATGCTTCATTTGGTCTTTCCTCAAATGTCATTTCTGCTACTCCTGGACCCATTCCTTTCACATTTCCAGAAAATGAATCCTTTAAAAGATCTTGACCTGCACCGTAAAGGCCTTCGTTTTTAGCTACTCGAGTAGCTGCCTCAAAGGCGCTCCAAGCGAGTTGATGGATCTCTTTATTGTCAGTTCCTCTAGTATGAGTCATAACTATGTGGATATCATCTCCACAGTATCCGATGTAAGAATCAATCAAAAAGCCCTTTCCATTTCTCATCATTTGGGACCTTATGATGTTTCTAACGGCATTTATCAGTCCGTCACTTGGTCTTGTATGTCCACCAATTCCGCCAACATCAGCTTTGATCACAGATACAGTGATTTTCATTCTGTCACTATTCATAAAAATCCTCGATTTATAGTATGTGAAAAATACGGCAAGCAAAAGGTTAGACCATAATTTATTGAAAATTTAGCAAAAACAATTTCAAAAAATCGAAATGGTAATAAAGCCCAAGTCTTCAATGGTTCGGTATGAGCGCTGCAAGCAAAAAACCACACTTAAACATGATCGTTGTCGGTCACATCGATAATGGCAAGTCTACAACAATGGGACACTTCCTTATGGAATTGGGTCTTGTAGACGAGAGAACAATAGCTGCCCATGCTGCCGAGTCAGAAAAGACTGGCAAGGGAGATACTTTCAAGTATGCGTGGGTAATGGACAACATCAAAGACGAAAGAGAAAGAGGAATTACAATAGATTTAGCATTTCAAAAGTTTGAATCGCCAAAATACTTCTTTACACTAATTGATGCCCCAGGACACAGAGACTTTATCAAAAACATGATCACTGGAGCCTCAGAAGCAGATTGTGCCATCCTTGTACTTTCTGCAAAGGAAGGCGAAACAGATACGGCCACCGCACCAGGAGGACAGGCAAGAGAACACGCATTCCTACTCAGAACCCTTGGAGTAGGCCAACTGGCAGTAGCCATTAACAAGATGGACGACAACAACTACTCTGAGCAAGCTTTCAAAGTAGCAAAAGAAAAGGCCGAAAAGCTGTTAAAATCAGTAGGTTACAAACTTGAACAAGTTCCAATAATTCCAGTTTCCGGATGGAAAGGAGATAACTTGGTAAAAAAATCGCCAAACATGCCATGGTGGACAGGAAAGACGTTGTATGAATCATTTGATGACTTTAAACTTCCAGATAAACCAACTAACAAAGCGCTTAGAATTCCAGTACAAGATGTGTATACAATCACTGGTGTTGGAACGGTACCAGTAGGACGTGTAGAGACGGGAGTTGCAAAGCCTAACATGAAAATAATTATCATGCCGTCTGGTGCATTGGGAGAAATCAAAAGCATTGAAACTCATCACACTCAGATGGAGTCAGCCGAGCCTGGAGACAACATTGGTTTCAATCTCAGAGGCATTGAAAAGAAAGATATCAAGAGAGGAGACGTAATTGGAACACCTGACAATCCCCCAAATGTTGCAAAAGAATTCAGAGCACAAATCATAGTAATTCACCATCCAACGGCCATTGCACCGGGTTATACGCCAGTAATGCATGCTCACACTGCCCAAGTTGCAGCTACCATAGTTGCGTTCGAGGCCAAGATAAACCCGCAATCAGGCGCCATTGAAGAAAAAGATCCTAAATTTTTAAAGGCCGGGGATTCTGCCATTGTCAGAATCAGACCAGTGCGGCCATTGCCAATTGAGACATTCCAAGACTTTCCAGAGCTTGGGAGATTTGCTCTCAGAGACATGGGCGCAACAATTGCAGCAGGTATAATAAAAGAGATCACTGAAAAGTTCACAAAATAGTGATCTGAATGACTCAAACAGCCCGAATCAAATTAACAAGCACAAGTTTGCAAAGGCTGGATGGAGTCTGCACCGAAATAAAAGGAATAGGAGAAAAAACAGGTGTTAAAGTTAAAGGTCCAACTCCATTGCCTGTAAAAAGACTAAACGTTGTAACTCGCAAGTCCCCCTGTGGACAAGGAACTCACACATATGAAAAATGGGAAATGCGAATACACAGAAGAGTCATCGATTTGAGTGCTGACGACAGAGCAATCAGGCAACTCATGAGAATTAAGATACCAAATGATGTGTACATTGAGCTGACACTCAAATAATTTGTGTTAGCCTTAAATTACAGATAACTTTTTGATAAATCATGTCTGAGCCAATACAAGAGCACAACACAGAAGAAGAAAAACCATCTAATTTCAGCGTATTTTATGCTTGCATGAGATGTGGTACTCGCGTAAGCCAATCCGAGTTGACAAGACTTCCGGAAATAAAGTGTATTTGTGGTTTCAGAGTATTTACAAAGGTAAGACCGCCAGTGGTAAAAACCGTAAAAGCTTACTGAGAATCTTTTTTTCCTTGGTAACTGTGCATTCTTTGCAGGTGTGTCCTCATCGCTTCCATGCTAGGAAAATAAAGATTACATTCTTTGCAGTCATACATGGAGACATCATGTGCAATTTGCTCATGATGCATTAGTTCTTCCTGTTGACCAAACCTCCTGCCGCATTTCTCACATTTATGTTTCTTGAAAAGGCGCATTTTTATCCTAACTTTGCTTTTTGAGAATCCCAGCATTCTCTGCACAAATTCCCGTCAATATTCCATTTACTTTTAGGATTATACCTTATCATGCCAAGCTTTTTTCCACAGATCTTGCAAAATGTCTTCAAGTTCTGGTATTCACCATCTTTTTTATCAAAACATACTTTGCAAAGCAGCCCTTTCATATACCATTGGTATTTTGGCTCCCACATATCTGGAACATCTTTTTCAATGCCACAAATAATACACTTTTGTTTTAAACTAAGATCATAAAACTTCTGCATCTGGGTAACATAGCAATCACCACAGAGTGGACCCTCTATCTGCCATTCGCTTTTGGGTTTATGTCTGTGACTTAGCTGTTTTTTACAGATGGTGCAAACTGCAGATTTTCGTCCGAACAGGCTCACACTCAAAAATAAATCAAATCTATTAAAAAAGATTGATAATCATAGATAATGAAAAAGAAGAACTTATCGACGTGTTTATAGTTCGTTTATGGCTTTTTCGATAAGCTGACTTGCGTTGAGCATTCCTTTCTGCTTTGCAATTTGCTCAATTTTGCCATATTGTTCTGTAGTAAAACAGATTGGCATTGAACGATCTTTCATGCTTTCTTTAACATTTTATGATTTTATATCTTTTTTGTTGATTTTCAGTGATCGTTTAGATCAAAACTTCCTTCTCTAATCTTTGAAAACATATGTGCGTTGACCGCGCATTTCAGGAGTATTTGCTACGCCTACTAGAACAAACTCTTTTTTGCTATCTATGAGGTTTTCACTTGGGCCTCGCTTATTTTCGTGAATTTCTTCATATTCTTCAAGTGAGATCTTTACCCTATTGCCTATTTCTGACTCTAAATTCATGTCTTTGACAATTTCTTTGTATGCTGGCATTATCACACCACTGAAAACCATCGCGCTGCTACCGCTTCCATAGGAGCCAAATCCGAATCTTTTTCCTTCCAGATCAGTTCCTTTTTGAAATTCAAATTCGAGGCAGCTTCTAAAACCCATGTAGAGGGATGCAGTATACAGATTTCCAACTATTCTTGATGCAATCAAAGAGCTTGCAAGTTTTGAATCATACGCATCTTGAAATTCTTCGGTTTGCGTAAATCGTTTTGTAAATTCATGGTCTTTTGCCATGAATTCTTCATCAGCAAGAACTGATTCAATTGTGCCTCGTGGGTCTTTTGGAGCAGGTTCTACCATTCCCATTTTTTCAATTATTTTCTTCCAATATGGCATATTTCTCCATTCGTGTCTTAACAGATAGGCAAGTGCTTTTTTGCCCATGTTGCTGTATGGTAGATGCATGTTTATGAAATCGATATAGTCTAAGATTGTCTCTCCTTCTTTTAGTTTAATCAATCCAGTGGCTAATGCCTTTTCTCTGTACGCCATAAGTGCCTTCTTTACCTGAATCATATACAATAGGTTGGAGTATTGCCCATTGACAATAGGCGTTTCTTTCCCGAATGGCCTGTAAAAATCATACTCGTTTTTTATCGAAGTAGAGGTCACCTTTGGATCAAAAGTCATAATTCTTGGGGTATCACTTAGTAACATTGCAACAGCACCTGCACCTTGAGTATATTCTCCGCTCGAACCAAGATCATATTTTGCAATGTCAGAGACAACTACGATTGCATACTTTCCTTCAGCTTCACCGGCCCTAATCCAGTTTGAGTTATCATACAACGCATATGACCCGCTAACACATGCAAATTTACATTCAATTCCGCCACAATGTTCTAAAGAATCATCACCGTAGATTTGTTCTAACATACCTATGACATAAGAATTCATTGCTTTTGATTCATCAAGTGAAGACTCGGTAGCCACATAGAGTCTCCCAATGTCCTTTGGAGCAAGTTTGTTTCTCTCAATTAACCGTAAACACGCATTGGCTGCCATACATGCAGGATCTTGATTAGTATCTACAATAGCCATCTGAGAAACGCCTAGTCCACGTTGAAGTTTATCCGGATCCATGCCACGGGCTTTTGCGAAATCTCTAGCGTCTACAAATAACCTTGGAACGTAGATGGCTATGTCATCTATACCTGCAGCCAACAGCTAGAGCTTAGGTATAACAAATATAAGCATTTTGAGAGTCAAATTGATCTCACAAAACCATGGTTTTATTCGCTTTTTCAAGGAAATAGGCAAAAAATATCTTAGGATTGTAGTTTAGACTTGAAAATTTCATCAAAAACCTGGTATGGTTGAGCGCCAACTATCTTGGTGACAGAATTGTCAGGTCCCATTATGAAAAAGTCTGGAGTTCCGGTAAGACCCAGATTGTTAGCATCTGAAACACTATTACGGATAGTTGGGACGTATTTTGACTGGGTCATGCATTGGTTAAATTGGTCTTGGTTTAGACCTACTTGCTTTGCAAATTGTACCAAGTTTGCAGAAGAAGCCCAACCTGTGTTCTCGCCTGACCAATTGCTATACAAAGTATCATGATATTCCCAGAATTTTCCTTGTTCCTGAGCACAATGCGCAGCGTTAGCCGCAGTAACTGAATCCTGACCTATGATTGTAAAGTCTTTGAAGTACATTTTGACTTTTCCAGTGTCGACATAGTTCTTTACTATGTCAGATTCCGTATTATGAAAAAAATTGTTACAATAAAAACACTGATAGTCGCCAAACTCTATCATTGTGATTGGGGCATTTTCTGAGCCTAGTACCGGGGACACGTTACCTGTTATTAGATCAAGACCTGCGGTTTTGCTAGAGTTTTGTATATTCTGAGAGGAAGTTTCTGGAGATGGTGTTTTTATCATATCTTGTCCATAAACTACAAAGACCGCTATAATTACAGACATGATTAAACCCACACCAATTCCAAGTGACGGCAGATGGATCTTCAACTACACTACCAGAATTCAAAGTCTATTTAGTTCTTATCAAGAGTATGTAAATAAGAGGGAACCATTCATCATGAAAATATGAAGCGTGTTTTTGTAAATGGGTATGGTTCCATAGGCAGCAGAATAGCACAATTCATAGCAGATGATAATGACATAGAGGTTGTAGGAGTAGGCAAGTATTCTCCTGATGAAAAAGTTTCAGATGCGATATCTCGAGGATTTCAGGTATATGTTCCAAAGGCCAAGATTGATTCTTTTAAAAATTATAAAATATCTGGTGCAATAGAGGATGTAATTTCTGAGTGCAACCTAATAATAGACGCAGCCCCTGGTGGCGTAGGATATGCAAACAAAAAAACACTTTATGAACCAAAAAATATACGAGCAATTTTTCAGGGTGGTGAAAAAATAGGAGGCGCCGAGTCTGTTGCAAATTTAATCTTCAATTCTCGTGTAAATTACGAAAAAACATTTAATGAAAAATACGTCATGCAGGGAAGCTGTAATGTGACTGGAATGGGAAGAATTCTTCAGCCTCTAAAAGAGAAATACGGGAAAAGGATCAAGCGATTTGATGCCACGCTCATAAGAAGATGGGCAGACCTTGAAGATGTCAAAACTCCAATAAAAGATTCGATTGAATGGACTAGAAAACCCCACCATGATGAAGATGTAAAGAGCTACATGGGTGTGGACACCCCATTATTTATTCGAGTATTGAAGGTTCCAACTAGACAGATGCATGTTCATTTGATGGATATTAGATTTGAGGAATCTGCACCAAGTGCACAGGAAATTCTTGATTTATATAAAAATGAATATGGAGTTGCAACACTGTATACAGCAAAAGGGACGAAAGATGTTCGAGACTTTGCAGATACGATAAAATTTAATTTCAAAGATACAAACATGATTCACATTCATGCTGATGTAATTGAAGTGCAGGATGATGTTGTTAAACTGACATATTCTGATGATCAAACCGGAATAGTGGTGCCTGAGAACCATCTCCTGATGCAGGCCATGTTGTTTAACCGAAAAAGAGAAGATGCGTTCAAGCATACCGAGGAATTATTCCACATGACAGAAAAGAAAAAACTACTTGAAGAACACTTTGCAAAGAAATGATCATAATGGGGCGGTATGTCTCTAGAAAGACAATGGCTAATGTGAACTTATAAAGGAGACAGTCCAAAATTAGAATACATACAAATTTGTTTGAAATCCAATCAAACCGTTTATCGATTAAAATCTATGATTCCCGGTCTGCGTCGCTTCAAAGTCATCCGAGTGGTAATCGATAATGGATGTTGAGCTTATTTTCAAAATAATATTACTTGCATTACTGGTATCTTTATCTGCCCTTTTTAGCGGAGCAGAAGTGGCGCTCATTGGAACAAGTAAGGCAAAAGTCAATCAATTATTGAAAGAAAAAGCTAGAGGAGCAAAAGCACTTTCCAAATTAAAATCAAACCCCACCAGGATGCTTGCAACAATTAATCTTGGAACTACATTGGCAAATGTAGGATCATCTGCACTTGCTACAGAGGTCGCTCTAGGTTTATTTGGAAATAGAGGACTGGCAATATCAATCGGAGTTATGACTTTTCTGCTTTTGGTTTTTGGAGAAAATGCCCCAAAATCGTATTGTAATGCAAACCCAGTCAAAATGTCATTATGGACAAGTGGAATTATACTTACTTTTAGCTACATTTTTTATCCATTTGTGATATTGTTTGAAAAAATAACAGGTGTAATACTTAGAATACTTGGAAGCTCACATCATCCTCCGCCAATTACTGAACAAGAGATTTACAATATAATAGAACAAGGCCTGGAAGACAAGGCTCTGAAAAAATATGAGGGGGATCTTGTTCATGGAGCACTCAAGTTTGACGATATTGTCATTCGTGCAGTGATGACTCCTAGAACAAAGATGTTCATGCTTCCTGCCAAAACCCTACTTTTTGATGCATTGCCATTAATAAGCAAGAGTGGATACTCAAGAATACCAATCTACAAAGATACCCAGGATCATATCGTGGGCATACTCAATGTAAGAGACCTGTTAAAACATTTGGAAAGAGAAGAAAAAATGTTTACTTTGGAATCTCTGAGCAGAAAACCAATATTTGTATCTCAAGAACAAAGAATTAGTAAATTACTCTTAGAGATGCAAGCAAAACAAACACACATGGCAATAGTTGTAGATGAATTTGGCGGGGTTGAGGGGTGTGTCACTCTTGAAGACTTGTTAGAGGAGATAGTTGGAGAAATAAGGGATGAGACAGATTTGCAAGAGATTAATTTCAAAATGCTAGACAAAAATACCATGTTGGCAAGTGGAGATGTTGAGATAGATACGGTGAATGAGAAACTCAAGTTACACCTTCCGCAAGGCGAGGATTATTCTACTTTAAATGCACTATTGCATGACAAATTAAAAGACATTCCAAAACAAGGAGATCGAATAGTGATAGGAACAGTCAAGATGACCGTAGAAGAGGCCGCAAATAATCAGGCAAGCCAGATAAAGATAGAAAAGACATCTGAAGGCTAAGTTCTAGGAGGTATTGCAAACTTGTTTTGTGGATTCTTGTGATATTCTACAGGTATGCCTGAATCCTTTTGCCTCCCGGTCAGGATTCCTATCACAGTATCATCCTTTTTGATTATTCCTTCATGCATTAGTTTTTTGATTCCTGCAGGAACTGCACCAGAAGCCATTTCACAGTCAAATCCATTTAGGCCAACAAGAGCCATCCCATCTAACATTTCGCTATCTGAAACTTGAGTGACTACTCCGTTAGTAAATTCTAAAGCCCTGATACCTTTTAGTATATTAGCTGGTTTTGCAATTTGAATCGCAGTTGCTTTTGTCTTCGGTCTTATTCCTTTTGCATCCATGAACTCATAGTATC
The DNA here is from genome assembly GCA_050749405.1 of Nitrosotalea sp. Classification (GTDB taxonomy): domain Archaea; phylum Thermoproteota; class Nitrososphaeria; order Nitrososphaerales; family Nitrosopumilaceae; genus Nitrosotalea. The sequence goes on from JBOGRD010000007.1 coordinate 80,762, forward strand.
TTTTTATCAAATTTGTATCAGGTTTTCCTTTATTCCACCGTAATTCCGATTCTTCAAATTTTCCATTGTAAAGGGTATGAAGTGTGCTTGCACCTTCAGAATTAACTACTGCAATGCGCGGAATTTTTTTGATCCAACCCCACTCATATAATTCCATCAAACTTTTTCCACAACTTGAGGTATTGCCAAGAGCCCCACCTGGATATACTATCCAATCTGGAGCATCCCAGTCACGTGATTCAAGAGCTCTGAAAACAATTGTTTTTTGTCCCTCTATTCTGAAAGGATTTATAGAATTAACAGTGTAACCACCACCCTCACCTGCACGTTTAAGCGAGGCGGAAAGGGCATCATCAAAATTACCTTTAATTTCAATCACCTGTGAGCCAAACTGAAAGGCCTGACTTAGTTTTCCAGGAGCTACTTCACCTGCAGGAATGTAAACGTCACATTCTATATTCTCGTTTGCTGCATACATTGCTGCTGACGCAGATGTATTTCCAGTCGAAGCGCAAATTATTTTCTTTATGTTAACAAGTTTTGCATGTGTCACGGCAGTAGCCATGCCATTGTCTTTGAAAGATCCACTTGGATTATATCCTTCTGGTTGAAGCCACATGTTTTGTACACCGACATAATCAGAAACTTTGGACATGTGATATGGTTTTGACAGTCTTCCCTCTGCACCATCAAGCGATACGAGATATTTTGAACAATCGTCAATATTCTCAGGATCAATCTGGCAAAAATTTAGTAATTCTCTGAATCGCCAGACTCCACTTTCATTAAATATGTTGTTCGAATGATTTCTTCGTTTGTAGAATACATCTTTTAGCGAGGAAGGTGGTTTTGATTTATACTTTATATCAAGAAGATGTCCGCGATCACATTCTATGCGGATGTCAGTAATAGGATATTCCAAACAGCAGGACGGATCAATGCATTTTTGAAATGCTTCCGATCTCATTATAAAAAATTTAGATAGTACTTATTTAAAGTTACAGAACTCGAACTATCAACCAATTGACCATGTATTTGTAAAATTCCATTTAGAATCAAAATAATCACCTGAAACCGTTTGATTAACTATTGACATAAATGCCATACAAAGGAATAACCAACATTGAAAATTACAACTATATCTTATGGGATGGCCATAATTGTAATCTCTTTAATAATTCACTATGTGGTAAAACCTGGAATTGATAATTGTGGTTCTATGGGCGGGATTGTTTCCACATATACCTCGCAAGACTATGCGACTGGCTGTCAAATTTTGTCAAACATACAAACGATCTCCATCGTTACTGGAATAATAGGTACGGGCATCGTAATATTTGGGATATTGCGAAAACCAAAAAGAAAATAAATTATTTTTTAGGGCCTGAACGCATGTGAAAGTTCATACAACATTTGCATTCCTTTGAAATGCAATCCTGTTCAGATACGTGACCGCAGATGCCACATTCACAATGAGTTTGCATGTGTTTTCAGAGTATATATTTACATTTAACCAATATGAGGGTTCTTTTCTGATTAGGCACTCAACTTTTATTTTTTTGATTTCTTAGGCTTTGATATCTTAGTTCTTTCACTTTTTGCCCTCTCTTCTGCATGTTTAGCTTTTGCTTCCTCGGTTTCTTTGCTTTTTTCGTCCACAGCCTTCATTACAGCTTGAATCAGAGCATCTAGATCGCTATCTGAAACGGCTGGTTCAACTGCACTTGCTATTTGGTTTATGGTATCAGATATGGCCGAGCTTACCTCCTCAAAGCTTTCTGGGTCTTCATATGCCGCATTATAAAGAGCCTTAAGTCGTCTTACATCAGAAAGCAATTGATCAGTAAGCGTTAACCTGTGGTTTTTGCCATTTAGCGTTATTTCCTGAATTATCATGCATGGACTCTCAGTCCTACTTTCATAAAGTTTTCTCTGACATACTCCCAATCCTAAAGGGTTCGGGCTTTTCCCGCTCGCATTTATAAAAAGCGACTATTATTAATCGAGATTCTGTCTAATCTGCGGCTCATGGGAATCAAGGTTATTGTAACATACCCGCATCTTTTTAGATGCATGGATCCTATCTCTTGTAATGTTTTCACCATCTCTTTCATCCAATAGGCGGAGGATTTACTCTAAGGGGATGATTGTAAACGATCTCGACTGGCCTAATACAACCAGTTGTAATGGTGAAGTAAGCTCTACAAATTTGGTAGAGCGGGGTGCAGTAGGTTTTGGCATCCTCGAGGGCTTTCAGTTGAAGCAAGGAGGCGGAACGTGGAAGACGTAAGGACACTAATCCGAGGAGTCGATGAAAGCAAATCTAAGAGGCATGAGCCGTTAATTAGACAGAACCTTAATCGATCTTAAAGACCAGGTGGAAATTGATAAGATGTAGGTATTATAGATGGTCTAATCCCATAGACAGCTGTAATTTCATCATGGGATTTTATTACAGTTGAATTTAGACTAGAAGTTATTTGTTGGCCATTAATGTAAATTGTTTGAATGCCCTCGGGGAGAAGATCACTTCCAGTAGCCTTCCAAATATCAAACAATTGTCCTAGCGTGAATTGGTTGTTACTTGGTGCCTCAATATGTATGACCCCGGTATCATCTTGTGTGTTCATCCAGTATAGACATGTATCATTTATAATTCCAATTTTTGCTGGAACGTCATATGATTTTCCATCTACGAACACATCCAAGTGCGCATTTATGTGAAAATTGTCATATTTGGTCTTGCTGCACTGTATTCCATCTATCACTGCCGCTTGACCAGAATTTGTGGTGATACTATCTAGTCCATGAAAAGCAAATACAAGCGTAGCAACTACTGCAATAATGATTGCTACTACAATTACCGTGTTCCTGTCATTGCGACGTTCCTTTTCAAAATTAAAAGGCACGATTTTTTTCTTAGTTTTTTTTACCATAGATAATCTTTCCCAGTTTTCTGTTTTTTGATATATTGCCCTAATCTATGTTTCCTTAATGTCATGATTTAAGATATTATTGCCTAAATATAGACAGATCCAATAATTTCTAGTCAAATCAAGTCTTGGAGAAAAAAGACAAATACTAGAATTACTAGAAATTTCAGTTTTTTCTCACAGATGCGATAAATAACCTTTCTAGACCTTGAGACACGTATTAACAAATACGATTAAAGAACTAATACAGGTTGTAATTAGAACTGATGGTATGAAGAAGAAAATCATGCAGAGTGCCCAACGACTTTTCATGACAGGCGTAAGTTTGATCACTTCTAATGGGTCTAATGGACAAAACGTCATGGCGGCAGAATGGACCATGCAGATTTCGTATGAGCCAATGTTAATTGCCGTGTTCATTCATGAAGAATCTAGTACATTGAAGAACATCAAAGAGACAAAACAGTTTGGTGTCAATGTAGCATCCGAGAAACAATCTACTCTGGTCAGTATTGCAGGAGGGTATTCTAGAAAGGAAATTAACAAATTAAGTATTCAAGATTCATTTCGGACATTAAAGCCTCAGAGGACAAAGATTCCATTAATTGCTGATTGTTTAATAAATGCTGAATGTAAATTATTTGCAATAAAAAAAATAGGCGATCATACCATGGTTGTTGGCAGGGTTGTCTCAATAAGATACGACGAGACAAAAAAACCCCTAGTGTATCATCGTAATAGGTATTTTAGAATTGGTCCCATGATAGAACCAATCAGAGACAAAGTCATTGTCAGTAAGAAGACGTTTGACTTTTTTCACAAACAGTCCAAAAATAAATTCATTCTAAAATGTGCCGGCGTCCTTGTAAGATCAAAAAATAAAATACTGGTTATTGATAACACGAAACAAAATTCTGTTAGTACCATACCCTATATTCAACCTAAGAGAAATCAAGATTACAAAAAAACACTTGAAAATCATCTTCAAAATATGAAATTGAACATAACACTAAAAGAAGAACCTAAGCTAAAACGATTAATTGTGAAAAACGGAGATAAAACCCAAAGAATTAATTTCATATTGTTTGAAGGAAAATTAAAAAGTAGATCTGGATTTTATTTTTGGAAACTGATTAAAACAGACTCGTTTTTAAAATCACTAATCAAATGATAATGTAATCTAATGCTGAGGCATCGCTAAGCAATGAAGCATGTCTAGTACTAAGTATGTAACCATTTTTGATATCAGTTGTTTGAACCCATCTATTTGTGGAACTATAATGTCGTTTTTCTTTCAGTTCTTGTTCAATCTCTTGCAAGTCAAATTCGCCCTCTTCAACCTGTTGCGTTTTAATGTGTTTTATTGTAACTAGGACCTTTTTCACTTTTACACGTACTCCAAATCGCCACACGTGATCTGATGTGTCATCTTGTACCTCCAAGAGCTTCAACTTGATTTCTTTTGTTCCAAAAGCATCATGACTTACTAGACTTCTTTCGTCTACAAAGTCTTCAAAACTCATCAATGTAGTTATCACATTTGCCATTAAAAAGTTATTTATCCTTTGATTCAATAAATAGATAAATTTGACTAGTTTCTACGTATGGGCCTTGACACGAGGAACACGGTAGTTCTTTATGGTAAAGGGCATGTGACAGTCTTCCAGATGCAACTTTATTCTTTTTCCCTCTGAAATAACATATGTCGCCCCATCATAGGTGCACACAAAATTAGTTACAGGATTGGATTCATTCCAAACCTTGTAGTATTCCCTCAGTTGCCTAGACTCGTATATGCCAGTGCCTATTCTCTTCTTTGACAGAAATTTGAATGCGATTATCACCTTTCTTGTGCCATAAAGATCTAGAGTATGAACCCACTTTAGACATCGTTGGATCTGATCATAAGGTACGTGTAATGTTGTATTTGTGCCAGATTTTGCCTCAATAGTATAAATCGTGTTTTCTTTTGTACTCACGGCCAGTATGTCTGGCAATCCAACACTGGGAGATCCTAATCTAAAGGCCTTCCAATCTTCTACAGAGTTGAATCTCTTGACAAGCGTATCTTCCCAATTATAACCACGCTGTCTTCTTGTTTTAGCAACTCGCTGGTTTCTTGACTTGATGGATTTTTCGATATTTTTTATACCTTTTTTCTTATTCATAGATTCTATTTCAGGAGACCTCATAACCATGACTATAATTATGAATCGGGTCCTCCATAATAGCTAGTGGGTAATTATACTAATACCAACGTAGCTATTTTCGTCAATATGTTATGATGGACGTATGATGTCAGTGTTTTTCATAGTTGCAATCTTGCTCAAGGATTAATATGGCCTACTTGGTAGGGTCAACATGCCTGCCCCTGATTCTTCCATTACATATCTCAAGTACAAAAGTTATGATGATCTTTTAAAAGTTATATTATATTCATCCCAGTCAGTTCTTGGTGCAGTTCCATTAATTTATCACATGAGCTATAACAATCAGGATATTGTCTTCATTCAAACAGGAACTATGGGTGGTAACATTGTACATTATTTACTCAACAAAGAAAAACCGCCAAAAAAATTCATAGAACTAAAGCGATTAAGTGGGGAATTTAGTTTTGTAGATAAAATAGGTAGTGATGGGATGTCATTGTACATTCCTATTCTAGAATTGGAAAGAACTACTCTAGAGTTTCCCTGAGTTACCCCCCCCCCCCCAAATCCCAAAGGGTGCTACCATTATCGTCATGCCATTGTATTTTGACAAGTTTTGATTGTATGATGAGACAGTGCTAAAAGTTAGCTATGAATATTGCATTTGCCGTGTCTTTTCAAAAAGTTATTTCTTTTGGGTCAACCATAAAAATAACAAAATAGACCTGGTAAAACCATGATGGAAAAGAATCGTGAGTCATCGGATTATTTTATATGCTGTACAAAGGAATCAACTGGCCGGTAACAAAATTTTGCATCAAAATAGAAAAGAAATCAAGAATGAACTAGTTGCATGATGGCACTTTTTGCAATGGATTCTTCGCTAGGAAGTATTCTGACAAACACTTTATTCTTCACTATTTCTATGTTAATGTTTTCAAAGATAGACTTGTACTTTGTGACTTTTTTCCCATCGCGTGTCATTAAAAATCCTTGAGGAATCAATAGTCCATTCTGAATCAATCCATTGACCTTTCTATAGCCAGATGTTTGTGGAATATTGCTAGTTTCTAGAATATCTGAAATTATTCTAGATTCATCGAGAACTGCATTTAAAATATTTTTTTTATCTTCATCCCCAATAGATTCTAGTATTAATTTGACAAGAGTAACATCTTCCAAAGTAATCCATTTTCTTTCCTGTCGTTTACTCTCTTCTAATATTACTATTTCATCTAGAATCTGTTTTTCAATATCCTCAGCTCTACTTCCAAAGAATTCTCTTAAAACAGAATCCAGTTTTTGAAAGTCTTCTATTGCTTCCTTGAATTCCATTCCATGTTTTTCAAAGATTCTTGTTTGTATTTTTTGAAAAGTCTGTACGCCAAGTTTTTCTTTTAGAGTAATTTCTAATGATTTGGCAATGAGAGTATCTAGACCTGACATTACATGTTATTATCTTTTAATCCCAGATAAAACAAGGCGTATGTCACAGCATATAATGACACCTGGGATCAATCCATTTAATTTATTATATAAAGCGTGAATTGGACCAGATATACGTAAACAGAAGCTTCAATGTATAGACCATTGATGGTGAATCAGTCCACATTGCAAGTATATTTTGTGGTGGCCCGCTTGGGTTTTTTAAGAATAGAAATAGTTCATTGTCATCTTTTATTATAAAGCATAGATCTTCTTTGACTTTCAGAGGCATTCTCTTCACTTTATCCTCTAATTTTCCCTTGAAAATATAGGCCGTCTTTTCTGAAGTAGACGAGATAAACTGCGGTTCGGCCTTGGAATTTTTAATTCCCTCTAGAAATCCTGTATGATAGAATTTCATGAAATCCTTCTCAGAAGCAAGAATTTGAATGTCTTTTTTTGCATTGCTTATCATATCATTAATCTTTCCAGTCATTTGATTTATTCCTTGTAACATCTGAAATTTTCCATCTTTGACATCTTCCTGAGTTATGTTAAAGCTAGGAATTGCACCCCACATCTCAACTAAACTTTTTTCTTGAGATTCCAGATGTTTTACCCTCTCCTTTTCAGAATTGATTAGAATTCCTATTGCTTTATCTAGAGGTATCGCCGAAAATCTAATCGGATGTTGGAATGAGGCAGATACTATTCCTTTGTTTTGTAGATTGGTGAGTAGATGATACGTCTCGGTTCTTGGCACCTTCAGCGTTTTACTAACTTGAGTTGCTGTGCTGGACCCGTATTTTTCAAGAAACAGGAAGACTTTGGATTGATTTGCTGTAAGGCCAAATTTAGACAGCTCGTTCTTTAGTTTTTCAAGCAGCATTTCATAGTCATATTGTTTGACTGTTGTACCGTCCATGACGGAAAATGGCGCTATGTCAGATGTCATTATAGAATATAGGTAATGTGTGATCGTTTAGGCATCTGTATGTAACCGTATGTTACACACTCGAGTGGTTAATTACTAATACGCTACCTAATATTCTCTACTAGTGAAAGTAACTCATTTTTAACCCTAGTAAACCAAAGCCTATCCCTGGCATTTACATTGTATGTGTTTTTTGTGGTGTATTCTAGCATCAGACGAATTAGAAGAACCAGATCTATATTTTCCGACGTATTCTTTAGTGCTGGAGTCCTAGCAAAATCAAATTCTTTTCTGTCACTACATGATACCTGTTTAACATCATAATTTTTGATCTCATTTGTTTTTTGATACATGTTGGATTTTATTTTCTGTTACATAAAAACATGTTCTACCAAATCTGGGAACCTGATTCTAAGATAAGTCTCATGATGTATTGTTTTGACATTACAAGATTCATTTTGCGATCGGTTTAAAACAATAATTTTAAATTTTTACTATCATATTTTGTTTTATTTTTGCTGCTTACTTTTCTTTACATGTGCTAAATACAAATTTTTCTACACCATCATAACTGCATCTTGTCAAAATCAAAGGCTGGCCAACATGTAAAATCGATGCAGACTGTATGGTTCCCATTACACGAATTCCTCCATCGAATTCAGCAATACCGAAATATTCTTCATCTTTACGTGAAAACTCGACAAGTCTTGCGTTCCTTGAAACAGGAACCCACACTACATTGTCAAAACATTTATTGCAAAGATCACTTGGAGGCCACACCATCTTATTGCATCTAGTGCATCTGCTACACACAAAATTGTTGTTTTTTAATTCTTGTTCAAATTTGTTCATGATTCAAGAATCAAAACAGTAGAAGATGTGGCTGCTGCAGACATGTTGTGAACCATGCCTGTTTTTGCACCACTTATTTGTCTTTTTCCTGCAGTTCCTTGCAATTGATTAAATATTTCTATAGTTTGAGCAACCCCCGTAGCACCCAAGGGATGGCCAGAGCCTATCAGACCGCCTCTTGGATTTATCTTTCTATCCTCTGTATCATATAGTTGTTTTACATAAGATGCGCTTTTTCCCCTGCCAACTAGACCAAGATCTTCGAGTTCAATCATCTCACAAATACTAAATGCGTCATGTAATTCAACCACGTCAATGTCAGATGGCTGCTTTTTTGACATTTTATACGCGTCTACAACAGAGAATGTGGTAGATTGCATTGATGATAGATCATTATTTTTTGTAAATCCGGCAGAAATTGCTTTCTGACCAATCCCGGTTATCCAAACAGGCTTGTCTGTAAACCTTGAGATTACCTCTTCTGACGCAAGCAAGATGGCGGCGGCTCCATTGCAAGGCATGGAGCAATCTAAAAGCCTGACATTTTCTGTAAGAAGTTTTGATTGCATTATCTCTTCTATGGAATAAGCACGGTTGAAATACGCATTTTGGTTATCCAGTGCATTTCTGTGGTTCTTGGCAGACACATAGGCCAAATCTTCCATGGTTGCACCATATTTTCTCATATATGCCTGTGTAAAAACTGAAGACCAATAAATTGGATGTTTGTATTGGCCCCTGGATTTATCCCATCCCAATATCAGTCCCGGGCTATCAGTTTTTTCTGCACCAACAACTAGTGCGGTCTTTGCCAGTCCAGATGACAAGTAGGCATAGGCGGACACCAGACAGTTTGTCCCTGAATTGCACAAGCTTTCTACAGAATGCGCAATCTTTGGCGATATTCCTGAAAGTTCTGACACAATGTTTGCCAAATACTTGTCATTAGCATTTGTAGAGGTAAGTACTGCATCGATATCTTTTTGTTCTAAATTACTGGTGTTTTCAAAAATACGTTTAATTGATGAAATCATTAATGATTCGATCGAAATATCATCTTTTGAAAATTTTGTAAGCCCAGCTGCAGCTATTCCTACTCTCAAATTAATTCACTTGCCAAAGTAGATACCAGAAGCTTGAACGATTTTGTAACATTCCCTGTTGGGTTGAACTGTATTATGGGAAGGTCGACCCCGGCTTGAACAAATCTTTTTATCTTTTTGCCTACTTCAAGCGGTGTTCCACACACTGACAGGGCGTCTACCATTTGATCTGACACCGCAGAATAATTATTCTTGAGGCCTGTTTTTTCATATTCGCCAAAAATTGCTCGAGTCTCGCTCTCAAACCCATTATGTGCCAAGAACTCGCGGTAAATTTTTCCAACTGAGACATAAAATGCTATTGTCTTTTTTGCCCTCTCTATTGCTTCATCTTTGTCTTCAGATACACATGTGATTATTTGACATGCTACATCTATTTTCTTTCTTTGTTGCATTTTTGATATGGTGTATTGTAATTCGGTTAAAGGTCTCAAGTAGAAGATCACTCCATCGGCAATGTTCCATGTTAATTCCACCATATTTTGGTTTATTGCAGCAAGGTATATCGGTATATGATTTCTTGGAGGTTTTATTAAAAGTGTGAAATTCCTTAGCTGGAAAAACTTTCCAGTATAGTTTACTTTGTTGCCAGAAATCGCCAGCCGTATTATCTCAACGTATTCTTTCATACGAGTAAGTGGCCTATTGAATTCAAGGCCATGCCATTCATCAATAATAGATTGACTGCTTGTACCAAGACCCAGGATGAATCGCCCATTGGAAATTGTATCAATGGTGGCTGCCGCCATCGATATTAGAGCAGGAGTTCTAGAATAGATATTCATAATCGAAGACCCAATTTTTGGTTTTTTTGCGATTTGGGACACAGCTGACATCATTGAACAGCACTCCATCCCCCATGTTTCAGGCACCCAGATTGAATCCGGATTATACTGAGAAAGAATCTTGGAGCATTCCATTATTTCATCAAGAGACAACAATGATCCCAAGCTAAATCCAAGTCTCATGCCAGTCACTTTGACGAAAGGAATTTTTCGTACTTTATAGATTTCATTTCCTTTGTACATTCCTCAATATCTTTATGAGAATCGATAGAATGCCAGAATATTTTATCAAATTTTGTTGCATAAAGCAATCCTTTCTTGGCAAGCTCTGGAAATGCAGTATTTTCGATATTTCCCACCTTTGGCAAGTATTTTAGTACATCTTTTTGCAGGCGGTATAGTCCAGCATTCATCCAGTAGTTGAAAATCTCTGGTTTTTCTTCAAATCTTTTTACCTTATTTTCTAAAAGATGAACCAATCCAAATCCAGTACGAAGTGGGATGACTGCAATTGAGTTTTGGCCTGCCTTCATCTTTTTCAAATCCAAATTTGTTATCACGTCTCCATTTATCACGTAAAAACTATCTTCGTCGACATATTTAGCGGCCCTCTTTATGGCACCTCCTGTGCCTAGCGGAGTCTTTTCAATAGAATAGATGATATTTGCATCAAGATCCTTTGCCTCAAGATAGTCAACTATCTGTTCGCTTCTATAGCCTGCACAGATTACAAATTCTCTTACTCCAAATTTCTTGAAATATCGTATCTGCCATTCTATCAATATAGTATTGTCAATAGGAATCAGTGGTTTTGGCATGTAATCCGTAATCGGCTTTAACCTCTTTCCAAACCCTCCAGAAAGAATCATGGCCTTCACATAGTCATCCCTTTGTAGTTACAATTAAAAGATTTGGAAAGCGAGATGTGAGTCTAGATTATTCTTTCTTGTCTTTTGATTCTGTCACATAATAGTGTAATTCCGTATAACACTCTACACAAAACTCCTCTTCCTTTGTGTGCTCACAATTGTAGGTTTTCTTTGAATCATGGCCACATTTGGCACATGCTGTCATTAGCTTGATGCTATATACTGTTTTGATTTTTTAATCTTGATCCCGCCCAAGATTGCTATAAATATTCCAATTCCAACAACTGCACCGAATTCTCCACGTCCTGCAGTGGGAATGGCATTTCCTTGCAGCGCAAAGATTATTCCGACTCCTGCTATCATTAATGTACCTCCAATGATAATCAAAATTCCAAGAACTTTGGATGGTTCTTTTCTTGTAATGAAAAATGATGCTACAAGCATGACAGCTGGTATTATGCCAAATACTGCACCCCTTGTCTTAACATCAGTATGTAGAAATGCCGTGCTTTGAACACCAAGATTTTCATTTATTGCCATTATTGAATCCGCACCGTAAATTGCAAGCATGACTATAGAAACTATTGACATTATTAATCCTGCTTTTAGTGCCATGCCGAGACTCATTTTTCTCAATTAATAAATCTTCGATATTTGAAAAAATTTATAATACATGACCAAATGGTCTTTGTCAAAAACTTTGTATAAAGTGAAGGATAATGTCACCGTAAATCAACTGCACAACAAAGCCAAAAGATATGTAAATTATGTACGGGATCCCTTGGGTCACCCATGTGTCTGGCGTGTTACAAAACTCGGCAGTCTCTGCATGTTGCAATCCGAGATTGAGTTTTCGCAGATCCCCTTCCACTCGCTCTATTGAAAAGCTGTATCTTGGGTTTTTTGCCCTGTGACCGATAAAAAGTGCCATTGTCTTGTTTAACTTTGTTGCATCTATTCCATTGAAGATATTCTCTTTTCTGCATATTGCAACAAGATTTCTTCCAAGATTTACAAATAGCGGCACAGTTGAAAGTACTGCTGCATTAGTCAGAACAGTCAAGGGAGTCACCGTAGTATTGTATATAGATATCATTGGGGCCAAGCCAGCAAGAACAATGAGGCACAGCGCGTCAGCTCCTCCAAATATTCCAAATCTCCAAAGGGCCAGCGCTATTGGTGCAATTATCATTGAAATGCCCACCAGTTTTGCAGTGGAGAGAGGATCAGGACTTAGAAATATCAGTAGTACAGCAACTGAACCAAACACAATCCACAGAATGTCGTTAATCTCCCTCTTTCTTATGTCTAGAACAGAAGCTATTGCCAGCATGCCAAGTGCGAGCCCCATTCTCAACATGTTAACGCTTGTGTAGTCAAATATCATAACAAACCTCTAGATGATCAATCCATATTTTTGGCTGCTCGTATTGACATATGTGCAATACGTGTTCTTCATGACATACATTTTTCTCAGATCGCCCATTTCCAAAAATGGCAGACCAATCTTATATCCCATGATAGTGGAGATTGTCTTATGAAATTGTTCTCTTCGTTTCACAATCCGAAAACTAGGCGGTATAGAATTTATTATACAACAGTCCTCATCGCGGTTACCGGCACAGTGGTCTTCACCACATTGCAATGGATTCACCCAAATCCACTCCAGGGAACAATGACATTCTTTGAGGGTTTCTTCTCGCTTTTCATGCTTAGTCGAAACGAGACGGTTGGAAACGCATTCATGTCAAGCATCTCAAGCATTGCAAATTTCATAAGATCATAGTTATTTTTCGCGCATTTCAGTAAATCTTTCTTTTATTCCAGATATCTTCTCTTCAAGGCCTATTTTTTCTGAAATTCCTTCCAGCATCTCCTTCTTTTTTAAGACCAAGATTGCAGCACCGGCTGCTACTGGAATAATTAGGAATAACGGATTAATTCCCATGACGGTAAAGCCGGTTGGCTGTGTATTATCTTGCGTAGATTGTTTTGCAGGACTGGCAGCTACCAATGGAGGATTGATGCTTATTTGCTTAGTGACCGTAACGGTCTGGTATAACCCTCCGCCCACACTTGCTTGTATGCTGACTTTGTTAGGATCATTTGTAATTAATGATACTGTAGCCTTGCCATCTTGATCGGTCACGGAATCCTTATTTTTGATTGTTCCACCTGTTATTGCCCAATCTACGTTAAGGCCAGCAAGAGGTGAATTGTTGTGTGTGGCAGTTACAGTAGCAGTTAGAGGAGTGTTATTATCAGCATGATCTGTTGAATCGATGCTTACTACAGGAGTATAACTCACAGTGGTTATATCAAATTTTGATAGGGGAATTCCATCTGCCAGTACTGCAATCTCCGCGGTACCAGCTTCCTTTGATTGAGCATCAAATGTGGTGTAATAGGAACCTTCCTTGACCGGTACACTGTCAGGAACAACAAGTACGGATGGATTGCTTGAGACCAGCTTGATGTAAGTGTCTTTGTCAGCTAGCAGTGGGAGTTGTTTATCATCCAACAACTCGATTGAAAATAGAATATTGCTATTTGAAAAAATTTGGTCTGGATAACCGAGCATTATATTACCTGGCTTTGATGGCAAAGCTCCTGTCACGGTGAAACTATACGAGTAGTTTGGTGCTGTGATTGCAATGTTTTGCTGGCCGCCTTGGAGCAGTGTTTCATTGGTAAGAAATATCGGATCATTCTTTGTAATGCTCAACTGTATTGGTGATATCGTGTTCTGCGGAGAGATCAATGCAGTAAAATCGTGAGTAAATGAACCAAGCGCGCCATTATTTACAGCATAAATTGCTAGTGGGAATTTGGCATTAGGCAAAACCGTTTGGAGCAATGAATCAGCTACCAAGCCAGATGTTGTTTGAGAGGGAGATGCTATGACTGGCATTACTTGCTGTGGGCTGCTCGAGACAACATTTAGTGTTACTGGATTTGCAGAATTGCTAACTTGGGCAAAGACAAGGGCAGATTGTTCTCCATAACTCATTTTCACATCAGGCAGGGAGACTGTAGATGTATCTGATGAATCAATTTGGAATGATAGGACAGATTTTGCAAGGGCTGGGTAACCTGATGAGTCTTTCAAGGCTAAAACTCCAATCAGCTCCCTGTTTCCTGTTGTAAGAATTGGAAGTGGATAAAAACAAGGTGTCTTGTCATCTAGAAAATAATTCTGTGAGACAGCGGCAATTTGAACTTGTGATGCCGAGGTTAAAATCGGACTTAATGAACAAATTGATGCCGATGTGCTACTGCCAGTTGTTGTACCAGTTGCAGTTGTTGCACCGTTGGTTGTCGTACCAGTAGTGGAGGTTGATCTTGTTGTGGTTGTTGCACCACTAGCAGATGTTGTACTAGTTGAAGTTGATGTACCAGTTGCAGTTGTTGAACTGCCTGGCGCTGTTGTGCCAGTACTGGCCGTAGTACTAGTCGTAACTGTCGTAGTGGCAGGGATCATACTAACTGCATAATCTTTAGCTGAAATATCTACGTTATACGTTGCATTCAAGCCAGCAGTGAATTCAATAGGGATGTATCCCCAGTAAGAGCCCTTTGGTATTACAAGCGCATTGTTTACTTGTACAAATGGACTTTGACCACTTGTATTAACCGACGCAGAGTCTGCAAGGTTTACAATCTGCACTGATACTGGAATGTTATTTTTTGCAATAACTGGATTTCCTGCCGCATCATGCAATTGGACTATGATATACGTCGTTGCATCTTTATTTACATTAACTATTGGAGGATATGCGTAAACTTGAACTGTGTATGGTGCAACGTAGTTGTTAATCGTGATTGATGTCGATACAGGCTGCATGGAAGGTGCCGACGCGTATATCTTAACACTGCCAGGGTTTTTAACCTCAAATGTTTCCGTGGCAAAATATGAGCCTTGTTTTATGGTCATTTGATCTTCGGTTAGAGTTGCAACGTTGCCATCTGATACGCTTAGCTGTATTGTAGTGTCAGCAGATACGGGAGATGGAACTCCATCAGAGTTGACAGTTTCTACAGAAATATAGCCCGTATTTGGTCCTGATGTCGAAAAAGTTGTTGGGGTTGCTTTTATCAAAAGGCTTGAGGCGCCTTTAGAATCCGGGTAGACAGTAACTGGTAACTGTAGGGGAACAAATCCTGATGCTGCCATGTTAATTGTCGCCTGACCTGTGTTCAATGCACTAATATTTATGTTAAAAACATCATGAGAAACGTCCTTTTCTATACTTAGGATCTTTACTATGGAAGAATCTGACGACGTAGCTACAAGGCCATCAATTGTATTGCTAAAATTTTTTGGATAGACTTGAATTGTACCATTGGTGTTTGCAATTATTTTATTTGGTATTAATGTCGTATCAAGCTGATTGCCATTGTCCGCGAATACATAGTGTGGAAGAATCGACAATATGACAACAAGCAATGTAACTGCAATGTATCTCAAATTATCCATATGTATATCCAAAGATGATATAAGCGACGGTATGACTTTTCTAATGACATACTATTTGTGGGAGATTATGGAGTTGATATCTACCAAGTGCATCTGAATTACCGCGATTGCGCCCATTGTTGCAGCAGTTAGCAGTACAGAGTACATGAAACCGCCCGAATACGCACCCTGTGTCACTTTCCCTAGGAATAGACCTGCAAGCCATGCTTGTACTACGATGGCAATAGAGACAAAATCCATCATTGATTGATAATCTACTCCACTGGTATCTGGCTTGCCGAGATTTCTTTCCTCATTGACATTAACAAACGAGTCTATTGTAAGAAGTGTGGTAAATCCCGTGATTACAATTAACATAAACCCTACAATTACATACGGCTTTAACATTTCCCGCTTGTTTTTCTGAATGTTGTAAACTTTTTCACTCGTGTCTGCAAGTGAGTCAAGAGTGTTAACGTTGCCTCCACCGGAAGTTATTATTTCAAACAATATTCTAAACGAGATCAACACCTGGAAATTCTTGATCTCATTTTGTAACGTATTGAACATGCTTTCAAGTGTAACTCCCCATTCCAGTTTATTTGCAATCGAGTTTACAATTATATTAAACGACTTGAAGTCTTTTCTTTTGCAAGCATGAATAACACACTTTTCCGGACCCATGCCTGCCTTCCTTGCCTCTGTAATATCACGCAGTATTTGCGGAGTGGAAAATTCTGCGTCCATGTTTAGCTTGTAGACTTTGGAAAACTGTTTTGCCGGCAGTATGGCTGCGGCAATCAGGGCGCCTCCTAAAACATATGCATTGATATGCATACTGTCAAAAACGTGTGTGAGTACCAAGACCACTGCAATGAGTACAATTGGCACTGAAAATTTCATTATTTTTTTTACATCAAGTTCCTTCACATTTGAGGTTGCCATATTCTGGACCAGCTTCATAAATACAATAGACATGACAGGCGCAAAGATCAAGAGCATGTATGGCGGCTGCGAACTTGTGGTACTGCCGCTAGCAATGCCCATTGAATTTGATCCTATTGCAGCAATCAAGATGAATACCGCAAGAATGACAATCTGCATTGTCAGCCACGCGTGCACTATACCGTTTATCTTCTCTACAGACTGCTTCTCTATACTCTCAAATACTTCAAAGGCGCTTTGCATCTTGCTTTTCAAGTAATTAATGACATTGCCTCCGCTCTGGATTGCTGACACGTAACCTCCGAGAAACTCCCCAAGTGCCCTGGAAGACGGCTTGTTCTTTGCGTCAGAGAGTGCGGTGAGCGGGTCGACCCCCAGCATGTCTATCCGCTTCAAGATCTTGATTGATTCTGCCTGTATCGTTGGAAGCAGGGCGATTCCTTTTATCTTCTGCAATATGGTATACGGACCAAACCCACTTGTTGCAAGCAGTGATACCAGAGTAATAAAAAATGGAAGCTCTTTTTCTATCTTTTTTGACTGCTTCTTCTCAAATTCTCCCTTGTCTTTAAGTGAGAGCAAATCCTAGGCCTCAATCTCCATTTGTGATAACAGCGACTGCGGGTCCCTGTAGTATTTTCCAATTACTTCTGAGACTTTTTTGTAATCTCGCATATCATGCTCTAGCATCCATTTTAGTATCATGATTCTTTTCTGGTGTTCCTCAAGTATCTCTTGCATATCTTTGCCGGTAGCTTCTGATATTTTTTTTAAAAGTACACTTTCTCGCAGGCCATCACTAAAGTGGTCAGAGCGTGGATCCCAGTGAAATGCGGCATACGATGTGTTGGCAGCCGTTATTTCTGATACTGCCATCACTCTTCTGCCGCTCTGGCCGGTGGCATTTTCCTTTACCCTTTTTACAACGAGTGCACAGTTCATCAGCGATATATACGCCGGTGGTATGTCCATTGGTTTTTGCTGCAACCTTTTTACCGCAGATTCGAGGCTATCTGCATGCATTGTACAAATTCCACCGTGACCTGTAGCCATTGCCTGGAACATTACGTATGCCTCAGAACCTCTGATTTCTCCTACAACAATATAGTCTGGCCTGTGCCTTACACCTGCCTTGATAAGATCATACAGCCCAATCTCTCCCTCTCCACCTAGGCCAAAGCCACTTCTTGATACCAACGTAAACCAGTTTTCATGGTTGATGTTTATCTCTGCTACATCTTCAACAGAGAATATCTTGTAGTCTGGATGGGCAAGACCTGTAATTGCACTGAGCAGAGTGGTTTTTCCACTTCCTGTTGAACCTATTATGATAAAAGACATTTTGGATTCTGTCAAAAGCCAGAGGTATGATGCCATGGAGACGCTGATTGTACCGAACTTGATAAGATCAATTACGGTATACGGGTCCTCTTTGAACTTTCTAATAGTAAAGCTTGTTCCCTTTGGTGTGACTTCCTTTTGGTACAATACCGAGATTCTGTGGTTTCCCTGCAGTGCGAGATCCGAGATTGGAAAAGCTGAGCTTACGTGTTTTCCTGCCCGGAAGACTATCCTTGAAACAAATGAATTCAGTTTCTCCTCTGAGCCAAACTGGACGTTTGTAGGTATGCTATCATAATTCCTGTGCCACACGTAAAGAGGCTGGTCAGAGCCGCTGCAGCTGACATCCTCAATGTTTACGTCGTTCATGAGCGGGTCAAGTATCCCAAAACCGTTGATATCCCTTCGAAGGTAGTACTTTACCTT
Source organism: Nitrosotalea sp. (assembly GCA_050749405.1). Lineage (GTDB taxonomy): Archaea > Thermoproteota > Nitrososphaeria > Nitrososphaerales > Nitrosopumilaceae > Nitrosotalea. Next base: position 98,981 of record JBOGRD010000007.1, read on the forward strand.
CTCCATGCTTGCGTTGGAGTGGGCAAGAAACATTTTTTCATTTTCTTTTAAAACTGCATCTAGCTGGCCGTCAAATGTGGCACTCTTCGAGTCTGCGGGAGACTCTAGACTCTCCTCTATCAGCCTGTAAAGATTTTGGAATATGACAAGCTCTTCCCGGTTAAGTTTTAACTCGTCAACAAAATATAGATAGCTTGATCGTTCTTCGTTATACAAGATATTTGCATAGCTAAATGGGGGCTTGAGTGGATATTTTCTTACCATCTTATAGCCGTCTGGAATTCTTACCTGAGTCTCGTCGATGAGCTCGCTTTCAAGAAATTTATCCTGATTGGTTTTTGAATTTTTTTTCTCCTTCATGTCTCACTCACCAAAAATAAAAAAAGAGATTTGGGCATATTTTTGCCCTCTATTGGCTTGCAATAGTTACTGTCTGTGGCGCTCCGACGTTTCCTGCATAG
>JBOGRD010000008.1:0-82774 GCA_050749405.1 Nitrosotalea sp.
GCATGACAGCTCTTAATCTGGTTTCAAATGTAGATTTGATCATGCCTTGACGGAGTTACAAGGCATGTTAAAGCGGACAATAACCCTGGCACGCTAAGCGGACATTATCTCTGGCACTCTACATTTATGCAAACAATAATGCATGTGTAGAGGGAGGTCCATCTCAATCCGTTCCCTCCTATATTCCTCAAACTGTCTCTGTGATAAATGGTACCAACAATAATGTGATAACCACCATAAAGGTAAACCAACATGCTTGGCAAAATGAACCACCAGAACCACTTGCAGTAAATCCAGCGACTAATAAGATCTACGCACTTGCTGACTGGGGAATGGACATAGCAGTGATCAATGGTACGACAAATCAACTTATTTCCACAATAAACTTGCCAACTTACTCTTACTCTCCTTATGGTTATTACCCCTATGCTTCTGATATTGCACTTGATCCTCAAACAAACACGATCTACCTGCTAACCAATAATCTGATATTTGCGATAAATGGTACAACTGACTCGATAGAAAAAAGCTTCAGCTGGAACAAGTCCTCCCACGAAGGGATTGGTGTCAATCCAAATACAAATAAGATCTACGTCTCAAATAGTGACAGCTCGATTTCAGTAATTGATGGTGTAACCGACCAAGGAATAGTGAACATGTCAAGTACCACTTATGGATTTGTCTTAGTCAACCCTGTAACTGACAAGATATACGTAAGTGATGCAGCGGGAGGCAATTACGTTGCAGTACTGAATGATAAAACTAATACTATAAGCATAGTCCAAGTTGGACAGAACCCGTATGGAATTGGAATCAACACCAATACAAACAAAATTTATGTTGGTAACAGCGGTAGTGCTACGGTTTCTGTAATAGACGGAAGTTCATCTAGTACTTCAACTGTTCCATCTGCACCACAAAATCTACAAGCAACTGCTGGTAATTCACAGATATCACTATCATGGACTGCACCAGCATCTAACGGAGGTTCTGCGATAACAAGTTACAATGTATATCGTGGTACAACAGCTGGTGCAGAGAGCTCAACGCCCATTGCCAGTACCTCATCAACAACCTACAATGATACTGGACTGACAAACGGTCAGACATACTACTATACTGTCAAGGCAGTCAACTCAGTTGGCACCAGTCCTGCATCAAATGAAGCAAGTGCCACACCAAAAGATCCTGCTACAATTCCTAGTCCACCAACTAGCCTTACGGCAACAGCTGTATCATCATCTCAAATCAATCTAAGCTGGACTGCACCATCTAACAACGGAGGCTCTCCAATTACAGGATACAAAATAGAGAGATCAGCTGATGGCAGCACAAGCTGGTCCACAATTGTACCAAACACTGGTACCACCGGTACGACATACTCTGATACAGGACTTGTTGCAAGTACCGCTTACACATACAGGGTATCAGCAATAAATTCAGTCGGTACAAGTGTACCATCAAATACTGCGTCTGCCACAACTAGTGCAACCTCATCAAACCCAACACAGGTATCAATATCAGTAAACTCGGTTGACTTGTGTGGAAACCCAATCACTGGCCTGTGGACCATACTTCGCTATACCAACGGTACCACGGTAACACAAGGATATACACCAGCATCATTTAATGTCATGTCTGATATCAAATATGTTGCACACGTGGGAAACTATGGCAGTACGGTGTTTAACCACTGGAATGGCGGCAACACAACAAGCTACTATACCATCACACCAACACAGAATGCTACCTTGACTGCATACTATACTACAGGCAGTACTTGTACTACAGCTACAGCACCACAACCACCAACTGGACTTACAGCTACCGCAACATCATCCTCACAGATCAATCTATCATGGACCTCTGCAAACAACGGTGGCTCTGCAATTACTGGTTACAAGATTGAACGATCAACGGACAGCGGTACCACATGGAGTGCTATTGTATCCAATACTGGTTCCACATCAACAACTTATTCAGATACCGGTCTTACTGCAAGTACCGCTTACACATACAGAGTATCTGCAATAAACTCTATTGGAACAAGCTCACCTTCCAATACAGCTTCTGCAACTACACCAAGTGCAGCTACTGCGCCACAACCACCAACCGGACTGACTGCTACTGGAGGCAATGCACAAGTAACTCTATCCTGGACTGTCCCATCATCTAACGGCGGGTCAGCTATAACAGGCTACAACATTTACCGCGGTACCGTATCAGGTAGTGAAGGGGCAACACCTGTTGGTACAGTAAGCGGCTCGACGCTAACCTATAATGATACCGGGCTGACAAACAGTCAAGAATATTTCTACAAGATAACAGCAGTAAACTCTGTTGGTGAATCCTCACCATCAAATGAGGCAAGTACAACACCTGCGGCTGCATCTACTGCACCACAACCACCAACAGGCCTTGCAGCTACCGCATCATCGTCATCGCAGATCAATCTATCTTGGACTGCACCATCTAACAATGGAGGCTCTGCAATCACAGGCTACAAGATCGAGAGATCAAATGACACAGGAACTACATGGTCTACTATACAATCTAACACTGGTTCAACAGCTACTACGTACTCTGATATTGGACTGTCATCAAGTACATCTTACACATACCGTGTCTCTGCAATCAATTCAGTTGGCACAAGTGTACCATCAAACACATCTTCTGCAACTACACCTAGTGCGGCCTCACCACCTACAAGCCCAACACAGGTAACAATATCAGTAAACTCTGTCGACCTGTCTGGAAAACCAATTACAGGCATGTGGACCATACTTCGCTATACCAACGGTACCACGGTAACACAGGGATATACACCTGCATCATTTAATGTCATGTCTGGAACCACATACGTTGTCCATGTGGGAAATTATGGCACTACAATATTTGACCACTGGAGCAACGGCAACACAACAAGCTACTATACAATTACACCGACACAGAATGTTACACTGACTGCGTACTATCGTACTTGAGAACCAAGATTCTCGTGCCACAGACCATCAAAATCAAGTGTAAAATTTGCTCATAGTGTAGTTCCAAAATGCTTAGACCCTCTCACAGAGGGGTTAGAGACCTTCGGACTCGAACTCAAAACTAATTTTAAATCTTTCAAGTCACAACCTACATTACTTTTTCATGAAATCCATTCATTGGATCTCGGCTGAATGTGAATGTCCCCTTCAAGGGTTTGAAATTACTATAACAATCTAAAAATGATGCAATTTGTAATCAAATATCTAACGCTAATGATGACACAAAATCATTCATCAAGTATATATCAGACCGTCTAGCACTTTGTGACAGAATAGATTCTATTTCCAAAGCTTGCTGTTTTAAAATCTATTTTATTTTGCGGGTCCTTCTTGCGTGCCTTGCTTAATTTCTCTAGAGTAACAAGTGCTTCGCCGTCAAAGCCCACTGAAGAACCATATACTCCTTCTGAGAGTTGGTTTCCATGTTCTCCTTTCTTAATGTCATCGACAAGATCATAGAACTTGACTGCCTCTCTCTTTGATATTGGGCCACCGCTTGACTTGTTAAACCCAACGGCTATGTACATGCCATTGTTTTTTACTGCAATTGGAACCTTGTGGACCTTGCCAGAATGGCCAGGAATCTTTTCATTTAGAAGTATTTCACACTTGTGAAACATGCTGGAAATATACGCAAAAAAGCGATAGTCGGCATAAGTGCCGTCAGAGCTTTCCTCGCAATCAACAAAGACCCTGTGAAGAATCGCAAGAGCTGCGTCGTTCATGCTTTGCAGGCGTTCCTCAATCCTTCCTTTTCTGACTAGGTCTGACTTGCAATCTGTTGCGACCTTTTCAAGAATGAAAGGAGGTAGATTGTAATTTTTCAGGGTGGACACATATGTTCCAGTTTTAGAAGCCCCAAATGTAGGAAAATTACCGTGACTCAATTTCCACCGACTCCATTTTTATAATAATTACCGCAAATCATCCCCAACTTGACCAATTTTAGATAGCTGGTTTTTCCTTATAACTGTTCTCTAAAATGATAGATCTAAAAAATGGTGGGGCCGACCGGAGTTGAACCGGCGACACACGGGTCACTACAGCTCCAAACTGTACATCATCCTTTCGTCAGTGAAGCTAGTTGAACCACTGGAGCCCTTAGCGGTGATCATGTGATCTATCCTGTCGCCATGCCTGGCTAGGCTACGACCCCACATTTGGTCAATAAATGCACTTGAATTTTAATTTACTTAGTTTCTGAAGATTTATTGCAGACATGAAAACCTAATCAATTGGGGAAAAAGTGTGAACTTTGCCAAATTAATACAGTTTTCTTTCATTTGCATAACTTCAAAAAAATTAGTTGAAAAGTAATGGTCAAACCAATAATACTCATATTGGGTGCTATTCCAATACTTGCAGCCATCTTCATAGTTGTTCCTCAATTGACAAGACCAGAGATTCAAAGCTCTGTTGTAAACTCTGAAGATGTAATGGCTCTTCAGTATACCAAAGAACATCTAGATAAAATATCGTTTGGGCTTACACAAAGCATTGGTGCAGATACTGCCGAAGTCTTGACAATACAAAATGACGGCTCTGTTGTGTACAGCCTCACAAAAAATGGTTATTCAGAGCCTAACGTAAAGTACCAACTGTCTCAAGATGAATTGACAAAATTGAAGGCACTCATTAAGGAAACTGGATTTGTGAATATTCCAAGTAATGTCTACCAAGTCAAGCCAGACATTTCAGATTATGAAAAATATGGCATCCAAGTCACTCTTAATGGCAAGACTGTCAATCTTCAATGGGCAGACCAAAATGCCAGCCAAGAATTCGTTCCGCCGATTATAACTCAGGTACAATATAGTCTTGATGATATTATAGGCAAAATAACAAAATAAGTGCTCTAGGGGAAATATGGGAGTACCCGTAATCCGAATTGATGCATCAAACTTGAATTTAAAGGCACGAGCAATCCACTTGCTAGAACCATAAAATAAATAGATCTCGAGGCGATCAAACTACATGATTCCGCTTTCAGGCGATTTTGGTAATGCAAAAGGAATGGTTCGAGAAAAGTTAGGATCATTTGAAACGCGTAGGGGTACCTCAACTCTGAAGCGCGGTTTTGCTCATATGTTAAAAAATGGTGTTGTCATGGATGTAACAACTGCAGAACAGGCCCAGATAGCAGAAGATGCAGGAGCCGTGGCAGTAATGGTATTAGATAAACTTCCAGCTGATGTAAGAAAAGCTGGAGGCGTAGCTAGAACAGCTAGTATTAGAATTATTGAAGAGATAATGGATTCTGTAACAATTCCAGTTATGGCAAAATGCAGAATAGGACATGTCTATGAAGCCATGGTTTTGGGAGAAACAGATGTAGATATGATTGATGAATCAGAGGTACTCACACCGGCAGATGAATTTCATCACATCTGGAAATGGGATTTTACAACACCTTTTGTTAATGGTGCAAGAAATCTGGGCGAAGCACTACGAAGAATTGAAGAAGGTGCGGCAATGATAAGAACAAAAGGAGAGCCTGGAACTGGAAATGTTGCAGAAGCTGTAATTCATATAAAAAATGTAAACACAGAACTAAGGCGCATAAAATCAGTCTATGATGCTGGGGATGAACAAGATCTAATCAGTATTGCAAGGGAGCTCAAAGTGTCATATTCACTTGTAGAAGAGACTGCAAGCCTTGGTAGACTTCCGGTAGTAAATTTTGCAGCAGGAGGCATATCAACTCCTGCAGATGCTGCATACTTGATGACTCTGGGATGTGATGGAGTCTTTGTCGGCTCTGGAATCTTCAAGTCTGAAGATGCAAAAGAACGGGCACAAGCTGTTGTTATTGCAACCACATTCTGGGAAGACCCTGACAAAGTAAAGGAAGCTCAAAAGATGATAGACGAACGACAATCCATGTTGGGGCTTGATACCAAGAACCTGGAACTTAGGATGCAGGAAAGAGGTAGTACGGCATGACAGGTGTGAACATAGGCATACTTGCTGTTCAGGGAGATGTTGCAGAGAACTTGTCTGCTACAAGGATGGCAATGGATGAACTCGGAGTTGAAGGAGTTGTAATCGAAGTAAAAAATCCAGAACAAATCTCCGATCTTGACGGGCTCGTCATTCCTGGCGGGGAAAGTACTGTAATTGGAACACTTTCACTAGTCAATGGCTCTTTGAAAAAGATAAAAGAAAAGATCTCCTCTGGCATACCAGTCTTAGGTACGTGTGCCGGAATGATTCTCTTGTCAAAGAAGACAAAAGATAGAGTTGTAGGAGAGATGGAGCAGCCATTGCTAGACTATCTTGATATCACGATAGAGCGAAATGCTTTTGGAAGACAGAAGGACTCGTTTGAGGCAGATATTTCACTTGAAAAGATCGGTGTGCCAAAATTTCACGGTATCTTCATAAGGGCACCGTCAGTCATAGACGCAGGTAAGGATGTAGAGATACTGTCAAAATTCAATGAAAAAATAGTTGCAGTAAAACAAGGAAACATTGTAGGTACCTCATTTCATCCTGAACTTACAGCAGACCTGTCAATACACAAGTACTTTGTTAGTCTAGTAAAAAAGAAAAACTAGATCTAGTATTTTCTAATCTGATCTGTTCTAGGACCATTTATATTAAATTCAGATCACTATCAATATGTTTATAATGGATATAGGGACAACTCCTGAACTTGTTTCTGGCGTCTACAAAAAACTAGAGGAAAATATTTCAAAATATAGAAAAGTAATAAACCGACCGCTAACTCTGACGGAAAAGATTCTTGCAGGCCACTTGGAAGATATTGATACTGCCACGAACTTGGAGCCTGCCAAGTCCTATGTCTTTCTAAAACCAGACAGAGTAGCATTACAGGACGTTACAGGCCAGATGGTAATATTGCAATTCATGCAATCTGGACTGAAACGGGTTGCACTCCCAAGCACAGTACACTGCGATCATCTTATACAAGCAAGAGTAGGAAGCGAAGAAGACACTAGGCTGGCTCTTGATGAAAATAGTGAAGTCTACAAGTTTCTAGAATCTGCCTCGCGAAAATTCGGTTTAGGATTTTGGAGGCCAGGTGCAGGAATAATACATCAAGTGGTTTTAGAAAATTATGCATTTCCAGGAGGACTGATGATAGGGACTGACTCTCATACTCCAAATGCAGGAGGGCTTGGTATGGTGGCAGTGGGAGTTGGAGGCCTAGATGCGGCAGAAGTTATGGCTGGCTTTCCTTGGGAGCTTTTGTATCCAAAAAGAATTGGCATTAATCTAAAAGGTGAACTAAATGGCTGGACTGCACCTAAAGATATCATACTATACGTTGCATCAAAGCTTACGGTTTCAGGCGGAACAAACGCCATTTTGGAATATTTTGGGTCTGGTGCTAGAACAATAAGCTGTACAGGAAAGGCAACAATAACCAACATGGGGGCAGAGATCGGAGCTACCTGTTCATTGTTTCCATACGATGAAAAAATGGAAATCTATCTTAGAGCAACAAGTCGTGAAAAAATTGCCGATATTGCAAATACCTACAAAGACTCACTTATTGCAGACTCGGATGTTGAACAACATCCAGAAAAATATTTTGATAAAGTAATTGAGATTGATCTTTCAAAACTTGAACCATATATAGTGGGTCCACATACGCCAGACCTTGCAAGACCAATCTCGCAACTTGCAGAGGATGTCAAGAAAAACAACTATCTTGATACAGTCTCTGTTGCGCTAATCGGTAGTTGCACCAATTCTTCTTACGAGGACATGACAAGAGCGGCAAATGTAGCAGAGCAAGCAAAGGCCAAAGGATTGAAGGTAAAGATACCTCTCTTAGTAACTCCGGGCTCTGAGCAGATTCGTGCTACAATAGAAAGGGATGGACAGATGCAGACCCTGCAAGAAGTTGGGGCAACTGTATTGGCAAATGCGTGTGGACCCTGCATTGGACAATGGCAAAGACCCGAATTAAAGCCAGGCGAACCTAACACTATCATCACTTCATATAACAGGAATTTTCCGGGAAGAAACGATGGCAGAAGGGAAACAATGAACTTCATAGGGAGTCCAGAGCTGATTGTTGCCCTTGCTCTTGGAGGAAGATTGTCATTTAACCCTCTGAAAGACCAAATTACCTCGTCTGATGGAAAAAAATTCATACTAGAGCCTCCGAAAAAGGCTCTAGAGGTTCCACCGCTAGGATTCCAAAGCGTAAAAGACGTCTATGTCCCGCCTTCTGAAATTCCAGATCTTGTTGCGGTGACAATTCCTGGAAACAGTAACAGGCTTCAAAAACTTGAGCCATTTGCAAAATGGGATGGAAAAGACTTTGTAAACTTGCCAATTTTATTGAAGGCAAAGGGGAAATGTACCACAGATCATATCTCACCTGCAGGCTCTTGGCTGCGATTTCGAGGCCATCTTGATAAAATCAGTGACAATATTTTCTTGGGTGCAGTTAATGCTTACAACAACGAAGTGGGAAAAGGAAAAAATCTCCTCACTGGCACAATGGATGCTTTTCCAACTATCGCAAGACAGTACAAGGACAAGGGACTCAGATGGGTTGTAATCGGTGATTACAATTACGGTGAGGGCAGTAGCAGGGAACATGCCGCCATGTCTCCAAGATATCTTGGATGCGTTTCAGTAATAGTAAGAAGTTTTGCAAGAATTCACGAAACTAATTTGAAAAAACAGGGAGTACTTGCACTAACGTTTGCCGATCCATCTGATTATGACAAGATTAGAGAGACTGACAGGGTAAGCATAGTTGGACTCTCGGAGATACAGCCAGGAAAACAGTTGCAAGCGTACATAAATCATGACGATGGTACAAAGGATGGTATATTGCTAAACCACTCTTACAACAATTTCCAGATAAAGTGGTTTCAGGCAGGATCTGCTCTTAACATATTGCGTGAAAGTGAAAATCTCTTACACTAGATACTCAGCAACTTAAAATGTTTTGACGTGGTATTATCTGTATGTTGAGTCGTAGGTTTGATCCAAATGAATTGTATAATAGGGTGGTGCACTATTACATTGACAAAAAAGGATATTCTAAAGAGAAGGCAAATCAGATAGCCCAGAGAGTTGTTCAAAGAGAAGAAACAAGGCGTATATGTAAAAATATAAAATGTGGCCATTCAATAGAGGATCATATAAGAACAAAAGAGACATGCCTAGTACTAGATTGCGATTGTAGGCAATTTGTCAGCTAGAAACCTTTAAGACTATCTTTCCAAACTGCGACCCCTCTTCCATCTTTTGATGCGCTAGCTGGGCATCTTTAAGAGAAAATACGCTGTCAATTATTGGTTTTATTTTATTTGATTTCATGAATTTATGCAGTGCAATTAACTGTAATTTTGTACCAAGATACGCGCCAATTATACTTGCTTCCTTGCTGTAAAAAGCTCTAATGTTTACATTAGCTTCTCCTCCAGTGGTGGTACCACAGGCAATCATTTTTCCACCAACCTTGAGTATCTCGATACTTGTTGGCCATGTCTTTGCCCCAACATGATCAATTACTGCGTCAACACCTTGGTTATTGGTATATCTTAGGGTCTCAGCCATTACATCTGACTTGCTTCTATCTATGACCAAATGCGCACCAAGTTTTCTTGCAATGCCTACCTTGTTTTCATTTGATACGACAGTTATGATTCTAAAACCACTTGCCTTGGCAAGCAGTATGGCAGCAGAACCAACACCGCTGTTTGCACCCCAAATGAATACAGTGTCCCCTTTTTTACATCTGGATCTTTCAAGCATGTTCCACGCAGTAAGATATGATACGTTTAACGCACATGCTTCCATGTCGCTGAACCAACTTGGCTTTTTTACAATATTTTTTTGTGGCACTTGGACCAACTCTGCATAGCCTCCACGATACTTGCCAAAACCTCCTATGATAGAAAACGATGTTCTTGGTACATCGCTTTGTATGGCTGGATGTACTATGACCTTGTCCCCTTTCTTGAATTTTCCAAAGCCTTCTACCAACGTACCAGAAATATCGCAGCCAAGAATATGAGGAAATAAAACTTGTCTGCCAGGCAAACCATTTCTAACCCATATGTCAAGATGATTTACCGCACAATAATCCACTTTGACTATTGCATGCCCCTTGGTTGTTTGTGGTCCATCAATTTCTTCATATGACAAAACATCTGGTCCACCGTGTTTTCTAATTACTACTGCCTTCAATTACATAGAATAGCCAAAAATCACTATTTAAAGGAAATATACTTTTTAAAACTCGGTTTTGGAAAAAAGAATCTATTATGACTTTAGGTTATGCATGGCTTGCAAGTCCCTTGCAAACTGTTGCAACTCATCAGGAATGCCTATCTCAATTGAATCTTTCAAAGATAGGTTGCGTTCCTTTTTCTTATTCCACACATTAGAGTTAAACTCTGTAATTGGTTTTGTGAATCTTGTCCAGTCTTCATGATTTTCTTGCTGTGGAAACTTTTCCCTGTGAATTGTCTTGTCAGAGTATAGAGTCTGCCAAAGATAATCTGTGATAAATGGTGTTATAGGTGCAAGGAGAAGAAGTAATGTGGAAAGAACTTTGTGCAATGTAAAAATAGCTGCATCTCTCTCTTCTTCATTAAAACTACTGCTATATGCACGGCCTTTTACCATCTCAATATAATGTGCTGCAAATAAATTCCATGTAAACTCGCGAATGCTAGTTGAAGGGACAAAAAAGTTGTAATCGTCAAATCCCTTCTTGCATTCTGATACTACCTTGTCAAGTTCTGATAATATCCAGTTATCTGCCGGAGTAGTTTTGGCTGACTTGACAACTGGAAAGCCTGATAGGAATCTAGATATGTTCCAGAGTTTGCTTAGAAATTTCTTTGTGGTTTCAATTTTTTGTTCAGAGCATCTAAAGTCGTAACCAAGATTTATCTCGCTTGCGCTCCAGAATCGAAATGTATCTGCACCAAATTTTTGAATTACCGGGAGAGGATCTATGACATTGCCCTTACTTTTGCTCATTTTTGCTCCGTGTTCATCAACACCATAGCCCATAATCCATGCCTCACTCCATGGTGTCTGTCCAGTAAGTTGCTCACACCTCAAGATTGTGTAGTAAAGCCAAGTTCTCACAATATCTTTTGACTGTGGTCTGATTGTTGCAGGGTAAGTCTTTTTGAAGAACTCTTCATCATGACCATACTTTGAGACATATAGCGGTGAGACACTTGAATCCATCCAAGTATCAAACGTTCTTTCCTCTCCGATAAACTCAGTTGCACCGCATTTTGTACATTTTGAGATGGGACTTGGATCTTTCCACGGTTTGTAATATTTTCCCGGTTCTGGTATGTGCGGCTCTGAGCATTTTTTGCAGTACCATATTGGAATTTCTGTTCCGTAAAATCTCCTTCTTGAAATAGGCCAGTCAATTGTTATTGATTCTAGCCAATTCATGAGGATCTGTTTGTGCATGGATGGATGAAATACAATCTTGGAGCCTAGTTCCTTGATTTTTTCCACGGACTCTTTTTGCTTTAGATAATATTCTTCCATAGGGATTATCTCAATTGGTACCTTACTCCTCTCGGAAATGGGGGTTCTGTGATTGATGCTTTCTACCTTCTCGACCAAGCCTTGGTTTTGAAGGTCCTCGATTATCTTTTCTCTTGCCTGTTTTACTTTGAGTCCTGTATATGGTCCTGCAGCCTCGGTCATTCTACCATTTTTGCCAATAGATACAATCTCTTGTAGTTTGAGTTCTCTGAATAATGCAACATCGTTTTGATCACCATAACTACAAACCATCACAGCTCCAGAACCAAATTCCTTTTCTGCTGAAGGGTGAGTTCTAATCTGAACCTCTCTGTTAATGACAGGAATTATTGCACTTTTACCTATGACATCAACATGTCTTTCATCATCCGGATTTACAATTATTGCCTGGCATGCACACAAAAGCTCAGGTCTGGTACTAGCTATGACGAGAACTTTGTCAGAATTTTTTATCTTAAATTTCATGTAAACTAGTTTAGTTGGAATTTCTTCATAGGTTATTTCTGCATCTGCAATGGTGGTTCCAGTAATCCAGTCATAGTTATTTGGCCTATTTGCAATGTATATCAATCCCTTTTTCCACAATTCTATGAATGTGGCCTGCGTAAGGGTTCGATATTTCTCAGAATCAGTTCTATAGTATTCTGAAAAGTTGCCGCTAAGTCCAAGGTTTTTCATTATCTGAATCATCTCTGTCTCAAGGTCATCGAGTGCAGTAGTACACAATTTCAGAAATTCTGCTCTATCTGTCTCATGCATCCTTATGTTATGCTTTTTCTCCGTGTACATCTCTACAGGTAAGCCATTTCTGTCAATTCCTATTGGAAAGAGCACGCTCTTTCCTGTCATCCTTGCAGTTCTTGCAATCATATCTATTTGTGCATAATGAGCAGCTGCTCCTATGTGCCAAGGTCTTCCCGATGGATATGGGGGAGGTGTATCAATTACGAAGATCTCTCCTTGTGGCTTGAACTCGTAGGTTCTAGAGTCTTCCCACTGTTTTAAAATCTGTTTTTCAATCTCAGGATTCCATGCAGTTTCCTTTATTTTTGGTTCCATGCCACTATGATCTTGAGATCTGCGAAATAATGTGGGCTCCTTTGTTATAGCCCTCATAAACGTATACCCCAACGGCTTCTACGTTTTTTGGCATCTTGGGAACTAGAAGTTTTATTATTTCAGTTGACAGGTTTTCAACTGTGGCTTCGCCTTCTAATAGATATGTTGTATTTTTTGGAACTCGCAGATCAAATTTTCCCTTGGGACCATCAAATGCAATGTTATAGTGAAGATCATCTTCTTTTGCAAGATACTTTCTGTTGATGAAGAATTTATGGTCTAGAATTGAAATGATCTCCTTGATGATCTTTTTTGCTTCTCCAAAATCAACAAGCAAGTTATTTTTCATTTCTCCTACAAGTTCTACCATGACTGATGACGTATGACCATGAAGAATAGAGCATTTTTCTACCAGCGGCAAGATATGTGCATAATCAAATGCAAACGAAGGATCTTCAATGAAGATCGAACCAGTCTGGACATCTTTTGTTTTGTATAGTACTATGTCTTCAAGCTCTTTTAGTTTGGCAGCAAGTTTTGGATGACCAATTGCAATTATTTTTGCATCTGCATTTTCTTGTTTTAATTCCTTGTATTTTGTTATGTCTTTTTCATCATCTATTATCTCTATGAGTCCTTTTTCAGTCTTAAAGTCAACGTTAACTTTATTCCCATTTTTCAACGTAAGGCTGTAATTGTATTCGTATTCCACTCCGAGAAATGCTAGCATCTCAGCTATGGAAAGCTCTGTCCTGCTCCGTAGGAGATTTCCTTTTTTGTCGATATAGCGAAAATCCGAGTCGAGAATTGCCGAACCGCTTGGCATTTGAAAAATTTTGGGCTGTCCGTATATAAATTCTGTACAGATCACTTTGTTAGCACGAGTGCTATTTTGCTAAAGAGTTGAGCGTCCTTGCAAGATTGATGTCATTTTGCGTTATTCCGCCTGCATCGTGAGTTACCAGTTCTACCTTGATCTTATTGTACACATTGAACCACTCTGGATGATGGTTCATCTTTTCTATGTGAATGGCAGCCTTGCTCATAAAGCCAAAGGCCTCTATAAAGTCGGCAAAAACAAAATCTTTGTGCAGTTTACCATTTACAACACTCCATCCTTGCAAATTTCCTAGTTCTTTTTGGATCTGTTCCTCGGTTAGTTTGGCAAGTGCCATGATTTTTTTCTAGCGAATCCTATATTTAACTCTCATAGAAGAGGTACTAGATCGTAAGCAAAATGGTAAATCCTGTAACACAAACACATGAGCAAATAATTCATGCAATACAAAACTCATTGGCAACAAAAAAAATCGCAGTAGCCTTTTCTGGAGGTGTTGATAGTTCGTTACTGGCAAAAATTTGCTCTGATACTGGATTTGATGTAACGCTGCTTACAGTAGGGTTCGAAGGATCACATGATGTTGAATTTTCAAAGAAAATTGCAACCTTGCTTGGATTCAAACATTTTACTTACATTATACAAAAAGAATCTTTCTCAAGTATTGCAAAAGAAATTAAACTCAAAATTAAGACGGACAATCTTTCTTGGAATGAGAACTGCATAGCTTTCTACTATGTATCAAAACTTGCAAAAGAACATGGCATTAAAAAAATTCTTACAGCAAATGGCATCGATGAACTCTTTTGCGGGTATAATGTATACAGGGAGGCTGTGGAAAATGGCGAAAAAGCAGTCATGGCTTTAATAGAGTCAAAACTTGAGAACGAAATTAAAATGATGAAGGCAATAGATGTGGTGTCTTCAGAGTTTGGTGTAAAAATACTGCAGCCGCTGCTTTCTAAGGAATTTATTGCCTTTGCAAAAACTATTCCAATTGAAGAAAAGATAAAAAATAAAGATGACTTGGTTCGAAAACACATAATTCGGAAACTTGCTTTGTCAGTTGGAGTTCCAAGTGGCTCTGCACTGCAAAGAAAAAAAGCACTACAGTATGGTTCACTTATTCACAAAAATCTTATGAAATTCAAGAAAACCTGACACATGACTTTTTGACTATGCTATAGACGTTTTTGATTATCTGGCCAGATGCACCAAGATGATTTTCTGGAACAAAAATGCTGTCTACCTCTTCCTCTGTGAGATGTGATGATATAATATCATCATCTTTTACGGCATCTCGAAAATCTATCTTGTTCTCCGATGCTGCAAACGCGACACGCTGTATGTCTCTATATGCCTCAAATCTGGGAACTCCTTTCTTTATGAGAGCTTCAAGAACAAATTCTGCAAAGATTTGACCCATTGTGAACTCTAGATTTTTCCTGATCCGCTCTTCATCGACGTATAACTCTCTTAGAATTTTTGTCATTGTTTCTAGCATCTCATCTAGGAGAATGGGACTTGTGGGAAGAATGAATCGCTCATTTGCAGAATTTGAAAGATCTCGTTCATGCCAAAGAGGGATATTTTCAAACGCCACAGAAATTTGGCTTCGCAATATCTTTGAAAGCGACGTAACACGCTCACTTTTTACTGGATTTCTCTTGACTGGAACCGCACTACTTCCCATCTGTCCTTTCTTGAATGGTTCTGCCACTTCGCCTATCTCTGTCCTCTGAAGATTTCGTATCTCTACTGCCAATTTTTCTAGCGTAGAGCCAATTAATGCCATAAAGAAAACATATTCTGCATATCTTTCACGTGGTACTACTTGAGTTGTGATATCTGCAGGAAACAAGGCAAGTTTTCTTGCAACTCTTTTTTGGACTTCCAATGCCTTTACTCCCATGAGAGAGCCTGTTCCAACCACGCCCAAAGTCTTACAAATTAAAATTCGTTTCTTTATTTCTTCAATTCTTTCAATGTGTTTTGCCATCTCAAGTGCAGGATTTGCAAATTTTAAACCAAATGAAATTATGCTTGCGTGTTGACCATGAGTTCTTCCTACTGCAGGTATTTCCTTGTATTTTACTGCTAATTCTGCTAGAATAATTGCAAGTTTTGCTATCTTGGGTTCTATTATGTGAAAGGCATCTCTTATCTGCAAAGAATTACTGGTATCAACAAGATCATTGCTTGTCAAACCATAATGAATCCAAGGTCTTGCAGAAGATTTGCATATCTCACTGAGGGCCTCTACTAAAGCTGCAGTATCGTGATCACTTTTTGCCTCCAGCTGTTTCACTCTTTTTGTGGTTATTTTTCCAGATCTTGCCATCTGTGCAATATTTTGTGCCGCACTTTTTGGTATCATTCCTATCTCTGATTGTGATTGAGCTACAACCGCCTCGATCTCTAGCTGATACGAGATCTTTTTTTGATCATTGAAAATCTCCTTCATGGCATCTGTTCCATAACGGCCTGCATCGATTGGCAGAATTGGCATATCTGGAGTAAACTAGACTAGCAAAATAAATCTACTTGAAGAAGGCGCGAACCCAACTCTCATTCATTTTACTCCACTACATCTTTTACACTGATATACAAACATGAGTATGTGAATACCATCAAAAAAGAAGGGAAAAAAGACATGGATAACGTTAACCCCATTGACAATAATGAGGACTCTTCCCTTGATGGCAAAAAATTACATGATCTTTATAGACATTGTACCAAGCTGATAAAATAGAAATTGAAAACCAATGTCTTACTCATGATTTAAATTGTGTTCAAATATCCTTTTTCGCAGAAAGGAATGACTTCGTTAATTCCAAAAAAAATAGGAAATATGGAATATCGCATAGAAGCGGATGCTTCTAGAGGGATGAAGGTTCCGGTCACAATCTATGCAGATGAAGGATTATTACAAAAAATGCTAACTGATAGGACTATAACCCAAGCTGTAAACGTCTCTACATTACCGGGAGTTGTAAAACACGTAGTGGTACTCCCTGATGGACACGAGGGATATGGCTTTCCAGTTGGTGGGGTGGCTGCCATGGATGCAGAAGAAGGAATGATAAGTCCTGGGGGAGTAGGTTATGACATCAACTGCGGTGTAAGGCTGGTAAGGACAAATCTTAACGAAAAAGATGTAAGGCCCAAACTAAAGGAACTCGTACTTGAGCTTTTCAAATCTATACCTTCAGGGGTTGGCTCAAAGGGAGCTGTAAAGTTGAGCCCTTCAGATCTTGATGAGGTTCTTGTACGTGGAGTGCAATGGGCGGTAGATAATGGATATGGCTCAAAAGATGATGCTGATGTATGTGAAGAAAATGGTCAAATAAAAAATGCAGACCCAAGCAGAGTGTCACAAACTGCACGCAAACGAGGCTCTCCTCAACTTGGCAGCCTTGGTTCAGGAAATCACTTTCTTGAGGTCCAACGTGTTGATCAGATTCATGATAAAGAAGCTGCAAACAGAATGGGAATTTACAATGAAGGACAAATTACGGTGCTAATTCACTGCGGTTCGAGAGGATTTGGGCATCAGGTTTGCAGTGATTATCTTAGAACATCTGAACAGACACTTCAAAAATACAATATACATCTAGTCGATAGAGAACTTGCCTGCGTACCAAACTCCTCTGAGGAAGGTGAATCTTACAGAAAAGCAATGTTTGCAGCATTGAACTTTGCTTGGAGCAATAGGCAGATGATTACACACTGGACAAGAAAGGCATTTGAGCGGATCTTTGAGCAAACAGAGGCAGATTTGGATATGAAACTAATCTATGACGTGGCTCATAATATAGCAAAGGTTGAAAAACACAAAATCGATGGTGAGCTACGATCAGTGGTGGTTCATAGGAAAGGTGCAACAAGAGCATTTCCAAAAGGCAGAGATGAGATACCGATAAAATATCGAGACTTGGGACAACCTGTCTTTATTCCAGGCTCCATGGGCACAGGTAGTTGGATTCTTTTGGGAAAACCCGGTTCAATGGACCTGAGCTTTGGTTCTACTGCTCACGGTGCAGGAAGAATGATGTCACGATCAGCTGCAAGGCGCAGTTTCACTGAGAGTCAAGTTCAAAAATCTCTTGGTGACAAAGGAATTTTCATAAAAGCTCTTACAAGGGAAGGTGTTGTAGAAGAGACACCTGAAGCATACAAGGATGTGGACGCTGTGGCAAATGTGTCTCATGAGATGGGAATAGCAACAAAAGTAGCTAAACTTGTTCCTATAGGGGTAATCAAGGGATGACAGAGGAAGACAAAGAGCTAGAATTTTTGAAGGCAAAACGGCTACTTGAGATGCAAAAAAATATCTCCCAAAAACAAAAAGTTGAGGAATCAAAGGCAAATCCGCCTGTCACTTCTACTGTATCGTCACGAGAGATTGTTGTCAAGAAACTTGGCTACCGTGGACTGGAAGTTCTTGAAAATGCAGAGGCGCAATTTCCAGAAGAGACCAGATTGGTGGTGGCAAAACTTGCAGAGTTGCTACAGTCTGGTGAAGTTAATGAAATTATTGATGGAGGAAAACTGCTTACACTTTTTAGGTCAATTGGAATTCGAGTTAAGGTACAAACTACAATAAAAGTTGAACAGGATGGCAAGTTGGTATCATGGTCAGACAAATTAAAAGGAGACACTGACGAATTAAAGGAAGAAACTGACATAGATAACCGAGACGCTCCATCCGAAAATCCTTAGTTTATTTATGTCAATAACTCAAATTTTATAATTGTGCAATCAAGATGGAAATGTAAGATGGCTCTTTCTGTGTACTTTGGCTGGGAAACTTGATGAATAACAGGCCAACCATCTTAGAAATTGCAAGTACGAAATATGAAACAGACATTGAGCTGATTTCTTCTGCAATGGATAACTTACAAATGCTTTGTGAAATACATGATGGATTTCTTATTAGCGAGTCCATGAATAGATTTGGCTGGACCTTTTTCAAGATATTGATAAAAGAGGAACTCTTGTCTGCAATGCAACTAAAACTTGATGACAAAATCAGAGCATCTAAAGGAAAGGCATATGAAGAAAAATTTGTCAGTTTCATGGCAAACTTCTTTGAAAGCAAAAATGCAAAAGTAAAGATAAAACTAACCGAAGTCTAGACTCTTCTTCCTCTTTTACCGCCCTTCTTGCGGGTTGTATCGTGAGGAATAGGTGTTACGTCATCAATTCTGCCGATCTTAAATCCGCCTCTTGCCAGTGCTCTGATTGCAGCCTGTGCTCCAGGTCCTGGAACTCTCGATCCCACTCCGCCAACAGCTCTTACCCTGATGTGAAGTCCTGTGAAACCTTTGTCATGAGCCGCCCCTACAACTGCTGCAGTGGATTTCATTGCAGCGTAAGGAGATGATTCATACCTGTCTGCATTTACATGTCTTCCACCAGAACTGATGGCTACTGTCTCGGCACCAGAAACATCTGTGATATGAACAATAGTGTTGTTATAACTACTGTATATGTGGGCAACGCCCCATTTCTCCTTAGTTTCTTGCTCTGACAACATTTCAGAGCTCTATAACGGGTTTAAAAAACATTAGGATCTTAGATGAATCCATCCGCATCGTTTGAGAAGTGTCTCCCGTTTTCCGTCTCTGAGAACTACATTTTTGCCGTTGGTAACATGACCTATTTCAAAAAGGGGCACATTGAACCTCCTTGCAAGCCTCTTGATAACGCATATCTTTTTTGCAGGAACTGTGGCAACTATTTCATACTCTTCGCCGCCGCAAAAGACAAGATTGGTCAGATTCATTCTCTTCTTTTCTGCAAATGCTTCTACATCCTTTTCAGTTGGAATTGTGGTTATCACAAATCTCTTTTTGCTCAACCTACTCATGTCATTTAGGGTAATAGATAGGCCATCACTTGAATCCATGGAAGAAGAAAAATATCTTGCAGCCCTTAGTCCAAACACCAGCTTAGGCGTGGGCAAAAAGACACTTTTTTTGCATTTTTTAATAAATTTTGGTTCTGCTTTGAGGTTTCCAAGTATGATCCTCAATCCTGATGAAGAGTATCCAAAGGGCCCAGACGTAATTATCACATCACCATTTTTTGCTCCTCCTCTGGGTATTATTTTACTTGTACCTACTCCAAACATGGATACATCTATGATAATCTCTTTTCCTTTGTTTACATCTCCGCCAACTATCTTTACATCAAATTCTTTTGAGGTCATGGCAAAACCATCCGCCAATTCATTTATCATTTTTCTAGTAAACCCTTGAGGAATAGCAAGTGAAATGGTGGCATATCTTGGCTTGATTCCCTTACAGGCAAAATCGCTCATACATGAAACCATGCTCTTTCTTGCCATTTGGTACAACTTCATGCCAGTTGGAACGTCTGTACTTTGAACTAGCATGTCTGACTTTACGACAAAATTTCTATTGGCCATTGCTAGAAGCTCCAAGTCTTCTGGGACAAAGATTGATTTTTGCCCAAATCTGTACTGAAATATTCTAATGATTTCTATTTCGTCTGGATTCTTCATAGCTTTTATTGACTAGATAAGTGACTTCTTTTTCTATAGATTTTGCTTTTTTCAAATTGTTTGATTCAGTAGAAATTCTGATACTGTGTTCTGTATTTGATTGTCGTACCAGAACCCAACTATCTTCATCTATGATTGACTTGATTCCATCCATTGTTATTATATGGCTGAATTTTCCTTCCATTTTTTTGGTCAGTATCTCCATTGTTTTTTTGTGAAATTTCGAGTTTACATTTATCTTGATTCTTCTTTGAAAATATTCGTCCATGAATTTGGAAATGTCTGAGAATTCATCAGTTCCAATCATTGACGCAATCAGACCACTTGAGAGCAATCCATCTCTACACATGTTAAACTCAGGTAAGATAAAACCAGCGCTACTGCCTTCTCCACCTGCTTGGGAATTTGTCTTTAACATTAAATCTACGACATTAGCTTCACCAACCTTGGATCTCCTGACCTGACCTCCTTCACCATTGATGAATTTCTCAATAGAAACACTCGTGTCTATGCTTAAAACAAACTTTTTGTAACCCATTTCGAGCGCCTTGGCAACTCCTAGTCCTAGGGTGGCATCAGGTGTTTGTTTCTTACCGTCTTTTACTACTACAAGTCTATCTCCATCCAAATCAAACGCAAATCCGATATCTGCCTTTTTAGATAATTTTGTCAGGTCTGATAATCTGTCAGAAGTTGGGTCAGGTCCACGAGAGGACTTGCCTGGAATGTGATTTATTTTTTTTACTTTACAACCAAGTTTACCCAAAAGTAATGGAGCCACTTCAAAGGCTGCACCACCACCTACATCAACGACAACGTTTGGTTTGCCACTCACATCGCCAATAAATTTTGCAGCTTCTTTGACATAGCTAGAATCAATTTCTGATTCTGCGCCTATTTTTTCTTTTGAATATGATTTTTCTTTTAGCAGTTGTTCTAGTTCTGACTCATTAATCCCTCTACCATCTATGATGAACTTTAACCCATTCCACTCTAGGGGGTTGTGGGAAGATGTTACTATCAGTCCACTTCCATACTTTCTTGACTCTCTGAATGCAACTGGGGTGGGTGCTACCCCTAAATTATACACTGAAATGCCTCTTTCCATGAGTGAGGCAGATGCAACATGGGAAAGAATTTCACTTGACGGTCTGGTATCGCGTGCCAGAATGCATTTTTTTGTTTTTATGAGATGTGAAAAATTACGACAAAAATGTATTATGTCTTTGATATTAAGATCATCAGCAAAAATTCCGCGTACTCCGGAAATTGTTACCTTCAATGAATCCAAAGCACAAAGGCTTTTTATAAACTCTGATGGCATTGCGAACCAATGCCTCGATAGCTCAGCCTGGTAGAGCGAACGCCTCGTAAGCGTTAGGCCGCGGGATCGAATCCCGCTCGAGGCTTATAAAATTAATTTTCAAGAAACTATCAAATACTTGTTTACTGTACTGAACTGGCAAAAAATTCAAAATTGTTTTTTTCTTTCTTGTCCATCATTAAGAGTTTCTATGTCTAATTCCAGTTCCTTTGCAAGTCCTTTCCACCATATTATTACTTCTGTCACGTCTATACTCCCCAAACATAAGCCAGACTACACCTTAATAGATCTGTCGATCGTTTTATCAGTGACCTATAGATCTCGTTCTGATCTGGAAAATTTGGCAAAAACTTTAGAAAAAATGATCTATTCGATCTTTTTCTTTTTGTAAATATGATCTTCCATAGGATGGTGTTTTTGAAATTATACTCAAGACCTAAATGAATATTTCTTAAAAATTTTATAGTTTCAAAACTAGGTATTTTAAAATTTAGTAAGACCGTTTAGAGTTCTAGGCCAAAAGAGTCGGCCAAGCTTTGGAATTGTACGTAGGTTTCTAGGTATTGCTTGCCCTTTGAGGTTATGACAAACGTATTTTTGCCATCATACTCTATCTTGTTTATTAGACCTGCACCGGTTAGGTTTTCGATAAATTTGGAGAGTCTTGAATGTGATAAGTTAGCCTTTGTTAGAAGTGCTGTTACATTGATCCCGCTTGTGCCACTTTCTTCTGTGACAGAAAGCAGATCTCGCACTATCTGCATACTAGATCTATACACAACCATGTTCGGTAATTATGAGGGGAGGTGATATAAGGGTATTACGCTTCCTAGCCAGTACCCTATTGTTCCAAATGGTTCTATCATGAAATAGGTTTTATCCCTTTCCAACATCTAGACTGTATTGGACTTTTCCTGTGTAGAAGGGTGTTCTAAGTGTTGTATAGAAAGAGAATACTATCCATCTGTGCAATTTGGTAAAATAGGAGTGCTCATCTTACCTGATGAGAAACAAAAAATAGAATTTTTGGCAAAAAAACACTCTGTTACAGCAGCGATTCTTCCCAGGATAGGGATTTCGGAAATAAATGACAAGCCAGATGAAATTCTTGCATATCAACTAATGGGGAAAGAACTTGATGGAAATACATGCCCTTTTCTTGATACTGAAAGCAACGAAAGATCGCCCCATGGTGGATACAAATGCAAAATATACGGAGATAGGCCGCTTGCCTGTAGGGCTTATCCTTTGATAGAGTCCGACCCTCCAGCACTAGATCCAAAATGCAAATTTTGTGAAAGTTGCTCCCACCCAACTGGAAATATTCATTCTGAACTTGAATCGCTCATCAAAATAAAGAGCAAGATGGAAACTAGGGCTAGATACGTATGGCGATACGCTACCGGAATAGGGGATGCGTCAAATAAATCTCAAATAAAAACTGGTTGGTTTTTAGTTTGATTTGTTGACTCTTTCATGAGTGCCTGGATAATGTTCAGCAAGTTTTTTGGAATAGCACTTGCTACATAAAAATCCCTTGACGTTCCATGTATCCATGGGATGATATTCATGATCCAAAGAACCACTGCATAAAGCGCATTTTTTTGTTTCTTCCAAGCTGTTGAAATTCATTTTTTTCGTTATAAAAATCATGTTAAATACTACCAATTTCATACTGTAAAACAGCGGTAGACGGATGGCTAATGTGGACCTCCTGCAAGAGACCTATCGGTCACCCATCTGCCGCTATTCTTGATAAAAATTTTAGAAAAGATCTTGCACTATTTTTTGGATACTGGTAATTTCTTCTTCTTCTTGTTTTATCTTCTTTTCAATAACACGTATCATGGAATCCAACCACACATGGTGTGAGAAGAAGTTATGGTATGTATTTGCAGCCGTCATCTCATCGTCAACAACAGTATCTTCTAAAAACTTTGTCGCTATGGTGTCTGTAAGTTTTAAAATTCGCTGGTTTAGTTTGACACTCTTGAAAATTGGTTCTAGTTTTGCAATATCTTCTTTAAAGTCACCTTTGGTAAGTATTATTTTCTCATGAAGGATTTTAAAGTAAACTGCAACAAAAAAGAGGGTTGCATATCTTTTTGTTTTGTGGCCTCCCTTCTTTCCGTAATTTAATGTCTTTTTTGCATATTCTTTTACAAGATAAGGATACAACAATAATCTACAGTCGTCTTTTAGTTTTTCATTGAATACTTCGTCATACTTACTTCCTCTCGGTAAGAATTGTGCAGGGGAGCTGTATGACTCGGTAGGCCTCTGCTCAATTCCTGCCACAAATGCCTGTATGGCATCTTTGGCAACAATAACTTTTTTGTGATTATCGGGGAGGTACTTGTTGCATGTGTGGTCTCCAACGAATTCAGATTGTTGTGATTTTGCTTTACTATCAAATGAACCTGCCTGTATTTCGTAAAAGTATCTGAAATTCTCCATCTGGGACTTTATAGACTTGTGAAAGTCCATCAAAGAAACAAGATCTTTTCCTCTTACTGCGTTCTGTGAATTTCTGTACTTTGTAATATTGTTCTGGTCAAGCTCATCGGCTGCCTTGATTATGGTAACAGTAATGCTTCCATCCAAGTTGTGAGTTCGCTTTGCATGATCTAATACTGAATTGGATGTCTGTGCGCCATTGACTATCTGTGGTGCGTGTAAAAGTATCGAGTTATCTTCAAGTTCTTCAAAATCGTTTACAACTATGGTTATGCCGTTATTGTAGTAAAAGAACTTGTTAGGAGATTCTTGTAAAGTCTCGCGAAGGCCCTTATTTACAGTCGTTTTAAACTGCATCCACTGTCTTATGTTTGATTCAAAGACATAATCACTATTTTTTGTTACAAAGTTAGTTAGTTCTCGTAACTTTAAGATTCCAAGCAGGGTATTCTGGTACCTCAGTTTACTCTCCAGTCTTATTGCTGCCTTCTTTCCTATCGCAGGTTTTTTTATCCTATCCCAAAGTTTTTGGATTATTGTATCTATATCGTGTATCTCGACAGACTCGTAATTTTCTTCATCAACTTTTTGATCAGTAACATAAATACATTCAATTTTTAGGTTTTTTTCTTGGATCTGCGTTACTAGACGTGCAATTTCGGGCCGCATCTTTGTAATGTCTCTAGTGTGTAAACTTTGTACGTCCTGCCTAAACTTGGCAATGGCCTCCATGGAATGCGAAGTTCCATATTTTGACTGGAATAGATAGATCTTATCTTCAGAAAAGTCAACTGGTAGATATGCATCTATGCCCAGATCGTTTGGACCATCGATAATTGCATCAGTCGCATCATCCTCTGTTGCCTCAAACACTCTTGTAAGCACCCATTGAAGAAAATTATGGCCTTTTTCAACTTCATTTTGTGCATCTTCTGCATATTCTCTTACACTATCCCGTATGTTCTGAGCAAACCCTTCTAACGGTTGCCCATTCGATGACTGCTGCAAAAGTGGTCTTGCACCTGGTATGTATTCTAGCAATCCATTACTTCTATCGGCCAAATCTGAATTGGGTAGAACTTGGTGTATTTAGTAAAGTAGGTTATTATGATATCATCATTTCCTGTTACAGGCCTGTTTTGGAATGAAACACAATTTTTCCATCAAAAAATGGATGAAAAAATGTGGGTTTTTGTCAATTTGGGGGAGAAATTGCTTTCAAGATGTATGACCAGCACTTGGTAGGGAACCCACAACCTATCACTGGCTAAATCCGATCTGTAGTTGATAAAGTCATTGTGAGATTATTCTATAACATCAATACAGTTCTAAATTATATGTCAATTTTTAAACTCTGAATGGCGCATAATCGTTTTTATCTCAAGATGTTGTTTAAAATGATTAGAATGCAAAAGGTGCTACTCTATGCATCTGCAGCAGCAACGGCAATACCGGGTATTATACATCTAAACCTGGCCACTCAACTGATAGCACATGTTGCAAATTTTGGAATATTCTTTCTCGTAGCTGGAATACTCCAGTTGTTCTGGGTCTTACCGGTGATAAGACAATGGCATATGGGATGGTATTGTGTGGGAATAGGTGGCACTATTGCACTGATCACAATATGGAGCATAACAAGAATGCCAAACCCCATCTCAGGAAGATCTCTTCCAGTCAACGAACTTGGGATAATCGAAGAGACATTGCAGATTATATTCATAGGACTATGCATTTTAGCTCTTAGTCGCATGAAAAGTACGCAACAATCTCAAATTCAGAAATGAACTCAAAAACAAGAACAAATTTTTATCAAAAAAGGTGAGGAAGGGATTCGAACCCCTATAGATTCGCTTTGCAGGCGAACGCATAGCCGCTCTGCCACCTCACCGCAATCAAAAAGGTTTCCTATGAACAATTAAATCTTTTAAATCAGAATTTTGAAAACTGTTTTGCGGCCAGCCTAACATCTTCTGCCTTGATTGTTTTTCTACCTGCATGTGTAGACATCTCAACTGCGCTCTTGGCAATGGATGTTCCAACCTCTTCCAATATTCTTCTCAGTTCATTTGCCGACTCGTCGCTTACTCTGTCGGCTCCGGCCTTTTTTAGGATCCTGTATATTGCAGAAAGGCCAAATTCAGACGTTGTCATATTTTAACTCCAAGTATCTGTGATAAAAGATTGGTTCTGTAAAGTTTTCGACTCGTGGATTATAAAATAGATCGCGGTATTGTGTAGCTTTTTGATTTATTAGGTGACTCACAAATGAAATACTAGATAAAGGAAAGACTGGCAAAAATCTGGGGATCGATTTATACACACTATTTTGTGGTTATAGTACACTGTGAACTGGTTAACTGATGCTCACATCCATCTATCAGATGATGAATTCAAACCCGAATTACAGTTCATACTTACAGCCATGACTAAGATGAGGCTGAAGGCATGCTGTGTATCTATGGATTACTCTAGCTCAAATGCAACGCTGAAACTGAGCAAACAGAGCCCGCTAGTTCTACCTTTTCTTGGTATACATCCAGAGAAGGCCAATGATGATCTGGAATCAGTAGTGAATTTGATCATGGCGAACTCAAATAAAATATCAGGCATAGGGGAGATTGGTCTTGACAAGACATATGTCTCTGATGATGCTGGCTTTAACCGGCAGGTTAGTGTTTTTGAGAAGATGCTGTCCCTTGCAGAAAAACTTGAAAAACCCATATCGATTCATTCAAGAAGAACATTAGAGGAAATATTCTCAATTTTGCCATCATATCATCTCAAGGGTGTTCTGTTACATTGGTTTGCAGGAAACAAAAAACAACTACAAAAAGCCATGGATATAGACAGCTATGTTTCGTATGGTCCTGCAATGGTATACTCGCAAGACAAACAGATTCTTCTTTCTCAAACGAAATCTGATAAGATCTTGCTGGAAACAGACGGACCAGTAAAGTTCTCAAAATGTTTTGGATACAAGACTGCACAAATAACTTTCATGCCAAGCGTTCTTTTTTGCGCATCACAAATTCTAGATAAGCGATACGATGAGATGCTTGAAATCATAGAAAAAAATACAAACTCATATCTTGGTATATAGGTATAAAATACCCCTTCTGCCAATCGATAATGTGAATAGAGTCAGACGAATTTCCACAGAACTAATGGCTACTTATAAAGGAGAATTTGGTACTGACTTTAAACAAAACAAGAAACTACTCAACGAAGTTGCAATAGTAAGATCCAAGGGACTAAAAAATGAGATTGCAGGTTATATAACGACTCATCTGAAAAGGGAACTTGAAGAGCAAAAGGAAAAAGATTCGCTAGCAGACAAGCCAGAAACCATCGGTCAAGCAGGAGCGATGGAAGAACAATTGATTAGCTAAACCTGTCAAATACTTCATAAACCAAAAATTCCATATTGAGCCAACTACTTTTCTAAATCATGATAACAGTCAAACTTCTTGGTGGCGCAAAGCGCTCTTTTTCTTCTGATAAGATATCGATTGAAAAAAACTCTATGACTGTATCTGAGCTACTTGTCTTTCTTCAGGACTTGGTTTCAAAAAATATGCCTGCGTTTGATGCCAAAAATGTTCTTGTTGCTATAAATGGAATAGATTCCTCCGCTTTGAAAGGAACAGAAACATCCCTAAATGATGGGGATGTGGTTAGCATAATTCCTGTGGTACATGGTGGCGGTAAAATAAGTATCAACTTTAATATTTCAAATTATAACGTGGAATTAACTAGATTGAAGAAAACTAGTGCTGATCCTATAAAACTTCTTGAAAACCTGCGAATGAGGTTTCCTAGTGTGATCATTCAAGGCATTCGGTTACAATATGTTCTAAATGCAAGTCATGCAAAGAGAGTCATTGAAGTCTCGTTAGCAGCAAGCAAGTCAAACACGCTACTTTCTAACAAAATTGAAACTGACATACTTATGAGATTTGCATGTACAGGGCAGATTAGCGAGGCAATCAATAAAATAGGATTACGGGAAAATAATGATTCTATTCTAATCATGATTGGCAAGAAACCTCTAATCAAAAAACTTCTTGATGAGATTAGTTCCATGACAGAATCGATTTTGCCATTTCCTAACAATACTAATTTCATAAAGAAGGAATTTAACATAACAAAGAAAGAACTTGGCTGTGTAATGTCAAAGACACCGCTTGAGGATCTCATAGTTGAGAGATCTGCAGTTTTACTCCATTGAATCTCGCTTTAGTTTTAGAGTGCTTACTATATCTTGGTCCTTGAGCACTGCAATACCAGTCACATTTCCGAGAATTTCAACCATGATATTCCAATCATAATTTTCAAGTGATACTTTATTTCTAACAATTTCTGCAACAGAATCGATTATCTCTTTAGAGGATAACTCTGAACCGCGTTTTTCAATTGTTATTCGGTAGGAATCGTCTGGTTGCATGTCATTGACATGTTCTTGTACGGCTTTTACTATTGCATCAAGCGCAGTCTTGGTAGACTCTTGAATTGGTATGAATCGGTGACAATATCTGATACTCCATGGCTCATCAAGAATTTTTGCCCTGATTTTATCTACCGTATCAAAGGGGTCTAGTGACGTATCTACCATGACTATACCAGAAAATTCACTGTTCTCAGTCATTGCTTTGTCGTCTCCTAATGTCTGAAGTATATTTGAAATCTCATCAGACGCTTCTTCTTCAAAGTGGCGACTACATGTTACAATTAGATTCAAACTAGTGCAAGCAACTCCTTTTCACTAACTTTCCCTTTGCGTATTACGCGAAATTTGCTTCCAATAACTTCTATGATGGTTGATTCGACAGAATTTGGTATTTTTCCACCATCTAGCAATATGTCATATCCTTCTATCTTTTTTATTATCTCGTGTGAATCTGTAGAGGATGGCTGGCCAGATGTGTTTGCACTTGTTCCCACAAGCAGTTTACATTCTTTGAGAAGTTCTAGTACACATGGATGACTTGGTACACGCACAGCTATCTTTTCATCAAGACCAAGAGATTTTGTAATTCTTTCCTCTTTTATGCCAAGAATTAGGGTCAATGGTCCTGGCCAGAACTTGGTAGCAAATCTCTTTGACAATTCATCAAAAATGGCAATCTTTGATATATCAGAAATGGAGAAACCGAGAACCGGTAACTGCTTTGATTCCTTACGTCCCTTTATCCTGTAAATTGTCCTAACTGCCTCGCTGTTGAATGGATCGCATCCTATTCCGTATACTGTATCTGTTGGAAATACTACGGTGCCTCCTTTCTTAACTATCTCAGACGCCATGATGATTCCATTATGGTCACAGGGTACAATCACAACTTATCTGATAAATAGTAGTAAATTATCTCTTGTTCTAAAAACGATATAAGGTTGAATCACGTATATCCTATATGGATGAGGAAATATCGCAATGTCATTGTCCCCCCGGCGCAGAGACATACGTAAATGATGATGGCATGAACATCTGTGTCTCATGTGGTGGCTGGATAGAACCTGTCATGTGATGATATTTGCAAATAGTGTACATGCATCTGTGTAAGTCTTTTTATAGTAAAATATTTTCTCTAATCCTTGATGTCTGACGAGTTTGAGAATGAGTTTGAAGATGAATTCGACGACGACGTAGAAGATGAATATGAAGATGTTGAAAATGAATCTGACTAAATTCTTAACCCAAATGAATCGGCAAATTCTCTAAAACCACGATAGGCCTGTAGGAATTCTCTACCCCTTGAGCTAATTCTGTATCTGCAAGCTCTATCTGACGTGGTCTGTTCAAGAAGGCCTTGTTGAACCAAGGTTTCCAAGATTTTTGCCAGTCTTCCGTATGAGACATTGGCTTTTCTGATTAGGTATGTTACGCTTGCACCTGATTCATCTGGAGCCTCATCTCTGGTAGTAGAAAGAATGTCTCCTATGATGCTCATGTGAGTTCTATATACTGCCGCCAAACTTTAGACCTCCTCTTAAGGGAACTTGAGAGATTGGAATGAACAGAGCACCAAGACCTATTATCTTTGTAGAAAGTGAGATGAAATAGAGTATTGATTTTGGAAATACTATTGAATACCATCCTAGGAATTCGCCCAAAGCAAGCAATCCAAGTCCGGCAGCGACAAAGATAGTACTTCGCTTCCTATTTTCCATATACGACATAATGGTCTCAATTGTCCCATATACCAATAGGATAAAAGAAATTGACCTTATAATGTGCTCAATTGAATTTCCAGGTATGATGAAAAGCGGAAATATGATGGATTTGAAATATCGCGATTTTGGGAAAAACGATTTGATACCATGTGAAAACGCGATGAAAAAGTATCCTATAGTCTGAATTCCTATTCCAAGTGTCTGAATCCAGCTGTCAAGCTGTGCATAGTTTAGTATGAACGACTCTATCATGTACCCAAATCCGACAACTCCAAACCCTATGCCGATTGAAAAAAAGGCAATGTTTAGCCTAAATAATGTGGGGCTTCCAGTATTCTTGAATCCAATGTAGGAGAAAATTCCTAATGCAAGCCCAACAACAAACCCTAACAGGTTAAGAGTTGTCTCAAACACAAATGCCAACTAAACGCATTAGCATTTTGAAATTAATTAAAGCCTTGTAGTAGCTTTTTTTCTACCACTCATCAAGAGTTCCTGCTGCAGAACCGTTTGTATCTTTGGCATAATCTCCCAATATGTCAGAATATGTGGCATCCTTGTACGCTATGAATTTGACATATTCTCCATACGTCATGTCCAAGGAACATTTTGAACATTTTACATAGGAAAAGTCATCCCCTAATTCGGCAATGTCATCACATTTGGGGCACTTGATCTTCATGTTATGTTATAATAGATTTTCCCTAATATCTCTTCTTAAAGAAATAAATTGCCAAATTTTGATGGGCTTGTTATGGCAAGAAACTGTACTAAATGTAAAAAGGAAATTCCTGATGATATAGAGCTAGATCCTATTGCAGCTGCCTATCCTTGTTGTAATGAATGTTGGGAGGAATGGAAACAATACCGGGTCATGGTCATGAACGAAATGCGGCTAGACATGTCAATGCCAGACCACCGAAAAGTGGTAAAAAAGTATGAAAAAGTCTTTGTTGGAGTAATGACACCTGAAGGCGAGATAGTAAATTTTGCTGATGAGAATCAGCGAAAACCTGACAAGCCACTTTAAATTTTTATTTCTTTTTTAGCCCTTTCGGGAATTATGAGGTAGAGCCTCTTTTTCGAATCATTATCAAGAGAATTCACAATCTCTCCTATGGAATTTGATATCTTGTTCTTTTGTTCGTCTGTTAACGAAAGATATATCTCTAGAATTCCGTCCAGATTAAATGCGATTATCTTTTCGGGATGGCTTGTAATCTCAATAATGTATGTACTAAACATTACGCGTCTCTGCTCTTCTGATAAATTACACAATACTTCAAGCCATGTCTTAAACAAGATTGAAAACTTGTCAAACTGGATAGTTGGTCCTGCCTGTAGCGCATTATTTATGATCTCCATCTTGTCCTCCTTTGACATTGAAAAAAACTCTGACAGCCTTTTTTGTAGTATGGGTTTGCGGAGAAATTCAGGAAGATTTGCTAAGGAGACAATAATGTTTCCAGCATAATTCGGTTCTGACATGCAAGTTGCAGTTCATCTTCTTTGCTTAAATTGTATTGCTAAGATTTGGCTTAAATATCTCTCCATACGCACTTGCTTTATGCCTTCTACAGTTATTGTCGGCGGTTTCTTTGGAGACGAAGGTAAAGGCAAGATCGTTTCGTATCTTGCTATGAAAGATAATCCTGTAATAGCTGTTAGAGGGGGTGTGGGACCTAATGCAGGCCACACTATAGAACATGACGGCAAAAAATACAAAGTAAGAATGCTCCCAAGTGCATTTCTAAATCCTAATACGAGATTACTAGTGGGACCAGGTGTCGTACTAAGCGTGGATGTATTACTAAAAGAGATATCTGAATTTGGTACTCAAGACAGATCCTTTGTTGACTATCAATGTGGGATCATTGAGGATTCTCACAGGGCAGCTGATTCTCAGGGAAGACTGAAGGAATCTATTGGCAGCACGGGAACCGGAACTGGACCTGCAAATGCAGACAGGGCCATGAGAACACTCAAGCTTGCAAAAGAGATCGATTCACTTGCACTGTACCTTGATGATATTCCTAACGCGGTTAATTTTGCGCTCGAAAGGAAAGAACAAGTGCTGGTAGAAGGAACCCAGGGAACTTTTCTTTCACTGTGGCATGGCACATATCCATATGTTACCTCAAAGGATGTCACTGCATCTGGAATATGTGCAGACGTAGGAATAGGTCCAAAAAGCGTCGACGAGATTGTAATTGTTTTCAAATCATTTGTCACTAGGGTGGGAGAAGGCCCGTTGAAAAATGAAATAAGTCCAGAGAAGGCCATCGCAAAAGGATGGCAAGAGGTTGGTACTGTCACAGGTAGACAACGAAGAGCGGCAGAATTTGATTTTGAACTTGCAAAACGATCTATAATGCTAAACAGTGCGACGCAAATTGCAATCACAAAGCTTGATGTGGCATATCCTGAATGTGCTCATATGCAATCATTTTCTGACCTCAGCTCACCTGCCAAGTATTTCATAAAAACTATTGAAGATAAACTGAAGGTGCCTGTAACCTTGATTGGAACTGGTCCTGAAGTCAATGATACCATTGATAGAAGAAACCAGTAAAACAACAAACGACTACTTTTAATGGGGTGATTTTAGGAGTGATTCTATGGTTAAACATCCGTGTTATGTCGAAGTTTCTGACATGAATGAATTTTCACGACTCGTTTGTGCTCTGGAAAGAATACCTCGTACATGTTTCTCTTTCACATTGGATGGAAAGGACGTAATCTCTGTCCAGATGGATCTCCTAAAAGAAAGGCCTGTGAGCTATTACGTTCAAAACGCAAACGTTGGCCATTATCTTTCGTATGGTTTTAAAACAAACAAGGAAGATTGCAATATTGTAAACACGATAACAAATTCGACTTATCTCTACTCTCCAATCATAAGAATAAAGACACTACCAGAATCTCTTAAACCCGAAACTGCTGAACCTGAAGTAATGTATGAACCGCTTGAGCTCGAGGATCTTATAAGCTTGATAAAACTAAGCTATGGATTTGAAGAGTCTCCATTCCCACTGTTTGCATTTTCTGAAGGTACAAAATGGCTTGTAGGCGTGTTCATGAACTTTAACGAATCTGACGAAGCGTCCTATTTTTGCCATGTCAAAATTGACTATGAACCCACAAAACCATTCCTAAAATATTCAAGCAAGGATGGCATTGAGCCCTCCTTTGTTAGTGGTCTAAACGAACATGGTTACTCATACCTTAAAGTAATAAAGCTAAAAGGCAAACACCCTCTAGTCAAGCTATGACAGGTTTTAGAGGAAGAATAGAAAAAGCCTCATTAGGAAAGAGCAAAATAATACTTGCCAATGATCTGGCTGATGCAAGTGCAGCCAAATTAGAAAAAAAAACAATTGCTAACATAAATAGACTAGGCAAATATCTATGTGCAATCAAATTCAATTTTCATGTGATATTGCCTTTGAATGACAAAAGTTTGACAAAGATAAATCGACTTGCTCACCGCAAAGGACTACAAACAATTGCTGATATCAAACTAAACGATATAGGAAATACAAACATGATTACTCTACAAAGACTTTGGAGATGTGGATTTGATGCGGTCATAGCAAATCCAATAATGGGCCTTGAAAATCTTAAAGAACTAGTCAAGACGGCTCATCGTGATGGACATGGAGTAATAACGCTTGTACACATGAGTCACCCAGGTGCAAAGTTAGGATATGGACTTGATGTAAAGGATCCGCGAACAGGTAAAATGCAAAAAATTCATGACTTGTTCTTAAAATGGTCGTATTCTTCAAATGTTGACGGGATAGTAGTGGGTGCCACCGTGCCTGACATTGTATCTTCCACAGCTAAATATGTAAGAGGTCGCTGCGAAATTTATTCGCCGGGTGTAGGTACACAAGGGGGGGACGCAAGAAAAACTCTGCAAGCAGGCTCTAGTTACTTAATAGTCGGAAGAACAATTCTCAATTCTCAAAACCAAATTTTGGAAGCAAAAAAACTTCAACAACTAAGTCTCGAACCCTAGTTCGTTTATTTTTTTCAGCAAGCTCTGGGCTGTTTTGTATGTTAATTTCTTCATTGCATCATTGAATTTGAGCCAGATGAATCCGAGATGCTCATGTGATATTTCTACGTGTTCTGTTGTAGTTTTTGCTAAAAAGTAAACGACCTCCTTGTGCACAAGTTCGCCATCTCGCTGGTAATGATATTCCATCTTATTCTCAAAACCTTCTACAAAACTCACATCTATTATGCCTGTTTCCTCCCTAATCTCTCGCAAGGTAGTCTGTTTGAAGGTCTCTCCTTTCTCAATATTTCCCTTGACAAAATCCCAATGTCCAGAGGGATAGTTCAAAAGCAAGTAGAGTTTACCTGACGGTGATTCACGATATAAAATGGCTCCGGCTGATCTCTCTTCAATCATGTATGTTGTAACTTTATAAAACTAGTATTTCTCTTTTCTATCTGCCAAGCCTGCGACCCCTCTTCTGAAATGTTCTGATGGCTCGCATAAGATCAATTTTTCTAAATTCTGGCCAATAGACATCCATGAAAACAAGTTCGCTGTAGGCGCTTTGCCACATTAGAAATCCACTTAGTCTTTTCTCTCCAGAAGTTCTCAATATCATATCAGGAGATGATTGCGGCAGATGTGATGTGTAAAGACACGATTCTATCACGTCCTTGTCTATCTGGCTCACATCAAGAGAACCATCCTTGATCCTAGTAGCAATCTTCTTTATGGCATCAACCATTTCGTTTTGTCCTCCGTAAGCCACCGCTATATTGAGATAATGGTTATCGTAATCCTTTGTAGCTGTTTCAAGCTTGTTTAGGATCTCTCTTAGGAAATCTGGCAGAAGTTCAATGCGACCAATTGCCTTTACCCGCATACGGTTTTTATGAATCCGTGGGTCATTGTACAGTTTCGTTAACCTCTGGTTAATCAAATCATAAAGATGATCTAATTCTTTATCATTTCGGGTTAGATTTTCTGCAGACAGGACGTAAAGGGTAATTATCTTGATGTTTAGTTCCTCACACCAGTCTAACAGCTTTTCAACTGCATCTGCTCCTCTAAAATGGCCGTCTGTCCTTAAGACTAGGTTTCTTTTAGCCCATCTTCTATTGCCATCAAGTATTATTGCTATGTGTTTTGGAATTTCTCCTGTTCGTATTTCCTTTTCAAGCTTTTTAGAGTAAAGGGTGTAAAACCCCCCTAATTGAAAAGTTATGTCTTTTATTCCGATAGCACCTCGCCACCTTTCTTCCTTCTATATTTATGGAAGAGCAGTGACGCTGATATCAGTATTACTGCCAAACCTAGGAGTAACGGAGGAATTAGTGTGAAAGGGCTCTCATCTCTTGTTATGACTATATCGAACTGCGCAATTATTGGATAGAGTGTTAGAAGTACAATTATTCTCAGTATGTCTGTAATTGATCTGATGCTTCCTCTAAACCAACTGCTAAGCAACGATCCGCCAAGTATGCAGCCAATTCCCATCCAGAGAAATGGCAACATCCCAGAGACAAACAAGCCAATAGTTTGTTTGTTCATTACCAACTTGAGTATCTCATCTGGTTTTGCAGTTGATATTTGGGGACTAACAGAACTTACTCCAGCTGTTATAGATGCTAGAACAAAAAGAATTCCAGCCACAAGTGTAAACACACGTATGAACCCTGCAGGAGTTGGTTTTGTCCAATGCGACCATGTCCTGTCAATATCAAATGCCCTGATAAGAAATGCTCCTCCAAGAATGCTTACCATTACTGCAAAAATTTCTTTTGTAAGTCCAAGCACTGTTGCAATTCCACCAATTACTAATAAAATTCCAGGTACTCCTAGAAAGAATTTTGAATACTTTGAATCAAAAGCAATAGCTTTCAAATATCTTCCAAATACTGCATAAGAGTACTCTACACTTCTGCTGACTCTCATAACGACTCGTTTGACTGATACTATGGGCAAAACATTTTGAATTATTGGAATCACACTTTCATCGTCTTCCCCATCTGATACAATCACTGCACCATTAGCTGAAAATACTTCTACTATGGTTCTTACCTGTGAAACAATTTTTTCATCACCTTGCACACCTTTATTCTCTGTTCCAGAAACTACTGCTACCTCCGCTTGATATCCTTTGCTTACCAAATCTTCATAAGTTTTAACAGCGGCAAAGATGGAATTAGAATCTGCATCTTCCGGATCTTCAAGCGCAAGTCGTTGCGCTGCTTCAAGACAAGCATTTCGTCCTACTATTGGAGTATTGATTCCTGCTTTGCTTCCTATGTCATCATCTCTGTCAACACAGATTACCAACAGTCTACTAGTTTTTGTTTCGGTACCGTCCTTTCGTAAACTAGTTTCCTTGGTTGACATGATATAGGATAAAATTGTATTTCCTATTAATTAATCTAATTTCTACTAAATATTACTAAAATTGAAGAAAGTTTTGACCCTCTCAAGGGATGATTTTGATAATATCAGGGACGCGTCTCATTAGACTTTGCAATAAATGAGTTGGTATCATTTCTCAACGAGCCTATCTTTGACATCTCATCAGACAGGTCGCTAGAAGAAGCGTTGTCCTTTACCTTATTGGCTAGGGCAATGGTTTCTGTAAGGTAGTCATTGTACTTTTTTAATGCCTCATCATAGTTGAAATAGCTCTCTCTCCACTCTTGAGGAGGGTTGCTTTCTATAATCTCGGTTATGAGAGAAGTAGTTTGCGATGACGATGTCTGTGCTCTGGCTATGAAGTCGTCTGGAACAATAGTATGGTTTAACAGGCCAGTTAGATCAGAATCCATCTCAGACATTATCAACAAATGTCGATCTTTTACACTTTCAATCTCATTTCCATAATCCGATACGACCAAAGCCGGCCCCCTATTTTGTGGTAATATCCATATGGCAAAACTTGCTGCTGTTATGGCACCAAGCAGTATGATAGTAATGACAATGCCCTTTTTGGTTGCCATTTGGTTGACTCTCTTTATGGCGTTTAAAAGTATAACTCGGGTAAAACAATTTGATGATTCAATTAGTCAATCTGTTAATTTCTTCAAGTTGGATCATTTCAATCTAAGAAATATCAAAAAAATGCAACTATTTGTATAAATTTTTTATATATGGCCTGAGAAAGACATTGTAAAAATTCAATAGCCTCTAGCGTATAGTGAAATAATTTTTACAGCGTCTTGCTATATACAACTTCTTTCGTAAGAACGTGAAATGACTCAAGCATACTGTGTAAAATGCAGGAAGAAAGTCGAGATCGCAAATCCAAAAGAAGTTAAGCTAAAGAATGGACGACCTGCGGTAAAGGGAACCTGCCCAAAATGTGGCACTAACGTCTTTCGAATAGGAAAGCCTTAGAGGACCACTTTTTTCTTTTTTGAAGTAAATCAATATAGGTAACACCATCTTGAACAATGCAGTTGACAAAAAGCGAATATGAAAAACTGCTCAAGAAAGTGCAGGATAAGGTATCTGAGAGTAGGAAGGATTCTACATCTAGATTTGAACTTCCAAAAGTAGATATCATGTGGCAAGGAAATAGAACATTCTTTCGTAACTTTTCAGAGTTTCCAAAGGTATTGCGCAGGGAGCCTGAAAAAATACTTCAGTATCTTTCTAAAGAATTTGCCACTCCAGCTCAATTTGCAGGAGATAAAGCCGTGTTTGTAGGTAAAAAGGAACCGCAGGAATTTACATCTCTTCTGACCATATATGTCAAGGAATATGTGGAGTGCCCAACATGTAAGAGTCCTGATACGAGAGTAGAAAAATCTAACAGAGTACATTTTCTTGTTTGTGAGGCATGTGGTGCCAAATCATCTCTAAAGGGCCAATATGCATAATGGCATTTGCGGTAAAAGTTGTTAATTATCAACGTAACAAAATGTTAAACATATGCGACGTTGATTTGGTTGGAAGAACGCTAGTTGAATCCGATCTTACAATGAACCTAAGTCAAAGCTATTTTGCTGAAAGAGTTGTAGAGGAAAAAGAAGCAGAACAACTACTGAAAAATTCTTCCATCATTAATATGGCTGGAGAAAAAACAATTGCGTTATCTGTAAAAATTGGAGCAGGATCATCTAAAGGAATCAAAAAGATTGACGGCGTGCCGCTACTTTTAGTTTTTAAATTTTGATAATACAACAGTTATATACGCACTGAACCGATCGAAGACTGAGAATTTTGGGAAAGCGTAAGGTGTTAAACGAAAGCCAACTGAAGGAAATGAAAATACCAGAAGAGGGAGAAATGCTTGGCAGAGTTATCAAACTATTAGGTAGTGATCATGTGTTAGTAAGATGTGTTGATGATAAAACAAGAATGGGAAGAATCCGTGGCAAATTGAAACGAAAAATATGGATTCGTGATAACGATATTGTTGTTATAGCGCCTTGGGATTTCAAAGCAGATGATAGAGGAGACATCACATGGAGATACACATTATCCCAGGTAGATTGGTTAAAGGAAAATGGCCACTTGGCAAAAGATTTCTGATAGCACAATCAATTTTACCAAGTCCGTTTAATTCAAAATGTTGACAGATGAACTTGAAAAAAAATTAGCAAAAAGAATTGATGGTAGACTTTTAGAAAAAGAAAAAGAGCAAAAATCAGAGAAAGACGGATTTGACAAGAACAAGGTTCTAGACGATGTTTTTGATAAATCAACAATAATGACTCTTTCAGGGTTGAAAAATTCTGGAATAATTTCTTATGTGAACGGTGCTGTAGGTTCAGGCAAAGAATCGAAAACATATTGGGTTGTTGGATCGTCTGGGAAGGACTTGGCATTGAAGATATATCTTGTAACAACTTCGAATTTCAAAAAGAGATCTTCTTACTTGCTGGGAGATCCTAGATTTACAAAAATAAGAAAAGGCACAAGACATTTGGTTGAGCTTTGGGCACAAAAAGAGTTTGGGAACATAAATCAATGCTTTAAGATGGGGCTGCCGTGCGTGAAACCTATAACCGTGATAAAAAATGTGCTTGTAATGGAATTTGCAGGCAAGAACGGTGTGCCAGAACCCACCTTGGTTGAGACCGAAGTTGATTACAACGATTATGAAAGTACCGTGTCTATCATTGACGATTTGTATAATAAAGCAAAGATAGTGCATGCCGACCTGTCTGAATATAACATCTTTAAGACAGAAAAAGGACTGTTAGTTTTTGATCTTGGTTCTGCAGTAGACATCAAGCACCCAAATGCGATCAAGTTTCTTGAAAGAGACATTAAAAATATAACTAAATTCTTTGTTAAAAGGGG
Organism: Nitrosotalea sp.; assembly: GCA_050749405.1. Classification (GTDB taxonomy): domain Archaea; phylum Thermoproteota; class Nitrososphaeria; order Nitrososphaerales; family Nitrosopumilaceae; genus Nitrosotalea. The sequence continues at coordinate 39,238 of JBOGRD010000008.1, forward strand.
ATTGACGGTTGCAAATCCATCTGATATATTAAAGAGGATAATGAAATGATCTTTGAAAAAACCATTCTGATTCCTCTTGAAAGAGTAGGCGCATTAATAGGTAAATCTGGGAGAGTAAAGGCCAAGATAGAAAAAATATGTTCTGTTTCTTTATCTGTTGACGGTCAAACAGGAGAGATAATTATTAGAGGATCAGGTGATGTCGAAAATGTAATGCCGTTTAAAGCAGAAGAGGTTGTATTGGCAATAGGTCGGGGATTTTCTCCTGACAAAGCTATGAGACTTCTTGAAGGCGAAAATTCATTACATATAATTGATTTACGAGAATTTGTGGGTAAATCAACAGCACAGATCGAACGAGTAAAGGGTAGAATAATAGGCGAAGGCGGAAGAGTTAGAAAAAATGTTGAGGAGCTGAGTGGTTCCACCATCTCAGTCTATGGCCGTACGGTTGCGATAATAGGAGAGGGTGAACAGCTAAGGTCTGCAGTCCAAGCCATTACCGCTCTTTCAAATGGCAGCACCCATGGGAAGGTTTACAATGATCTTCAAGATTCAAGGAGAAGACAAAAGATGGAAAAATTACAACTCTGGGAGGGTGAAAATATCTTTGAGTAAGGAAACCTTCAGCCAAATTTCCCCTAGTGAATTTTTCTATAGAAATAGGGATCTTGCAGGTTTTAGCAATCCTACCAGATCATTGTACACGTCAGTAAGGGAATTTGTAGAAAACGCACTTGATGCATGTGATCAAAAGAAGATTCCCCCTGATATTCACATGTCAATAAAGGCAGTAGATTATGAACAATCCGATCCAAGATCATATATCTTAACAGTTAAAGACAACGGTCCTGGTATCGAACCAAAACATGTGCCGCATGCATTTGGTACTGTTCTTTATGGTTCAAAATTTGGACTCAAGCAGGCAAGAGGAATGTTTGGACTTGGTGCTACTATGGCCATATTGTATGGTCAAATAACTACAAACAAACCAGTTACCGTGAAAAGCTGTGCTGATGGAAAAACGATTGACGAATTTGTGATGTTGCTTGATATCCAGAAAAACAAGCCTGTAATTTTAAAACATAACACAAAGGAGGCATCAAAGACAGGACTCTCTGTCAGTATTGTGCTTGAAGGGGACTATTCAAAGGCAGGATCCAAAATACGTGATTATGTTTCTCAAACATCGCTTATCACGCCTTATGCTTCCATGACATTTGAAGATCCTTCTGGTGAAAAATTTCATTATCCAAGAATTGTAAAGGAAATGCCACCCCCACCCACAATAATAAAACCGCATCCACACGGTGTAGATGTTGAAACAATAAGGAGGATGATAGTAGATACTCATTATCAGATTCCACCAGTTGACAATAAAATGATAGATAAAGTAAAGAAGGAGCTGGGCCTGCAAAAGAAAATTCTTACAACTAAAGACATGCTTGAAAGAGCTCAGAAACGCTGGACAGATCTATCAAGGCCGGTAAGAACAATAATTGCTGTCATGTCATTTCTAAACATAGATTTTGATGGGTTACAAAAAATAAGAATTGATGACGTTGATGTTGCCAACAAAAAAATTACCTACTGGGACTTTGGCGAGTCGCAATCTCATGCAATAGAACTTGATCCGGAAAGTCCATACTACAAACAACTTGCAAACACAATTCAGGGCGACACTCTGCTTACATTCTTAACTAAAAGATTCCAAAGAGTTGGTCCAACTACTGCAGAAAAGTTCTGTGAATTTGCAAAATTAAAACCCGAAAGGAGGATAGGTAGCATGACAAATGAGGAATTGGTCAGATTATCTGACGCACTGCAAAAGTTTGATGATTTTCTAGCACCTGATCCAAGCTGTCTGGCACCATTGGGAGAAGAACCTCTTTCTAAAGGAATTATGAAGTTTTTCAACCCTGAATTTGCTTCTGTGATACAGCGTGGTGCATCTGCATATTCTGGATTTCCATTTGTCGTGGAGATGGGCATTGCATATGGGGGGGATATTCCATCAGCTGGGCTTAAGGTATACAGGTTTGCCAATAGGATTCCTTTGCTCTATGATGAAGGAAGTGATGTCGTACTAAAGATTGTCAATGAGATGGATTGGAGCAGGTACAAAGTAAAAGGAGATCCACCTCTTGTAATAGTATCACATATCTGTTCCACTAGAATTCCGTATAAGACTGTGGGAAAAGAGAACGTTGCTGACAGGCCAGAACTTGAACGTGAGATAAAAAACGCGTTACAATATTTAGCAAGAAAACTTGCCGTTCACATGTCAAGGCAGGGAGCTGCAGACATGGAAAAGAAAAGAGCAAATCTTTATGCAAAATATGTTCCACTAATATCTCAATTTGCGACAGAACTATCTGGGAAGAAAAAGGAACCAAATTATAAACAACTAATAAAGATGGGAAGTGAAATTGAAGAACAAATCTAGCCAGCGAACAGCAGAGGCAAAAAAAGAAAAGCTTCTTTCTCTGTTACAAAAACATGGTCTTAACATATATGACAATCTTGATCAAGGGAAATTTCCCCAGTTTGTTATTCCAAGTAGATCTGTAAGTAACATTGTCTACGACAAGAAACTGAGACAGTATATTTTAGGTAGTGCAAACGCAGTTAGAAGCTCAAGAAATATGTCACAGCTTCGCTCTTATACACAGCTTGCATGGCTTGCATTTTTTGTTAATAGATTGGTAAGAGAGGGCAAATCATCTACACTGAGAGACATTTACTATTCTTCTCAGGCATTTAGTATTGATTTTGAGGACCAGCCAGAATCAGATAACATCATAGTAGACTTGGAAGCTGTTACCCTAAGCCCCCGTGAAGAGTTTCACATCTTCCCTGAGGAGAGGAGCAGTGTCTTTGGAGATTTGACTATTGAATATACAGTACCGGGATATGAAGGCAAAAGAATGAATCTTTCCGATCATCCAGATGGCTATCTGATAGGCCCAAGTCTTAGTAGCGCAGAGTTGGTAGATACTAGTGCTGAACTAGTCATAGCAATCGAGAAGGGTGGTCTTTTCACAAGATTTGTAGAAGAAAAAGTACACAAAAAATTCAAATCAATTATAGTGGATACTGCAGGTCAGGCACCGCGTTCTACAAGAAATCTTTTGAGAAGATTGAATCAAGAATTGGGGCTTCCAGTAGTGATTCTAGCTGATGGCGATGTATATGGGGAACACATTGCCATGGTTATAAAATCTGGGTCAGCTAACGCCGCTCATTTACGTGAACTAACTGTCCCAGATGCCAAATGGCTTGGAGTGTGGGCCACTGACATTGAAAAATACAAACTTCCTACAATTCCAATGACTGAGGCTGACATTAAAAGAATCTATGATCTTCAAAAAGACCCGAGATATCAAGAAGGAAACTGGAAGAAACAATTAGAAGTCTTTCTAAAACTTAAGAGAAAAGCAGAATTAGAGGCATTCTCAAAATATGGCCTGACAAATATTACCGATAAATATCTTCCAGCAAAACTAGAAGAATCAAAGAGCTTCTAATTTCTTTATTCTTAGCGTGAGAACTCCGTTTTTGTATTTGAAATCATGTATTCCCATGTCAGGCGTTGTCTCGATTGGGACTTCTTTTGAAAAGTGACCTGAACCTCGTATGTATAAGACTCCATTAATTAATCTCACAGTTACCTGTTCTTCTGGGCCTGGTACCTCTGCTACAAACACAATTTCATTATCTCCTTTAATCAGATCATAGACCCAGTTCTTTGCCTCTGATTCCTTAGGGGCATATTGTGGCTGACTATCTTTTGTCATTTCCTTGAGTACTCTTACCCAATAAATCATGATTGCAGCAGTTATTCCAATTAAAATGAAGCTAACATATCCTGCATCGTCTCTTAACGATAATACATATACAATTCCCAGAAATAGCAAAACCATAAGCGGTATTATGAAATCAAACGACTTGTCATTGGAATATCGGCTTTTGTAGCTAGTCAATCTGTTCTGTATCAACAACCATCCCTCCAAATATAAACACTCTTCGATTTTGCAATCTAATTCTAGTTTATGCTTTATGCAGGCGTGCTCTTAATTATCGATTGAGAGGTGAGGTTCCCCATCTCTTGAAAAGATCGTGTTCAATATCAAATTGGTCAAGACACTTTCCAACTACATGATTTATCAAATCATCTACATTTTTTGGCTTGTTGTAGAATCCTGGCATTGCAGGTAGGATAACTATTCCTATTCTTGCAAGCTTTAGCATGTTCTCAAGATGAATGCCAGTTAGTGGTGTTTCTCTTGGAACAATTACCAGCTTGCGTGATTCTTTTATAGTAACGCCTGCAGCACGTGCAACCAGGGTTTCTTCATAGCCATTTGCTATGCTTGAAAGCGTCTTCATACTACAAGGTATTATGATCATTCCATCTGTTTTGTATGTGCCACTTGAAACACTTGCAGCCATGTTGGAATCCTCAGAATAACTACCTGCCAATGATTTTACATAGTTTAAATCAAAATCTGTTTCCAACGCCAAGCATTTTTTAGCCCATTCAGTCATTACGAGATGAACATCAACATTGCATCGTTTCAAGACTTCGAGCATTCTTATTCCGTAAACAATACCCGAACTGCCTGTTATGCCTATTACTAGTCTCATGACAGAACTGTTCGTCTTCGTTATTTAATTTCATAGCTTTGAACATCTTTAATTATGGCAAAATTTGTCTCAGCACTTGTGAGTGTAAGCATAGATGATGTTGAAGAAAAACTTGTTTCAGAACTTAGGCTATCTCCAATACAAGCAAAAGTTTTCGTTCTGGTTGTAAAAGAAGGAAAAAAATCAGCAAAGGATGTTGCACAAAGTCTTAGCATATCAGATTCACAAGCATCTGAAGTGACAAAAAATCTTGTTGACTTGGGCGGTTTTATTGATATTACGAAGACAGAGTTTGAATCTATGCATCCAAGATTTGCTGTAGTTAACATGTATAGAAGAATGTGTCTGAAAGAAAACATTCCTTTTAAAAAGAATTTACTGGTTGACAACATATCGATTGTTTTAGAAAAACCATATGATGATGCAAGAACTAAATAGAACCAATATTGAAAAGGAACAATGTCCGAAGAACAAGACTCCTGCAAACATGAGATAGTTTACTTTGGAGTTACTAACATAAACTATGAAAAGCGAACGATTGGTTCTGTAGACATCTGGCGTTGTGTAAAGTGCAAGAAAGTGTTTTGTGAAGAAAAACAACTTGGAATTGAAAGTATTGTTGATTATGTTGGCATGCCAAAAATATCCTCAGATCAGAAATGGGCTGTTCTTCTATGCAATCTGAAAAAACACAAAGAGAAATGGAAGCTTGTCAAGATTAAGAAAGATGATGAAATTCAACATGAATGCTTGGAAGATAAAGTCATCCTTCTCAAAGTCAAGGACTTTAAAATAGAAGATGACAAGCACTGGAACTTTTTAATTGAAAATTCTGTAAATAAGGCCGTAGAGATATAAGAACACGGCATGAATCTTGAGGTTCATATCAAAAACGTGCGTGGCAGTCAAATGGCAGCCAAGATAACAGGTACTTTTATTGTGGACGGTAACTCCTTCAAGTTTAGTGCCATTGCATTTGGAAGGATTGGAGGTCATAATATTGGGGCTAAAATTTCAAAATCTGTTCAAAAAGAATTGGTAAAACTTGGTTATGACGTGGATAAAGTAGTAGATGAACTACAACAAAAGCTAGTTCGCGGAGATATCTCTCTACCTGAAGGTCTCAAGAAAGAGTCCTTTGCAGACGGTTAAAATCCTGCCTCTTCCAATGCTTTTGCACAAGCGCAGCTTCTTTGTTGAGGAATCAAGTCAAGAAGCATTCCAAGAAGATTTCTTGTGGTCTTGACATTCTTTGACAGTGTCTCTAAAACTTCCTTGGCAGTTACTGGTTTTTCTGCCCATACATCATAATCTGTAACGGTAGAGATTGAGGCATAGCACATTTGGGCCTCTCTTGCAAGTTGGCATTCTGGAACTAGGGTCATTCCTATTATGTCAGCTCCTGTGGCATTCTTGTAGAACTTGGACTCTGCCCTTGTGGAAAACCTAGGTCCCTCTATGCAAACATAGGTTGCATCCTTGTGCAAGTGCAAATCCATCTTTTTTGCAGCATTGTATACAGAGGCCTGAAGTTCGGGACAAAAAGGGTCAGCTACTGATATGTGCACTACTTTACCATCTTCAAAAAAGGTATATTTTCTTGATTTTGTAAAATCAATAAACTGAGTAGGAATTACCACATCTCCTGGTTTTAATTTTTCTTGCAGGCTACCAACAGCTGACGGTGCTATTATTCGCTTAATGCCAATCTCTTTGAAGGCCCAAATATTTGCTCTAAAGTTTATCAGATGTGGTGGAATTGTGTGCTTTCTACCATGTCTGGGCATGAAAGCAACCTTCCTGCCTTTGTAGACTCCAACGGTTATCGAGTCCGAAGTCTTTCCAAACGGTGTTTCTATTGTGATTTCTTTGCTCTCACTTAGTAACCCTGGATCATAAATCCCAGTACCGCCAAATATACCGATCTCCGCTTGTTCTGTCAATATTTCACCAGTGATTCGTATCTATAACTCTTAATTGCTTTGGATCCTTTCAGGTCTGTTAATTCTATGATGAAAGCAAAACCTGTAACAATTCCGCCCAACTTTTCAACCAGCTTGGCGGCAGTCTTTGCTGTGCCACCGGTTGCAAGTAAATCGTCACATATGAAAACCCTCTCGCCTTTTTTAATTGCACTATTTTGAATTTCCATTGTAGCAGTGCCATACTCTATGTTGTACGTCAGTTTATGTGTGGAACCAGGTAGTTTTCCTTGCTTTCTTATCATTATCATGCCCTTATTGTATTTGAGCGCCAGCGCACAGGCTAGCGGAAAACCTCTTGATTCTATACCGACAAAAACGTCTACCTCTTTCGGATGTATGCGTTTTGAGAATTCTTCTACTACAAGTGAAAGCGCTGCTGGATCTCTTAAAAGAGGACTAATGTCTCTAAATAAGACGCCTTTTTTTGGAAAATCGGGTATCTCTGTAATTCTTTCTTTTAGATTCATAAATGCTTCACAAGCTGGGGATGTAAAAAATATTTCTTAATTCGGAGTTTATTGAATTGTTATGGGTGTTGTTACTTTACCAGCTATGGATTTTACTTCAACCGTATAGGCTCCAGTACTGAAGGACGCTGGAATAAGCCATTCTGTACTATAGTCTCCGCGGTTTGTTGACTGGATGTTCAAAGTAACAAGGGTTGAATTACTTGCTCCGAGTATGCTGATGATCACGCCAACCTGTTGACCCGCCCCACTTCCTGAAATCTGAACGAGTGACCCTGTAGTATAGATTGGGGGGCTTTTATCTAATTGTACGGTCATTAGAGATTGGGATTGTACGTTAATGTCCAAACTTTTATGATTTATACCACTTGTGGCATCCAACCTCCAAGTGCCAGATGCGCCATTATCAGGTATTCTAAAATCAAATGCCGAAAAAATACCTGTTTTGTCTACAAATATCTGTTCAGATTTTATATCTTGGCCATTTGGGTCTGTTAAAGAAAGTTGTATGATGCAATCTGGATTGGCATTTCCGAAAATGAGAATTCCATCTCCTGGCAAATGTATGTCCTTCACAGTTCTAAGGGATATCTGCCCACAACCAGTTTGAAGCCCTACTGCAAAGTCATTTCCCGTCTTGTCATCTCCTCTGGTTAGTACTGCAGAGTATATGCCGGGAGTATAAGACGTTAAATTAAATGAATATGTGGTAAAGCCGCTTGGCCCTACCAAAATGGTGTCAGAAAACTTTTCTTTATCGGAAGGATCCACTATTACAAGATTTAATGTGGAAGCAGGTGGTGCTGAAATGCTGAGAACTGGCTTGTCGGTAATTTGGTAATTTAATTTATCCAAGGTGGCAACTAGACGCGCTACCGGGGCTACGCCCACTCCGATGTAAATGGGAACTGAGTCGCTTCCTTGTGCTGCAGTGATAACGTAGGTGCCTGTGATAGCAGCGGGGTCTATTTGATATGTTAGTGATATCTTTCCATCGGAGGTAACATTGACATCTTTTGCATAGACCTCATTGTTAGTCGGGTCTTTTATTGTGATAGATACAGGCTGGTTAGATATCGAGGTTCCATTTATTATTACAGATTGCCCAGGGTCGTACTTTTGTTGTTGTGTTGATATTGAGATTTGATGAGTAGTTGTTACGGTATAAACTTTAGAGACTTGATTTTGTCCATCAGAAACCGCAACTGTATACTTGCCAAAAGGCCTGTCGTTAGGAATTGTCTGTGAAATTGCATAGTTCCCTTTTTTGTCAGCAGTTGCTGTAAATGTTGTTATGCTTGTTCCGGTTGAATCCAATATGGAAATTGTCACGGTGCTGCTAGGGTTTGCGGTCCCACTAATTATTCCGGTATCACCTTGATGTAAAATAGGATCAACATTTACAGTTAATGGAATTGTTGATTGGGTTGTTGTACGAGAAGGCGGTTCTGGTTCTATGGATGTAGTGAATGTTCTCTGATTATTGACTTGGTCCTTTAGAACAAAAGACACACTTCCTGTCTGTTGATTCTGAGGAATTGTTGTGGTGACTACAAAGTTACCGTTACTGTCTGACGAAAAAGTATCTATCTTTTGGCTTCCCAAATACAAATCAAGAGATGTCGACGACGCAAAGCTCTGTCCAACAACACGAACATCAAAACCAGGTGCTGGTGTTGAAGGTATGATTCTAAAATTCGATGTTCCTAGTATTCCGGGATTTATGGTAGACGTAGACTGCGATTGGTTTGTATTTTTTGATTGGGTTGTATTTTGTGGTGGTTTTGGTAGTATTACTGGAGATCCAATTTCATCAGTGCCTAACTGATTATTATTCAAACCAAATGCACTCCACACAAGATCTGGAATAGGCTGGTCTGTGCTGACTGTAAGTGTTGTTGAGTTGCCAGGATTGATTGGATTTGAAGCAAAAAACGCTATGGTGGTAGGCGATGTTTTCTTTCCTATCCATCCATTTATCAATGCAAAAGATTTGAAATCTCCATTTTTAATCTGTAAAGTAAGAGACGAAATGCCAAAAGTGTTTGAAGGACTATTGGTAACTTGGAGTTGTGTTTTACCATCTGGGGTATTTGTTGAGGTTACTGTCACCAAGTTAGATGCAGCATGTACCATAGGTATGAGACCAGTAAACGTACTGCTAATGATCAAAACAATAAGGATAATAGATTTTAATAACACTTCTCAACAAAAGAGCAAACCAGTCTCTAAATTAAATCTTAATGATAAATCATTCATTCCTGTTGTTTTTACTTGTATGATTTATGAGTAAAGTAAATATTCTAAAAAAATAGTTAAATTACTCTCGTCGTGAGTAGGGGATACTTGCAGGTGAGCCTAGGTTTTGATTCTGTCTTATGCGCTCAGCTATTAGTCTATAAAGTGTCCTGAACTGGTCTTTCGTTTTATCGGTCAAAAAATCAGTTTCACCTATGGCAATTTTTTCACATATGTATCTACATATTTCTTCTCTATCGAATTTCTCCCATCCAAGAGACTGGTTTTCCTTCCAAATCTCATTTAGATTATCTAATATGCTTCTTTTTCCCTTCGATGAAACAATCTCTTTAGTTAGAGCTTTGTATCCTTCTTTTCTTAGCTTTACTTCATATGTTTGATTCACTGCATACAGGTAATCTTCATCCATTATCAAATCTTCCAAGTATTGCTTTGCTTGCCCGCCAAGCTCAAAAAATATCATTTGCACCTTTTTGAATTGATTTGATTCAAGCTGGGTGGCGATCTGACCAGATTCGTCTGTATTGTCCAGCAACACAAATGTATCATATCCATGATTTCTGTAAAAGATGGCCAAAGACATGACCGAGTTTTTACTGTAAGCTGGAACTATGTTCAACGGATTCATGGATAGATTTGGATCTTTGAGAAACTTGTCAAATGCATTTAGATACATGCAATCTGACATTGTTTCAACAATAATTACTGGCCTTGAATTAAACCCAATTTGTCTGTCAACAATGGATTCTGTTAGTCCTCTTGCAAGACCGTATAATATGGGAATTAATGTCTGATCATCTGCATTCCAGTAATCATAATAAATATGACTCAGGTGTTTTCGCTTATCAAGCTCGACTACCAAAAGATTTCCAGGAGTGTAATCAAATATCATAAACGGCGAATGAGTGGCATATAATATTTGATTGGAACCGGCAAGACCTTTGAGAAGATCAGATATGCCTCTTTGTTGTGCAGGATGTAAGTTTCTTGCTGGCTCGTCAAGCAATAATATTGCTTCTTTTAGCTCAGCTTTTTGAGTTTCTGCTGCAAAGTTTACTATGAAAGAAAATGTCCACTTGAATCCTTCAGCTCTCCTGTTCAAAAGACCTGTATTGGTGACAGTTCCATCTTTGTGAACGTCAGATATTACAACGCTCAAAATGTTTCCCGGATTCCATCTCAACTCTACATGAATGGGATCGCCCTTCCATGCTGGATTGAGTCTATCACTAAGCTTTCTGCTTGAAGTGTGGAGCAGCTTTATTAGTCTAGAAGGGCTACTTTGAGCCTCTCCGAGCTTTTCTGCATCAAGTTCTGCCAAGTAAAACAAATTCATAACAGTCTCTACTTTGTCAAACTCTTCAACATACTCCAATCCTTTGGCTCTAATCCCCTTTGTTTCTCTCAAGAACTCTTCAAGGTCAATGTTTCCAAGTATCTTCTTGTAATCTGAAAAGTAGACGAACCTTGGATGTAATTTATCTTCGATAAAGTTTTCCAAGGCAGATCGTTCAGTTGTACCTATCAACATATTATCAAATATGTAGTCCAAATCTTGGTGGATCTTTTTCCATTCTGATATTATACTTGGCTCGTCTGAGGCAAGCAAATAGATGTTATTGTTAAATTCTGACATCATGTTCATGAAAACGTCCCTTGTCCTTGGTGGAGACGCTAATAGAAATTTCGTATCAACACGTATTCTAATGGGATTTGGCATGGAATTGACAAAATCCTGTATCCTATCTACAAAATTTTCCCATGAATTGAGCCGCTTGCTTGCTTCTCCACTTATCTTGACTTCTCCAAAGTCATACTGAACGCGGGGGCTCTTGTTTGTCCTGTAAATCTTAACTTTTCTTATATCCTGAAGATTTGGGAATTTTTCTCTAATCAGTGCAATCTCTTTTTCATTCAGATCAAAGTCTCCTTCAGCGAGCTTAACTTCTGATTTTAATTCCTCCGACATTTCGTCGCAGAGATCCAACTCTGAAACCTTTTGATCTTTATTTAGTAGAGTAAGAGCCTCAAGTATTGTTGTCTTGCCGCTCTCATTTCTTCCTACAAATGCAGCCAAGTCTCCAACTTTGATCTCCCCAGAATCATGAATGCAACGATAAGATCTAACTCTAAATTTCCTAAGTCGCATCTAGCGGCTATTGCCTAGTCTGTGATTTAACTTATTCGTCAAAATTATCATGAGAATTCATTTTCTGACCAAATAGATATAAGGGAATTCAAGTGGTTAGATTACAAAATGGCTGCAAGGAAAATAGCTTATGTAGTTTTCGTACTCCCTGTAGTAATTTCAGTCATGCTAGGTGGATTTGTTTTGTCAAACGTTTTGGCACAGCCTGATAGACAACTAAACATGTGGCAGTTTAACTTTGTAGTCCAGCCTACTCAAGAGGGCAGCAAAGATATCAAAATAATGAATCTTTTGAATTCATATCCTGTATCTACACCATTAAACTTCACTGTTAGAGTAAACAACACTTCTTTTGACTGTGGAGACTTGTACATGACGATCTATGATCTGAAGACCTCGCCAAAACAAGCCGTAGCCCAGAATGCCTACTTTTCACAATGCTTTGTCCAAACAAATTCCACGCTTCCACTCCATGAGATGTTTTCTCCAGTTATCAATAGTACTGGAACATACCAGATTGTAGCAGATATGAAGGACAAATCATATCAGAATGACATAAACGTGACTGCCACATTTAACGTTCAATAATTGAATCATATGTTATTATATTGCAATCAACCAAGCATCAGTGAGGAGTAACGTTATTGTTATTGAGATATAATTATGGCTAAAAAGAAAGAGAAAAAATCATCAAAGAAAACTGAAGTAAAGAAAGTAGTGGAGATAAAGAAGTCAGAAGCAAAGATAGTAGAGATAAAGAAGTCAGAAGCAAAGAAAGCAGGAGTAAAAAAAACACCTCCAAAGGAAGACAAAAAGAAGATTTCTGAGACAAAGAAGAAACAAACGGAACCTGTTGAGGAGGAACTTGAGGAAATTGATGAAAAAGAGATTGAAAACTTTGAGATTGAAGGACTGGACATGGAAAAACTCAAAACAACGGTACTTGGCCATGTTACAAAACGTGGAGATGACGGTATGTTTCAAAGTGAGTTGTGGAAAAAACTCAAACTTTCAAGCAGAGATGGCTCAAGACTTGCTCTAAAACTTGAAAGACAACACCTGATCAAAAGAGAAAAGATTTTAGAAGATGGAAGATGGACATACAAACTTAAGATTGCTCATGTTCCTGTAAGTACATTATCTATAGAATCTGCACCATGTCTTATCTGTCCTGTAGAACAAAAGTGTACGCTAGAAGGTGAAGTAAGCCCACGAACCTGTCCTCTTATAGAACAATGGGTTTTGACTGAGTTTGGAAATTCTAAAAAAACCAAGTCTGGGAATGCTAAAAAGACTGAGAAATGAAACTAATAGACGCGCGGCGCGACTTGTATAGGAGATTAGCTCATCAAGAGGGGTATAGGAGCAGAGCAGCATACAAACTCAAAGAGTTAAACCTCTCTTACAGAATTATTGGGCCGGGATTTTACGTTTTGGATTTGGGATGTTCTCCAGGAGGATGGACTCAGGTAGCTCTTGAATTGGCAGGGAATAGGGGAAAAGTTATGGGCATTGACAAAGCGTTTGTTGAAGAAATTCCAAATGCTCACATAATACGAGGCAACATTGAAGATGAGTCAATTGTGGAATCCATCTTTGACTATTTTGGTACAAAGGTAAATGCTGTAATATGCGACATTTCTCCACAGATTACTGGTACATGGTCTATGGATCATGGTCGTCAAATCTCTTTGAATTACTCGGCAAGCAAAATAATGGACCACGTTCTTGCACGAAGGGGCAATGCATTGTTTAAGGTCTTTGACGGTGAATATTCAAATGAATTTCGAGATTATCTGAAGAAAAAGTTTGTCAAAGTGCAGCTAAAAAAACCAAAAGCCAGCCGAAAATCAAGCAGCGAATTGTATCATATCTGCTTGGGATATCTTGGCAGCTAGATTGTAGACAAGATTTCGTCTATACGGGCATCTGTCTTAAAACCTGTGGGATTAAGGCTTGTTGCACTTGCCCTAAAGCCAGCATTCTGGATCTTTTCTATTGTTTTTACTAGTGAAACTGGCGCAGAACGTTTCAAGTGAGCTATCTCGTCAATTGTAAAATATGTGGGAGGCATATCTGCCTCGTCTTTGCATCTTTCTAATATCTTCTTGCATGATTTATCAACTTGAAATTGTTTTTCTTCAATAATCATTTCATTTACAAAGTCCTTGTTGTAGATATTTCCAACCCAGAGCGGACCTGCAAGTTCTGCTTTCAAATTGCAAATCTCACATTCGTATCTGACTTCGCTTGTAATGCGTCTATTGCCACAATTTTTACAATGTAATATGTATCCCATCTCATCCTTATCGTTTGTTTTTACAAGAATTTTCACGTATGCCTTGTAGTAATGCATGTTATTTTGCACAAAAAGGGGTACAATTTTTGTATCTAATCTACCTGCAACCATGTTCATACATCCAAGAATTAGTCTAAGCGCAATTTCATCCCCATACTCCACCCTAACTGGCACGCCATAGTACTTTCGCTTACACGCAGCAGGAAATAAGCCATGTAATACCGTAAGATCTGTAGCTGTAACAGAAAGAAGACCACCATGAAATGTAGCTCTTATTCCACAATCGAGGTATTTTGATGGAGATCCAAATGGATCAATATCAACAATTGCTCCTCTATGCTCTCTTTTAGAATGCAAGCTAAGAAATCTGCAAGCCTCATTTTCTGAGAAAACGCAATTTGTAACATTATTTAATTTGGCAATATTTTCTGCGATCTCTAGGGCTTTTGGATTTACATCATTGATGAAGACTTTGTCTATTGCATTCAATTCATTTGCGACTCTGACACTCCTTGCACCTATGCCTGCAAGTGAATCAAGAAAGATCTTGGGCCCCTTGAATGTTTTTAGAAATGAGGCATATGCTATAATTGAAAAATCTCTGTTTATCCTTGCTCTTGGATTGAAGAAAGCTGGTTCCATTGGAGGGACTTTCTCTACTAATGATCCTTTAGGCACTAGGAGCTTGGTTGTACCCTCAACTATCTCTACAAGATTTGATTCCAATTGCATGGTATGACCTAAAATGATTTAATAAGTTGAAATGAATGCACTAAACGCTCGGGCCAAGCCATAGGGGAATCTTACACCTCTACCACATTTTATCCCGTAGGGCGCTTGAAGTTTTGCGACAATACACTCACGGCTGGATGGGAGAAGAATATTGTAATCAAAGACAGTTTTTATGTAATTTGTTAAGAACTAATAGATTTACTCGACAGGTTTTTCAAAATGTTACTTGCCATATCATTTCTGTTTTAATTCGTCTGGAATCTTTCGATACCATATATATAACTAAATAATGATCCCAACAACAGTATAGTTTTGACTTGTAATTTTTATTCTATCTATATAAAAAATAAAACTATTCTCATAATATCTGTCTTTTTTGTTACAATCCTATTTGTAATCGGGTCTAATCAAGCCGCATTTGCAGAGAACAAAACTGTAACAATACCTTTAGGTGCAGCAAATCCCAATTTTGACACACCTGCAATAGAATGGTTCTCCCCAAGTGTCATAACTGTAAATGCTGGAGATACGGTAACTTGGGTCAACAATGACAAGGAAATTCACAACATCACAAGTGGAAATGGAATCACACGTGCTGAGTTTGTCACAACAAGCCATGTGGGCACACCTGACGGTTTATTTCAAAGCGGTTCATTCAGCCCTGGCCAATCATGGTCTCATACATTTACAAAATCAGGAATATTTCATTATTTTTGTTCAATTCATCCATGGATGAATGGTGTCGTTGTAGTCAGTAAGCAGATTCCAAATACGCCAACTGATTCTACTGGAAAACCCATAACCAAATGGCCCATAAAGGCCTATACACAAGATCAACAATATGAGGAAGACCTTACTTGGGAGCCACACGTAATTCTTACTGGCGAGAAAATTACATTCGTCTTCCAGTTCTACGGCGGATCAGACTATTACAAGCTTATGCCTCGCATGCCATACGAGTTTGTCATTATGGAGAACGGAAAAGAACTCTATAGAGCTTCAGGGCAGACCCAAATAGGGGGAGACTACATGTCTTTTGTCTTCAAGGAACCAGGCACAGCCACCTTCATGTTTGACAACATAGGTGGAGAAGGAATATCAACAGAATATTCTTCCATAGTATATCAAAATCCAAATCAGACCAATGCCAACATTCCCGTAGTGCAACCTGCACGAAACATAGGACTTGGCCAGGAATTGGCCATAATTCTTGTAGCGCCGCCAATAGTTATTTTTCTTGTTGTGATATTAAGTTTAAAGGGCGTATTTTCCAAAAAGTCTGTAAACAAGGAAGAAAGCCATGAACAGAAACGAACACCAGTTTGATGGTGCATAATCTAATTTTAGTAACCCCTTCAGTGGTTTGCAATAGACAACCAACAGGTGTGTCCTGTAATACTAGTTACACTTTTTGTCTTTTTAGTAAATCTCTGTTTTGTAAATTCCTAAATGATTTAATACATCTGGCGCAAGAACAACTCAAATGTTAGTATGTGGGGTTGATGACGCTGGAAGGGGATCGGTCATAGGTCCGCTTGTTATTGCAGGTATATGCGTTGAGCGCAACAAAATAAAGCAACTTTCTAATATTGGAGTCAAAGACTCAAAGCAGCTTAGCCCTAGGGCAAGAGAGAATTTATATAAAAAAATACTTGCAATAGTGGATGATTACTATGTGGCAAGAATTCCACCACATGTGATAGATCAAAGTGTGAAAAAGAATGAATTGAATAAACTGGAAGGTAAATACATGGCCAAAGTAATTTCTAGGCTAAAGCCTGATTCTTCATATGTTGACTCTTGTGACGTAAATCCAAAAAGATTTGGACTGCTAATTTCAAAACTTGCCAAAACCAAAAAAGTACATTCTAGTCATCACGCTGATGCAAAATTCCCAGTTGTCTCTGCAGCCTCTATCATAGCTAAGGTAAACAGAGACAGAGCAATTGAGAAGATAAAAAAGAATTTCAATGTGGGAAGCGGCTATCCATCAGATTCTAAGACAATGAATTTCATCAAAGATGCAATTAACTTGAATGGCACCACACCAAAATTTGTAAGAAAGAGCTGGAAACCAGTCAGGATTTTGCTTGGTGTTAGCTAAATAATTATCCGAGATATTTGGCAATGATCATGCTATGATCCTTCTCATACGGTGCCAAGTTAATCTCTTGAACTATCTCAAAATTGTCTTTTAATTTCCTAGCCTCATTACGAGTTATTTCTGAAGGATCTTTTGTAACATCTATGCTTCGCGTCTTTACTACAAGCATCAAATATCCATCTTTTTTTAGGTATGTCTTACAATTCAAAATGGCAATCTCGGTTTGATCTGGTTGGGCAATATCCACATAGACGACATCCACAATTCCATAAACTGAAAAATATTCTTTGGGATTTCTTGCATCTTGAAGAATAGGTACTATGTTTGATCTGTACGATGCGACTCTGTCAAGAAATTCTCGAGCAACTCTGCTTGTATGTTCCACGCAAAATACAATCCCGCTTGGACCTACGATATCTGAAATATGGCTTGCAGTTGTTCCAGTGGAAACCCCAAGGTAAAGAACCCGTGACTTTCTAACTATTGGAAGAACATCAAGGCCATTCATTATGGCTGAGGCAAGCTTGCTTCTGTATGGATCCCATGCCCTGAACTCTTCATCCTTGATTTTGACTAGTTTTTCTTTGTAAACTTGATTTCCTGGAACGAGATTTAAAGTTGCGAGTCTTTTTTCTCCATCTATTTTAACCCAGAAAATATTATCTTCTTCGTTTTCCAAATTTCCTTCGTTTTGACTTTTGCCAGTCATTCTTTTTGTCTCTTTGTCTGCCAAAACCGCCGCTTCTTTCGCCTCTTTGTTCAAACGGTCTACGCTGTTGCATGGGCTGCTCTGGTCTTTCAGGAGGAGGATCCTTGTATTTTTCTCCAATCTCCTTAATTCTTATGTTTAATTTTTCAAAGAGCGTATCGTTTCTTCCAGCTCCGAAAACATCCACTCTTGCAGCAAGTGCGGCCTTGGCTGCCACTGCCCTTGCAATCTTACCACGTTGCCACTTTGGAGCTGCATGAACTAGAGTGTGTTGAAACAACAAGCCGTGTTTTGGAGGTTGGGCGCCAGTTTTTAGAGCGCGGAAAAGTGCTTTTTCTGCGCCGAGGACCTGAATTGTACTTGCAGGCATGGTAGCTAATCTTCTGAGGCTACCAGCTCTTCCAAGTATTCTGGCTCCTACCGAAGTTCCTAAAATCCCAGAAAGATTTGGGGCTATTACCTGCATCTGGGTTTCTATGTGTTTTTCTAAATTGGCTCTTAACTCAGATAGTTCCAAGATTTGTTTTGCAAGACTTTGTGCTATGGCTAGATTTTCATTGGAAATTTGGCCTCCCCTGCTTTTTCCTTGCAAGAGTGATAGCATCTCTACCTTTTCATCGGGAAACCCTGCATCGACATACACTTGTTGATTGAGGTTATCTCTACTTCCTGCCAGAACTATTTTAGAATAACCGATGATTGTATCGATTAGATTGTCTAGCTCTGGAAAGTGAAGCCCATACCATTCTCTAAGCCTTGAACTTAATAGATTGATTATTTTGTCAGTCTCATCTAGTGTGTTAATAGCTTGAATGATGTGAAGATCTGGACTCTCGGAGATCTCGGTAACCTTTGAAGAAGAAAGCTGCATTGCAAATTCTCTTAGCTTTCCTCTTGCATCGCCTTCATCTGTTGCAAAACCCGAATCTACAAGTACCCTAAGCTTGGAAGACTGGATCGTTTCAATCTTGTTCTCCTCCATAAGTTCAGCATCTATTGATCTTTTCTTTAGAATTTTGAGAAGGCTTGTATCATTGACAGATACACTTGTTCTTACCTTGGAAAGGAATTGTTCAAGTTCGTTAATGTTGGACATTTCCTTTTTTAGTTCAATGTACTCCTTTGCAGGATTTCTAAACGGGATAGATTTTACACATTTGTTGTTATCAAAAATTGCAACACCGAGCTCTGTTAGAATCACAGAATGCATACAAAGCATTTTCATGTCTTACTAAAAAAGGTAACATTAGGCTACCAAGCATCAACTGTTATAAGACAAACATTTTTTATAATTAGAAGTGAATCCCGACATCTCGACAAATGTGGGGCCAATATCACTTGAACGACCCACAATGCTTGCCTCAGGTATTCTTGGCATATCGCTTGAAGTTTTTGCTCGCTTATATAAGGAAGGAGCAGGTGCGCTTGTAACAAAATCGTTGAGCAAAGAACCTTGGGATGGATATCCAAATCCAACCGTAGTTGGAGTAAAAAGTGGATACCTAAACGCTGTGGGACTTTCTAATCCAGGTGCTTCCTACTTTGCAAAGATGATCTCGTCTAACACGACAGTTCCGATTGTTGTTAGCTTGGTTGGTTCTGTTCCAGAAGACTTTACTTTTATGATAAAACAATTTGAGAATGTTAAAGTTCTGGCATATGAGCTTAACCTATCATGCCCACACGTAGAAAAAGTGGGGCTTGAAGTTGGCGATGATCCTAATCTTGTACAAAAAATAGTCAAAGAAGTAAAAAAAACATCAAGGGTTCCAGTAATATCTAAAGTCGGTCTTGGCTCGTCTGACTATCTTGAAACAGTGAGAGCATCTTGTGAAGCAGGAATCGATGCAATAACTGCAATAAATACAGTAAGGGCCATGGCAATTGATGTTGAAACTACACGACCCGTTCTAAGTCACAAGATAGGTGGACTATCAGGTACGCCAATAAAACCAATCGCAGTACGATGTGTTTACGAAATATCATCAAAATTTGACATTCCAGTAATTGGTTGTGGCGGGGTGTCAAGCTGGGAAGATGCAGTTGAATTTATACTTGGAGGTGCAAGTGCAGTCCAGATTGGTAGCGCTGTTGCGGAAAAATTGGGCAAAACATTCTCTGAAGTAAATAGTGGAATATCAAAATACATGGAAAAGAAAAATTTTCAGAAAATTGGTGATATGGTTGGAATTGCAAAGAAATATTGATTTTCCGATAATAGTGACAATTGAAAAGGTAATTGACGAGACTCCAACTGTGCGTACTCTGGTTTTTTCTGATGAACTTCTATCAAAAGTGTTGCCTGGACAATTCGCAATGGTTTGGATTCCAGGAGTAAATGAGCTACCTATGAGTATAATGATATCGCAGGAAAAAGGAAAGGCTGCTTTTACGGTTAGAAAACATGGCATGGCATCCACAGCCCTTTACTCTGTGAAATCTGGTGACCAAATTGGCGTTAGAGGCCCATACGGAAATTCCTTTACCATGAGACAGGGAAGGTTATTGCTTGTAGGTGGTGGAACAGGACTTGTTCCACTCATGAGGCTTGCGACATTTTTGAAAAAGACTGATGAGGTGACGGTAGTGATGGGTGCTAAAACAAGACAAGAGGTTTTCTTTGAAGGGCTTGCAAATAAACTCCTAGAACAGAACCCGCATAGAGTCATTGTAGTAACTGAAGATGGAACATATGGAGAGTCAGGACTTGTTACTGATGCAATGCAAAGGTTGCTCAAAGAAAATGCATTTGATGCAGTTTATACCTGCGGACCTGAAAAAATGATGCATAAAGTGGTGCAACTTGCTTCTGAAAACAAGATCTATGCCGAAGCAAGTATTGAAAGAATGATGAAATGTGGAATGGGACTTTGTGGAAGTTGTTGCTTTGGTGATGTTCTGGCATGCAAGGATGGTACGGTATTCAATAGTCAACATTTGCTAACAAACAAGGAATTTGGATACACTCACAGAAGCAAGTCAGGCATATTGGAGAACTATTAGACCGTTGGAAATGCAAGAAACCTTAAAATGCTATGCGAAATCATTGAGATTGAAAATTGGGTCATCCAAAAGTTGTCTTAAGTGCTGATCGTACGTTGATGTCGCCTTATCGTGGGATATCTTTAGCTACATTCTTTGGGTGTGCGCCTGCAATTGATCCACACAGGCCAAAAAACAGCATGTGGTATTTCCTCTTAAAAGATCAAGTGACTCCTAAGATACTTTTTGATTTCATCTGCAATCCTGTATCTCATACTAATGGAATTGCTAACTATGCGCCATATGGACTGCGAAAGGTAGAGGCTGCACTATTGAGAGATGGTTACAAACGAGAGGATGTTGTGGTTGCACATCCTGACCACATCGACAAATTCATTGGTCCTGAAACAGAAGTTGTTGGCACATATGAAATGGACCCGTTAGGAATGGGTCCTGTTACAATGACATTCACGTATGGCCGCAAGCAGACATCATATGATGAATATTACAACGCACATTTACACAGGAAAATCAACGAGGCAAAGAAAAAGAACGGAAGTCATGCCAAAGTAATTGCCGGTGCGTCAGGAACTTGGCAATACAATTATGATCCAAAGAAAATTCAGGAATATGGTCTGTATGCAGTATTAGAAGGAGAGCTCGGCGGTATTGCTCCTGAGATAGACGGTCATGCCGGTCAATTCTTTAACAAATTAATCGGGGGAGAATTTGACAACATGAATCCATTTGTTAAAAGCGATTTCAAAGTTGAGGTAAAAGAATTTGGAAGAGATGATGAAAAGTTTCATGGGCGATTTATCCATTACTGGGATGAGCCAGAAATTGACGATATTCCAGAAATTGTAGAACCGAGCATGCACGGAATGGTAGAAGTCATGCGCGGATGTGGAAGAGGATGTAAATTCTGCGATGTTACCCTGAGACCGCTCAGATATTATCCTCCAGAGAAGGTAAAGAAAGAGATTGAAGTCAACATAAAAAAAGGCGGACAAAGAAATGCATGGCTGCACAGTGATGACATCTTTGTGTATGGTCTTGATCCAAGAAAGACAAAGAACATGGCACCAAACAGAGAATCACTGGAAGAGCTATTTACGGCAGTAATGTCAGCTGGTATAGTTCACACTAATCCTACTCACGGCACACTTGCAGGCGCAATAGCTGATGAAAAATTAATTCCAAATATTTCAAAAATCATTAAATCTGGTCCAACTAACAAGATTGGAATCCAGTGCGGCTTTGAGACAGGAAGTTTACGATTGATTGGAAAATATGCAGATAGAAAATTATCGCCATACAAGCCAGAAGAATGGCATTGGGTTGTAAAGGAAGGAGTAAAGACATTAAACGAACATCACTGGATACCCGCATTTACACTCATCATGGGATTGGATAATGACGAGACTGAAGAAGATGCATGGGACACAATACGCCTCATAAATGAACTAGAAAAAGAACAAACCGAATCCATGTTTACAGTAACGCCTTTAACTTTTGTTCCAATTGGATTACTTGAAAAATCAGAGTTCTTCGATATTGGTAACGAGCTTACTGCAGCTCAGCTGGGTGTCATGTACAAGACATGGCAGCACAACTTCAAGTATGGAATTCAGAAATTCATGGATAAAACAGGACAGAACAGCCAACTCAAACGAAAATTATTCACAACTCTTGCAAAAACTCTAGGCGGAGTTCCATTGAGTGCGATGGAAAAATATGCAAGAAAGAAAGGCGCAGAACACCAAAGAGTAATTGAGACAATCAAGACAAAGTACTGGTAAGAGAAACCAAATACATAAATTGCATCAACAGATGAACTAATTCGTGCCAACTCACGGATCGCTTACTAAAGCAGGTAAAGTTAGAGGCCAAACTCCAAAGGTTCCAGCAAGAGAGAGGCACGGAGAAATTGGCATTACAAGAAATCGAGATAATTTTAGAAAAAGATTCATCCTAAAACGATTTCCTGGGCAAAATAAACCAGGCCAAAGAAGAAGAAAGTAACCATATATCATTATTTTACTATATTTTACAAATAATGTTTCATAACCTGGCGGTAACAGAATCTTTTTTTATGGTTGTCAATGGGGAATCTTTGCATGTCTATAAATGAATCAAATTCTGTGGGCTGTTCCAGATTAATCGACGTGCGAGGCTGTAAAGAACCAAACACAACCAAGCAAGGAAAACAATATTCAATCGATATCAATAATGATCCAAGAGTGCTCTTCAAGGATACTATAGGAAATGGAAGGGAGATGAAGTTTAAGCGAAACTGTACTATTACTATATCGCATGAAAAGATATTTTATAATCGAGACGATGTGGAAATAAAACCAGCTAGTATACAATAGACAGTCAATTCACAAATATTGATTTTGTAAACATTTGATGCGTTGGGGAATTTTAAATACAAAGTAGTTGTATAGTAGATACAAGAAAGAGATTGGAGCGAGGATCAAAAAAAGCATATCCTACTTGTAGTAGAAAGACGGTACATGATTGACAAAATTCATCTACTAGGTAGAATCAGAACAAATGCTAAAAGACTGTGTAGCAATACCTTACTGTATGGAAAAATCTCTCAGTTACTACCTATGTGGCAAAGGGATTTGCTTTGAATTTTAAAATTTACGTTATAGCGGAAATTGCCAGCATATGTCTTCTCATGTGGTTTGGCTCCGGCCTTGTAAGGATTTCGGAACTGGAAGAAATTCCAATTGTATCTAATACACTAAACTTTGTAAATGCTGCCTCTGGGGTACAAAATTCTTTTTTGACTGTAGATGTAGCTCATAATGACAAGTTTGTAAAACTCCATATCACTCAAGGAAATCCAACTGTTGCACTATGCCCTATGGGGGATAGTAACTATGCAGACTGTGCACAGACTGACACCAATGTAATGGATCTGAAAGGAATTGATACGACCGATTCTACTGTATGGATAGTACAACCTGGTAGCTATATTTTGAATATCTCAGATAGTCAGAACGAACCCGTGAGTTATAATCTGTCGTTTCTTCATCAACCTGGAGAAAATGCTCTGCTAAGACTTGGCGTATCAGCAGCTATCTTTGGCGCAGCAAGTATTGGATTTGGATGGATAATACTAAAAGAAAAAAAGAAAAGAAGATTGCAAGGGTTGTAGGAAAATCATGTAGATGTAAAAAACAGAAAGATTTTTTAAAATTGTGGAAATCTAGTGATTTCAAAAAAGACAAGTGCTGATAATCATTTAAAACAAAGTGATTGAATTGTTAGGGCCTACGTACAAGTGTAGAATCATGATTACTACCGTTTCTCACCTTGCTTGGGCATGATCTACCTTTTATGATAGCTAAGGACGTATATCATATATTGAGTGAAGCCGATTCAGGATTATTGAAAGGCTTGAAAGAAACAATAGGGGAAAAACTGGATAAAGTGTCTGACATTAAGGATTCTGTGACAGATAAGATAAGCGACATTAAGGATTCTGTGACAGATAAGATAAGCGACATTAAGGATTCAACTGAAGAAAATGCAGGTATTGCAAAGGAACTAGCTAGTTATCAGGGAAGCAATATGAAAAGCGAAGGGCAATTTCTGAAGAAAATTTTCCAACATAAAGACATGGTCTTTAAGAAAACTGACGCAGTAGCTATAGTATTGCGTAAATTGGGCGGTAATGAAGAGTTTTTTGAACTGGTTGACAAACTAACAAAGGAGGGTTATAGAATGGTACATCAAGAGAGTGTAAGAAATATTCCTCTTGGTTTTGGATTTAACTATCCTTTAGGTAGCCTGTATTATTTTCAGCATGTAAAATACATTGGTAAAACCTAGTTTTATCAACTGAAAGAAAACTAGAAAAATCAACAAAAACAACTTGTAACAGTTCCTTTAATCACGCAAGAGCAAAAAACACTTAAATTTTCGTACAAAACTAGGTCTGACAGTGTCTACATCAAGTTATTTGCCATAAAGCAAATGTTTTGTAGTTAAGGTATTCTGACACGTTTTAATTGTGATTTTAACAAATTATTGTCTTGCCAAATAACTGATGTGATATGGATCTAAAAATGAAAGGAAAAAAGAAAATCAACAGAGTAAGAGCAGTGAAATCCAATAGTGTCAACTATACTTTCATTGATGATGTTATAATTCAAACAAACAATGAAGAAAAAGTAAATGACACGAAGAAAAAAACAAGCCAGTTTGTTAGAAAAACACTAAAAGACGCCAAAACAACAAAAACTCATTACAAATTAAATAGCAGAAGCCCAAAATCACAACAAAACCATTCTCCTGTTTATGAATAGTAGTTTTCTGTCTTTTGCCTCATCAACCGATTTTTACAAGAGATGCGCTGTAAAGTTGGCATAACTGCCATGATGTATTCTATAACTACAATAGACCTCACGTGGGATTGATTACTGCCAAAGCCCGTGGAGTCAAAATTGAAGAAAGCAGCAAATGTATAGAGGTTATCCAAAATACGAGTAAACTTGATTAATTTTTCACAATTTGGAAATAGTTAAAAATACGATCGTTATTGAATTGTGTGGGGCGTTTTGACGAACAACATAAAATTGCTCTAATATCATGCTTGGAAGTTGTTCTGATGAGTATGGGAAATACAAAATATAACTTGGTTGTAGCCAAACTCAACGCACTATATGATAGTGATATTAGGGAATGTTGTGAACATCCGGAATATCTGAAAGCTGTACTAAAAGACGTGTACAAGGAAGATTATGATTACATAATAAACGAGGTTAAAGCCCGCTTGGATGATTTAGTTAGTGCGGAAGATATGACCAAATTTTTCAATGTCATGGAAAGTTAGACAAGACAGATTCACATTCGTCATATCCATTTGAAAGGTGATATGAACAATAACAAGATGGAACGACTAAACGGAGAGTTTCGGGATCGTGAGAAGGTTGTTCGTGGTATCAAGGTAAAAGACTCGGTTTTGATTCATGGCTATCAAATGTATCATAACTATCTACGTCCACACATGAGCCTAGACGGTAAGACACCGAGTGAAGCATGTGGTATTAAGATCGTTGGTAATGATAAGTGGAAAACATTGATTGAGAACGCTTGCAGCAATAATCAATAAAAGCAACCTTACCAAGAATGTTAAATTATGCCAGATGAGAATGGAATATCGACTTGTCAGGAAATAAAAGCGGACGTAAGACGACTGAAGAAAGAATTTCAGATTTGGAAGGATTCGTTAAGCAACTGATAAACTCTGTAAATAGGATAGTCGATCGACTAGAAGCATTAGAGAAAAAAATAGAGAAACTAGAGAAAAAATAAACCCACGAAGCATGCAACGACCCTCTTACTTGATAGGTAAGCACGATAACCATGCTCTGTCACCACGCCGAGATGTAATTCTCTCACAATCTTATTTAATTTAATAGGCATGAAATTATGACAAATACATATTAACATGGAATTCTAATAATATGATATTGAAAACAATAGCTGTGATTTTGGGCTGTATGGTAGCTGTGGCATGTATAGTTTGGGCAATCGTGGCATTCAAAATATTTTAGAATGTCCCGACTAAAAACACGGTAAACAATGTCCCATGAATAGAACAGAACCTTCAATCAGGTTATTAGGTTGATGTCGGTTGTTATAGGTATGTTCCAATCGGTTGTTGAAAATAACAAATTCGGTGAATACTACAAAATTGTAGTTTTCGTGCGTGAATGTTTATAAATAAATATAAACAAATATCAATAACGATAAACGAAAAAGTAGAAACTTCTACTTAACGAAAAATGCCCTCAGAGAAGCGGAGACGTGTTAGGGGTTCTCTTGCCTGACCAAAGGCAAAAACACGTGCGACCCCCGCTCTCTTCATAGGGTATTTCAGCTAATATGATCTTGCTATAAAAGGATTTTACGATTCAGATCAGGGGGGTTCTATTTTTGTTCGTAAACAAATCACTCTAATTTTTTAGGAAGTTGATTATTTTTTGACAGCTAAAATCTTAACATGACCATGATCGATAACAAACGTAACTTTTTCGGGTTCGCCTAAAACATCAATCACAGGTTTTGGAATGGATGATTGATAGCCTCTAACTTCATTGTAATTCACACTAACAGTAAATTCCTTAGCGTCTTTCTTCCATTTGGGCATATCATAATTGTACTAACTACGTATAAAAAAGTATCTACGTATTTAACAAAAGGTTAATATAACTACGTAGATAATATATACGTAGATAAGAATGACACAAACAAACCCTCGTGAAGAAAAAGGAAAAACAATCGCACTAAAAAGCGATCTAATCCGTGTAAGAGATGACTACTACAAAGTACATTCACAGACAACTAAAAGAGATTATGATGTTATCAAAACAGATGCTTGGCATTGTTCTTGTCCTGATCATACTTTCAGACGAATTTGTTGTAAACACATTCACGCAGTAGAGTTCAGCCTGAGGATGAGAGAAGAGGCACGGTTAAACAACATGGTTACAATATCACCAATAAAGGGAGATTCG
Source organism: Nitrosotalea sp. (assembly GCA_050749405.1). Classification (GTDB taxonomy): domain Archaea; phylum Thermoproteota; class Nitrososphaeria; order Nitrososphaerales; family Nitrosopumilaceae; genus Nitrosotalea. The sequence goes on from JBOGRD010000008.1 coordinate 66,110, forward strand.
TGCCTATTTTGCAAGTCTGAGAATCTAATCAAATTCGGCTTGAGACACAACAAATCAGGAAATATTCAACGATTCTCGTGTAAGGACTGCCATAAGACTTTCTCGATAAACCTTGGATTCCAGAAGATGAAACACTCGCCTGAACATGTAACTATGGCACTACAGATGTACTTTACAGGAGAATCTCTAAGAAATATTGAGCAATTCATGAGAGTACAGGGAATCGTAGTAACATACAAGACAATCTATGGCTGGATCAAGAAATACACAAAAATTATGTTGGAATACCTTAACAAGATAATTCCACAAGTAGGAGATGCTTGGAGAGCAGACGAAGTATGGGTAAAGGTAAGAGGGGAATTGAAGTATGTATTTTCTCTAATGGATGATGAAACCAGATTTTGGATTGCACAAGAAGTAGCAAATACGAAAGAAACTCATGATGCAAGTTCACTATTTAGAAAAGGCAAAGAAGTAACAGGAACTAAACCAAGAGTTCTAGTTACTGATGGTTTGAAATCATACGAAGAAGCATACCAAAAGGAATTTTGGGAAATAGACAGACAAAAGCGAACCTTGCATATCAAGCATATACGACTTTCAGGTGATATGAATAACAACAAGATGGAAAGACTCAACGGAGAGTTTAGAGATCGTGAAAAAGTAGTTCGTGGAATCAAAAAGGATGACTCTGTAATGTTTGATGGGTATCAGATGTATCACAACTATCTTAGACCGCACATGGCATTAGACGGCAAAACACCAGCAGATAAGGCAGGGATAAAGATTCAAGGCAATAACAAATGGTTAACGATTATTCAAAATGCATCTAAGCAAAATTAATATACATACAATTTTCTTAAAATATGATGGCAGAAACCGTATTAATTACGATAGGATTAGGAATTGATTTACTTGGTGCATTCTTGATAACATTGCCTGAACTTGCCAAGAGTAGAAAAATTGCTAAAGAACCAGAGAAAATAGAAATGAGTCATATACAAAAATATCAATATCGTAAATATGGCTTGATTGCTCTTATGATAGGATTTGTTTTTCAAATACTTGGCAATTCCTTAAGACAGTTCCTATTCTAAATTCCATTTCTACCAACCGATTTGAACATACCAATAACAACCGACATTGACTAAAGAACCTTCAATCAATATCTTTATTAGGTACTGGTACCGTACCATACGGTAAGATGGATGACTTAAGATTAGAAAGTCTAGAAGGGGTAGGCCCCGTAACTTCCAAGAAGCTCAGCGATGCAGGAGTCCATAACATACTGGATCTTGTTGTAAGAGGTCCTGTAGATATATCGGAAATTACCGGAATGGATATCGATGCAGCTGTAAAAATAGTAAACAAGGCAAGACAACAACTGGTTGAGAATGGTCAACTTCAAAAAGAGTTTGTCAGCGCGACTGAGATCTACAAAAGAAGACAGGATATAGGCAAGATCTCTACTGGAACTAACTCCCTTGACACTCTGTTTGATGGAGGAATAGAAACACAGGCAGTTACCGAAGTCTATGGCGAATTTGGCTCCGGAAAAACACAACTTTGCCACACATTATGTGTAAACGTCCAAAAACCAAAAGAAGAGGGTGGGTTAGATGGAGGGGTTTTGTACATTGATACAGAAGGAACATTCAGACCAGAAAGAATTGTCTCAATTGCAAAAGCAAAAGGAATAGAACCAGAAAAAGCCCTTGACAGAATCATAGTGGCAAAAGCATACAATAGCTCTCACCAGGAACTAATAATGCAAGAAGTTGGTCCTGTAATTGAAGAAAACAAGATAAAATTAATTGTAGTAGATTCTGCAGTTGGATTGTTTAGAGCGGAATATCTTGGCAGAGGAACTCTTTCTGTAAGACAACAAAGACTAAACAAATTCATGCATTTGCTTGCTAGAACTGCTGAAGCATATAATGTAGCAATAATAGCTACCAACCAAGTCCAGTCTTCTCCTGACACGTTCTTTGGAGACCCAACAAGACCGGTCGGAGGAAATGTTGTCGGTCACGCCTCAACTTACCGTGTTTACCTAAAGAAATCTGGTAAGAAGAGAATTGCAAGAATGGTAGACAGCCCACATCACCCAGAACAAGAAGTACTCTTTACTGTTACCGAGGGCGGTGTATCCGACCCAGAAGAAGAGACAAAGAAGAAAAAGAAAGAAGATCCTGAGGAATAAATCCTCATTTCCTTTATTTGTCAGTTATTGTTCTACACGACCAAAACAAGACCGGTTTTCCTTTTTACAGCCAGTAAGTATTAAATTGAGGTCAACTGAAGTTCTAAAGATATGACTACTAAGAAGCCGAAAGGCCATTCCCACGGATTTATGCACAAGGCGCGATCCGTAATGACAAAGGATGAGATTAGAGGAGTATCATTCTTACTGCGAGAGTACAAGGTCGGGGACAAAGTCTTAGTAATAATAGATCCATCTCAACACAAGGCCTTACCGCACCGCAGGTATCATGGAAAGGTAGGTACTGTAAAAGAAGTAGGACGCAGAACAGTAAAATTAGCAGTCAATCTTGGTAAAAAATCAAAAACCTTAATCACTAGGTTAGACCATATCAAACCATTTGGTGTGTAAATATGGAAGAAGTTAAGAAAAAACAACCTGTCTCTATTCCAGAAGTTAAAGAAATCATGGAAAAGGTAGATCCTGAATCTATGGATCAAATTCAGCGATGGACGTATGATTATGTTACCAAGTTTGCAAAAATCGATTCAAAGGCCGGAAAGAAACTCAAACAACAACTTGTCAAAGAATGCAACATAACTGACGAGGAAGCAGTTGAAATTGTAAATAATCTTCCAACCACCGAGGCCGAACTAAGAGCGTTTACTTTTGGCTGGAAAAAACTGATTCTAGCAGAAACGCTTGAAAAAATGCTAAATCTCATCAAGGAGAATACCTAATCTCAGGAGCAGGGTTTTCTTGGAGAGAGCTCAAACTAGAAAGTATGAAGAGTACGCGTACGTGTTAGATTTTGTAACCCGTGGCAAGTCAACCACCGTAAGAGGAAGGGACGGAATTATTGTTACAGCGATAGGCGAGGAGAGGCTTACGATACTAGAGTTACTTGCAATGCCAAATTCTACTTTTGAAATTGGTGAACGTGTTTACATAGGAAAGGAAGGAAGAACAAAAATTCTTTCAGTACTGGGAAGGCTAGAATTTAATCAAATCTCATCTTCTGCACAAAGTGAACTTGCGTCTGTGGTTGAAAAGATAGTCATGCATAACGAACAAAGATTTGTAGACTATCTAAACAACTCACAGCCTCTGACTCCTAGGATACATGCACTAGAATTGATTCCCGGTATTGGAAAAACCTACATGAAAACAATGCTTGAAGAGCGAGAAAAACAAAAATTTTCTGATTTCAAGGACCTGCAAGGAAGGGTGGGACTCAAAGAACCTGCAAAACAAATTGCAAAGAGAATCATCGAAGAGATCACTGGTGAAACTAGGATGAATCTCTTTGTCAGAAAATAAACGTCGTTCATTGGGGCAACATTTCCTAACATCTGATTTAGTTGCAAAATCTATAGTTGATCTTGCTGCCATAAAAAAAAGTGATGTTGTTCTCGAAGTGGGTACTGGCAAAGGCATCTTGATCCCTTATCTTTGTGATAAGGCAGAAAAGGTAATCTCTGTTGAAAAGGATTCCAGGCTTTACATTGAAGCAAAAAGGAAATTCTCCAATGTCAAAAATCTGACTCTGGAACATGGGGATGCCTTTGAGATGGATATGGATTTTACCATATTTGTCTCAAATCTGCCGTATTCTGAGAGCCGAAATGCCATGGAATGGCTAGTCCAAAGAAAGTTTTCTCATGCAGTAATAATGGTTCAGAAGGAATTTGCTCAAAAGTTGCTTGAAGGAAAGGGAAAGGGCAGAAGAGCCATCTCTGTACTTGTTAGCTATTGCATGGAAATGACAAAGCTAATGGATGTCAAGAAAACCCACTTTCAGCCTCAACCCAAGGTAGATTCAGTGGTCCTCTGCCTAGAACCAAAGCAAATGGTGTCTGAAGACATCATAATGGCAGTCAACAAACTCTTTTCCTATAAGAGAAAGACCATGCGAAACATTGCAAGACAATTTGACCTTACTGTGGACTCTGATAAAAGACTGGAAGACCTATCTGATGGGGAGATAATCAATATTGCAAAAAAAATCATTTGATGAATATTACAAGCCTGCAGAAGACACACTATTTCTAGCTGACAGCATTCAAAACGAAAAAGGAAACACTGCACTTGACATAGGAACAGGGTCTGGTTTTCTTGCAAGGGTTTTATGTGATAACTTTGAATTTGTAGTGGCCACCGATATCAATTTTTGTGCACTGAAAAAGGCACATGAAATTGTAGAAAATTGCATCTGCTGCAATGCTGCAGATACTCTAAATTGCAATTTTGATCTAGTGGTATGTAACTTGCCATATTTACCATCCGAGGAAATTGCCGATCCTGCAGTAGATGGCTTGGCAGAAGGTCTTGGCATTGCCACAAATATAATAAAATCAGCAAGCAAAGTGGTAAGGCGAAAAGGTAAGATGGTATATTTGACATCATCTCTTGCAAATTATCAAGAACTAGTAAGACGAACTGATGGCCTTGGTTTTTCTGTAAAAATAATTGCAAAAAAGAAGCTATTCTTCGAAGAACTGGTACTTGTGGAATGTATCAAACTCTAAACTTATCTGGGAGAGAATAGCATTACTCATAAGATATGAGTGTGGTTTATCCCTAAAATGGCTGTCTTTGATTCATTGAAATCAAGATATGCAATGTATGGTATAGGATCAATACTTGCTTGTCTTTTTGTGCTGACAGGAAGTGCATATGCCACAGACACCCAAGTAACAATCGTTAATGGTACATCCAACCATTGTTTGCCATACCAATCATGCTACAAGCCTTATGAGGTTGACATATCTCCAGGTTCTACTGTTACATGGGTAAACAATGATAACAGAACTCATACTGTTACAACAGGAACTACAAATTATGGCCCCGTAGGATTATTTGATAGCGGGCAAATACTGCCAAGTCACTCCTTTACGCAGTTCTTCGGTACTGTAGGAAAATACCCATATTATGATAAGGTAGACATGTGGCCTTCTGGCGTAGTTGTCGTAAGAAACAACAATCCAACTCATGCTGAGCTTGGATGGGTTAATGGTTCACTCTTGATAACAAATGAAGGCAGCACTGCAAGCCAGGGATTGATAGTGACAAAACAGATTGCAAATACTGGCGGCACTGATGCAAACTCGATAATTTTTAGGCTAAAGATACTAAATGATACCGGATATCTTTTTTACAACAACATCACTACCGCAAACGTTCCAGCAAAACAGAGTTCCCCCGTAAGTTTTGTATGGAATACCCCTCCATCTGGAAAATACAGATTAAATTTTGAAGCAGCTGCAGACAATCTTATTGGGCAGAACAATGAAAGCAATGACTATTCATCAGATATTATTTCAATTCCTAAGATTGGCGGAGGTCAAGAACAAAATCCAACATCAGGAAACTTTACACTACACGGAAACACGGCAGTTCCAGAATTTGGCCCGCTATCCTACTTTATTCTTGTATCGTCAATTGCTTCCGTTCTAGTAATATCTGCCCGTTCGCACCTGAAAACAAGAATCTAATCTACTTTCGTAGTTTTTGTTTTGAAACATCTGCAATGGCCTCGGCCATCTTGGAAGTGCTGGTATTCCCGCCGATATCGTACGTGACATACTTTCCTTCGTTGATTACCTGCTCGGTTGCAGCAAATATTGCGTTTCTTATGTCTGGTTCCCCAAGATATTCCGTCATCCATGCACCTGATAAAATGGCAGCAGTAGGATTGACTTTGTCCAATCCCTTGTATTTTGGCGAACTTCCATGAGCAGGCTCAAACATAGCGTAAGAATCTCCTATATTGGCAGAATAGACGTTTCCAATTGAACCAATATTTCCTGACGCACATTCTGATATGATATCCATGAAGAGGTTGGTACTTACCAAAATTGAATCGTTGAACCTCTCTGGATTTTTAACCAACTGTTGGGTCATATTATCAATATAATATTCCTCTACCTCGATGCCAGGATTCTCAACCTTTGCTTTTTCTACCTCGCTCCAGAAAATTCCGTCTGTTTCTTTGAGAATATTTCTCTTGGTTATTGGAAAGATCTTTTTGATGTTACGTTGTTTTGCCCATGTAAAGGCAGATTTTACAATTCTTTGACAACCTTTTCTTGTTGTCTTCCTTATTGCAATCGCGGCATCATCGGAGATCTTGAACTCGATTCCTGAATAGAGACCTTCTGTGGCCTCTCTGAAACAAACAAAATCCAGTTTTTTGTTAGGAGAAAGCCTATCATATGTCTTGATAGGTCTGATATTGCTATGGAGTTGAAATTTTTGACGAATGGTAACCGCAACACTTCTTGGCGCATCAGGGCGTGGAATGGTTGTAGTGGGTCCCTTGTAACACGCGCTACATTCTTCAAGTAATTTCATAGTTGCATCTGGAATGTATGTGGTACCACCATGTTTTTCCCATTGCTCGGAACCTGCGTCACACAAGATAATCTCAATCTGAGTATTACAAGCTCTTAGAACGCGTAACATGGCATCGACAAGTTCTGGACCGGTGCCGTCTCCTTTGATGATTGCAGCTTTCTTACCCAAATCAGCCATGGTGATAGGCTGAGTATATTTAACTTTAACTAGAAAATTTTCCAAGAATTCGATTAAGAAATACCAAAGCTTAAACAATAATTTGTTATGATAAAATCATGAAAATAGTTCAAATCTCAGACATTCACGTGGGGGCACAATTTCAGGAGAAAGTCTTCGATCAGGTGGTACGTGAGGTCAATGATCTCAAGCCTTCTGCTATTGTAGTAACGGGCGATCTGACTAACGAGGGGTTACTCAAAGAATACAAAAAATGCAAGGAAAAGTTTACTGAATTTGAAACAGACAAAATAATTGCAATAAGTGGCAATCATGATTATCGAAATACTGGATACCTGCTGTTCAAAAAATTCTTTCCCATAGATTCCGTAAACGAATTGGATGAAAATACAATGCTGGTAACTCTTGGGACCGCAAGACCTGATAGGGATGAGGGTGAGGTCGGATACAGGCAAAATCTATGGCTTGAGCGTACTATGAAAAAGTATGAAGACAAGACAAAGATACTTGCCATGCATCATCATTTGATTGGTGTACCTGACACAGGAACCGATAGGGTTACTGTAATTGATTCAGGTGACGTATTGCGTACCGCACTTGCAAGCAAGATCGACTTGGTATTGTGTGGCCACAAGCACAGGCCTTGGTTCTGGCATTTTGGAAACCTGTCAATTGCCAACGCTGGAACCGCGTCATCAGAAAGAGTACGAGGTCTTTTTGAAAATACCTACAACATAATTACTATTGAAAAAGGCAAGATCAAAGTAGACCTTAAAATCGTAGGTGGCAAGCAAATGCCGTTAAAGGACCTTGTTGATAACTACAAGCGTTTTGGCGAAGAGTAGGCAAAATACCTACACCATGATTAATGGTCCTGCGGCATGTCTATTGATGAAATATGAATCATCTCGAGTCTGCAACTTGCTTGGACTAGCAATAATATAATAACAGTTTAAATTTCAGCACATCTGTGCGGGGGTCGCCTAGCCTGGTAGGGCGTGGGATTGCTAATCCCATGTCCGCAAGGACCCGTGGGTTCGAATCCCACTCCCCGCGCTTTCCGCGATCTACACTTAGACTTAATAAACCGAATTTGAGATTCTTTCCAGTAATGGTAAGGAGAAAAACAGTAAAGCCAAGAACAAGCGGTCCAAAGAACATTACAACGGGTTTGTGTCCTAAATGCGGTACAATAGGAAAGATTTTGATAATAGGCGTGATTGGCAGCGAGAAAGGCAAGTGCCAGGCATGCAATTCAGAGTTTGACCTGTAGTAAAATACTGACAAAAACCTCAACAAAATAAACCATAAATTTTTAAGGTCAGATCTAGCGCAGACTGGATATATGGCAGAGAGTGCAGAAGAGTCCATTTACGAGCGAGTAGCTAGACTTGAAGATGAAGTAGCAACACTCAGGCACGAAGTGGATATTATAAAAGGTACAATGAGAAACAAGATTGTAAGATACGAACATCGACTGATCAAGAAAGGAACTGACATTAAATCAATTATTGATTAGCTTTTTCCTTGATACTTCTTATCAAATCTAAGACATAATCAACATCGTCTGCTTCTGGTGCCAACTCCAAATATCTTTCAAGTGACTGTAAGGCAAGCTCGTTTTGAAACAATCTTGATTGCACAACTCCCTTATCTCTGATCTCGTCTGGAGAATCAGGAACCAGTCCCAGAATCATGTTTATGCAATGCATGGCCATTTTGTAGTTGAAAGATTGCATGTAAGAATTTTTTAGATTTTTTAAAATTCTGATCAGTATGTTTTCTGGCTCTATTTCGTTTAGATAGTCTGGACTGAATTGTATGCCATTTCCATATGTCATCTCAAGTATCTCTTGTAGATCATCGATATCTAGCAGTATGCCACCGTTGAAGGGATCTAGTATCATCTCTTCTGAGTATTTTACCAGAAAATGGCCTGGAAAGCCGACAGGTCTTAGGTCTAATTCTATGTGGCTACCTAGATGAATGTAAATTATTGACAATGTGATCGGGATTCCGCTTTTTTTATCAATCACTATATTTAGAAAGTTATTTCTGGGGTTATAGTAGTCGTCACTGTCCCCATGAAAATCAAGGTTATCAAACATGTATTCGTTTAACATGGAAACCAAGTATGTTGGATTTTTCACATCAGAAACAGAATTTCGCAATTCTTCTCCCATGGAATTTAGCTTTTGAATATAGTGACTTAGGTCAAGATCAGGAAACTCTAGAGTCTGAGCAAGTTTCAGGCATTTTTCAACAAGGGAATATCTAGGATTTCTTGCATAAGTAATCCACTCTGCTACAAATGGATCAAAATCATTCATATTCTTTTAAGATAGCTTTCAGGATTTTTGAGTTCTCTTGTTGTAGGAGGATCATCAATCAGTCTCTTGTACGTGTCTTTGCCAATCTTGGTTGACACATATTCTGTGAAATCCATGCCCATGCTTTTTCTTACCTGATACGAAGATAAGTCCGTGTTTGCAAATGTTATCAGGTAGTTGTGAAAGTCTTTGTCGTCCTTTAGTATGCTTCTAACTGCAAATTCAGCCATTCCTTCCATGATTGTAAATGCTGCATGATGAATTTGTATGGGCTTGAGCCATCTCTGATAAACGTCTAGCAGCTGAGGAATCATTTCTAGTATCTTTGGGTCTACTGAGACATTGGTAAATGTCATTACATCGGGTCCAAGAACTCTGACTATAAAGTTGTCAGGATTTAAAGTGAAAAAGAGATTTGCTCTCTGTGCCACTGGATATTCATCCGGAACTGGTGGGAGTTGCAGGTATTCATAGAGTGTTTTTATCTTGGCACTATCAAGTGCCAGTATTACGTTTGCAAGTTCCTCGTTTATCTCATTTACCATAGTCACTGCATTCTTGTTTGTTTCGTAGAGGTTCTTTTGGACAGAGTGAACCTGCTCTTCTAACATGGTCATCTTCAAGGCTCCAAGATATCCTGAATTTACTTGATCAAAACTAGATTCGTATGGAATGCCGTGCTTGTGCAAAATTATTTGTGGATAACTTGAAAGGACAAATCTGTTTAGGTATATAGCCGACTCGTAAAAGTCTCCATATGTGGTGGATATCTGTGAGATGTATCCTTTGGCATATGTGGAATATACAAGAAACTGTGGCGTGTTGTTCTTTGCAAGTTGCGCTATCTTCTCAGTATTCTCGTGTGCTATTGAGGTGAAGAGTTCGTCTACAAACGAAGAGGCGTTTCTTGTAGGGAAGACCTTGCGACCCTTTAGGCGCTTGAATTCTATTAAATCTGGAGACTCGACTTTGGTGCCATCTGGAACTGAAATTCCAGTAAATTCGTACACTTTTTGGGCACTGTCGGAAAACAGCCTCTCTGATATTTCCTTAATGTCATCAAAAGTTATTTTTGAGGCAAAGGCCTCAGCAGCCTTTGATTGGGATTCTTTTATTGTGTTTTCTTCGCTTAATTCTACTGAAAGCTGATCTAAAAGGGCAAAGGCAAATTCTTCAAACTCATCCATCCCAAATTTGATAATCTAAACCCATTTAACATTAACTTTGACATCAAATACCGTTAAAAGATAAAAAAAGATAGCAAAGCTATCCAAAATGCGACAAAATGGCTTAATTTTGTAGTTTCTAATCAAATCTGATTTGTATGTTCTTTAAAAACGTCATTGTATTATTTCCAACTCTGCTCTTGTTAATGTAAAATATTTTTTCTTTACCAAACTGTTTGAGAAGATTTAATCTTTCCAAGTTTGATAAAATCTGAAAAAATCGCGCTCAAAATCTTAGGTTGAGAAGATTTTAGTATGCAGTAAGAAGAGTCTGTGCGTCTATGTAGAAATAGCTACGAAAAGATGAGAGGATCTTGGTATCTAATCCAAAAAGATCTAGTTTAGCTTTGTCAATATGTGGCATTATGATATTTTCTGTAATCGCATTAGGTTTTAGTGCAAACTTGGCCTATGCGCAAACTAGTACTAGTAATGCATTCTATGCTCCAGAAACTACTGCATTGACAACTTTTGCTAATTCCATAGCAGAAGCAGCTCCTAAAATAATTGCGGCTGGTGCCCTCTTGGCAATTGGATTTGTTGTAGGAAAAATAGTGGGCAGGATAGTTGAAAAAGCTGCAAAGAAAATCATGCAAAAAACAAACCTGCAAAGCATATCGGAGGTCCACTTGGTGGAAGAAACCATGGGTAAATTTGACTCTGTTCACCTGGTTTCAGCAACAATAAGGTGGTTCGTTTATCTCTTCTTTGTAGTGGCAGCCATTAACGCATTACAATTGCAACAGCTTACTACTGCAATGACATCACTTTGGTTATGGATTCCAAACCTACTTGCTTTCGTACTTATTGTCATGATAGGTTCTATTATTGCAAACTATGTGATCAAGTGGGTAAACCATGAGCTCATGGTAAGGCATTATGGGGGTACAAGATACATAGGCATAGGAGTAAAGACTGTGGTTTACAGTATCGTCTTTGCAGTGGGTCTCACACAAATCGGAGTTGGCCAATCAGTAATACCTACACTTGTATCCGCATTCTCATGGAGCATTGCAATAGCAGTAGGAGTAGCCATTGCCATAGGTCTGGGCTTTACCCTAAAGGATGTGCTGCCAGCAGCAATAGCCGGTGCATCTGCACAAAGGACGATATTCAAAGTAGGCCAGAAAATAAAGATTGGAGATATTGCGGGAACAATCACGGCTGCCGAATTGTTGCACATAATTATAACAAATGAGAATAACGAAAGTGTGGTAATTCCAACAAAAGAGCTCATGAACAAGCATGTTACCATAATACACAAGTCCGGTAAGGACATGCTTACAGTCTAAATCTGGAAAAAGCGTATCTTTCTGTTTGGGTAATGAGAAAACATGCAGTCATAAATTTTTTGCAAATGGCCGATTTTATTAATTTGGGTATCGTGTTCAACACATTTGTTTATGCACACTTGCAGAACCTAGACAGGCCTGCTTTTACAATCAGTGCAGCTGATTGACCTATCGCAACCCATATCGGAATTGCCTCTCCTGATGCACCATATGCAATTTGAAATACCAGTGCTGCCTGAGATATGGGATCCAGACTCTTCAATCGGTTAGATCTTTTGCAAAATTGAAAATCAATACAGACTTTTTTATAGAGCATTTCTTGTATCTCATAAAATATCTCTCTGCCTCTTTTTTTATAGTCTATCTTTGCAGTGATTCTATGGCCAAAGCGTAACTCGTGATACCTTGCTATTTCCTCATAGAGCGTATCATCATCTTTTTGCAGATTTTTTTGTATCTCATGTGCCAGCTTGGCTGACACTTGTATGGTCGATTCTGCTATGCCAGTACTGTGGATATGACGTTCAGATTTGGCAAGCAATTTGCCAGTAGTGTTCTCCAATGTTAGAATAATTTGAAAATCATCTGATCTTGCAATCACGGTAGCAACATCTCTATCACGAGGGATTAACATGGATTCAATTTTGTAACTCTTGTAGTCAGCATTATCTAATAATTTGTTGGCCTTTTTTTCTAATTCCTTTAGATCTAACGGATTCTTGTCAGACAATATGTTGGAATATGTCAAGAATTACATAAACAGAACGCAGAAATTCTTCGTAAGATTGATCATAGCGGTATCCTAGTACGAATAGAATATCTTTCAAACTTGGATCGTATCACAACCCCAAGTTTTTGTTTGGTACTGTATGTAATATTACATGACTTCAAAATACGCTAGACATAGTTACATGTGCCATGTTATCTCATATGGGCAGAAAGGATCTGGCCGGCTGAGCGAAATCAAAAGATTCCATCATGTTGTTTGCTGCCGCGTCCCTTGTACTCAAAGGAGACAATCCATAACGATCTTCGATGAACTTCAATATGGAAGTGTGGTCGTTTACAATACTGTCGATGAAGCCTGTTTTTGCAAAAGGCGATACTACTAGACACGGCACCCTGAATCCATATCCAAATTTGTCTACCTGTGGAGGCGGTACATGATCAAAAAAACCACCGTAATCATCCCATGTCACAAAGATGGCTATCGAGTTCCAGTAGATGCTAGCTCCAAGCTTGTTTACTATATCGTTTGTCACAGAACCCTCGCCATTTTGGATGTTCTTGGGAGGGTGCTCATCACCGCCGGGGGCTCCAATTATCCAAGAGACCTGGCTAAGATTTTTCTCTTGGACATCTATTACAAAGTCACCTACTTTGGCAAAGTTTGACTTGGCAGTTGGCGAGTTCTGGACATATTCAAAGCTCTTATACCAGTTTGTAAAACCGTATACCTTCCATGAGACACCTGCCTTGTCTAACTGCTCAAATATTGGGGGAAAGCCAAGCTTGTTTGGAACGTTGTCATCAAGTATGCCGCCTGATGTTCCTGCTACCAAATAGAGATGATTTGGTGCACTCTCGCTCATGACAGAAGTAAAGTACATGTCGCAGAGGACGTATTGTTGTGCTGCCTTCCAGTAGTGAGGAAGATCTCCCTGGTCGTAGTAACCCATAGTCTCCCTGTTTCCTTCAGAATACACAAAGCCGTCCATCTTTCCACCATCGTAATCCTTCTGGGCAGATCTCGAGTTATGGTTCATGTCTACTGGAGTAAGATTGGAATCATGGAACGGAGAGACGCAGTTTGCCGATCCTGGCGTTTCTGGCAGACAGATACTCTTTCCGCCTGTCCCATCGGCTCCGGGGAATGTCCCAAAGTAATTATCAAACGTGTGGTTTTCTTGCAGTACTATTACTATGTTCTTTATAGCGGCAAGATCTGTATTCGTGGTGCCATTCTTTCTGGTTCTGCTGCCATCTGATTTCTTTGAACCAGTTTTAGAGAATGGGAAAATCATTTATCGTAATTGTATCAAACAGTAGATAAAAAACACTTCGCATAATTCATCGCTAAGAATGTCTAGAAAAAAAGATGCTACAGTTCTTCTGTCAGATCCATCTTTTAGTTTTCAATTAATTATCTGAATCTCAATCTGGTCAATTCTAATCCTATGTTTTCTGTTTCGCTTGCAATCTTCTCACTCAGGGCAAAATAATTATCACGTAACTTGACAAAGTCATCCCCATTTGTAGAACTGAAGAATTTGTTGACCACAAGTTCTGCCTTGTTTAATAAATTTTCTATGTATTCTAGTTTCTTGGTTGCCTCATTACCATCTTTGTAATAGAGTCCAAGACTTGAGTAAAGGCGGTTTTTAACATGCGCAGTCTTGTCTGTTTCTAGAACAAGCTCCTTGTATTCTTCGGCAAATCTCCTTGATGGCAGTTCATTTGCATCCGATGGAAATTTTAAAAATCCTTGAATGCCAAACTCTCCATCAGTATAATCTTTTATCGTAACTAGTTGTGACTTGGCATCCCTTTCAAACACGATATATGCACCAAAAATCCTCTTAACAAAGCCATCCAGTAAAGCGCCACGGCGTTTGAACGACTGGACATAATCTGCAAGAACACTACTTTTAGTTGCAACTTTCTCCTTTTTCTCCTGCCAGTACTTCATTGCCTTGTGTCCTACTGTGGCGCCTATCACTATGGGTATGACTGATTCAGCTAATGAAACTGCCAGGGACAAAAGTAAACTGGTATTACTTGTTTCCTGAACCTCGTTTAGGTTCAAACTGCCTGTCAAATTCATATTTTCACCTAACACAACTTGGGGAACTAGCGAGATTGTAAGAATTAGAATGGAAAAGATGAATATTCTGTGATTCAAATCAAACGTACATGTTTTGCATGGTAGAAAAGACTCACTATCAATTTATCAGTAAAACATATTTTTTGTAAAGCGTTTGCTAATTTGACAAATTTGATTCCAAATCCGTACAGGTTTTGTGTAACTATCTTCTGCAGAATTCTTCTATTGATATTCTTGGGGCGACTTGATTATCTTAGAAACTCTCAGCCACAACTAGGCTTGAATCTAATGTATATGACCCAGGACATCTTCATCTAAGGTATGAAGTTAGGAAATTGGCGTCCTTCTGCTTTTGTTCTTTCCCAGCTGTTGCACTTCTTTGCAGGCAGTGCCTTTGTCTTTGCAGCCGTAGCTCTGCACTATCCATGGTACATCGGGGCATTTATCATCCTCTTGATATCTGCAGTAAAAGAAGTAACATTTGACAAATGGGTAGAAGGGGACAGCTATCGTGATGGTCTGATTGACTGGCTATTCTATGCATTAGGATGCCTAGTGGCAGCGGCCATAACTATTGTGTAGTATCTAATCTTACAAGATCCACAATTAATGCTGTTTGCATTGTTTCATGAACTCTTCTCCTGCTTTTTTGAGTTCGTCAGGAGTCATGTCTTTTTTGTGAGTGGAAATACTCCATACATGTCCGAAAGGATCTATAATTGAGCCAAATCTATCTCCCCAAAATGCATCCATCATTGGTACCTGTGGTTTTGCTCCTGCAGAAATAGCCTTGTTCCATACATCATCTGCATTTTGTACATACAAGAAAATTCCGCTGCTTGTACCGCCTACCGATTGTGGAGATAGGCATCCCATCTGTGGATGCTCATCATTTAGCATAATTATAGAATCGCCTATTTTGATCTCTGCATGCATTATTGATCTGCCATCAGGTCCTAGATATCTGTAAAGTTCTTGTGCTCCAAATGCCTTTTTATAAAATTCAATTGCATTTGACGCTCCTTTTATTGTCAAAGTTGGAGTCACACTGTGATATCCGTCAGGAATTGGTTTTACCAATGGTGAACTGCTCTAAAAGTTGATTTTAAACTTTACTTCAGATTTGGTTTCAAGATTCTCAAGTTTTACAAGACCGGCAGCTCGAACCCAGTAGAAAGACAAACAGTCGATTTCCAGTCAATTGACAAATGATTGTATACAATCAGAACACCGACTGTAATCAGTACAAAGATTTCACATCTAGCTTGCTTTTAATGCATTGAGAAGCTTTGCCCCGTCTGCCCTTCCTAGGCCTGTGCATGCATCCCAGCCAGTACTAGCCTTGTAAGATCCATTATTCCCACTAGTGATATCTGCAAAGACAGAACCAGAAACTTTTGTGTAAAGTAAAGGATTAAGATAACCTATTGGACGGCCTATGCTTTGATTCATGACAGCTATTAGTCCGGCATAAAGAGGTGCAACAGCGCTTGTTCCACCTATGACAGCGCTTTCTCCATCTACCAGTACATCATATCCTGTAACTGGATCGGCATCTCCTGCCACGTCAGGGACTCCCCTTCCCTTACGACCACCGGGGTTTGATGATGGAGGAATCTTTGCGCCACTCTGCCAGCTTGGAAGATCAAAAAAATCGCTAATTCCACCACCAGTAGCTCCACCGTTTGGAAGATCGTTCCAGACAGTCTCGCTTACAATTTTGTTGTTAGATGAATTTACGCGTGTTCCACCACACCCAAGCACATATGGACTTGATGCGGGAAAATCCACGTGAGCAAGGCCATCACCAACTCCGTCAGACGAGCCATTATCACCTGCCGCCGCACAAACCGTAATGCCAAGTGCTGCCGCGTTTTGAAATGCTTGGTTGAAGGCACTTAGCGCTTGAGATGTCCAGTTGGATTCTGCAGCCCCCCAGCTTATGGACAAAACAGACGGCTTGTTGACATTGTCATGTACGGCAGCGTTTATCGCATCAAGAAATCCAGCGTCCGTATTTGGAGCAAAGTAAACTGCTATGCTGGCCTGAGGCGCAATCGACCCGGCGACCTCGATGTCAAGCATAACCTCGCCATCAGGACCATCTGGGCTTCCGGCAGGGCTATTGCTTGCACCATCAACAGAGACTGCTGAGACTTTTGGAGCAGATAATCCAATCTTTGCAAAGTACGACTTTAGATCTGATTCACTATATCCTCCACCCAGCTCTATTATTCCAATGCACTGACCGCTGCCG
>JBOGRD010000009.1:0-77766 GCA_050749405.1 Nitrosotalea sp.
TAACAAGAAAGATGGCTCCCAGATTAAGAATGGTTTATGATCAAATGCCTGATCCAAAATACGTGATAGCTATGGGGGCATGTGCAATTACTGGAGGCTTATACTTTGATTCATACAACGTACTTCCTGGCATTGACGGTGTGCTTCCAGTAGACGTCTATGTTCCGGGCTGTCCGCCAAGGCCAGAAACTCTCATCCAAGGATGCATGCTGCTTCAAGAAAAAATTAAACGGATGAAAGGCGTATAAAAATGAGCTCAGAAAATGAAAAGGACGGACAGCCCAGTGAGACTGCGGCGACACCTTCTGAAGATATCGGGTCTTTATCCAAGGAAGAAACAAAAAAATTTTATGAAGAAAAAGGCATCGATTTCTCTCCAGACTCCCCCATTCACCCTAAACCAATACCTGAATTTGAAAAGTCTATTTCTGATAAAATCGCTTCAAAATTTGGTTCAAAGGTAAACGTAGATTACGTAAGATCAAGCAGAATTAGAGTTTCTACAAAGAAAGAAGATATCTTGGATGTAGCCTTTTTTATCCGTGATGAATTGGGATATGATCATGCTGAATCAGTTGCTGGTGTAGATTACCCAGATTCGAAAGAAATTGAGGTTGTGTATCATCTTGGGTCTTATACTGATGACAATCTGGCTACTCAGGTTCTAACACTTGCTACTCGCGTACCGCGCGAGGAAATTCCAAATCCAGGAAAAGACAGTACACGAATGACATCGCTAAGAGAGGTTTTTTACAGCGTTGAATTTCATGAAAGAGAATGTTTTGAAATGTTTGGCGTGTACTTTGAAGGTCATCCAGATAATAGAAGGCTGCTTTTACCAGAGGATTGGGCGGACATTCCTCCATTTAGAAAAGATTTCAAGATAAAGGGAAGATAAGATGACAACACCACTGCCTCCCGGAATCCAACTTGAAAAAGTAGACGATAGAATAATGACGCTCAACGTTGGACCGCAACATCCAGGTTCAGGTCATATGAGACTTATCATAAAGGTGGATGGGGACTATATCGTTTCATGTGATCCAGATCCAGGGTACGTCCATAGAGGTGAAGAAAAAATGGCAGAGTATAGAAATTACATTCAAAACATTCCGCACTTGGAAAGACCAGTGATTCATGATTCATGTAATATTTTGTATCCGTATTGTCTAGCTGTCGAGGAACTGCTGGGAATTGAAGTTCCAGAGAGAGCAAAATACATTCGAGTCATAGCATCTGAGCTCAATAGGTGCATCTATACACTTTACTGGCTTGCAATCTATGGCATCTTCTTGGGTCACTCTACAATGTTCATGTGGCCAGCAGGCGATCGTGAATTATTCATTGATCTTTTGGAGGCAATGTCTGGTGCGAGGGTAACTCATGCATATCTTGTGCCAGGTGGAGTACGAAATGATCTGCCTGCTAATTTTGAAGAAAGATGCCTCAGACAAGTAGACTATTTTGAAAAGAGATTGAAAGAGTATCAACCTATATTTTACAAAAATCCGCTTTTAATAAGCAGAACGGAAGGAACGGGCATATTGTCAAGAACGGACGCAATAAGGCTTGGCACAACAGGTTCTGTTCTGAGAGCCTCAGGTGTGGACTTTGATATACGAAAGAAGGAACCGTATGATGTCTATGAAAATTTGGATTTTGAAACTGTAGTAAGAAAGGAAGGCGACTCTTACGCAAGATCTTACATTCCGTATCTTGAGATGTTTGAAAGTTGTAGAATAATTAGGGATGCAATAAGAAAGATGCCAAAGTCAGGCTCTGTACGTACAAAACTAAAACCAAACCCAAAAGGCGGAAATGACGAAGTGTACAAAAGAGTAGAATCTGGCAGAGGGTCACTTGGATATTACATAGTGTCAAACAACAGACCCGAACCGTACAGAGTTAAGATTAGTGTAGGCTCCTTTAGAAATTTGATTTGTATGCCATATTTGTTAAAAGGAGAGCTGCTAGGAAACATGCCAGCCGTTTATTGGGGACTTAATTATTGGCCTGTGGAGGCAGATAGATAAATGTCAACAATTGCACCACAGTTTAGACTAAGCAGATTCGTTGGTTCGCTATTTGATATAATATTCTGGATTCTACTACTATTCTCGCTTATTGGGCTTCCACTTGTCTTTATCATACTATTTTTCATCAAGATGCCAATTGTTAATCATCAACTATTGACGCCATATCTGGCCCTAACATGGATGGCCGATCCATCACGTACGTTACCTATAATCAAGACGCTACTTCACACAACATTCTTCCATGTAATCGCATTTCCAGGATTTGGATTTGCTGCCCTTCTTGCGGCCGCTACCATATTTGTCGAACGAAAATTCTTGGCCAAAATACAGCTTAGGGTTGGGCCTCTTTATTGTGGTAAAATAGAAGGCATACTTCAGCTGATGGGTGATGGCTTAAAATTGATATCAAAAGAGATCATAATTCCAGCAAAGGCAGATAAGCCAATCTTCTGGGTGGGGCCGCTGTTATTTGTTGGCACTGCAGGGGCTTTTGTCTCATTGATTCCAGTTGCGCCTGGATGGGTTGTTGCAAATCCAAACGTGGGATTGCTTGCAGTCTTTGCTACAATAGGCTTCTTTCCAATAATATCCGTCCTTTCTGCTTGGGCAGCAAATAGCAAGTGGACATTCATTGGAGGCCTCAGAGCATTACACCAAATGATTGCATTTGAAATCCCGTTGATTCTATCTTTGCTTAGTATTGTTATTCTAACAGGCACACTGAATCTCTCACAAATTGTTGAATCACAGCAACATTACTGGTGGATTGTCTTTGCACCTGTTAGCGCCATCGTGTTCTTCATTTGTATAATTGCGGAGCTTGAGAGAGTCCCATTTGATCTTCCAGAGGCAGAAAGTGAGATAGTGGCAGGATGGCTAACTGAATTTTCAGGAATGATGTATGGCCTCATTCAACTTGGAACATATCTGAAGTTGTATGCATTTGCAGGTTTGTTTACCGTGTTATTCCTTGGCGGATGGAATGGCCCTATGGTTTGGCCACCGCTTTCGCCAGATCTAATAACCAATGGAATCACTATAGGGCCAATAACGGCAAAGATAGCAGGTCTTCCTCTCTTTGATCAACAAATGCTCAACGGAACTTTATGGTTTGTAATAAAAACTGTTGGAGTGATACTTTTGATTCTATTGCCACGTGGTGTGTTCCCAAGAATTAGAATAGACATGTTACTGCACACTGGATGGTACAAATTGATAGGTCTTGCCTTCATTAACATCTTTATAGCTCTTGGATTGCTATACGCAGGTGTCTTGGGACCGGGAGGATTGATTCAATGAGCACTGCTGGCGGAATTATAAGAGCGCTGAATTCAGGAGTAAAACACCTTGCAATTAGAAGATTTACTCTACGCTATCCTGAGCAGAAGTTAAAATTCGTAGGTGATGGCTTTCAATTTAATCCAGAGACAGGCGTAGGAATTGCAGGGCTGCGAGGTCGACATATACTGTACCACGAACACTGTACGGGTTGCCAGCTTTGTGCCGTGGCGTGTGAAGGAATAGCAGAGGCCATAGGCATGGTCAAGGTAAATGAGACGTGGAAACAAAACAAAAAGGCAATAATGCCACAGATAGATTATGGCAAATGTGTATTCTGTGGTCTATGTGTTGATGCGTGTCCATTCTATGCCTTATACATGACAAACGATTACGAGCTTTCATCTTTTACCAAATCTGCTTTGATTTATACTCCTGCTCAACTTGCTATCAAGCCAAAGATATCACAGGATGTGGAAATAAAAATAGATGACAGGGGTGCAACACATGGTTGATGCGGTATTTCTCGCTCTTTCTGTTTTAACAATTGGTAGCGCTATAGTGGCACTTGAGATTCGCTCATTGATTTATGGTTCAATAGCACTCATGATAACATTATCTGGCATAGCTGGGTTTTTTTTGCTGCTTGACGCGCCTTTTGTAGCAATGTTTCAACTCTCAGTTTATGTGGGTTCCATAGCAGTACTCATTCTGTTCACTGTGATGTTAGTAAGACGTGAACTGATATTCAACAAGATCGAGGATAAGCGAAGGAGATACGCGGGAATAGGGCTCATGCTTGCATTGATGCTTGGTATTGGCATGATAATTATTGGTTCTGGTATGAAATCGATGGAAACAAACTCTCCATCAGTAGACTACAAGAAAATAGGTGAAGACTTTCTTACGTATTATTCACCAGCCCTTATAGTTATGGCGCTGGTTTTGGCTGCATCAGTGGTTGGTGCTTTGACTTTGGCAAGAAGGGAGGATATAACAAATGACCAACGGGCTGATTGATTTTGTTCTAGTTTCAGTGGCTCTTTTGGCCATTGGGATTTATGGACTGGCAGTAAAACGAAATGCAATTAGAATGTTATTTGGAATAGAAATGATAATCAATTCTGCAAATCTAAATTTGGTGGCATTTGCAAGATTCATTCCAAACAGCCAAGGTCAAACATTGGCACTCTTTTCCATCGCAATTGCTGCAGCCGAAGTTGCAGTTGGACTTGCACTAATTATTGTGGCCTATAGAATGTACAAGAATATTGATATCGAGGACTTTAGGAGCCTGAAAGGATAATGCAGTACATCCTACTTCAGGCAATTTTTCTGCCACTGTTACTGTCTCCAGTAGCATATTTTCTTGGAAAAAAGTCAGGACCAAACGCTGCAACATGGTTCAGTTTTGGAATATTGGCTTATTGTACTGCGATAATTACATTAGCGTCATTATCAGGTACATATGAAGAACATTATCAATGGACGCAACAATTTGGAGAATTTGGACTGGTGTTAGATGGTCTTGCATCACCATTTGCAATCATAATATATGTAATTTCTACAGTGGTGGTTCTGTTTTCAAAACCCTACATGGTTGCAAAGCTCACAGCACAATATGAGGAAAAAATGCATACTCAAAAACAAGTAGTTGGCGATGGACCGACTGCAATGGTAGAGGCATCATCATTGAAAAATTATGTAAATCACCAGATCGGCGTTTACTATGCACTTCTTCTTGTTATGGCTATGGGCATGTTGGGCTCTGTACTTGCAACAAACCTGATAGAATTTTACGTCTTCTTTGAGGTCATGTTGATTCCAGGATTCTTTATGATTGCACTCTGGGGCTATGAAGCAAAAAGAAGGGTTGCTCTACTGTTCTTCTTCTGGACTCATGTTGGAGCGGTAATTCTACTTCTTGGTTTTCTTACAATAGGGTTCAATGCAGGCAGCTTCAACTATGCTGACATTCATGAACATGCAATTCCACATCATCTCTTGGCACTTGCTGCAGTGGCGATAATAGTGGGACTTGGTGTAAAGATGGCCGCATTTGTTGTGCATATATGGTTACCACATACGTATAGAGCGGCTCCAACTCCATTTAATGCGTTATCGTCTGGAGCAATGCTAGGTGTTGGTGCCTACGGTTTCTTCAGATTGTTAGTAGCACTCTTGCCAGGAGAGTATGGTCATTTTGCTTTGTTTTTGAACTTATGGGGGGTTGGAACCATGATCTATGGCGGTGTGATGGCACTAGTCCAAGATGATATCAAAAAATTCTTTGCTTATTCAAGTATAAGTCAGATGGGTTACATCTTGTTTGGAATTGGTTCTGCCTCGGCCTTGGGACTTGCCGGTTCTGAGATGTTCTTTGTCTCTACCAGTCTTGGCAAAGTCATTCTCTTCATGATGGTTGGCGCAATTATTCTTCAAGTTGGCACTAGAAGCATTACAAAGATGGGAGGACTTGCATCAAAAATGCCAATTACTGCAACTTGTGCAATGATCGGGGTACTTACCATAATGGGTATTCCTCCAACGAGTGGATTTATGGCCGAATGGACCATGTTCAATGGTGCATTACAGACAGCAATTCAAGAAGGGTCAACAATTAGGATGGTCTCCTTTGCGCTTGGGCTAATAGCGACTGTTATTACGATGGCGTATTCTTTGTGGATGATAAAAAGAGTCTTCCTTGGAAAACTTCCACAGCATCTTGAAAATACTAAGGAAGCAAACTGGTACGTAACAGGCCCGATGATGGTGTTGGCAGGATTTACAATTGTTATTGGAATAGATCCAGATATCTTTTTCAACCAAATAATTCCTTTCATGAAAGGATTGGTGGGAGTTTAGAACATGGATTTTAGTTCTCTTGGTTTTAATACTAGCGCGTTAAACGTGTGGGCAATTTGGATATTGCCATTTGTTGGCGCATTGATAATACCTGCTGCAGCAAAAGTTTCAAAAAAATCTCCAGGATATGTGGCAGTAGCATTTGCTCTGGTAAGTGCTATCTCAGCTGCAACACTTCTTCCACTTGCATTACATAATCAAGAAATTCATAATCAAATTCCGTGGATTTCGTCAATTGGACTAAAAGCTGGTATCTTGGCCGATCCATTGGCAGTATTAATGACAAACGTAGTTGCATGGATATCATTTCTGATTTTCGTATATAGCTTGGGTTACATGAAAGGCGACAAGGATCTAATGAGGTTCTTTTTCTGGATGTCTTTCTTCATTGGCTCTATGCAACTAATTGTGTTGTCAGATAATTTTCTACAACTCTTCTTTGGTTGGGAGGGTGTAGGTCTTGCATCATACGCACTAGTAGGATTCTGGTATAGGGACAAAAAGAAGGATCATGTAGGAACAGAAGGGCGTACAGTCCTTGGCTTGTTAGATTATTACTCTCCTACTCAAGCAGGAATGAAGGCATTCATCATGACCAAAGTTGGAGACATTATGATGTTAGCTGGGATGTTCCTAATCTTTGCATTTGCAGGAACGTTTGGATTTAAAGAATTGGCAGCAAACACAGGCTGGGCAACTGCAATGTCTTCTCAAAACCTGTTGATCCCAGCTGCAATTCTGTTATTTGGAGGAGCTATAGGCAAGTCAGCGCAATTTCCACTAAACGAATGGTTACTTGAGGCAATGACCGGTCCTACTTCTGTTTCTGCACTCATTCATGCAGCCACAATGGTAAAGGCCGGTGTGTTTTTGGTAGCACGATTAGGTCCACTGTTCTTTGCCTTGGCTGCAGCTGGTATCAACATGGATCAATTCTTCGAAGTAGTGGCATGGGTTGGAGCAATCACGGCATTTCTATTAGCTACTCAAGGAATGGTTCACCCTGAAATAAAGAAAGTACTTGCATATTCAACAGGCTCGCAAATTGGTTATATGATGATGGCTCTTGGCATAGCTGGACTTTCAAAGAACTTTGTCGATGGTTATACTGCAGGGTTCTTCCATCTTATTTCACATGCAATGTTCAAAGCTTCCTTGTTCATGGCGGCAGGTTCATTGTTGCATGTAGTTGGATCTAGATTTATGACTGACATGGGAGGGCTTCGAAGGCTAATGCCCAAGACATACATCTTCATGTGGGCAGCAGGACTTGGATTAATGGGCGCTCCGTTTATTACAACAGGTTTCTGGAGTAAGGACGCCATTTTTGGAGCTGTATTTCAATCGGGTAACACTTGGGCCATGCCAATATTTATCATGGCGGTGGTTACTGCCGCGATGACAACATTCTACACTGCTAGGATGATTGGAATGGTATTCTTCGGTAATAAGAGCAAGCACATAGAGCACTTGGAGAAGGAAGGCTATCATATACACGAAGCAAGTCCTGTGATGTGGATTCCATATGGAATTCTAGCAGCTCTTACGATTGGAGTTGGTGTTCTGGGCTTGGCATTTGAACACAAATTACATGACATCTTCACAGCATATTTATCTTCATTTGGAATCAAGTCTCAAGTGGAAGCAGTTGCTACGGGATCCCAACAACTACTTGGGGGATTTCTATGGGGTGTTAACCCAATTGCATTAATTGCATCTCTTTCCGCATTTGCTATTGGGTTTGTGCTAGGATATATTTTCTACATTGGACGATTTGCAGATCCTGCTAAATTTGTAAATTCAAATATTGTATTTTACGCAATACACAAGTTTTTCCTCAACAGATGGTATCTTGACGCATTGATCAACTGGACATTTGTTGTGGGTCCGTTGTATCTTGCAAGAGGAGTCTATCGTTACTTTGAAGACAAAGTGATGGAAGGATTCAATTTGGTGCCTGAAAAAACTATGGCAGGCGGTGCAAGAATATTGCAATCTACGCAAACCGGAATTTCTCAATCTTACTTGTATGTATTTGGTGCTGGCATATTGATAGTAGTGTTACTGTTATTTATTTAGGTGAAAAATATGATGGACTTTACCTCAACCCCAATAATTTTAACTCTGATGCTGGGAGCTGTCGGTGTAATCATTCCAGTAATTAGTGTAATAAGAAAAGAGAAGAACGATTCGCTTTACGGCGGTATTGCATTTGGTGCACTAGCTGCAGCAATTGCGTTTGTTATATATCAAATAATTTCAAAACATGTTACACCTGCTGCGATTTTCTCGAAGGACGTACTTGCAAATGACATGTTTGGATCTTTCTTTGCAGTCGCAATGTTGATAGTCGGTATAATGACAACAGTTGGTTCATTCAGTTACATGCGGGGAAGGGCAAATCCAGCTGTCTACTATTCCCTGATAGTATTATCGTCAATAGGAATGGTATTGATTGCATATTCGACTGATCTAGTGATGTTATTTGTTGCTTGGGAATTGATGAGTATCCCAACTTATGTCCTAGCTGGATTTAACAAAAAGGATCCAACTTCAAATGAAGCAGCCATCAAATACTTTCTATTTGGAGCCCTATCTTCAGGAATAATAATCTGGGGAATATCAATAGCATACGGTCTTACAGGATCAACTAACATTGAACAAGTGATAGCTGGCTTTTCACATCTAAGCCCAGACATGGTACCATTGGCCGTACTTGCAGTTGGAATGTTCATAGCTGGATTTGGATTCAAAATTGGCTTGGTGCCTTTCCATATGTGGCTCCCAGATACGTATGAAGGAGCACCACCGACAATTGCCGCATTGCTTGCAGCAGGAACAAAAAAAGCTGGCTTTGCCGCAGCCTTGCGTGTAATAGTGATGGGCGCAATAGCACTTAATCTCAACTGGTCTCTTGCTCTTGCTGTAATAGCTATAGTAACTATGACTTGGGGAAACTTGGCAGCCATAAGGCAGAAAAATCTTTCAAGAATGCTTGCATACTCTAGCATCGGCCATGCTGGATACATTCTGATTGGTTTGAGTATAGCACCATTTTCTGCAATTGGTATTGCAGCTGCACTGTTTCACATTCTAAATCACGCTGTCATGAAAGCTGCGGCGTTTATAGCTGTGGCAGGAATAGCCATAACACTATCTATCACTCACATTGACAAGCTTCGTGGACTTGGAAAACGAATGCCTATCACTTCGCTTGGACTAGTCATATCACTTTTAGCTCTGGCGGGAGTTCCACCCCTCAATGGATTTTGGAGTAAGCTTATGTTATTTGGTGCTGCAATAAATGCAGGTTCCTCTATCCCATGGGCGCCATACTTGGCTGTGGCAGGAGTACTAAACAGTGCACTATCTCTTGCATATTATGGTTGGATAATACGAAAGATGTACTTTGAAGAAGGTGAATCTGAAAAGAGAGTAAAAGAACCAAGATCCATAATAGCTGTCATGATATTTTCAATAATCTTTATAGTTGGAATTGGAGTATATCCAGATCCCTTTATTGCATTTGCAAAATCGGCTGTTCCAGTTCTCACAAATCTTACTATACATTAAGCATAGTAAGATCTAGCAGACTCTCAAGTCTTCTTCTTGCTGGACCATCATCTATTTTCCTAAGTGCTATCTTAGCTTTCTTTGAATAGTTGTTTAACAACATGTCCATATGATCAAAAACATTACGTGGATCTGAGCTTTTCTTAATCAGGGTATTGAATAACTTATCCTCGTTATTCCAATCTTGTAAATCATCACGAATCTGGTAGGCAATTCCCATGTTCTTGCCATATTCAGCAAATGCCATGACCTGTTCTTCATTGCCGCCTCCTAGGATGGCACCAATCTTTGTAGCTGCTTCAAATGCAGTTGCAGTCTTGTATTCAATGACTTTGAGATAGTCATCAAAGGTAATATCCTCGCTTGTCTCTAACCTCGTTTCTATCATCTCACCATCGCTCATCATCATGGCAGTATTGGCAAGTTCTCTTGCTATTCGTGAGTTGTCAAGACGTGAAGATATGTTCAGAATCAGCCCCAGAACAAAATCACCAGTCATTATACTTGTGTTATATCCGTATTTGATGTGAAATGGATCCTTTCGCCTCCTTAGAATCTCATTATCAATTATATCGTCATGAATCACGGATTCAGTGTGTAATAGTTCAACTGCGCAGGCTGCAATGAACGCATGTTCGTTACACTTGCCAACACTTTCAGCAGCCAAGACGAGAATGATGGGTCTTATTCTTTTTCCTCCCTCAAGTGCATATTGTAGAGGTTCAAAAAATTCCGAAGCAGAATAAAGTTCTAGTTCTTTTTTAAGTGCTTGATTTATTGAATCAATATAGTTTTTGTAGTCTTTGATTAATGGATTGATCTCAAAGTTTTTTCTATCCAAAAAATTGCACTAGCGTGCGTAGGAAATGGTACGAATATTAATGCTTTTGTAGGTGCTCCAGCCGGGATTTTCATCAAATAGAATTTGAACCCGGGTCGGAGGATTGAAAGTCCCCCATGCTTGACCGGTCTACACCACTGGAGCCCGACCTGAATCCTGTTTCTTATCCATAAAATCCTTTTGGAGTCATTCAAAAGATTTTTTTAGTGCTGAATTTTGATAAATCGCATGAACACCCTTATTCAAAGAATTGATAAAATCATCGAAGAACAAAGTCTCCTAAAACACAAATTCTATGTAATGTGGAATGAGGGGCAATTATCACTTGAATCCCTTAGTGGTTATTCCAAAGAATACTTTCAGTTAGTAAAAGCTGTTCCTTCCTTTGTTGGAGCAATAGTGAAAAATAGTCCATCTGACATGCGAGGAAAAATATCAATAAACCAAAATGAAGAATATGAGCATATTGAACCTTGGACAAAATTTGCATGTTCCTTAGGAGTCTCACATGACGAAATGCAGAATTACATAGGTCTTGATAAGACAAGACAAGCGGTATCTAACCTATCTGTATTGATGACTTCCTTTGAAGAAGGTGCAGCAGCGATGTATGCACTGGAACAAGAAATTCCAAAGATCAGTCTCTCAAAGCTCGATGGTCTGAGGAAATTCTATGATATAGCAGATGACGACGCAATTGAATATTTCAGAATTCATGCCGAGGCTGATATTAGACACGCGGCACTCTGGAGAAAAGTACTTGAAAAGTCGCCAGAATCCAAAGAAGATGATCTAGTTCAAACTGCCAGTAAGTCGATGGAAGCTCAGAATCTCTTATTGGATAGTTGCTATCAAGCATATTGTTAGCTCTATACCATTTTATATTACATACCGAATTGTTCTGTCGTTGGGCCCATAACTCAGCTTGGTAGAGTAACCGGCTCATAACCGGTGAGCCAAGGGATCGAAGCCCTTTGGGCCCATCAATTTAACTCAATTAATTTTTGTTATGTATTGGAAAGGAAAACTTGTTTTAGTAATACTTTGTAGCACTTGTTTAAACCATGAAACCAATTTTAAAATAATCAGTTAACTATCTTGATTTGGCTGCAATGAGGAATCAGAGTTATGGCTGAAATGAATGATGTAAAGGCATTTGTCTGAGCTGCCAAAAATCTAAAAGGGATCTGATAAATTTGACACAAAGAACACCAACATGAAATGGTACAGAGTATATATAAAGCCCATATTTAAAGAGCAGAATGCCTCAAACAAAACCCATTGTCAGTATTGAAAATGTTGTGGCCTCTGCTTCAGTTGATCAGCGCATTGATCTAAACGTTATCACACGAACTTTTCCTGATGTTGAATATCATCCTGATCAATTTCCAGGTTTGGTCTTTAGAATAAAATCTCCCAAGACTGCAACACTGATCTTTAGCTCCGGTAAAATGGTTTGCACCGGTGCAAAATCTGAAGAACAAGCAATCAAAGCAGTGCGAAGCGTAGTCCAGAAATTAAGAAAAGGAGGAATTAAGATAAAAAAAGACGCAGTAATAGTCATCCAGAACATAGTAGCTTCAGTTAGTCTTGGAGGCAAAATCCATCTAGAACAGGCAGCAAGAAGCCTGCCTAGGAGTATGTATGAACCAGAACAATTTCCTGGTCTGATACACAGAATGCTTGATCCCAAGACCGTTATCTTGTTATTTGCATCTGGAAAATTGGTCTGTACCGGAGCAAAGAAGGAGTCTAATGTATACCGGGCGGTACATAATCTGCACACCCTACTTGAAGAAAAAGAACTAATGATCTATGAAAGCTAAATGTGCTAGCTTTTTTGGTTTTAGGTCACGTTCATTTGTTTTTTAATTCGTTCAAACGTTTGTTCATCAAGTAATTTTTCATCATATAATGTACTTGAAATTTGCATCACATCCATAACCTCGTGTAATCTTACCCCTTCTGAAGTCAAAAGTTCTTTTGCACCTTCGAATCTATTTACTATCACAAACGCAT
This sequence comes from Nitrosotalea sp., assembly GCA_050749405.1. Lineage (GTDB taxonomy): Archaea > Thermoproteota > Nitrososphaeria > Nitrososphaerales > Nitrosopumilaceae > Nitrosotalea. Next base: position 12,613 of record JBOGRD010000009.1, read on the forward strand.
CAGTCACGATCATTTTAGCATCCTTTAATGTCTTGATGGCATTAACTAGGGACTGTCCTGTTGTTCCAACGTCATCAACAAGTAGTACCTTTGTTCCTTGCATTATCTTCCCCTCAATTAGGCTACCTGTACCATAGTCTTTTGGTTTTTGTCTAATGTATACAAGCGGTTTCACTGTTTCTATTGCCAAAGCAGAAGCTATCACAAGTCCCGATGTTGGTACCGATGCAATACAACCAAAGCTATCAAGGCCGATTTTTTCAGATATGGTGCTTTGCAGATATTTTATCATCTTTCTAAATTGGTGTGGAAAACTCGGTATTATTCGAAGATCAATATAATATGCACTCTTCTTTCCGCTAGAAAGGCTGAAATCTCCAAACTTTATGGCAGTACTTTCCTGCAAAAATATTGCAAATTCTTTGACAAAATCCACAGCAAAATTTACCGAACTAGATTTATTTTAACTGTCCCATCGGTATGGTATGCCTGAGATTTGGCTTAGCTACGGTCCAACAGAGGTTGTATTGGACATAAAGGCTGAGAACCTTGAGAGACAGATAGGACCGGAGGGCGCAAATTTGAACGATTCTGAAATTGTCTCAAAATTACAGTCAATAGATCTTACAAAACCAACCGAGATTGTTATTTTGGAATCCACAAAAGCTGTTCAAAAAGTAATCTCTGGTCTGTTAGAAATTTGTAATCAAAAATCACTTCCCAAACCCAGAATTCTTGTAGATAAATCAAATCTACATCTTGTCAAAAACATGTTTTCCGATCCCTCCATATCAATTTCTGAATTTGATAATTCTCAGCTAACAGGGACGAATCTTATGTTTGTTGATGAAATGGAATTTGATGGATTGTTTGGATACGATACAGTATCTACAAAATTATTGCGAAGATTTGGAAAAGAACAGATGTTGGAGGCATATGAAAAAAAAACTGGAAACCTGCCACATCCGGGAGAGGACTTGCCAACCATTGAGGTGGCAAAAAAATTCACAGATGGTTTTGAGATATCATCCCTTGAAATAGTTGCAAATTCATCAGGGATAGTTGATGTATCTGTGGGGCATCCGTCTTCCACAATGGCACTCTCAAAATCTCTATCTTCTACAATGATAAACGACGTAGGTAAACATAGAGTATTGTTTATCAGCACTGGTAAGGAAACAAGTAATGAAACGTTGAGCAGATCACTTTCTGCATTATGGAATTGTACAAATGCTGTAAAAGAAGAAGGTCTTGCAATACTCTTGGCTGAATGTAAAAATGGTCTGGGATCAGAAGCTCTTCTTCAATATGCCGAGGGCAGTATGAGCTTAGACCGGTTAAAAAGTCCTGCCAAGTATGTTGATGGCATGGAAAATCTTCTTTTCTTAACTGAGATTCAAAAACAATTCAAAATTGGGATCGTCTCTGTATTGCCACATTATTATACAAAAGACAAGCTCGCAATGATTCCATTTGGAGGAACCAAAGAATCCATGGAGTATGTGCTCAAAACATATGGTGAGAGACAAAAATCTCTTATAGTATCAGACGGATCGCGTATTCTATTGAGGTAATATGGAAAACGGAAGAGGTGCACAAAGAAAAGCTAGAATCATAACAAATGCAAATATTTTTTTTCTTTTTGAGGAAAGTGGTGATATGTCATCTAGAGGTCTTACATCTGGGTTTCTTATGCTGAGTGCTAATACAAAAAACGCCATTATGAAATATCCAGTAGCGGCAAGTATTGCTATACTGACAAAAGTGAGAAGCCTATGCCATTTTATTCCAAATGTTGCTCGTGCCATGTGACCACCATCAAGCTGCCATGCTGGAAGAAGATTCAAGAAAGTAATGAGAAATCCAAACCAAGCTGCTAACAAAACTGGTGACATGACAAGTTCTTTTCCTGGTATATGTTTGCCTGCAAGAGCAATTGTTGCATCCATGAGAATACTTGAATGGATATCTACAAGCCCTTGTTTTGCGTGGAATTCCTGAGCAACCGAAATTGGTATCAAAGGAGAAATATATGCACCATAGGTTGAAACAAGAATAGCAACAATAAGACCTGCTATAGGTCCTGATATTCCTACATCAAAGAGCATGTTTCTATTTATGATTAGGCCGCGTGACATGATAAGAGCACCAAATGTAGGAATGAATCCAATTATTGGAATTCCAGGAATAAAATATGGCCAGCTTACCCTAAGTTTATGTTTTTTTGATGCTACGATGTGACCTAATTCATGGATGCCAAGGATTCCCATCAATGACATTGTATAAAGAATTGCTATGGAAAGGGGGTCTCCGACCTCGGCAATAGAGTTTGTAGATACTGCACGATAGTATCCATCTATCATGACCGTCATGATGGTCCCAGCAAACAATACCCTGGGAATCCATGCCTTTCTAGCTGTAGGCGGTTGAAATCTTGATATTATGATAAACGTACCGTTCGAAGTTTTTTCTAGTCTTGCAATGAGATTTCTCTGTTCCATATTTTGTGCAAGATCTCTGAATTTCTCTGTTGCAATTGTTTCATTTATCTCAATCTCTAAAGATCTATCAGTCTGATTTATCCCTTTTATGGTACAAAAAGCGGAAACAGTAGATATGACTTCATCTATAGAGGGTGCATTCAATCAATATTTCTATAATACGTTTACATTAATTCCTTTATTTGCTTAAAGTTAAATAATTAATAATTCCAATATTCTCGTAATGCAAGTGGCTCTCAGAGACATTGGTAACTGCGTAATTCGAAGATGTGACCCTTCTGATATAATACCTGTAATGGAAATCAACCTGAAAACCCTACCCGAACACTATTCTGATTATTTCTATGAAAGCCTGCTTGCTGAATTGCCAGAGGCGTTTCTTGTGGCTGAGGCTGAAAAAAAATTAGTTGGATATATAATGTGTAAAATTGAATACGGCTTCTCAAATTTCAAAAAACTTGGATTTGTAAAAAAAGGCCATGTTGTCTCTGTTGCAGTTTTGCCTGATCATAGACAAAAGGGAATTGGTAGGGCGCTAGTTGAAGAGTCTATGGCAGGTGTAAAACTAAAGAAATCAGACGAATTGTATCTTGAGGTGAGATGTAGTAATAATGAAGCAATAAAACTGTATGAGAAGCTTGGTTTTATAATAAAACAGAGATTAAAGGCATACTACAGAGATGGCGAGGACGCTTATCTTATGACAATAGAGTTCTCATACTAGATTAAAATAAATAACTCTGCAAAAGTGTTTAGCGGTATGGCAAAACGACGTTCTGTGGGAATAATGATCTTTATCTTATCAATAGGGGGATTCTTTGTATATGCGTATTTGTTAATGCTTTCAGAATGGAGTCCAATAGTGCTTCAACTCTCCGTGCTTATGGCTGTGGGAGGAATTTTGGGAGTAATATCTTGGATAGGGTATAACATGGCAACATCCAAGCCATCGCCCTCTTCTTTTATAACTGATGATAAAAAATAATCATTTAGATATTGCTGCATCTACTACGGCTTGATAAAATCTTGGGCCTACTGGTCTAACAACTTTTGAACCAAGTATCTCTGATTTGACCTTTACAACTGATGAGAAATGATTAGTGACTACTTCTGAAACCTGATTTTTTTTATCTGAGTGTATGTGACAATAATAATGCAATACGCCTTTTTGTTTTAATGCCTTTATGGCAACATCCAAGAATTCATCTGATCTCTCAGGAAGTAGCATTAGAACTCTATCTCCACTATCAGCTAACTGTTTTTCTATGATGTCTACAATGTCTCCTTCTATTGACTCTACCGTGCCCTTCAACTTGTTAAGAATAACATTTTCTGAACAGAGTCTTGCTGCATGTGGGTTTATGTCTACGCTATAGACATGACATTTTTTCTTTTTTGCAGCTACTATGGAAAACATTCCCACTCCACCGAACATATTGATGATTATTTCACCATCCCTTACCAAATCTGCTATTCTAAGACGCTCAGTTGAAAGCCTGGGTGAAAAAAACGTCTTTTCAATATCCACCTTGAATCTGCAACCGTGTTCTTTGTATTCTGTTTCTGTATTATCTTCTCCAGCAAGCAATTCTAGTTGACGAATTCGGTAATCACCTTCTACTGGTGATGATTGATAAAAGACTGATTTGGCAGTTTTCACCTTTTCCAAGAGCATTTCGCCTATTAGCTTTCTTTTGGAAAGTAGGGTGTCTGGAATTCTTAATACTATTATGCTTCCTATCTGGTCAAAGGCACCGTATAGCTCTTTAGTTTCCTCTGATGTCAGTATGCTTGCCATTGCTTGTTTTAGCATCTTTGTCAATTTCTATAATAGAAATGCCCAGATTGTTTTTGTGTTCTGTCTAATCTGCTTTCTGATTTGTTTACTCGTGGTCTCATGCTTGTTTCATCTCTTCGATAAGTAATATCAAGCGATCTCAAAAATTGATTCATTCCTTCAGATTTTGACATTGGAGATGTGGCATGTCCTTCTCTACCGGGGTTACCATGGAATATTACAAGAGAATCTGAAATCAAATCCATAAGCTGTATGTCATGATCAATTATTATTGCTGATTTTCCATAAGACCTAACAAATCTCTGAATTAATTTTGCTATTGCAATTCTATCCTCTACGTCAAGAAATGCAGAAGGTTCATCAAGTGCATACAGATCAACCTTTTGTAATAAACATGTGGCAATTGCTACTTTCTGAAGTTCACCACCTGACAAATTTTTAACTGATTTATTGTAGAGTTTTTTTATTTTCATGGGATGAACAATAAGTTCTTCCTCCGGTGTTCCGTCTATACCTCCATTGTTTGCCCTTTCTAATAAGGAAACAACCTCAACATCATAATCATTTGAAAGATATTGTGGCTTGTACGCTATCTTGATTTTGGTATCGATCGTTCCAGAATCTATTTTTTCAACACCAGCTATCATCTTCATCATAGTTGTTTTTCCTAACGCATTTGCACCTACTATTCCAAGTACTTCGCTCTTTCTAATTCTACCTGAATCTATTGTTAGAGAAAAATTGGAAAATTTCTTCTCTAAGATGGGATACTCAATAATATTTTCTATCATGACAAATTCGTCCGCTGATGTGGATGCGTCGAATCTAAACGCTACATCCCTGAACCTTACATTCTCATTGGGTAAGTATCCATCCAAGAAGACGTTTATTCCAACTTTTGTTGAAAGCATGTTTGCAACTATTCCATATGCTGCAGGCTCTCCATAGACAATCTCAATAAAGTCGCTGAGATAATCAAGCAAGGTCAGGTCGTGTTCAACTACCATGACACTTTTTTCAAGCTTTGCAAGGTTCTGTATAACACGTGCTACGCCCATTCTCTGAAAAACATCATTGTAAGAAGAAGGCTCGTCAAAAAAGTAAAAATCTACCTCTCTTGAAGCTGCTACCGCTACTGCGATCCTCTGCAATTCTCCCCCGCTCAAATCCGATACTCTAGTATCAAGAGCATTTTGCAAACCAAGTTCTTGCACAAGCTCAGGAACCTTATTTCGCTCATCATATTTTTCAAGCAATTCTTTTGCAGTTCCGTCAAAAACCTTTGCAAGATTGTATACTTGTTGTGGTTTTATAGAAGCCTTCAAGTCATTATTTGCAATTTTTTCGAAATGCATCTTTAATTCTGTACCATGAAAATGTTTCAAAATATCGCCCCATTCTGGAGGTGAAGCATGATTCCCAAGATTTGGTCTGAGATTTCCAGACAAGATGCTCACTACAGTACTTTTTCCTATTCCATTCCTTCCAAGTAAACCCATTACCTGGCCTTTCTTTAAGGCAGGAATTCGATATAATCTAAATGAGTTTAATCCATATTGATGAATCTTATCAGATTTTAATTCCTCTGCAAGATTGACAATTGTTATTGCATCAAAAGGACAAACCTTTACGCAAATCCCACATCCATTGCAGATGTTCTCATCGATCTGGGCCTTTCCAATCTCTTGATTTAGTATTATGCAGTCTGCCCCTGATTTGTTTACGGGACAATATTTGATACACTCGAGCCCACATTTTTTTGGCTGGCAGGCTTCTTTATCAAGAACTGCTACTCGATGAGTCATAGCTAATCACGATATCCTTAATTTATATCTCTATCAAGCAAGATTAATACAGGACATTATTAGTCAAACTAACAAGCCGGCCATAGCGTTGGGGTCCGACCCGGTCCCATTCCGAACCCGGAAGTCAAACCCAATGTCGCTACTGTGTTACTAAGGTGCGAGAGCCCTTGGGAAGCAGTAGTGCTGGCGCCCTTATTCTAATGCAACAGAGTTGGGAGAGCCTTTCCATACAACCTGTGTTACAATATTCTTGTCGATACCTCTCTTTTGAGCGTCATCAGGGAAGTTTTCTACGTAATCCGATATCAATGTCTTTATAGTCTGGTCAATCCCCTCCACCGAACCTGTGTCAGTGAAGAGATATGGTATCTCACTACAACCTACTACGTATCCATTGGCGTTAGGAGCTATGGTAAAAGTTAGTTTAGGTAACTTTTGAGTTCTTATCATGTGTGATATCTATATGGTAACAAAGACTAAAAAGATCTTTGTTTATTTGACAGATCTATGGCCAACTGCGCAATATGCGGTGAAAAATTTGCCGACGATATAAGATTTCTTAACCATATGATGGAAAAACACGGATTTAGGAATCCAAATGTTGGCACTACTGATCGAAATAGTAGAGGATATTAATTCAGTCGTCTATGCCATGTTTAATTCTAAAGTTACTTTAATGGTATCTTCTGGCTATTTGAAAGAAGAGTTTTTACTCTCATAAAAAATGCCCTTGTAGTCTTGCAATCATTTCCGTATATTAGAGGAATATCCTTCAAAAGAGTTTTTCTAGATTTTCCCTTTAGTATGAAGAAAATTAATGGTAAAATTCCCGCCCTTCCTCCATACGCTATTTTATCTGTCACAAACCAAAACATTCCTGTCGAATCATAATCCTTTGGAAAGATCTCTGATTTAATTTCTTTACCGATGTTAGTGTAGTGACCAATAATTAGGACATTTTTTCCCGCAAGCGACTTGGCAATACTTGCAAACTTGGAGCAATGATAACAACTATCATCATAAATCAATATCGGCAGGAGATCCTTGACGTTCATGTCTTTAATTGGCTTGCGTCAGATTAAAATTTTGTGAAATAACTTTTTATTGGCTCCGAATGCGTTAAAAATCATGAGTTTGAGTTCGCAGAACGATGATCTAGAAATTCAAATTTTAGAACGGATATGGGCCTAAATTACTATAATATTCTCAAAAGAGTACGAGAAGCCAGAAAACTTGTCATCAAAGGGACAACAGCTGCCGGTTCTGGTCATCCCGGAGGATCATTCTCTATGGCCGAAATTATGGGATGCATGTATTACAAATTCCTTCGCTATGATCCAAAAAACCCCCTTTGGCAGGATAGGGATAGATTAGTTCTATCAAAAGGTCATGCATCTCCTGGACTTTTTTCCAATTTGGCAGTTGCAGGATACTTTGATAAACCTGAAATGGAAACTTTACGAAAATTTGGGAGCAGGCTGCAGGGTCATCCAGATTTCAAGTGTCCGGGGGTGGAGTTCTGCGGTGGTTCGCTTGGTCTAGGACTGTCATTTTCAATTGGTATGGCTCTTGCAGCTAGAATAGATGGCAAAAATCATCACATTTACACTATAATTGGAGATGGAGAATCCGATGAAGGACAAGTTTGGGAGGCAGCCATGGCAGGATCAAAATTTAGGCTTGACAATTTGACAGTCTTCTTGGACAGAAATTTTATTCAACAAGATGATTACACTGAACGAGTAATGCCTCTTGATGAAGAACTAGTTGGTGATGATATTTCTGAAATGTGGAAAAACGCAGCAAGGTGGAAGGTGGGTGATAAATGGAGATCTTTTGGTTGGAATGTTATAGAAATAGACGGTCATCGTATAGAGCAGATTGTAAAGGCAGTATATTCTGCATTGCAGACTAGAGGTACGCCGTCGCTAATTGTAGCACGAACTATTAAAGGAAAATCAGTTGAACACATGGAGGATAATCCAAAATGGCATGGTGTTGCACCAAATCCAAAAATCTCCCCGATAATTGAACTCGAACTTGATTGTCAGTTTCTTATCGCACCGTCTATTATTGCAGGAGACATGACCAACCTCGAAAATGAAGTAAAAAGAGCCACTCATGGCAGAGCTGATCTTATACATCTTGATGTAATGGATGGCCAGTTTGTTCCTAACAAAACCTTTGATCATGAAAAAATAAAACAACTAAGGCTAATCACTCACATCCCATTTGACACTCATCTCATGATAGATGATCCAGTAAAGCATGTTAGAGACTATGCTAATGCTGGCAGCGATATTGTCACGGTCCATGCAGAAGTTTGTGATGAATCAAGCTTTGGTGAAATTCATGATATTCTGCGATCAAATGAGACAGGCCTTGGTCTGGCAATTAATCCTGAAACAGAATTGCCTTCTTGGTCTGAAAAATTTATTCCCGATTTGGATCAGTTGATAATAATGTCGGTTGTTCCTGGAAAGTCAGGTCAAAAATATATTGAATCAACTCACGAAAAAACTCAAAGAATATCGAAATTCCTTGCAGAACGGAATTTCCAGGGCCTGATTGAGGCAGATGGGGGAGTAGATTTATCAAATATAGAATCATGCTTCTTGGACGGTGCTAGGGTATTCGTTGGAGGCAGCGCTATAATAGGACAAAAAGACGTGCGTTTAACCATCACAGAGTTCCGAAAGCATTTGATGCATGCAAGAAGAAAGCTTTTGATAAATAAAGCTTACAGTCTTGGCGGCTCAGAACTTGTAAACAAATGGATAGATCTTCATGAAGTGGGAAAGAAGAAAACAGAACTTCTTCAGATTGCAATGGAGGCTGGCTTTACATGACAGAATTTGCAGATATGCGAACAGTTTACGGAGAAACTTTGATCAAGATTGGAGAAGAAAATCCAAATGTGGTAGTGGTAGGAGCAGACACTACTGATTCGCTTAAAACAAAGCCATTTGGTAAAAAGTTTCCAAATAGATTCTTCAACGTGGGCATTGCAGAGGGAAATCTAATAACCATTGCAGCAGGTCTTGCCAACGAAGGCAAAACTCCTTTTGCTAGTACCTACGCTGCTTTTCTGCCTGGTAGATGTGTTGACCAGATAAGAAACGCAATTGCATATCCTACAAGAAATGGAAAAAATGGATTAGATGTGAAGATGGTTGTTTCTCATGGTGGTCTGAGTGTGGGTGCCGATGGAGGCTCTCATCAACAAATTGAAGACATCGCAATAATGCGGGCTATTCCAAACATTAAGGTTCTAATTCCGGCAGACACGATTGCCGTAGAGAAACTCACACAACTAATTTCACAACTATATGGACCATTTTATATGAGAATGACAAGATCAAAAACGCCAATCATACATTCACAAGAACAAGAATTTCAACTGGGCAAAGGAATTGTATTGCGTGATGGCTCTGATTGCACCATTGCCGCGTGTGGGATAACAGTACAGATGGCTATTGATGCTGCTGATTCATTAAAACAGGAAGGAATCTCATGCAGAGTGATAGATATGTTCTCAATAAAACCAATAGATTCTGATCTTTTGGAAAAAGCAGCACGTGAGACGGGCGGTATTGTTACATGTGAAGAGCACAATATTATGGCAGGCTTTGGTTCTGCCGTATCTGAGGTCATATCTGAGAAATACCCGGTACACATGAGACGAATAGGTGTAAGAGACCAATTTGGCGAATCTGCCCGAGATAGTGAAATCTCGCTATTATTAGAAAAACATGGCATGACATCAGTTCATATATCTAATGCTGTTAAGGATATCAGGAGTAAGAAACAATGAAGATATTCCTTGATACTGCAAATCTTGTTTCGATAAAAATGTACAATGATATGGGCCTTGTAGATGGAATCACGACTAACCCATCACTTTTGGCAAAGGAGGGTGGAGATCCGCAAAAAACAATGGAAGAGATTGTCCGAATTGTAAAAGGAGATGTTAGCCTAGAGGTAGTTAGTACAGAGACTTTAGGGATGGTAGAGGAAGGAAGACGTCTTCAAAAATATGGTAAAAATGTTGTTGTAAAATGTCCACTAACTGCAGAAGGACTCAAGGCATGCAAAATTCTAACATCTGAGGGAATACCTGTTAATGTGACTCTTTGTTTTTCCGTAAATCAGGCCATGTTGTCCGCAAAGGCGGGTGCAAAATATGTGAGTCCGTTTATAGGAAGATTGGATGATAACGGGCAGGATGGAATTCATCTAATTAAAGAAATTCATGAAGTGTTTCAAAATTACAAATTCAGCACACAGATTCTAGTTGCAAGTGTAAGGCACCCCATGCATGTTGTAGAAGCAGCAAAAATTGGAGCCGATGTAGTGACCTTGCCTCCTGATGTATTAGGAAAGATGTTAAAACATCCACTAACTGACATAGGACTAAAGAATTTTCTTGCAGACTGGGAAAAACTCAAGAAAGAAAACCCAAGCATAAGAATTTAGCTAGAACTGGATGTCAATTGTTAATGTTTTCCAATCCACTGGTATCTGTATTCTTCGTCAAATAATTCTGATTTGATATCGTTGTAGCATGTTTTGGAATTCAGTTTAGCCTCAAAAAATCCCAGACTTCCTTTGTATGGGATTGGTACTCTAAGCTCTTTTGGGTTTTTCAATAAAAACCCATACTTGTGGTCAAGAAATTCTTTACTTGCAAAGTGCTTACTATAATCTGACTTTATCTCGTTTGTGGTATTGTATACCTTGACATCGTAAAGTTCTGCTCTACCTATTATCACCCCAGTCCTAAGATTTTCTTTGTCAATTCCTAGTTTTTTGCAAACCTCTGTTTTTATCACAAGCGGGGCATGAATAAGAAATTCGCCTCGGAATTTGGTATTCCATGTTCTCAACTCAATAGTTTTCTTACCATGAATTATAAGATCAGCATATGGTTGAGAAACTGACAGGCATTTCATGTCAGTCTGTTCCTAGTACGTTTAAGACTCGCTTTGGAATCTCATTTAACCTGCTCACAGCAAGAGTACGTTCGTAGCCCAACCTTCTCAAGTTGTTTGCTATTGTGGTCGAATATCCGGTGTCAGAACCAACCCCTATTGCTACCATCTTTATGCCTAGGAGCTTGAAATCTCTCATTATTGACCTGACAGCATCTGGATCTGATGGTTCTCCGTCGGTTAATGTAAGAAAGATGTCGGGTTTTTTTGAACGTATTGTAGGAAGTAAGAGGTTGTAAACTTCAGCTAATGGTGTACTGCCATTGGCCTTTATTTGTGCAAGCCTCTTTGCCGCTGTATTGTTCCATTGCAAGTCTTCAGGTTTTATCAGCCAGCAAATTACTTGTTTTTGTTCTGTGTTAAACGCATATACTGAAAACCGCACTTTTAAAAAGTCTAAAACTTCGCAAAGAGCAAATGTTGCCTTTTTGTATTGTGTTTCTTGTTCAGCTATGCTAGAAGAGTGATCAAGAAGTATGAATATTCTTGTCTTGATTACTATTTTCTTGTCTATGATAAATGGTTTATGACCTTCCATGTACGTCTCCTGGTCAAATTCGTCTCCTGTATCAAAATGCTGTTCTTTCCAACCTGATTTCCATTCTTTGAATTTAGCTTTTAGATTATTGATCAAATCGGTATCATAGATCTTAGTTTCGTCTACATTTGTCAAAGATGGAATGCTAATGCCTACCACCTCAGTTGTTAGACCCTTGTTTTCATTCTTTTTTGTTTCTTCAAGTAAGACCTTGAACTCATCAAATATCTGTTTTCCGTCTGTGATTTTTACTGGATCTAATTTGCCAAAGTCGCTTTCTCTATATTTTGAAATTTTGCTCAATACTCTCATGAAATCTTGCTCTGACATGGCAATTCCTGAAGAAATTTTTGGCATAGAGATGGGAATGGTAAAAAGTGGATCAATTTCCAAGGCCCTGATAATTTCAGAAACCTTCTTTTCAATCCAGTCGGTTCCATATTTTTTCTCTACTGCTTCTTTTACTGCCTCATTAGCTATCTTGACTGCCTTCTGAATTTTCTCAAATGCACTTGAAGAGATCTCTCCCTTTATGTCACCAAGTAGGAAATACTGTGTAAATCCCTCAACAATTCTATTGTGGCCATACAATGAATTGAGTAATGGTCGGTACAACCACGCAAATCCGTAGTTGAATATTATTTCTTCATCCATTCCTTGCCAATACTCTCTGCCTACTGTCTCTATCCTTCTTGTCTCTAATGTATTTAGTATAAATCCAAATGCATGGTCATTGCTTAGAATTTTACTTGAATGTCTTATCCTCATTGACTCATACCAGAGAGTAGTTCTGAACTGTCTATATTTTTGAAAATCTGTGCCTTGATATTTGTCTAATGGAAAAATTATAACTTTGTTTTCCCGCAGCTTTGTTTGGATTTCTTTTTGATCTCTTATGTTTAAAGTAATATTTTCTTTTCCAGACCATCGTCGAACTAGAAACGTGCCTATTTCAAGTATTGTATCATTTCTTAGCTGTAGTGAATGCATCAATTTCCAAACATCGATGTTATGATATCATTTACCTTTTGATATTCAACATTGCCCCACTGTGCGTATACATTTGCAAAGACAATATCGGCAGCTTGTCTTGGCTTCATGCCAGAATCAAGTATCTTACCAAATGCTATGGTTTCGCGCAGACTGGGTGAATAGTACAATTCTTCAACTGCGGCTGCTTGTCGCAAGGTATTTGCAAGCCTAATTCCTTGGAAGATCTCATTTTCATGAGAACCTTCTACGTATTTTTTTACTATCTGTAACTCTACCTCTTCTGGCGGGTAATCGAGCCTAATCCTTACTGGAAATCTACTGAGCAGTTGAGGTGGAAGTTCTTTGGTACCGACATGTGATAGCGGATTTATAGTTGCAACCACAAACCATCCCTTTGCTGCCTCAATTAACTCACCACTGGCTTCTTTGAGTACTAGCTGCCTTCTATCATCCAATGCCTCATCTAATCTGAGCAAAACATCTGCTTCAGCAGAGTTTACCTCATCAAGATAGAGCATGTTACCTTCTTTCATGGATTTTACCAGTATGCCTTCTTCAAAGTCTACTGTTCCACCCTCTAGAGTTTTTGAACCTACCAAGTGACTCTCACGAGTTCTTAAACTAAAGTTAATTGATTCAAGCTTCATTCCTTTTCTTGCAGCAAATTCTCTTACAAGTGTAGTTTTACCAGTTCCCTTTGGACCGATTATGATAACAAACAGACCTGAGGCATAGGCTTTATCTAAAACTTCAAAGGAATTATTCCAATCTATATACAACTGTTCTGCTAGCACAATTAGTAGCTGTTTTTTCCTTAATTTATAATTGTCTTAATTTATCAACATCGAGTCTAATTTTTAAGTCTTGCATAAGACTCGTCTAGGATCCTATGCAGTGTCTTATGCCATGCATCATAACCATCTGGAGTCTTTGGAAAACTGTGGTAGTGCTCTGTCAAAGCCTTGTTTTGTTGTGCAGTAAACCTCAATCCATCAGCTAATTTTTTATTCAAAGCTCCTCTTATCATCATTCCAAGTTTTCCAACTGTTCCAAAGTCTGGATGTTCTCCTTTACTTATGGCTTCAACATCTAGCTTTGACAAAAAGTGTTTCATTCCATAGTTTATCTGTTCATTTGTAAGGGTTTGGAGTAATCTTCGGAAGATCTCCAGTCCTGCAGTTTTGTAGCCATAATCATTAATGAAATCTATGTTGTACTGCCATAATCCTCCTTCGCTGACGTCTCCTGCTTCGATTGACTCAACAGCATTCTTTCCAATTATTGTTGCGGCAACTATTGCAGGACCTATGCCTCCAGCATCTAGGGGCTTTGGCATCCACGCAGAATCCCCTACCAGCATATATCCATTTGCAACCAAGCAATCATTCTGTCTTCTTACTGAGACCTGCCAATTACCCGTTACATTTACTGAATCACTTGGGTCGTCAGATAATCTGGGGTTCTTAATTGCCTTGTTAATCTTAACATAGTCGTTTATCAATTTGGTAACATCCTCGTTTTTTCCTAATCTCTGATTCCTTTTCTGTAGCTCTTTTTGCTGCACACCTAATCCTATGTTTACCTTATTTTGGCCCTTGGGAAAGACCCAGCCATATCCACCAGGGGCAATGTCTTGGTCTAAATGTATGATGCAATAATCTGGGTCAAAATCTGTTTTATCATCTATGCCATGCTCAAATTTCATTATGTGTCTTCCTGTAGATTCTAAATCGTCACGGTCAATCTTTCTTTCAATTTTTGAGTTTATGGATAACCCATTTCTTAGCATCGATGTAACACCTGTGGCATCAATTACTATCTTTGCAGTTTTCTTGAATGGTTCATTAGAGAGAAGGTTATTTCCTTCTACTCCTACAACAGTACCGTTTTCATATGTGAGACTTCTTAGTGCTACAGAAAATTGCATGTTGATTCCCATCTTCTTAGAGTCACTAATCTGACGCTTGGGAAGTTGTTGCCTATTTAACATGAAACCATCTCCATCAAAAGGAATAGAAGTTTCTCTATCTGGTGAAAAGGCCATCACGCCTTTAACAGGATGTTCAATCTCCGGCTTTCCCCAACTGATCTTTATTCTCTCTGTCATGTAGTCGACAGTGTTCTTACCTACGGCATCTCCGCAAATCCAACCGTTTATTGTTTTTTTACCTGCTGTTGGCTCTTGGTTTCTATCTATGACCAGAATTGATAGTTTTTGATTTGAATAGAAAGCTGCGGACTGTGCAGCTATCATTCCAGCCAAACCTCCTCCTGCTACTATTATGTCGTAATCAGTTTTCACAGCCAAAAAACAGGATCTACTCTATTTAAAAGAACCGTATCGATGCAGATCAGGTTTTTGGGTCGGTTCGTCGCGGCTTCCTCACAGCATATGCTCAGACTGGAGCGGCAAAATATTTTACCTCATTCCCTTTTGTCTTTGGTCTTCAAATACTATTAAACTATGCTTCAAAGACCGGCAAATTTTGTAATCTAGACCTTCAATAATTCGGTGTATGTTTTTGTAATGTCGGCTTTTTTGTAAATTGGAACTTTTATCCTAATTTTTATTGCATCATTTTGTTGCAAGCTGATATTCTTTCTCACAAGTTCTCGTTTTCCTATTCTGAGAAATAAAGAGGAATTCTCAAAGTACATGTCGATGTTATCTAGAACTTCATCTAACTGTAATTTTGAGATTTTAGAAACTAACATCTTTACAAATCCCTCAGCTCTTTTCTTTGTAAGTGTGATCCTAAAAAGCAGGATTGTATTTCCATAATGGCCTATGATTTTCTCTTGCGAAAATTCTTCTTCTTTTACCTGAAATACCTCAAAGATGGGTATGAAAATTTTCTTGGTATCTTCAGTAGCGTGAAGTATTATCTCAATACTGACTTCTACTTGGTTTGCCATCACAATAAATATCTTATATTGACGATTAAATCTATTTGGCCTGCAACAGAACAGTCTCGGCTTCTGCGGTTCTGATGAGTTTTGCCTTTTCGATTCCTACATGTCTTACATGAATTACTTTCTTAACTGCTGCCATTATGTCAGAATTTATCTTACCAAACGCTGTAGCTTGGATAAACTGGTCTATTGTCATCTCTGGTATTGTTTTTGCCATTACATCTTTTGCAATCAACCTAAGGGCATGCTTTCTTGAGGTGTTAAGCTTTTTCTGAGTCAAGGCAATGATCTTGATTCTGAAAAGATATCCATCCTTAGTTCTTACATCTCCGATCAAATTAATCAAAGAAGAGCCGCGTCGTACAAGACTTCTAAGAAACTCCTTAGCGTATTCATATCGTTTAAAGATTGAAGTTGCAACCTCTCCTTCTACTTTGTTTATTTGGAAGTAAAGCTTGAATTGATGTTGCGAGGGATCGCCTTTTACAATATCAAATAAGGTAACTTCAACAACTCTACCAACAGCACTTTCATCATCAGTTATAGGAATATATGCAATTGGCGCGTTATTGAATGCTAAAGGGGCAATAACTGTAACCCATTTTTTCTCTCTCCACTTGTCTTTGACTCTTGTGGTCTTTTGGCGCGCCAACTAAAACCAACCTTTGAAGCCAAAATATAAGTTATGTCAATACTTTTCGTACTCAAAACAAGATCCAAGTTCTCTCAAACCGCCGTAAAGACTTTAAGTATACTTTCTGTGGCTTGAAATGAAACCATCATGATATGAGTTGTACGACATTTTAGATTGTGCTTGTTCCAGTGTATTTCTGCAAAGCTTTTGGTATAGAAATATGTCCATCCTTTGTTTGAAAGTTTTCTAATATTGCAACCATTGTTCTTGTAGTTGCAACAAGAGTACTGTTTAGTGTATGCAGATACTGTGGTTGCTCATTGGTTTTATCGCGGAACCTTATCTTGAGCCTTCTTGCCTGAAAATCAAGACAATTCGAACAAGAGATTATCTCTCTGTAATTACCCTGGCCTGCCATCCATGCCTCTAGATCGTATGTTTTTGCAGAAACCTTTCCCATGTCACCACTTGAAAGCAACATAACTCTATATGGCAATTCGATTTTTTGATAAAATTCTTCTACATTTGCTAGCATTTTTTCATGTTCATTCCAAGATTCTTCAGGTCTTGAAAAAACAAATTGTTCCACTTTTTCAAATTGATGGACTCGAAATATTCCCTTTTGATCCCTACCATGAGCTCCAGCTTCTTTTCTAAAACATGGGCTGACCGCCGCATATCTGAGAGGTAACATCTTTCCTTCTATTATCTCATCTGCATGCATTGAAGCAACTGCATGTTCTGATGTGCCAATCAAGTAAAGATCTTCTCCCTCAACCTTGTAAATGACATCTTCAAAATCATGTGCAATTATGGCCCCCTCCATAGAATTTTTGTTTATCATGTAGGGAGTTTGAATGGGAGTGTATTTCCTTTCAGATAGAAAATCTAGTGCAAACTGGATTAATGATTGGTTTATCTTGACAAGTTGATTTTTCAGATAGTAGAATCTCGCACCAGATACTTTAGCAGCTCTTTCAAGATCTACTAGATCAAGACTCTGTGTCAAGTCTATGTGATCCCGTGCCTTGAAATCAAATGTGGGAATACTTCCCCATTTCTTTATTTCTTTGTTTGCTGTTCCATCCTTTCCAGTAGGGACAGACTCATGAATCAAGTTAGGTAATGTTAGAGAAAGTCTCTTGTAGGAGTCTTCAGTTCTGACCTGCATCTCTTCTAGTCTCTTTAACTCCTCTGAGATTGAGTGCATTTGTTCGATAAGACTAGATGCATCTTCATTTGATTTCTTTTTCTTTGAAATCTCAACTGATATCTGATTTCTTGTTTTTCTTAGCGTATCTGTTTTTATTATTAGTTCTCTTCGTTCTTTGTCTAATTTTATGAGTTCATCGAGCGGAAAATCAACATTTCTTGCTTTGAGCATATCTCTTATCTTGTCAGGACTGTCTCGGATGAGTTTTGGATCGAGCATTAACCAGTCACTCTGAGAATAAGTTGAGTTTGTTCAAGAACTTCATCAATAGTAGAGATCAGCGTTCGTATATTTCCTTTACCTTCAAATGTAAGAATAAGCGCTTCTTTGCCATTTTCAATTTTAAAGGACAGACCTTTTGGGAAATCTACGTTGTCAGGTTCCAAAGCTTTGTGAACAGCTTCTGCCTTTTTTCTGGAGATGTTATTTAGAAATACTTGCACTTTGCATTCTAGAGACATTTTCTTGCAGGTAATCTAGGAATTCATCTAATTTATCCTTGGTAATTCTAGCACCAGCGGCTGCTTTATGTCCCCCGCCTACTCCTGAAACTCTTGCAGCGCATTCTCTCATGAGCAGCCCTAAATTTACTTCCGATTTACATCCTGTTGATTTTCGTGAAGAGAATTTTATAGTGCCTTCCTCCCCGTTTGTTCTAAGTATTATTATCTTTCCAGTATTTTTCTGTGAGCCTCCAAGAAGTGAAGACACAGCTCCAGTCATGTTTTCTGGTACCAGGCCCTCTCCATTTACAAGTACGTACAAACCATTGTCTGTTATCCTCCATCTCTCACTTGATAATGTGTTCATATATGTTCTCAAAAATGTTCTATATTCTACCAAAATACTCTCGCCTTCTTGCAACATCTTGGTTCTATCTCCCATGCATATTGCAATGCCTACGCCAGCCTTGCGTATTCTGCCACATGAGTTTAGCATTGTAGAGAATTCTCTTGCATCGCGCAAGAAGCTTCGCCTGTCTTCTCCTATCAATGTGTATGTGTAACCTACAAGCTCATCGATAATATCACTGGCATTCTTGCTTGGAATGAATTTTGAAATAGTTTGTAAAAGCGTCCTTTTTTCATCTTCGGTAAGCTCTGCTGGCACCCTCCATCTACCACCATCCTTTAGTTTTATTCCAGATGAATTTAACAATGAGAGACATGCATCACGATTCCACGTAAGACCTTCTATGAAAGGTTGTGAAGTGAAGGCAAGAGCGTCGGGAAGAGGTCTTGTCTCCCTTCCTACAAGAAGTAAGTCAAGATCAATTTCCACTTGATAATTCTTTTTTGCAGTTGCAGCAATCTCAAGATTAATACCGGTAAAAGATTTTTTTTCTCCATTATCCTGTCTATCTCCTAGTGCAGCTACCACTGCAATCCAAGCCAAATCGGTATTTTCTTTATGTAGCGCGTTTGAAACTAGGTATGACATACCACCAGCTGATACGTCTAGCCCGCCATCCAGGTCATATTTCCAAGCGTTGATGACCCTTTCATTATCTAATTCTTCTTGTGGAATCTGATGATGGTCAACAACCATCCAATTATCATCAAGTGCATTATCCAAGTCTTTTGCAAATCCACCTCCAAGATCAGTTATGATGTGAAATTGTCTTGAATCATTTTTGAGTCTGTCAATCAAATTTTTGCTAAACTCGTTGACTGTTTTGACAGTACATTTTGCTCCCGATCTGATAAGAGATTTTGTTACAATACTTCCAGATGTAATTCCATCACAGTCTAGGTGAGTTATTACAGAAATATTCTTGCCAGACCTTATACAATCAGAAACTTTGTCATGAAAATGAGATAATGCTTGATCAAGCTTGCTCATTACTCAAGTTGAGCAATGACTGCTTTATATTTCCAAGTTTTGGGAATGCGGTCGATCTTCTTGTAGTATGAGGACAATCTGTGAACTTTGGCCTCTAACAACTCAAGCGATCTGACGTTTCTCTTATCGGACTTGTGAGCCTTTAGATGTTTTTGTAGACCTAATGCCTTTGTAACAAGGTTGTTGAGGTCTTCTGGCATGTCTGGCTTGACTCCCTTCTGTTCCAGAATCTGCACTATTGACTTTTTAACAATTTGTTTGGTAATTGGAATTGCATACTGATCTCGTAACTTTACGCCGATCTCGCTCGGCCTGAATCCATCTTTTGCATATTTTACTACAAGTTCTTCTATCTCGTTTGGAGACTGCTTTACCCAAGTTGGTGGACTGGGAGTAACGGGTCTTATGGAATGAGATTTTCCATGTCTGTGCGAATGTAGTCTACCCACGAAGCGTTTGTTTTTTCAGCAAACATAAATGTTACTTGCAGATCGAAAGTTTCAGATTGCATAAGAGTTAAATATAAACAGAACTCACGTTGAATAGGTGCTATAGAATGAACAAACCAATAATTATTGGAGCTGCACTGCTTACTCTCTTCGTAGTGTCATCATTTGCTCCACTTGCTGCGGCGCAATACCAAGGCGTAGGAGGAGGTGGTGGTGCTAGTACTCTAGAAGAGCAGTTGAAGCTAGCGCGATCAAGAATAGCTGATGTACAGGCAAATCCACATGCTGGTTCTGGTACACCATACCTTGACCCTGCAGGTACCGTTGGAGCAATACTTATCTCTGGCGCAATATTTGGTGCAATCTTCATTGCTTTTGTCGTAAAAGCAAAGCAAGTGGAAAAATCACGAAAACAACACTAGATCTTCTTCTCTTTTTCTTATTTTATTGTTTATTACTTGATCCCACTTATCAAATGCCACAGAAATGTATATATCGTACATAAATTGTTTTGAATAATGATGATGAGCGCGATATTCATGCTCGTAGGCATGCTGTCTAACTTTGCCGGTCAAGTAGGTCCAAACTACGACCCGCTCTTTTACGATGTCATGACCTACATATTTGCGACTATGATGTTCGCAGTATTCCTACTCGGTGCTATTGCTTTCTGGCTCAGAGTACACGGAATGGGTGAAGGCGCTGTCCGAGAAAGATGGGTCGCCGAACTCAACAAACACTTTGAGAGAGAAGGTATTGGTCTGATACCAGACAACGGTAAATACTGGTAGAACTCCATTCCTTTTTCCTTCTTTTTAATTAACCCTGGTTATCATAAGATTTGGTTATTCTAACTTGGCGGAGTAAAGCTTGGGGGGGCCTCGCTATTCTTTGAGACAAATTCAGCCTTGTAGTGGACACCATCCTGTAATTCGGTGTGTATGAAATCAGGTGACTCTACTCCATTTACATAGATCTTGGACTTCTTATCGTCCATGGCACGCAAATCAAACCCCGCTAGCCATAAGAAATGACCCACCTCAAATGGATATTTCTTTGTCCATGCAGCATGAATTACTCCATCATCTGATAGGGTGTATATCGACCGTTGACAGTCTTTTGTAATTCCAATGTTGGCAGGTATGGGCTGTTTTACTCCGTCTACGTAAATCTCAAAAGTGGAAGATATTTGGTAGTTTATATCGCGACCGTTTATGCACTGATAAAGAGGATCATCGGCCCTAACTATTTTTTGTACTACCAAGGTATTGATTAACGCTACTCCGATTCCTATGGCAGCCGTAATTGCAAGATACCTGAGGGTTTTTCTTCGTTTCGATGGATCCCCCATTCCGGGCCAGATCATGGACTTGGTTAGGTTAATCGAGTTATATACATTGACATCTTGTATGTACTGTTAAAATAATTTCGTGAAAATATGTGAAAGAAAGTTAGAGTGAAGACTCGCCGCGCTTCTTAGTTCCTACATCTATGGCGTCCTCTACGTTATAGATGAATATCTTGCCTTCTCCTGACATGCCAGTACTTGCATGAGATGTTATAGCGTCAATGACTTTGTCCACCATGCTATCATGTACTACAACATAGAGGTTTACGTTCACATTATAGGCAGATAGGAAACGTCCACTTCTACCAGATGATACCATCTCTCTGGGTCTTTTTCCTCTGCCTTTTGCTGAGAAATATGTGAAGCCTCCGACGTCTAGTTGCGTCAACGCAGTAAAGACTGGTTCTAACTTGTCTTCTGGAATTACAGCTTCTATTTTTTTCATAGCTAGATTCATTGCAACTATCAAATGCTTTTATTAAAATTATTGCTTAGAAGTATATTCAAGAAGAAATAATATCATAAAAAAATAATTTTAGGATAAAATACCTTTTATAGAGCAAAAACCGCTTTTTGAAGAATGAGCGAATCTAAAATCAGGAAGGTTCCAATCGTAGGAAAGGTTCAAGAAAAGCTCAAGCAAGGAATAGATAACTACAGAGCAGCCGGTGACGCAGCACCAAAGTTTGATGTCTATGATGTGATAGAAGAGGTTTTTGCAGCAATTAATCCGATAGTAGCTGACGAGGGCAAAGTAACAGTCGATGAGGTCAGCGGTTGTCTGCGAGCTTCATATCTAGATAGAAAGGATCCATCTGAGAAAACTCACAAACAGATGCTGTCAAAAATTATGCAAAAGAGTGCATTGAGCATTATGGAAAAACCAGTAGAGGGACAGCTTGATGCAGGCTCTGGCGTAAAACTAGTTGGCACAGCAGAAAGAGTTGAAGATGATGTGGCGATGGTGTTCAAGGCAGTGGAAGAATTGCCAGCCATGCCATATCCAGAACACTTCATACAACTGAATTCGTATCTGCACATGTTTGACAAGCCAGAAGGAGTGATCGTCTACTTCGACAAAGAAGGAAATGAGATGGAATTCCAAGTTCCAAGAAGCGACCGACTCATGGGTGAAACCAAGCGCAGAGCTCGTATATTGAACACACTGCTAAAAAATAATGTAGCTCCTACTATAGAACCATCAGAGAAATGTCTCGAATGTCCTCACAACGAAAAATGTTACTATACATCTGAGGACAAGGTAAAGTGGGGATTCTGGGCTCGTGGAAAGTGGCGAGAACTTAAACCCAAAGACGGCATCCTATAACTACACTTTTTTATTCTATTTTTATTTTATGGAATTCCAATAATTGTATTTGATTTTTCATCTCTAATCACAACTGAATTTTCTGGAATCCATTCGTAGGGCGTAACTAGGTATTCTCGACAGCTAATTGCCACCGTGACATACTTTGTATCTTGCAACTAGATGTTGTTCTGCGTAAGTCAATAATGCAGATACTGAAATCAATCTGACGGTACCTGACTTTTGAATCGTTTCAAAGTTTTTGTTGTGTTTCTATACTGGATAAGGAAAGATCATCAGGATCTTTTGGTTTGAAAAAACTCGATTTGATTGCAATTGCAAGACAAAAGACCATGGCAAATACACCTGCAATAAAATATACATTTGCAATAGAATTTGGAGAAACCACAGCAGCGTGTTTTATTCCATATCCTAATCGGTTATCTACATGTGGGCTTGTCAATTGTGTTGTTACATCTGTCATATGAAAGAAGACCATTCCACCATTGGTCATCGTTAGCTCCTACGAGCGAGAGGAACGCACATACAACATTTCTCCAAAAAACACTAAAGACAAAAAGTGAAAGAATGGGTATGACAAAATTCTGCTTGTTGTCTCACAGAAGGATTAGTTTGTGACGCGAAATTGAAAATATACTGTAGAGCCAAAACTGAGGTCAAGCTAAAATGCCAATTACAAGCCAAAAATGGTTTTTACGTAGAAACCAACCTTATCTTTTTCAATAAAAAACCGTCTATCTTCTATATACTGCCTATTTCCAACAGATCTAATTACCCAGAGTAGAAATTATGTACTTCTATAATCTATTTCAATAAATTCTATTTTTCAATATTCTTGAGAAAAACACGAGTTTTGTACGGTTTTGGCAGGTCTTTGTGATAGTAGAGTGCCTTGATTCCATGCTCAAAAGTCATTATCTTAATCGAGTCTGTTGGTTGTAAAGTATTGTCAGTCTCTCTAAGATATTGGCCCAGTTCTCTCTCCGACATACTGAGAATTTCATCTATCCTTTTTCTACTTGGTTTCAATATGTAAAAAATTCAACTCTCGTATATAATGTAGCTTTCCAATTTTTCATTATGATTAATATGATTTAGACATGTCTAATGTTAAATACAGTAAATGATTTCAAACATTTTGTATGGTTGATACTAAAATAGATTGGTTTGATGATTTCTTGGGACTTGGATACCATATGTATGATGTTAGACCTACTGTTTTCCTAATATTTGACGGGAGGAAAAAGATTGGTACCACTTGGAACAAAATAATAAAATATTTTCCAGACGATGAAATAAAAGTCAGATTTATAGAAAAAGAGTCTAACTATGAATTTGTTCTTTATTGTCAATCACGTATATTATCAACCACATGGGTTTTCTTAAAATCTCTAAAGATTTCTGAACATTATAAACAATTCAAAGAAGATTATGATGGGGCTGCCAATCTGAAGCTTGCACTGTATGTTCCAAAAAAGGATACATATGAACTTGAGATATTCAACTATCTAAAAAGAATCACGGATCTCAAGTTTCCCACAGAATCTGAGGTAGAACAAGATTTTATACTGTCAAGGTCAATTGAGAATCTTCATAGTAGACCTACAAATATTGATGGCAAAGATCTGAAATAGATTGATAACTCTACATGTGTGATTTTAACAAGCTTATCCAATCAGTCCAATCTAAACTATAATACATTAATGGCTGTCGCTGTGGATAGCTTATCACTGATCTTGTTATCGCAAAATCATATTTTTTCATCTTGTTTTTTTCATCCTTGAACGTTATTCTTAGAAAATTCACTTTTCTTATTGTAACACTTTCTACATCTACTAGAGAATTTAATGGACATATCCAGCTCTTGGAATTCTTGGATATGTCCTCATCTAGATCCGACTCGGAATAATTAGCAAGTTTTGTTACTCTGGCCCTGTCATCTCCAAAGTATTTTTCTCTTTCTTTAGACATGAGTTGCAAGAATCTTGGTACAAAGATTATGTTTTTGTTTGTTAATGCAAAAACTCCTTCCTTACTCTTATGGAAGAAACCTG
Source organism: Nitrosotalea sp. (assembly GCA_050749405.1). Taxonomy (GTDB): domain Archaea; phylum Thermoproteota; class Nitrososphaeria; order Nitrososphaerales; family Nitrosopumilaceae; genus Nitrosotalea. The sequence goes on from JBOGRD010000009.1 coordinate 37,019, forward strand.
ATAATCCATGACCGATATCCCAAATCTTGGGAAGGGAAGATATGATGTGTTCATCCTCGTCTAAATTAACTCTCATTGAAGTTAGCAATGTTAGTATGGTAAATCAATCTATCTTGCTAGTGTTAAAATATTAAAAATAATGTATGTGGAGTTTTATAGAGGGCCTTCGCCTTCAAATGTCATTCCATAAGTTCCGACATGTTTGCCTTCTTTGATCCTCTTGTATCTATATGCCCTCTCACCAAAGTAAATGGCAATTGTAATTCCAAGAGCGATTGCAGTTGCAACGAATATGGTTATGTCAGCTTCTGCCATACTAAAGATACTTTGTAGCTTGTATAATAATTTTTTTTAAGATTTTTTGAAATTTTATGATACCATTTTTACTGTTGAGAGTTTGATCGCTCAACTCTTATATTGTATCATAAAAAAATTTTTTTAGGATAAAATACCTTTTATAGACGGTAACCATCACTACGAAAAGATGTCGGAAACAATCTCGAGAATGCCATTACAGACAATATCTAAGCACAAATGGCCTATCATTTTTGCCTTGGCAACTTTGGTTGTTACAATGTCAGGATTCACTGCAATGCAAGAGGCCAATGCACAATTTGGCCCGATTGGCGCTCTAGCCAATCCAAACAAGACAAATGAAATTCACTGTGGTCAACCAATGACACCACCAGGCAACGGAACTTTTGGTGGTAGTGAAGCACCATGTATTGATACCGGCGACACGACGTTCATGTACGCTGCAGCTTCCTTCGTCATGATTATGACTCCAGGAGGTGTCGGTTTCTTGTATGGTGGCTTGTCACGAAGAAAACATGCACTCATGGTGATTTTACAAAACTTCATGGTATACGCAATTGTCAGCATTCAGTGGGTCATTTGGGGCTACTCAATAATGTTTGGTCCATCCGCAGATCCATATGGTTTCATTGGAAACTTGGATTGGGTTGGACTCAATAACGTCTTCCATAATGCACCAGCTGATGTTTATGCACCAACAATTCCACACTTGGCTTATGTGATGTTCCAGCTAATGTTCGCTGCTATCACTCCTGCACTTGCAATAGCAGGATATGCTGATAGGGTGAAGATGAGTGCGTTCCTTATACATATAGTACTATGGACTACATTCATCTATGACTTTGTGGGACATGCAAATTGGTCACTTGGAAGTCAGGGTACAGCAGTAGGCTGGTTAGCGCATATAGGAGCCGAAGACTTTGCAGGAGGTACAGTCATCCACATTACATCAGGTTTTGCTGGATTGGCTGCAGCAATGTTCCTTGGACGTAGAATAGGTTATGGAAAGGCTCCATTTGAACCTCATTCAATTCCACTGATCATGCTAGGTGCTATACTCCTCTGGTTCGGTTGGTTCGGTTTCAACCCAGGAAGTGCAGGATTTGCAGGATTTCTTGAAACTCAAGCATTCCAAAACACGAACCTTGCAACAGCTGTTGCAGCAATGTGGTGGATGTTTTTGGCTTGGGCTCACACAGGGAAAGCAAGTGCGATTGGTGCTGCCAACGGCGCAGTAGCCGGACTTGTGGCAATTACGCCAGCGTCTGGATTCGTCGGAACATGGGCATCAATAATTATAGGCTTTGCATGCGCAACAGTCTGCTTCTACTGTGTTCTGATAAAGAACCGGGCAAGAATAGATGATGCACTAGATACATGGGGTGTACACGGAATGGGTGGTGTAGTCGGTGCCCTTTTGACGGGTGCGTTCAGCGAAACACGAATCAATCCGTATGCTCACAATGGACTATTCTTCGGAAACCCGATGCAGTTTGTGATAAACTGTGAAGGTGCAGGCTTCGGAGCAGCATGGTCATTTGGTATTACATACATCATATGGAGAATACAAGATGCAATTTGGCCTGGTGGTGTAAGAGTAACACCAAAAGAAGAAGAGATAGGCTTAGACTTGTCGCAAGTAGGAGAGAAGGCATACTCGCAGTTTGCGGAGTAGCGCTTTCAAGAACCCCTTTTATTTTTCTGTTTATTTCTATTGAATCACTAAAATATGATATAAAGTGAGATGGGTTTGTATTGATTTCAGAAACGGTAAAAAGGATGGGAGTTTAGACTCAAACGATGGTCGATAGGTGGCTAGCATTTTGCGTCTTGCAATTTGTAAGTGGAATACTAGGATTTTTTTGGTCGTTTTATACGCGAACTCCAATCTTCATGTTTGTCGGTGGATTCTTTTTTTCACTTGGCGTATTTGCTATAACACGATGGGGATATGACAGATGGAAGTCAAAACAAAAACCAAGACGACGTAAATAAAAAATTTCAAACTTTTACTATCATTTAAAATAATTTTTTATGAATTAGGTTTGTTTATATCAGCCACATTAGGAGTACCCTTGATATTATTTGTCTAAAGGCCAATCAATCCGTTTTACCCGAAAACGAAGATATGCACTTTTCGCAATTGTTACATCCATAGGAATAGCGTTTGCACTTTATAATGCATTAAATGACTTTAGTTATACACATTCAAAAGAATGGAATTTCGATTCTTACCAAAATAATACAATACCTGCAGACTATGCAGCTTTTCAATCAGATTCCAAACCTGGACTGTGGGTAGTAAAGTCTGATGGCTCGGCACCATCGCAACCTAATGTGCTGACAACCTTACCTACCGCGAACAGCTCAGGCTATCATATACAAATAATGCCAGATTCTCCTATAGTGTCTGACGCAGCAATAAGTGTGAAAATTAAGATAATTCCAGGCCACACTGTGGAACAGGCAGGCCTGATAGTCCGCTTTATGGATCCAAGTCACTATTTTGTTCTGATGCTAGACCCAATAAATAATAGGATCTCAATATGTAAATCGAACACTGAATTCCTGATTTGTAGTTACGAAGCGCGTGCTCAAATTAGTGTGGGAGAGTGGCATACTCTGGAAGCCACTATATCATCGCAGGGTATAGGTGGATGGCTCGATGGTACAGAGATAATCAAAGCCAACAACGAATATTATGAAACGGGGCAGATTGGATTATGGACCAAGGATAATACTGAGGCCTATTTTGATGACATGAAAATCAAGTATTGATATTTCAAACTTTTTGATATATTGCATATAAGTTGAAAGTTTAATTAAACGATTATCTGAAACTAAAATATGCTGTTTGGAATTTTTGCTGTACACAGTCCGGAGTCATGTCCATTGAACAACCCGCGAAGCAAGAAAATCTTCTTGGAGATTCAAAACAAAATGAAAATAAATATCAAGAAATTTAATGTATCGAAAGTCGTTGCATTCTACATGTCTGTACTTGAACATGAATGGATAATTGTCTTGGATGCAAAAAGTGCGCATGATATAGAACAACTTTGCATCACTACTGGAATATCATCTATAAGTACAGTGAAAATTGTACCTATGAACGAATATAAAGAAACTGTAAAACGGCTGGCATCTAAAAACTGAGCATTGTGAATACTTTCATCGCCAAAATAGACAGGAATTAGTATGGCAAAGACGAGAGATTTGCTGTGAGTTCAAACAATGGTGATAATACTGAAAGAGTTAGTCTCAAAAGTCAACTAGTTCTGGCATTAATTCCAAGTTTTATTTCGCAAATAATTGCATTTTACAGGATAAGAAAACTGTTTTATGGAATTATAATAGAGATTGTGATTTTCTTCATTGACTTGATTATCCAACTTGCAATATCTTGGCCTGTTGGAATGATGATCACTTTGCCTATAACAGTTGGAGTGCCGGTATATTATGTCAGAAAGTGGACTCTAGAGTTTAATCGTACAAATAAAGGCTTATTTGGTTAAACCTTTGGCTGCCTAGGACTTGAGAAAATGAAAAGAGAGGGGGTGATTTTTTAAATCACTTGCCAAGGTCTTGTTGCAAAGGTAACAGCATAACCCATTCCAATTACTATTGATTGATATACAATATTTGTATATGGAATTGGCTTTACGATTGGATCGCCTGTTACTACTACTGTTTGTCCTGGACCGAGACCTGGACCGATGCTTGCTATGTTAAGCTGCGTATGCATGTGATATACTCCTGGCTCTAAGGCCATGATTGTGATCTTGTATGGAATGACAGCGTTAGCTGGAATATCCATTATGTTTCCGGGTGGTTCTCTTGAGACAACTTCCCATCTATTTCCAGCGTTGGCCGAGTCACCATATACCGTGTACCAGCCTTTAAGATCTCTGTCTACGAGACTCGTAAACTTGCCAGAGTCTGTCAGAGTATCTCCTGTTTGGACAGATTGTTTAGACCAAGTCTCATCGTCTATCCTAATGAAGCGGCTCTGCAGCTGTGCCTGTACACCGTGAGCTTCTGCATGTTGGAACATTTGTGCAAATGATGGTCCAACTGCCCCAAGTGCTACTATCACACCTATTGCAGCTACAATAAACTTCTTATCGACCATATCGCTTAACTAATCCAACTGACAAACAACAATGATATATGTTTTACTCTATCTGTAGGTGATCAAGTACTAACATGTGGTAAGTGAAGATTAACATTGACGTTTATCATGAATTTGTAAATTTTTTAATGTCAAATTAATTATGATAATACTTGATTAAATTAAATATATTTTTTAGTTTTAGATTAAATATATAATAAATATAATAAATATTAGAATTATTATAGCCCATACTTTAAATAAGCAAATAACGAGCATAACACATGGCACAAATGCCGGCACTTATTCCAAAAGAAGTCGAGATCCAGAGACTGAAAAAGATCTGGATGATCGTCATCGCAATGGGATCTATTGCTGCATCAGTAGAGGTCGACAACTTTGTAGACGGCTCTCTACACCAAACATCAATCAGAGATAGTGCCTTCACACCAGCGCACTGGTGGTTATATAGCCACTTTATCGCTCTACCATTAGGTTGGGCCGCAGTAGCCATGTATGACAGAAAGGTACCAATCCTGAGAGGTCCAAACAACTCAATGAACACTGGTCTTAAGATGACCATTCTAGGTTATCTGGCGACAATGTTCACAATCGGCGTAAACGAGTTGTGGCACTTTTGGTATGTGGAGGAAATCTTTGCAGTTCCAAACCACTGGATGTTCAATATGGGTGTAGTCGTAGCATTCATGGGCGCACTTGCCTATGTAGTTAGAGTCTACGCACGTCTTGTCGAACTTGGAGCAGAAACACCAGGTGAGAACCCATACGTTGCAGAGATGTACAAGATGGCCTTAGAGGGCAAATTGTACAGCAGATCAATCCCATAAACAAGCGCGCAACGCGCACTTTTTCTTATTTTTGAGATCTACTAATGTAAAATTAATATTTTATCTAGTGCCTTTATACACATGAAATTCGTAACCTGAAGAACGAAACGAGATGAATTCCAACTAAAATATTGCAGGACTAGGTGTGAAATTCGTCATTTAGATGCATTAAAACGGCTTGTTTTTCGATTGTGAACAAACCATTATCTGGGAAAAACTTAAAAGCAAACGCCTTTCTAACTAAATCAAATGACTTTACCAAAAGGATTCGGTTCAGGTGGCGGCGCCTCAAGTTCTGATGTCTCCAAGATGATTGGTAGACGTATAGAGAACTACATAGGCCCAATCACAGGCATATTTATTGCCATGTGGCTAGGCACGTGGGGAGGAGTTGCCGTTGCGGTTACCTACTATCCATGGGCATATCCACCGCCAAGTGCACACTTTGCACTGACTGTATTGACCATCATTGAGTCTATCGGATACCTATTCTGTGTTAAAGTAGCAACAGAGGGAACAGACAAGGCAAAGACGTATAATGGTCTTATCGCTGGTGTGATCGCAGTAATATCTGTCGCAACAATCTTGACAGATAGCTTCTACTTCGGCGGATAGAGATACTATCCATTTTTCCTTTCTTTTATTAAATATGCCTTAGCAGAGGTTTCTTTCTCTATGCCCATCATCTCATACATCATAAAATTTTATATACATCACATATATCATTAGTAGCTAATGGTCTGGCTAAGACGATGTACCCACTACTTATTCATAGTAGTGGTGGCAGTAAACTCGACCTTGTTGACAATCAACACTGGAGACTACGAGTTCTATACCGACTGGGCATGGACATCATATGTCATATTTTCAATAGGACAATCATTGATGCTCATAGTCGGCGCAGCATACTACCTTACGTTCACTGGTGTACCAGGAACGGCAACCTACTATGCACTGATAATGACAGTGTATACATGGATTGCAAAAGGTGCGTGGTTCTCCCTAGGATATCCGTACAGCTTCATCGTTGTACCAGTATGGATTCCATCTGCGATACTGATGGATCTGGCATATTGGGCAACCAAGAGAAACAAACACATGCTCATCTTGGTAGGTGGAGTGTTGGCCGGAATGTCATTTGCAATGTTCAACATGGTCAATCTATTGACAATAGATGATCCATTAGAGACTGCATTCAAATATCCAAGGACTACATTGCCTCCATACATGACCCCCATAGAACCCCAAGTGGGTAAGTTCTATGATAGTCCGGTAGCACTAGGTGCAGGTGTAAGTGCAGTTTTGGCACCAACGATGGCTGCACTAGGCTGTAAATTGACAACCTGGACTTACAGATGGATGGCAGCTTGGTCTAAATGGGATTAAAACTCCCTTCCCTATTTTGATTTTATTAGAACTAGAGGCTTCTCTCAAGTTATTTTGATAAAAAAAAGCTACACAACATGTGATCTTTTCTTGTCCCATTACACAAAATAAGATTTTGAAATTAATCTATATTGAAGCAAGAATATAGGTTAGTTTCATCCGCGCCAAGGCCCTTTGTAAAGTGGGCTGGAGGGAAAAGACAACTTTTACCAGTCATTGCAAATCATATCCCAAAGTTCGAGCGATATTTTGAACCATTTTTGGGTGGGGGTGCAGTGTTTTTTAGCTTGGTTTCTCAAGGTAGAGATGCCAAATGGTTTGTGTCTGATTTGAATTCTGATCTAGTCTTGTCTTATGTTACAATAAGAGATAGAGTAAAAGAACTAATTTCTGCCTTGGAGTTACATTCTACAAACTATTTCAAGAATCCAAGTTCACATTATTACAAGATTCGAGAAAGTAACCCAAAAGGTCAGATTGATAAGGTGGCAAAACTCATCTTTCTCAATAAAACATGTTTTAATGGGCTGTATAGGGTAAACAGTAAGGGAAAATTCAATGTGCCTCTTGGCAAGTACGTAAATCCAAATATTATAAACAAAGAAAATCTTCTTGCTGTAAGCAAAGTCCTTCAATCAAAAGAGATCTCAATCAAATGTCAGGATTTTGAAAGAGCGCTCAAAAATGCAACCAGTGGAGACTTTGTCTATCTGGATCCTCCATATCAGCCAGTAAGCGAAACTGCGAATTTTACAAGCTACACAGACAGTGATTTTGATTATGAGGACCAAGAAAGACTATGTGCTAAATTCAAGACCCTTGACAGAAAGGGAGTCAAGGTATTACTATCAAACTCAAAATCTCCTGAAATAATAGATCTCTTCGAAGAGTTTTCTGATGACATTATGGAGATAAACGCAAATCGATTCATAAACTCTATATCGCAGAAAAGAACTGGTCACACTGAACTTTTGATCAAAAATTACTGATTAGTTCCTATACTACAATCAGATAAAGTAAAATCATAGATACTTTAAACTTGATAAGTGTGAGCAATGTAGAAAAAGGAGATCTCCTGCGACTTGCTGAATCTACAAGCGTTGACCTTTTGGAGGAGAAAAAACCCCTTCATGACATACTGTTAACCTGCAAAAATATTGCAAAATTATTGCGTGTCTCTGACGGGAATTCCTGGATAGATCTTGAACTCAACGGATATCTTGTCAAATACAAAACTAGGGACCAGCTTTATGACAGCCTTCCAGACTATAGGAAGACAAGCTGGAAATTCTATGATCTTTATGGAAATGCTGTATCGTTACCTCCTGACATGATGGACCTCTTTGGAAAATCTACAGTATATCATACCATAAAAGAGCTGGAAAATAGCAGTCAGATTGTAATTGGAAGCCATCTCTTGGAAAAATTCAATAAATTCATATCTGAACATGGAACGGATTACGCATCAAAAAATGTGAGAATACACGAGGCAAAAATTTCAAAAAATGAAATAAATCAAGTACTAAGCGGTGTGAAAAACAAGGCTCAAGAATTTCTTGATAACATCATAGCCATACTTGAAATTAACTGACTTTTTAGTGATTCACTTAGTAACTCATGAAAAGTTAATCTTCTGGTTTCACGTTGTATTACTATTGCAAGGGGTTGCTAAGGACGCAAAAATATCATGTTATGATCTACTGATCCAAATTGTACTAGATTCAAATCATTTAACGTCTATTTCTGGCCGAATTTTTGATGCCAAGAAGAGGAAAATATGAACTCGTTTGGATCTATCGGCGGTTTGTTACTGGGAATTTTAGGTTTGTTAGCTGTTGCTTATGGGTTAGATTCTACTATTCCTTATGCAAGTCAGGCCTTTTCGGTAGGTGTTGTGGGTGCTGCATCTGGTGGCATTATTGTTTGGTCAAGTAGCAGGAAGCCAAGTAAAAATATTCTTGTGCAACAATATGAAAACAAACCCTCAAAGAATGATTCTGTTCAAGAACTAGTAAAATACAAGAATCTTTACGAAGGATCTCCTGTCATGCAACGAACCGTTAACATTGACGGAATGATAATCGAGTGCAACCAAATGTATGTGAAGAACTTTGGCAATGAAAAAAGCGATATTATTGGAAAATCTCTCTTTGACCATGTCGCTGATCACAATAGGGAAAATATGCAAAAAACGTTTGAAAGTTGGAAGAAAAGCGGTAGGGTTGAAAACGAGGAGATCTGGCTTAAACGAAAAGATGGTAGCACATTTCCAGCTTTGCTCACAGCCAATAACATATACGATAACAAAGGCCGATTAATAGGAAGTAACACCCTGATAAGGGATATTTCTGAAACTTATCATGCACACAAAATAGTGGAAGATCACGAAAGGCAAAAAATCCAACTCGATGAATTGAAGAAAATGGACGAACTAAAAGAAGAGTTTTTTATGATGTTCTCAAAAGAATGCCAAATTCCACTAGAACTAGTAAAAAAATACTGTGATGTTATAAAAGACTCTACGGTTGGCAAACTAGATTCCAAACAAATTGAAGCAGTCAACGAGATTCATAACAATGTTGGCAAACTAGAGCAACTAATGCAGGACACAATTGATGTGCAAAAACTCAACAGCAACAAAATGGAATTTAAAAAGGAGTTGTTGCGAGCTGATGAATTTATACGACATATGGATGATGTTTGCTCCTCAATGATGGAGGAAAAGAAGATTGAATTTTTAACCCAGGCCTCTACAAAATATGCGCTCACTAGCGACAAAGCACGCTTGCAGCAGGTGTTTTATAACTTGGTACAAAATGCAGTTGACTTTGTACCGCAGGAGAAAGGCAAGATTGAGATTGCAGCACGTGAAGAAGGAGATTCCATCTTATTTTATGTCAAAGATAACGGAATAGGAATATCTGAGAAGAGAAAAGAATCAGTTTTTAAGAAATTTTACCAGGTTGATCTCTCCTTTAAGAGAAAATATGGAGGAAGTGGATTTGGATTGGTCATTTGCAAGGGAATTGTAGAAAATCTTGGTGGAAAAATTTGGTTTGAAAGCAAGGAAGGAGAAGGAACTACATTTTATTTTTCAATTCCGAAATGATATTGAATTTGCCAAAAAACACTAAGCTTCGAACGGGATTCGATCCCGCGACCTTTACCTTACCAAGGTAACGCTCTACCAGGCTGAGCTATCGAAGCATGACATGCTCGCCCTTGTGAATCCTTATTAATCTTACTTGGTTTTGAAAATTTTTTTCATAAAACGTTTAATTTCTCCAAACTTGTGCTAATAAAACGCAGGAGTCGCCGAGCCTGGCCAAAGAAGGCATGGCCTTTGGACGCGCGGGACTTAAGATCATAAAAATGGGTGATCCCGTCTCTTAGGGGTTCGTGGGTTCAAATCCCACCTCCTGCACCTTTTATCTTTGGTGCTTTATTCCCTTAGCATTTAGAACTTCGTATACTTCGGAAAGTGAAAATACAAATCCAATGTGGACACAATCTTTTTCTTCACACAATAAACAGTAGAGTTCGCCATTCTGGACGGCAACTTCTGCAATTCGGTTTTTGATATTGTCTTTTACCACAACTCTGTTATCATCGGCTGATATTTTTTCTAGCTTGGGAGCAAATCTTGCAAAGGTTTCATCCTTTTGCATAAGGTCTTCCATCATGAATGTTATGTATCCTGCAAAGCTGTTGACGCCTTTCATTGCAAGTTCGTGTCTATTCTTCTTGTAGATATCGTGGAACCTATTGTAGACTTCTTCTGAAACTGTTATGGATTTGAAACCTGCTTTTGGCAAATTATGTACCTATACCGTACTTTAAAGTACTGATATTTAACGCTTCTGAACATGGAACTGTTAACTTGAGAGTTGATATTTTTCGTGTTAACTGGCGGTTGGTAACTTCTTGTTGTGGTTCAAAATTCATACAATCACAACTAGAGAAAGGTTTGGATTTGAGGCGATTTTAATGGTTGAATTAATTGATATTGTGATTATGATATTGGGTAGCAGTATTTTCATTTCCATGTATGCATTTTATCTAGTTGGTAAGCGAGTAGGATTTAGGAATGCTTCTAAACCTATTTTCTAAAAAATTCATACCAAATAACAATAGCAGAAATTCCCATCATGGGACCACCTATCACTAGTAAATAAATTGAATAATTTGGAGTGGGATAGGTAAAATGTAGAATTACTAATGCTAAACCACCGATAAAAATAGCCATTAGAAATCCAACCGCTTTCATATCTGTCTCTGTCATACTTCAATCGGATCAAACTACTAGTAAATGAAGTTTTTACTCAAAACTTCAAGCGATCAATTCTTTCTTTTTACTGGCATTTTGAATCAATGTAATCCATTTGTTCTGACCTTCTATTGTTATGCTGGCTAAGTCTGCGGGTGTTTTACCATCCAATCCCTGATGAGGTCTGACGTAGTTATGGTAAATCTGATAGCCTGAGAGCAAGGGCGAATCCTCTTTTTTCAAACCTCTTACTACCTTCTCTCTGTCCCTGATCTCCCCGTTCATTCTCTCCATTTTATTATTGTTATGTTGTCCTTTCAAAGTAATGCTGCTGATGTGTGTTGTTCTTGGGTTTGTATTTGTCAAAAATTCCTTTTTCCAAGCCTTGTGAAAGTTTTGTGCCCCATCTGTAATCAGGCATAATGGTTTTTTGCCAGCAACTTCTTTTCCTTTTGCAAACATCGGGGTTACATCTTCGGTAAACTTTGTGTCTGATACCTGTTTTGCAATCCAAAATCTGGTATCATCGTCCATCAAGGCATAGACGTATTTCATATTGCCACGAATCTTGACAAACATTTCATCTGCTCTCCAAATATCGCTTAACTGTGGTGTAATATCTTCTAGGTATGATTCCATTAGTTTGACATATTTCTTTATCCATTTGTAGACTGCAACATGAGAAACCTTAACACCTTGTAATTTTAGAAATGTCGTGACATTCCTTAATGATTCTCCGCTAAAGTAGAGTTGCATGGCTGAGGTTATTGCCTGTGGATTTGCCCTCATCCTTTCAAAACCTTGATTGAATACGAACCATTTTCCGCAATCTTTACAGGTGTATCTTTGAATTTTTCCAGCCTTTGTCTTTCTAATGCCATATTTTGTGATATTTTCAGAGTGACATAAAGGACAGTTTTGAGATGATAATGGTGAGATTGTAACATGCTTCCAGATTTCCTTTCTTATTATTCGACTAAATTCTACCGCATAGATGTGCTTACATTTGGATTTTTTCCACTGATTCCAAGGACAGTCACAAACTAAACCGCTATTTGTAGAAATAACATCATACCATGAATCATAGCCAAGAGACTGTGATTTTACCTGATACCAATTATCGTCAATACGTTTGATTTGATCTGGTTTCTCAGCAATCTCTTTTCCTCTTTCTTGTCTTTCATTGGTTGTTTCCATATCGACCTATATGTCGACCTATTATTTATAGTTGGCGACAAATCGACATATTTAATAATCTGAATATACTTTATTCTATCATGAGTTTAGAAACTACTGCCAGCAGTGCAAAAAAAGACACAAAATCATTAAGGGCTACAATCCCAGAGGGTATAGTTGTATATCTAGGTCTGAAAGATGGCGACAAACTCGAATGGAATATGAAAGTGATAGATGGCAAGCCCACGGCATTAGTTAGGAAGGGAAGAAAGTGAGTGTTATACCGCCAAAAGTATTGAAATATTATAAAACAATAGAAGAATTAGAAACAGTTAGAGAAACATTGAGAAAAGCGATAGAAGTAATGGGTGGAAATGAATCAAACCATTTTGGCTTGTCGCTAGATTCACCACATTCTCCAAGTATAACACGACTGAGGCTTTCTATGATGGGAGTAGACATAGAAATTGGAAGGAGAAGACAGGAGCCTTTTGAGGAAACACAAAAGGAGATACCATCAAAAGATCAGAAACGAATAGCAAGACTGATGAAAGAAATAGAGAATCTAACTAATGAATTAGATCATGAACGTACTAATTCGGATAAATCTAATAGAATTATTGACTGGCTGAGTGGAACCAATGGAAGTTTTTACAAAAGTGATGTGGATGATAATGAATAATTTAATCCAATGTTTAAAGTGTAAAAAGACACTGATAAAAGAAGAATTAGAAGGTCATACATGTGAACGTCATTTCAAAGGTGTACGAAATATTGAAGTTCTTGATTGGTGGGAAACCAAAGGTGATGATGGTGAGCGTGTGGCCTTTGGCTTGGGTTCTGACGGTTATACTTACAGGCTTATTGAACCAAAAGAAGGATTTGTGGAAATTGATTTCACCAATCGCCAGTTAACAGGTAGAAAAAACAACCATAAAGTTAACAGAACCCTGAACATAAATGATGTGACTTGGGGTTAACTTCAAGTCAATTAGGATGGAGTAAATCTATCACATTGGCATCTTAAAATCATACCATCCATGAAACTTGGTTTTGATCTAAAAAATACAACTAGGAAACTAATACGTCAATTATCCTAAAGACATTTGTATTGATTTTCATGTTTTTACAGAAAAATTGTTAAATGAAGAAGATAGATTCTTGATCAAACTTTTAAGTATTTGGTATTAATGATGCGCGGTTTTTATTTACTTTTTTGTGTTTATGCTATCAGTAGTGCGCTTGTGATTTAAACATCCACACCGCAGCACTTGGACCACCAGACCATACCAAAGTACCTGTCAGCAGGGGCCTAAATTTGAGGTCCCTGCTGAGTTTTAGTAATTCTATATACTAGAGAGCCAGATTAGGAACCAGTGACGCGAGGATACAATCCAGAAGAAATAAAGGAAAAATTAATTGATGCTCTAAGTAAATCAAAAACTGGCCTTACTGGTATGGAGATAGCCGAAAAACTTCGTATTAACCGAGTAACAATGTCAAAATATCTCAAAGTTTTTGCAACGGAGGGTCTAATCAAACAAAAAAGTATTGGTAATGTGAATCTATGGTTAGTTGAAAAAGGCGTGGATCAACTGAATTTTCCAGCAGATCTTTTTCAGGTAAAAAATAGGTATCTGGAATATGTCTTGTCAGCAGCAAGCCATGAAGCACATAACCTCATAAGGACATCGCTGTACTCAGGAGCAAATCCATCTAAACTGGTAAATGAGGTCATTGTATCTGCCATAGATGTTGTAGCGAATTCATATGAAAATGGAAAGATAGGCAAATCCGAAAAGAACTTCCTTGACGAAATAATATCGTCATCAATATATCTAATTAGATTATCCGAAAAAGAGATAAATCCAAAAAAGAACATAGTCATTATTTCAACTGACCATCAAAATTCCCTTCTTGCACAAGCTGCTTCATCCGCATTTCGTACTGAGGAATGGAAAGTATCACTTTTGGGAGATATGTCTTCTGCAATAGATGTGTTATTTGATATTGATTTGCAGAGATTTCTTAACAAGGTATGGATAAAAAGAGAGGGAATGATGATTGTTGCTATATTTTCTTCCACAGAGGGGGCAATCAGGTTCTTTTCTCAAGCAGTTGCTACAAGTAAGGAAAAATTTGGCAAGCATCTTTATCTTGCATTATGTAGCAAAGTTGCAAAAAAGCCAAAGATTGCAGTAGATTTTGTCTCAGACGACCTGGAAACATTACTACAATGGTCTCAGACTGTTTTTGAAAGTTCCCAAAATCAATGAGAAAGTATTTTTAGTATCTTAAACGGAATATTTGAGAAATCAATTCCTTTCTCGGTAGACAATAACAGAACGTTATCTTTCACAGGAAAACTCATGATTATTACTTTCTCCCTATACGACATGGCAAACTGTACTGGCCCAAGTACCGTGTCAAACTCACGTCTCATTTTTGCTCTGAGGACTAGTTCCATGTACAACATTTCATCGTCTCTTGAATCCTCAAGAGATCGGAGTCCGCTTCTCATTCCTCCTGCAAACAATCTTCCTCTTTCATTTATAATGCCCGCGAACCTAATCTTGGGATCAAGATCCATTACTTTCTTGCATATTTTTTCATAATCCATGGCTTGTCATCATATTCCCAAAATTATGTACTGGTAGGTTAATTCTTGGCAACAGAGATGGTATAGAAATCACAACTATTTATCGAGATCTCTTGCATGAATATTTGTCCAAAATGGTTTAAAACAAAAGTGGGCCGAATGGGATTCGAACCCACGACCTTTCGATATCTGAATAATTTTATCAGTCGAACGCTCCAGCCAAGCTGAGCTATCGGCCCAAGATGACGCTAGCTGGGCATTATAATAATTCTTTTGCAAGATTACCTTACATAAACGCACTTTCATATGGCGGACCTCTAAATACAAATTGCAACGTTGCTGACTACTGGTTTACAACAACACTAGATATTCAAATCCGCTTACAGTCACAGCTCCTATTCAAAATGCTACGCTAAGCGTCTACTATAAAGCGACTAATGCACCATGTTGATGGAAGATTTCTTACTGATTTCGGAACTCGATGTTATTTACCGATGTTACTTCGGTAAGATCTAATGTGAGGATAATCTAACGCGTCGTTGAAATAGCGGTATTGGACGATTGGCTTGTTCCTACAGAGCTTATGGCAGACACTTTGAAATAATATGTTGTGTGTGGATGCAATCCACCCGTTGAATATGTTGTAGCGTTGCCAATGTTATCTAGTGCTGTAAAAGTAGAATCATTAGTTGATACCGTGATTTGGTATCCTGTGATTGGTGAGACTCCATTGTTTGAAGGTGCAGTCCAAAACAAATTGTTCTGGGATGATGAGAATGGGTAGCTGTGAGTCCTGTGGGTGATGATGGTGCAGTAGTTGTAGTAGATGGAAATGTAGTTGCAGAAGCAATATTGGACGGCTGACTAATCACTATACTATTGATTGCAAATACACGATAACTGTTGTTGTGTTTGGAGTTTGGTTGCTATCACACCATGATGGATTTGCAGAGTTTGGAGAGTTCATATCGGAAATAACAGTATCCCAGAGCACCTAAATATCTTTGATGATATCATGGAGGTTAATTAAGCGAAGTAAAAATGAAAAGCTATTGTAACGTCTTTCTTCCCAGATCAATGTTATTCTTGATATTAACAGTCAGTACTGTATTTCTTGTTTATCTGAACCTACAAACATCAGAAGCTGTCTCAGGGGGAAGTTTTACGCAGCCAGACAACAAGCAGCTAGATGGTAATCAAAATGTCGTGTTCATACAGCCAATCTTTACCCAGGCAGCATATGGCAACAATGATCCTGGCAGCAATGGCTTTTATGATTACTATATGGGAAGATGCGATAAATCGTGTCTTACAGTCCCAATTCCAAAGATCTTCAACGGTTCTTATGTTTCAAGTGCTCAAGCAAATGATGCCTTGTTCTGGGAAGGCTATTCACATGTTACTGATGTCGATGTCGATAAGAATCCAGATATTTTAAAAAAATATGATGCGGTAATTGTACTACACAGTGAGTATGTCACACAAAGGGAATTTGACGCCATAACACACCATCCTCACGTAATCTATCTTTATCCAAATGCACTTTTTGGTAAAGTGAAAACAGATTATCATGCCAATACAATTACATTGATTAGAGGTCACGGCTATCCTGACAAAAAAATAGCTAACGGTTTTAACTGGAAATACGACAACACAAGATTTGAAACCGATACAACATGCCATGACTTGAATTTTTATGACATATACAATGGAAAAATGCTCAATTGTTACCCTGAACACATCATATATTTTGATCCATATCTAGTAGAGGCAGCACTACGTTCCTAGAAATTCAAACTTTTACTGGTCTGAAATCAAAATAAAAAATTGAGTGCATACTGCAACTATTTTATGAGGTCCTTGACCTGCCCTCAATATACTGTGGTGTGACACTTGGCTCTACAACCTGCACACAACAGAGGGATGTGAACATTCCAAGTGCAATCACTGATACGTCAAGCTCGACAATGGCGGTTCTCGATCTATATGTCTTGGCCAGCACCTTCGGACCCGCATCATTTTACCTGCTAATTTTCATAACAAAAAATTGTGGAAGGGGTTTTGCAGCCACCCCTGTGGCTTACTGCCAAATTATTGAAGTTTCAGGATTTTACTTGCGGTGCTAGAAATGTATGTCGGAAGAGGCCAAGCTGAGCTATCGGCCCAAGATGACGCTAGCTGGGCATTATAATAATTCTTTTGCAAGATTACTTTGCCGTTTGGCAGTGTTCCGACAAACAACAAGCCCTAACAAAATTAGGATCTCTGCATCTATCTTGTAACCCCTCCTTTGGGTATTGTATATGCCTAGAACCCAGAGTGTCCCTTTATGATTCAAAAAGGCGTGAAATTTACTGTACGAGCCCAAGAAATTTTTGGTTCTTCTTCAAGCTTGCAAAGTCTTCATCCTGTACCGCAATTGTCTTCCATCTCGGGTCCATTCCTATTGCCTTTTCAAGTGTAAGGAGTGCCTCTTGTTTCATGCCCTTTAGCGAACAGATGCGTGCTTTGTTGTATAACAGTTCAGCGCTGTCAGGATCTGAAAGCAGAGCCCTGTTGTAAAACTCAAGTGCCTCATCTTTCCGCTCAAGCCTTGAGAGTGTATGAGCCTTAAAAGCGATAGCGCTAGAATATAGCGGCTCTACTCTGAGCGTTCTATCAAACGACTTCAGCGCTTCCATGTATTTGCCCTCCTTGTAAAGCGATATTCCCATGTTGCAGGAGATGTGTGCGTTTTCCGGATGTATCTTCAAGGCTTTATTATAACATTCAAGTGCTTCTGTATGCCTACCTAAGCTATCTAGTACTACACCTTTGTTGTTTAATGCAGAGATCTTGTTAGGCTTTCTCTCTAGTATGTTATCATAAAACTCAAGTGAGCTATGCGGCACATTCCTAAAATAATGAAAGTTTCCTACTGCAAGCAGATACACGTCGCTTTCTATTTCTTTCTTGTTTTGCAGCAATTGTTTTATTCTATCATTTTCCTCGATGGTGTTGGCAATCTCTTTTCTTACATCTTCCCACAACTTGACTGGCTGCTCTGCCTTGAGTACTAGTGTTCCACCAGCCTTTGTCAAACTGACTACCACATAATTTTGATTTTCTCCAAATTTGACTAATAGCTGCTTGTTGTCCTGTGGGAATTGTACTTCCTGCCCTTTTGTCTCCTCTGATTCCAGTCTTTGTGACATCACTTTCTTTTCCGGAGCCTCTTCCGGGCCTGTTTTTATTTCCTTGATGTCTTTTTTATCTAATGTTGGTTTTTTCCAGAATCCAAGCCTCAAACCGATAAATGTCTTTGTATCATCCTTTCTAATAATATGATCCACAATTCTCATTATCAACAAAAAGACCTTTGTATATTCAATATGTGCTGACGAGTCCTGATAGATAAAAAAGATGGAGAAAACGGGTTTTCATGGAATATAGCCACCGAACATAGTTACAATTATGGACTAGATACATGCAAGCGTAGGACCAGCTGGGCCTCGAATAATATGTTCATATAAAAGTCACATAATACGTAATTTCAATTCCTCTCTAACCTTTGGGTTCTAACTTGTGAGAATTAGGGATCTTTGCACGATCTGGACGTAGTGAGATACATAAAAATAAAATGAAGATATATGTATAAAAGATGAAGTTCGTCTACATCATACCTTTCCTGATGTTATTTGCATTATTTCCACATGATTCTCATGCTGAAGTCTATCTCAACAAGGGACAATATGGTGGATATTTTGATTCACATGGAGTTTATACTGTTTATGGTTATGTTGGAAACAATGAAACCCAACCGGTTATTGCAAAGGTAGATGTTGCAGTAAAAAATGGAAACACAACATTTTCTGAATCAAAAATTCTTCCTCTAATTTATCCCTCGATGAGTATGATGCCATTTAGGTTTAGTTTTTCGCAAATAAGCGATGGAGATCCTACGTTACTAAAACCCGATCTTGCCTTTATTTCTACACACAGTAACGCTCTGAATCTTGAAGTTGTCTACGATACGTCGCTTATCCATTATCCAGATGGACATTTGACAGGCTTTATCCAAAATACCGGTAATGATACAACATACAATATCGATGTGTATGCTCTAGTCTACGATAAAGAGAACCGACTTCTTGGTGCTGTAAAAAGTGTGAAAACAATATCGCAGATACTTCCAGGAGAAAAAGCCGAGTTTGTAATGTTGCCTGACCCTAAGATGGCACAAAACATAGCTTATTACAGCTGCTTTGTACCGGGTGCCGATAATGCAATCGAGCTCTCAACAGATGACGGCGGTAAAAAATTCTATTTCAGTGTACTCTCAATAGTATACTTTTCAAATCAGGAATTTGATAAAAATAATAATTCAATTTCATTGAAAGCTTCAAACCCGTGGCAGATAACTTATTATGCTAATTTCATGTTTCCAGCAAATTCGAGCGATGGTGACCTTAAGGTCTTCCTAGATGGCAAGGAAGTTAAATCTCTAGTTAGCAGGGATCAAGATACCGGGAACTGGCATGTAGCATTCAACGTCAATTATGGGCAATACAATGTGATGATAACTGGTTTCAAACCAAACTTTGTTCCAAATTCTGATGAGTATTTCTACGTTACACCAAAGTTAGCTCTTGAAGCTTGGGCTGGCTATTCTACATTTTCCATGAACGACTCTGCAATGCTGCAAGAACTTGGAATAAGCGGCACTTACCTGCCTGCATGGGTTAAAAATGATGTACACTTTGTATTGTTTGATAATCTTCCAATTGATGAGGTAGTCAAAGTCGTAAAATACCTAAACGAACAAGGCATAGTAAAATAACTATATGAAACTAGGTTTTACTGTCTTTGAAATGTGTTGATGACCACACACCTCCTTGAATTATATCTCTTAATACAAAATGATATGATTTGGAATTGATGATAAAAACCGCCCAGTTAAGATAAAAATCTATTTCACATAAAATAAGGAGGAACTGAAACCCCTCGTGCTTTCTGCAAATTATTGAAGATTCAGGATTTTTTTACACCCGCTAGAATTACATATCCAAGGAGGCCAAGATGAACTATCGGCCCAAGAAATTTTCCGATTCAACTGTCATTCAAGTCTGCTGACTTTTCCACTTGATGGAACAACCCATGGATGGATCAAAGTCCTTCTCTATCTTTTTTCCTGCAAGCAGTTTCTCTACATTGGAAATCATTGTCTTCTCTGTAGGGCTGTCTTCTGGTTTCATTGCATTGTCAATTCTACCATGGAAAACCAGTCTTCTTTCCTTGTCAAAGAGGAACGGATCAGGAGTGCAAACAGCACCATACATCTTTGCCACTTCTTGTGTCTCATCTACTAGATATGTGAATTTTATGCCTCTATCTTTTGCAAATTTCTTCATGCTGTCAAAACTGTCATCAGGATAATTTGTCGGGTCATTGCTGTTTATCCCTATTATTGCCAACTTGCCCTTGAACTTTTCAGAAACCTCGTTTATTGCAGTAACTTTTGCCTGGACATATGGACAGTGGTTGCACATGAAAACGACCAGTAACGCTGGATACTCATTGAATTCCGACAAGGAATGCTTCTTGTCATCTATTCCAAGCAGATCAAACTCTGGAGCCTTGTCGCCTGCTTTTAAAACGATCTCGGATTTGAGTAAGACCACAATGATTTTGATGTACAATATCAATAAAATCTTTGCCAAAGGGAACAATTAAAATCCGCACGCTTTTCAATCCATGCAATGGGCTGGTAGTTCAGCGGTAGAATACCCGCCTTGCACGCGGGGGGTCTGGGGTTCAAATCCCCACCAGTCCACTCTATGAGAGGGTTACACATCTCGCTTTCCGCTCCCGAAATTTTCAAATACTGCCTTTTCTCCGGGCAAAGTTGCAACAAGTCTCCAACCTTGCGAGATCATTTCTTCAGCTTGATCAACTCTTACAACAATCTGAATTGTTTGTTGTGTTGTCACTGAATTTTTTGAGATCTCTTTTTCTTGCGTTTCAAGAGTTTGTATTTTTAATTGCTCTTCTGAGTCTCACAGGATTCTAGTCTTTGAGTTCAGACCAGTACAAGTCCGAGTCTCACAGGACCCGAAACAAAAAATGAAATTGCAAACTATTTCAAATTCTAGATACAAGATCAGTTCCAAATATGGAAATCTGAATTCTATTTAGATCAGTTTTTTATAGTACATTCTTCTGAAACGATCGAGTCCGATCATGAAGAAAATACTGATTCTTCCGCTATTTTCACTACTTGTAGTTGTTTTGTCGCTTTTACCTCATGAGGCACATGCAACAACAGATGAACTAAAGGACCAGCCCTCCTGTCAATCAATTGGAGGTACCTGGACTTCGAACAATAGTACATGTACTATTACCTCCAGCCTAACTACATTTGATACCTGGCAAATAGATAAAGGAGTAACACTTCAGATTAATTCAGGTATCCACTTGCTGGTAGAAACAACTACCACTGGCAGCGCCAATTATGGCATCTACAACAACGGAGGAACCATCAACAACTATGGCAACGTGGTCGTAAGTGGCACCTATCTTACAGCCATTTACAACAACGTAGGCATCATCAACAACTACGGGTACATGGATGCCGCTGCTGCCTACTCCGGTGGCACAGGCATTAAAAACACCGGCACCAACACTGTTTTTGGCACCATCAACAACGCCGGGACCATGATTGGTGACAGCGGCTTTTTCGGCATCGACAACACCCCCGGTAATACTATCAACAACGCCGGGACCATGGCTGGTACCGGCTACCTTGACGGCATAGTCAGCGGAGGTATCATCAACAACGCGGGGGCTATGAGTGGCATAAGCACCGCCCCTTCAGGTACTAACAACTACGGCATAGGAAACTCTGGCACCATCAACGACTACTGCGGTGTAACCCCGTCAGGATCCTATAACGGCAACGCCCCAAACAATATTTCCTGTTACAATGTATCCTTCAACCAGACCGGCATCCAGGCATCAGGGGTGACCTGGGGAGTGACAGCGTCTTGGGGACCATTCATCTCGTTTGACAACACTGGGACCGGGACAGGCATTACTTTGCAAGCCACCGGGCCCCTCACCTACTCCTATGACACTCCTATCAGCAGCTCCGGAACATCCTACGGATGCGGTTCTGAGTGTTCGGGTTCAGCAACGATTACTGGCGCCACCACCTTCACGGCAAATTACGTCGTGGTAGTTCCCACATCAACCTCAGTCTCATGCTCACCGCTCTCTGTCTCGGTCGGCTCTCCGAGTACCTGCACTGCAACAGTCACAGGAAATAGCCCGACGGGCACAGTGACGTTCTCAACTTCTACAGGAGACACGTCCCAGTTCAGCTCCACTACCTGTTCCCTTTCGTCCGGCTCTTGCCAGGTAACATACACTCCCTCGTCGTCCACCTCCCCAGTCGCCATCACGGGATCCTACGGCGGGGACTTCGGTAACCTTCCAAGCTCGAACACTTCCTCCCTGACAGTCACCGAGTCGGCTACGACGACAACAGTCTCCTGCTCTCCCACTACAGGCGCAGGCTCTCCGAGTACCTGCACTGCAACAGTCACAGGAAATAGCCCGACGGGCACAGTGACGTTCTCAACTTCTACAGGAGACACGTCCCAGTTCAGCTCCACTACCTGTTCCCTTTCGTCCGGCTCTTGCCAGGTAACATACACTCCCTCGTCGTCCACCTCCCCAGTCGCCATCACGGGATCCTACGGCGGGGACTCGAACAACGTCCCAAGCTCTGGCACCTTCTTGCTTACAATCGGAATCGTGATTACCACATTGAATGGCGCGACAGTGTGCCCTGTAGCACCATTATCCGGGACGTGGAGTGGCGACACTTGCACGGTATCGGGGACGGTCAACATACCTTCTGGGATGAACCTTGACATAGGCTCCGGAGTGACAATCAGCATCAGCAGCAGCAGCTTTGCCATCCTCACCTCAGGCAATATCAATAACAACGGGACCGTGACAGGCAGCAGCGGCACATCCGACAGCGGCATCTCGAACTTTGGCACCATCAATAACTACGGGACCATGACCGGCAGCAGTAGCAGTAGCAACGGCATCTTCAACTCCGGCGGCACCATAAATAACTACGGGACCATGACCGGCAGCAGTAGCAGTAGCAACGGCATCGTCAACTCACGCGGCACCATCAACAATACCGGCAAAATGAGTGGCACTGGCGGTAATGCCGGTATCGAATTCGTCTCCGGTACCGTCAATAACAACGGGACCTTGAGTGGCACTGGCGGTACCTTTGGCTTCCTAAATGGCGCCACCATCGACAACGCCGGCTCCATCACCGGTAGTGGCAGCAGCTTTGCCATTTACAACGGCATAGGTACCATCAAGAATAGTTGCGGAGGAACCATCACAGGTAAAATATCTGGCAATCCTCCAGTTAATACTTGTAGCACACCACCAACTCTTACACTGAATCCAACTTCTGGTTCTCCAGGAACCCAAGTCGCACTTTCCGGTTCAGGATGGGATGCTAATGCCCTAGTTGAGATAGATCTTGTCGAGTCCAGTGAAACGGTTCTTGCGGATACGACTACAGATGGTTCGGGACATCTTGCAACTACAGTCACAATTCCGGCTGTAGCAACTGCACCATTCCAAGCAACAATCAGTGTACACGAGATTGCAATTCCTAGTGTTATAGCAAGTACGCCATTTAGCGTTATAGTGCCAATCGTTACACCGCCAATAACTGCATCACCAGAACCCACAAGTGCAACAGAAGGTGAACCATTATCAAATGCTGCTGTTGCTCATTTCACTGATGGAGATCCAACTGCTGTTGCTAGTGACTTTACTGCCACAATTAACTGGGGAGACAGTACAACTAGTACAGGAACCATAGCATCAAATCCATCTGGCGGCTTTGATGTTTCTGGCAGTCATACATATGCTTCCAGCGGTTCTTACACTCTTTCAATAACAATCAATGATAATGATGGTACCTCAGCAACTGTCACAGGCACAGTCCCTGTTGTAGATGCTCCACTGACAGCTACGTCATCAAACATCAGTCCCGTAAATGGTGTATCCTTCACTGGTATAGTTACACATTTTACTGATGCAAATCCAACTGCTGTAGCTAGTGACTTTACTGCCACAATTAACTGGGGTGATGGTAGTAGTCCAACTAGTGGAGTCATAGCATCAAACCCATCTGGCGGCTTTGATGTTTCTGGCAGTCATACATATAGTTCCAGCGGTTCTGAAACCCTTTCTATAACAATTCATGATGCTGGTGGAAGTTCTGCAACTGCCACAGCTACAGCCACTGTGGTAGGTGCTCCACTGATAGCTACTGCCACAAACATCAGTTCAGAAGAGGGCAATTTGTTCACTGGCATGCTTGCTCATTTCACTGATGCAGATCCAGGTGTTGTAGCTAGTGACTATGCTGTTACCATTAACTGGGGTGATGGTAGTAGTCCAACTAGTGGAGTCATAGCATCAAACCCATCTGGCGGCTTTGATGTTTCGGGAACTCACACATATGCAGAAGAAGGCACTTACACTCTTTCAATAACAATCAATGATAATGATGGTACCTCAGCAGCTGTCCCAGGTACAGCCACTGTTGCAGATGCTCCACTGACAGCAGCAGGGGGTTCAACCTTTACAGCCATCACTGGCACTAGCACGGGAAACCTAATGGTCGCTACTTTTACTGATGCAAATCCAACTGCTGTATCTAGTGACTTTACTGCCACAATTAATTGGGGTGATGGCAATCAAACTCCTGCAACCATAGCATCAAACCCATCTGGCGGCTTTGATGTTTCTGGCAGTCATACATATAGTTCCAGCGGTTCTGAAACAGTTGCCATAACAATTAATGATCATGGAAGTACCGCATCAGCCACTGACACCATCACTGTTATTCAAGTTACCAAGACAACACTCACATCATCACCAAACCCATCATTACTTGGCCAACCAGTAACATTTACCGCTATAGTATCACCAGCACCTGATGGCGGTATAGTGACATTCTACGATGGTTCTACGGTATTGGGTACAGGAAAAATTGATGCAACTGGCACGGCAACATTTACTACATCGTCATTAACTGCAGGACTTGATTTCAAAACAGCGGCATATTCAGGTGACGCAAATTTTGCAGCAAGCACATCCGCTGTACTATCACAGACTGTAGAGGCTGCGACACAAGCCAACCAGAACCTGATTAACTCCATCAATAGTATGGGTCTGCCTAATGGTACTACTAGCAGCTTGACTGCCACTTTGAAAAATATTGACCTGACCAGCCCATCTGCTTGCGGCAAGTTGAATGCGTTTATCACCAAAGTCAATAGTGACTTGACCGATGGGTCACTTACAGGAGCGCAAGCATCATCACTTCTGTCCCAAGCTAATGCAATCCAAGCAGCAATAGGTTGTCCATAATCTTTCTTCGATTTTTACAACTCGATATTAAATTAGAAATTTCCAACAAATCATAATTCAGATAAAAAATTGGGAAAGGTTTTCGGTTTCACCCCAATCACCTGATTATTTTACGGCGCAGAAAGCGAGATGTTTAACCCTCGTCTGGGGGAGACACCCACCAGTCCACGTTTTTGAAACTTTTGATAAATATAGTATTCTTTATACCCTGGAACATAGTGGGCATCATTAAATGGCATGGGATTTTGATTTTGAAATGTTGTTTTATCTGGCCATGATCACTGTGGGATTTTTCCTAGTTCCTATGGAATCTAATCCTCCATATTTTTTTGTTACAGGTGCAATTCTTGTGGTAGCAGGGATTGGTCTGGTATATCGCAAAGTGAAGAAGAAATAGCCTCTTATTGTGATCCCTTGAACTTTGATCCTGTTTTGAGTTTATTTACCAGCTTGCTGAATATCTCGTTATGGCCAACATCTGTGAAATTCACAGTACCACCCTCTTTTACTACCTGTCGCTCAAACTTTTCCTTGACTGCAAAAGTTACAGATGAATAGTGAATTTTGCCCCTGATCTTTTCCTGTACTATGGTCTCGGTATCGGGAAAAGTTGCAAAATGAAATGCTATTCCGTCTGCCCAAAAAATTGTAGGTATTCCACCGCCTGCCGATCGAGCAGTTGCGATCACCTGGGTAACCCAGTCATCAAACTTTAACTCCAATACTTCATGTATGATTAATTCTTTCCAAGGATCTACTGTTATTTCCAAACCTAGTTTCAACTCGAGTCTAGTTTTATTTAAAGAAGAATGGTTTATGAGAGGGCGCTTCCGAAAGATGGATTTAAATACTATATAGTTTGTGAGTAGCTTAGGTAATTAAAAAATGCAAGATTGGAGTCAAGCAGGCGTATACATACCATTGGCCGTTGGTTTAATCCCCGGATTCATATACTGGTGTGTCATCACTGCAATAAAGAAACACAAGTAAGTTACCACCTTTTATTCTTCTTTTTGTACTTTGCTATACAAAGTATATTTTGGGTAAAAGCTTCTAATCCACGTTGTATAGATTATGATATGTCGCATATGATTAATCACTTGTGCAAAAAGTATGATATATGAGAATCATAATTCTTTCTAGTCTGCTCATTTTCGTATTGTTTTTTGCTGGTATCATGTGGACATCAGCAGAAGGAACTACGCAGCAACCATGCCAGCAGAATGCCCCAACTAGTGGAGAGAATCTGCCCCCTTCAAGCTCACTGACAGTTGTAATTTGTTCATCGTACAGCAATAAAGCGCCTGATGGTACAACGGTGGTCTTGGGCGAAGTTCAAAATAACAACAACTTTCCAGTAGCCAATGTCAAAGTTGGAGTTACCTTTGAGGATCTTAATAACAATGTACTGGAATACAAGACTGGCACGACACTTCTTCAAGTTGTAGAACCAAACTCAATGGCCCCCTTTCTAATATCTTCAACAAAGGCTAATCCTTCAATCACCCAAGTAGCAGTCAACTTGGCAGGCTTTACACCAGCATCTGCAAAAGGCCAAGTACTGACAATACCTTCTAGCTCACTTCAGGTGTCTGACAATTTGATCCTAACTGGTACCATGAAGAACGGCGGAACCTCTACTTCTACCAATACTCATCTTTATCTGATATCATATGACGCATTTCAAAGAGTAGTTGCAGTTGATACCACGGCAGTGCCTGATACCAGTGCAGGAAAGATGGCAAACTTTACCATAACATCGACTCCTAGCAGCCGCGCAAAAACATTCCAGATCATTGTAGAGTCTGATAACTATCAATCTCTACCTACTGACGTTACAAATATCGTTGCGTCACTACCTGTGATGATAAGCAATACAAATGTCACAAATCCGTCAGGAAGTCCGTATTCTTCTATACCTGTAGATGCTCCAGTTAAGATCAGCAGTGACTTGAGGTATCTGCTTGATAGCCCGCAACCATATGTTTACTATGTGCAAGTGAAAAAATTTGGGGGCCAGGTTGAGTTTATTGGCAATGCAACAGGCATATTTCTAGGTGGTAATGACCAAGATCATACCGAGTCTGTATCTTGGACTCCTGATACCGCCGGCTCATATTACATAGAAACCTATGTGTGGGACTCTAACGGTATACCGATTTCATCTGCAGGAACTAAGATTAACATCGCGCTTGTGAAATAGTGATATCATTTAATTGCTAATTGGAGTTGTATCTATATGAAAAAATACAAATTGGTAGCTCTTGGCGGAACGTTTGATATTTTACATAGTGGACATTTAGAACTTTTACGCAAAGGTTTTTCCGTATCATATAAAGTGATTATTGGGCTGACTAGCGATGAACTTGCTAAAAAAAAGGGCAAAAATCTGATTCATGATTACGCGCAACGATACACTGTCTTGGAGTACACAATAAAAAGAAATTTCCCAAATGTGACATACGAGATTAGCAAACTAGAAAATGATTTTGGTCCGGCAGTTCTGGAAAAAGAAGTAGAGGCCTTGGTTGTAAGCAAAGAAACCGCATTTCAGGGAAATGAACTGAATCTACTGCGAAGGCAAAGAAATTCACCTGATGTGGATGTGATAACGGTACCAATGGTGCTTGCAAAAGATGGCAAACGCATATCGACCTCACGAATAAAAAGCTCTGAGATAGACTCTGATGGCAATATTCTTGCTGTTGACAAGTAGCTTTTCTATATTTGAGTAATCGTTCTAAAACCCCAGAAATGCCTTTGTACATTATTGAAGGAAATAACTGATAACATGCTCAGCAAGATGTCCTCAGATATAGCTGGCCTAAAAGACGGTCTTGATCCTAAAAACATCGCATTTTGGTACCAGAAGATAATTGAGGAGGCAAAAGAGATGGCGCCACCATGGCTTGTAGATAAAATAGATGTCAAGCAAGACCCAATCTTGTATCTCAAGTTCAATTTGGATATCTCAAAGCGTGCAGTACGATATCTTATGATTGCAATAGCAAATAATCTGGATGATATGCCATATACAACTAGGCTATACTTTCTAAAAGTACAGGAGATTGTATCGCAAGAAATGGACAAGTCATTGGTATAGATTATTCTTTTGTTATCTCTACAATTTTTTGAATAACTTTGGTATCCGTAAGTCTGTTGACCCCATCTACAACCGACTGGATAAAATCCGCAAATCCCTCTGCCTCAACTCTATCCTTGAAGAGTATACTATGAGCTGATTTGTCCTTTAGCGACATTACAAGCTCGTTTTCGATGATCTCAAGTATTCCAGTTATGAATATCTCATTACTATCTTTGATGTAGATTAGGCTTGCAAGCTTTTGTGCTTCGTATTCGTCTTCACAGGCTATTTTCTTTTTCATTTTTAAAACTAATCAAACAAGAATTTGTCTACCTGGTCTTTTGCTTTTTCTCTCTTCTTTTTGAAATCTGCAATGAATGGTTTTGTGGCATCCTTGAGGTTGCACTTGCATTCGCCACAAAGAAGCTCGCCTGCCCTGCATTTTCTTGCCCGCTCGTCTGATTCTTTTTCTGTATCAAAAAAGTATCTTAGGTACCAAAATACTGGGCATATGTTGAAATTTGCTCCCAGTTTTCGTTGTAGGTCTACAGTGGGCTGACCTCCGGTAAATGTATTTGAGATCTTTTTGTCTATTGCATCTTCTGTGTCAGTTGTAAATATGGCAGTATCTGGAATGGAAGATGACATCTTTCCCTGCATTCCAAGCCCTGGCAAGAATTTGGAGTGAATCTGTGCTGGCTTTGGAAAGCCAATTTTTTCTGCAATATCTCTTGTTACACGCCAGTATGGATCTTGGTCTATTGCTGCAGGTATGAGAACAGGTGTTGGCTTGCCTTCAATTACAGAGGGAAGAAAGCATGGTGCAGCCTGGATGGGAGGAAAACCTATCATTCCTATGTTTGTAGAATTTTGAAATCCAAAGACTGCCTTTACGGTTGAAAATGTTATGCGTTTCGCTATCTCAAGTGCTATTGGATAAATTCTCTTGATGTCTTTTGTATCAACTAGAATCTTTGTCTTCTTTGGATCAAAACCCACTGCGATAATATCATAGATGTTCTCTGTTGTGTACTTTGATACGTCTTGGAAAGACTTTTCGTCATTGTACAAAAACTTTTCATCGTCAGTAATTTGGAAGATCAGATTCACACCAAATTTTTCTTGCAAGTACTTGGTAAAGATCCATGGCAGCAGGTGTCCCATGTGTATAGAACCTGATGGCCCTCTGCCTGTGTACAGGTAGAACTTGTTGCCTTTTTCATACTCTGTTAAAATTTTATCAAAATCTCTATGGCTGAAAAAATATCCAAGCTTTAGCATCGGGTGAATCTCGCCTGTTATCTTTTCTACGCGTGCCCGTAGCTCGTCTGAAATTTTTTCTGTGCCAAATTTCTGTATCAGATTGTCATAATCAATATCGCCTTCTACGCTCCAAGGGGTTACTGTGAAATCCTCAGACGACATTCATGATTCAGTTAGGTTGAGGTTTAAAAAGTCTTTATACATTTACGCAATATTTGTCAGATTGTTTTTTGAATCATATTTTCTTCCTGAATATTAAAACCAAAGTTTCTAAACCTCAGCGACCTAGTAACGCGATGAAGAAGTAGAAGACTAGCAAATTTACCAAAGTTACAATTGATCCAATTTTTAGAAATTCAAAGAATGTAAATGCCTTGATTCTCTTCGAGTCTGATGCTTGAATTATGATGACATTGCTGGCTGCTGCAAGAATTGTAAGATTTCCAGATATAGTACTTGCTGCTGCAAGCATCATCCATTGAGGTATGTCGTTGCTGGTAAATCCATTATTTATCATTACATAGTGATACAGTGCAACAAATGGGACGTTACTTAATACCTGACTTAGCGTAACACTCGTAGCAGCAATTATGGCGTTACTTTGTAGCAAATCGTGTGGATTTGGAGAAGGCATGTAATTCATTATCATGGGTATTGCTCCTGAGGACCAAACTGCTGCTGTAACTATGAACATTGCAGCAAAAAATATCAAGACTGAATAGTCTACATTCTGCATTATCTCTCTGCGTTCCCTACTTATGGCATAGATTATTGCTGCGCCAGCTAGCGCTATCACGCTTATGCTTATGTTAACAATTTGTAGAAAATGAAGCGCTTCTGTAACAAAGAAACCAATGATGGTTGCAGCAAGTACGCCTATGGAAATTTTTGCAAGTCGTTTGTTTTCTATTGTGGAATGATCTAAAACAACGCTCTGGTAGTCTACAAGAACAAGTTCTTTCTTGAAATAAAAACGCAGTACATAGTATGTCAAAAACAAGTTGATAATTGTGGGTATAGCAAGAAACTTTAGAAAATTAGTAAAAGGAAGTGTTATTCCACTTTGAATTGCAATCAGAAGATTCTGCGGGTTGCCAATAGGCGTCATGGCACTTCCAATTGTAATGCTAAATGCAAGTGATATTAAAAATACTGCTGGTCTGATGTTCAACTGTCTTGATATGTATACAACAAGCGGTATTCCAATTAGGGCTATAGTATCATTTACCAAGAAAGCAGAAAGAACTCCCATGCCAACAATAAAAATCATAAGTAGGGTATTGACTGATTTTGCTTTTGAAAGCATCTTGACTGCAACCATCTTTAAAACTCCTGATTTCTCAAGGGCGGAAACTATGCTAAACATGCCAAAAAGAAACATTATGACATCAAGTTGCACTGCCTTAAAGGCAGACTCTGGGCTGATTATTTGAAAACCAATCATTAACGCAGCCCCGATCAACATAGACACCCAGATTGGTATCTTGAATCGTGTTCTACCAACTATTAGTATGTAGATAAACACAAAGATTGCAAGGGAGATGTATTCTTTCACGACTGCCGATCCTCTCTAGTATCTCTCATTAATCTTATTTTAAGACCCAAAAAGTATGCTTTAAAAAGTCTTTTTGGGTGTTTGTCATAATGTCGCAAGTTTTGCATCCGATAGAGCAAAAGATCCTAAAATCGTTACTTGAAAAGCAAAACTTGACACCCGAAGAGTTATCCGAAAAGACACAGTTATCAATAGACCAGGTAAGGCGTGGAATAGAGTGGCTCAAGTTCAAAGACCTGGTTCAAGTCAATGAATCTGAAAAAAGTTTTGTTGCACTTGGAAAAAGGGGCAACGAGTCATTGCAGAAAGGATTACCAGAACGACAACTTGTTAATTATCTAAAATTGCTACCTGCTTCCTCATGTGAAATTGGTGAGGCAAAAGATCAACTAAAAAATGAATTTAGTCCAGCCATTGCAAACGCAAAGAAAAATGGCTGGATAGAAATACACGAAAACAGAATTTTGCTCAGGGGGTATCATGATGCTACCTCAGAAGAAAGAATGATAAAATTAATTGCATCAAAAAATCCTATCGCCATATCATTAGATGAGATAGAAGACAAGGCTGCACTTGACTTGCTCAAAAAAAGGCCAGAGTTTCTCAACTTTACTTCTACCAAATATACAACAGTAAACGTAACCGAAAAAGGAATAGAAACAGCCAAGAATGCAAGCCAGGTGACAGACGAGTCTACAAGACGAGCTATTGATGTGGAGGCTCCTGCCCCTGTGGTCTTTGCTGCACGAAGCCATCCATTGGCAGATGTAATAGATGAGGTTCGGGAGATATTTGTCAGTCTAGGATTCACTGAGCTGGTTGGTAACAGCACACAGTCCAGTTTTTGGAATTTTGATGCATTGTTTATTCCGCAGGATCATCCTGCAAGGGAGATGCAAGACACATTCTACCTAAAAGATATCAGTGCAAAGTCAGTTGCAACACCAAAACAAATCAAGCAAGTAGATGCATCTCACAAGGGCGGGTGGCACTATGACTGGCGCTTGGATGTTGCAAAAAGAATGGTCCTGAGAACCCACACTACATGTGTCACAATAAAGGCATTGGCAGACCAAGAATACGATGAGGCAAGATTATTCTCAATAGGGAGAGTATTTCGCAATGAGAAGGTCAGCTACAAGCATCTCGTAGAATTTAATCAGGTGGAAGGAGTAGTTGTTGGAAAAAATGTAACACTACAAGACTTGATGGGGTTGCAAATGGAGTTTTATCGCAAAATGGGAATCAAAAAAGCCAAGTTTTGGCCAACATTTTTCCCGTATACAGAACCCTCTCTTCAGTCAATGATATATAATGAAAGACTTGGCAAATGGGTGGAATTATTTGGTATGGGCATATTCAGGCCAGAGGTAACAAAACCACTTGGCATAAAAAATCCAGTTCTTGCATGGGGAGGAGGAATTGAAAGAATAGCAATGCTAAGATATGGTCTTGACGATGTTCGTGAACTCTATGACAACAAATTGGGATGGTTGAGGAGCGTACCAAAATGCCAGTAGTTACATTGTACTTCAATAGGATAACAAAGCTGCTAGGACGCAAGGTCTCAAGAGAAAAAATCATTTCCACATTGCCGTTTCTGGGCCTTGATATTGAAGAAGAGGCATCAGACCACATCAATGTTGAATACAGTCCTAACAGACCAGACTTTTCCACAGACTATGGTATAGTCACAAGCTTGCAAGGCCTTCTTGGTATGAAGCTTGGAGCACCGCAACTTAGAGTCAAAAAAGGAACTCATATGATAAAAGCAGATGCGTCAGTTGCCAAAGTTAGACCTTACATCGTTGCAATAGAGGCACTAGATGGAAAGATGGATGATGAAACAATAAGGCAGATAATAACAATGCAAGAGGATCTGCATAACGGCATTGGGAGAAAAAGAAAGAAGGTCTCTATTGGTATTCATGACTTGAACAAAATAAAATTCCCGCTTGTATACAAGACTGTAGAAAGAACTCACAGATTCATTCCATTAAACTCTCAAAGTAACATGGCTGTATCTGAAATACTTGACAAGACAGAGACTGGTTTGACATACAAGCACTTACTGGAAGAAAGCAAGAAAGTGCCTGTTATTGTGGATTCTGCAGAAAATACAATATCGTTTCCGCCAATAATTAATTCAAAGCTGACCGAAGTTACTACTGCAAGCAGAAATCTCTTGATTGAAGTAACTGCCACTGACAAAAATGCTGCTGAAGATGTACTTGCGGTAGTGGCGTATACCATGCAGAACGCTGGATTCAAACTATCTTCTATCCGTATATCGGGGCCACGCAATTCCACTCCGCTGCTGACATCTAGGAAGATGTTACTTGATCCAGCCCTTGTAAAAAATACGCTTGGACTTGATGTGTCCCCGTCTATCATGGTAAAGTCACTTCGAAAGAGCAGGCTTGATGCTGCAGTAAAGGGTAAGCAAATCCTCTGTCTGGTTCCACGATATAGGACTGATATCTTTGGACCAATTGATCTTGTAGAAGAAGTTGCACTTGGGTATGGAATTCAAAATCTCGAGCCTACAATACCGCAAGCCAAGTCTGCCGGTCAAAAAAATAAAATCACTATATCATTAGAAGCAGCCAGGTCCACGATGATAGGTCTTGGTTATTCTGAAGTGATGAGCTTTGGGCTGGCTGGAAAACATACTCTGTATGATCTGGCAAAAAGAGACTCATCTGGTATGATATCGGTATCTGACTCTAAGAGCCAAGAACACCAAATACTGCGTGACGCGCTACTTCCAGGACTGATTGACGTCCTGTCAAGAAACATACACGAGACGTATCCTCAGAAAATTTTTGAGATAGGGACTGCATTTTACAGGGACGATCTGGTCGATGAAGAGATTCATCTGGCATGTGCAAGTGCACACAACGATGTAAGCTATACTGAGATAAAATCAATTCTGCAATCCTTTTTAAAATCAGGGTTTGGTGTAACGACTGCCACAAAAATTTCAAACGATCCGTTATTTGTTCAAGGAAGAACTGCAGACATTTTTGTTGATGGTAAAAAGGTTGGAATTGTCGGGGAACTAGCGCCTGATGTGCTGGATAATTTCAAGCTTAGAATGCCAGTATCTGGCTTTGAGCTAAATCTTACTGGCCTGATTTTTTAGCGATTTTGTTCCTTTTATGAAACATAGGATGAAACTCACTGATCTGATTTTTTAGTGAATTTATTTCTGTTATGCAACATTGAATAAAACTTACCATCTCCGAATCTAGAATCTGGTTGCAGATGATTGCAAAAACAGAAGAATGTTGCGCCACTTTTTTAAGTCATACTCGTACCGTCCATATCAAGCATGAAAAACCTCAGATTTTTGATAATTGTGGCAAGCATTTCATCAATAGTCCTTGGTATCGTGCTTGCAACTCAGTTTCAAATTGATTACATCCATCCGCTTGATGAGGCAAGAGGCATGCTGGTTCAGGTGCAGGCCACATCGGATCCTATAGCAATACACAGCGATCTTGATACCGTGAAAAGATTGCTACCAGTCGCGGGAAACCCAGCATGGATATCACCTACGGAAGACACAGATTTTGGAATTATGCAAAATGACTTGCAGACCATGCTTGGAACAGTAGATAATATCGCATATGCTCCGTCTTGGAGTTCAGGTTTTCATACTGGAATGCTAAACGTGCATTCGCATGCAACCATTCTTGTATTTGACATAATTGACGCTACGCCATACCTTTACGCAAGTCCGCCATTTATTCTCGCGAATTTCTTGTGGTTGCTTGGCACCATGGGACTTGCAAGCTTTATGGGTATCAAGAAAAAATGAAAACGCTACATCTTACTATAATTTCAGTAGCCGCTTTGGCAATCACCGTATCAGTGTATGTATTCCTTCTAATCCAAAATGAGCCAATACGACCACAGAGTTGCCAAGGCAACTCAACTAATTGTATCATCAGTGGTGGCATGTGGATAGACAACAGGAGCAAAAACTACGACGCATTCCCCATTACGAATGAGCTAAACAAGCCTGTAGAGTTTGACGGTATAAGATTTGTCTACACGGGAAGCAGTACGCCAGAAAAGGATGGTGTAAATTGTGACAATGTTTTTCCAAGGGCAATAAACTCAACCACTGGTCATCATCCACCGATAATTGTAAACTATGAAGGATATTTCAAAATAAACCAGACGCGGCACTTTACTGCCAAATTTGCAAATGGTCAGGTAAAATCCCTTACACTGTGTTGGAACGGTCGTGCAACCCCAAAGGTAATACAAATGTCTGATTCTGGCCTTGGGGGTCCAATGTTCTGCCCCCAAAAAACCAGCTGGTTCGATGAGAACAAGACTGCTGGCATAATTCAAGATGAGTATTGTTCTCCAAATAGCCCATATTACGATAGATACATTGCGGAGACTATAAAATGAAAACTCTGCATCTTGCATTAATTGTAATGGCAACAGTTTCTTTATTTTCTACTGTTCTTACAGTAGAAGCACAATGTTATGGTTGTGGTCAAAATACATCTGCACTAAAACAAGCATTATTCGGAAAACAAATAGAAGAACTCAACCAAAAGAATGAGCAATTAGGTAAAGATTCACAAATTATTATTCTACTAATAGGAGTATTAATAGCGCTAGGTTGTGTCACAGGAATAGCAACTTGGATTCTTCTTAAGACTAGGAAAATTATCAAAAAATGAAAACTCTACAAATCTTAAGACTGTTGCTTTTTCTTGTACCGTCTGTAATCCTCATTGGATTTGGACTTTGGATTATAGTGTTCAATATTGAAAACTATTCTCAAGATATTGAGGAAATCAATAATCATAAAGGAAAATACTGTACCAATGTTAGATGTGTTACAATAGATGATGTTACAAATGGATATGAAGGCTATTTTGGTTGGGGAATAGGCTTTACATCTGTTGGTGGAATTATTTTGGCAGTTTCAAGAAAGTGGTGGAAATGAAAACTCTATGTTTTGAAAGGTTGTACAAAAATCATCAAAGTCTGTAAATGTTGCATAAGGATTTCATTTTTGTGCCTGTTATGCAACGTTTGATTAAACTCACTGGATTAATATTTGACTAGCAGGTAATTCATTATGCCCCAAATGCACGCAGACGGACTGTGATGATAAAATATGATTTTTGGTCCACCCAGCCGTGCGACAGGGCACCCCGGTATGAAAACAAAATGAGGGTTTAGGCTAAAATTACCAATGATTTTCTGTGAGTCAGAACCGGGGAACATTCATTTAATTTTTGAAAAACGTCGACAATCACAGTAATTTTTGCTATTTTTGAACGCAAAACGAGTCTTATTCTTGATTATGATGCTGGACAATTATTGTAAAGACCAAAAACAACAGAACCATTGATATATTTGCTTTGTATAGATATACTATGGCAACTGCATATGTGCTAATAAATTGTGAATTAGGCTCAGAAGAAGCAATCATTTCACAGTTGAAAGCAATCACCGGAGTAAAAGAGGTTCATGGTACGTTTGGAGCCTACGATATTTTGGCCAAAATCGAATCTCCCACAGTAGAAGCCCTAAGGGAGATAATCACATGGAAGATCCGTAAAATAGAGAAGATTCGCTCTACTCTAACTTTGATGGGAATCGAAGGTCAAAGTTAATTCCTTACTTTCTATCCCACTCCACATATTTTCTAGCGCGATCCTCGATTATTGTTTTTTATATACAGAGACACGTAAATTAACGGTGGATCATTGGAAATATCACGAACAAAAATTTATCAAATATTGCAACTGACGTATGCAAAAGACCTTTTAATTGTGCAATTGCCTTGAGCAAATGTGTTACTGCACTTCATATTTCTTGTAAAGGAAGAAGAGATTGAGCAAAGAAAATGGGAATTTCAGTATGTAGAAAAAATGGCCAACTTTTACAAGGTATGGATTGAAAAGACGTTTTCACAGAAAGTTGATGTCCAATCAGACGAGATGATAGTAAGATCTGGGGAACGATTTAGAATACTTGATACTCCTGTGATTATGGAAGACCATGTAAGCAGGGGTGAAAACATTTTTCACTTTTATCTGACATATTTTAGGCCCATGTGGACCGACTGTACCTGTGAGGGTTATTTTGCAGAAAACTTTGGTATGATATGGTGGCAAAAGAGCCCTAAAAAAGATGATCTCAATTTCCTAATGGATAAAAACTGTACAAAGGTTTCTCACGAGCTTTCTCACGAATTTCTCAGACAGGCCAAATACAAGAACTATAAAGAACTCGTGCACGAGATATGGGACAAGCATCTTTTTGCATCATTACCCTTTGAATACTATGACGCAAACAACAAAAAGACTGAAAAGGACCCCCTTTTTGCAACACTTGACACCTCAAGTCTTAGGCCATAGAAATTATTGAGACCAAAATGTGCATTACATGCTGTACTAGGTTACAAACAAAGACTTGGTACTGAGTAGACCTGAACAGCTTTTACACAGTTTGTGTCTGAAAAGTTGATCTACTTCAGTAAAACGTACATGTGAAATATCTGATGGTTCCACCACATGATTGCCACATAATGTCTGCCATCTTCCAGGAGGAAGGTAATGGTTCTTTGCAACCCCAAAATATCTTCCCCTTTTGTAGTAGAACCAGCCAAATGTCTTACATGCGGTCTCTGTATCTTCCATCGCCATTATTTTAGCATGTTCTATCTCATAACTGAAATACGTTGCGTAGCTTTTCTACTATTTATCTCTCAATGCTTGCTTGGGGTTTTCCAAATCTTCTAAAAGACTTTAACTTCGCCAAAAGCACCGCCTAAACGATCGGGAAGCCATAGGGGTGGCCACAAAACCCCTTTTTCCAATTTTTTTTCTACAAAAAAGGTCGACCAAAATTTTCATGTTGTGCATACTCATTATGGATGATAGCAAAGCGACTGGCAGTAAAATGATCATGGGGACTTGATCAATATTGTTTGCAAAGTCTATTTTTAGCAGCGGTATTGCCAAAAAGGTAGGCCACTTTAGGTCAGAGTTATGTCAAGTTTCCATCTTCAAGTTTTGCGTAATCCTATACGGGATGGCGCAAGAATTTCAGAATTGTTTAGGCACGAAAAGCAGAGCTCTTTCAAAACTTTACCAGAATTCCAAAACAATATACTGCAAGTTTTCAGAACCTCAAGTTTAGTCACGAGACTTTCAGAACTTGACCAGAACCGACCAGAACTTGGGCAAGTTCTGACAGTTCATGCCTGCAAAACATGGGAAGTTCTGAGGCGTTTTACCAGAACAAACCAGAACCAGAACAGAACCAGAATCAAAGTAAACGATTCCTTATCTTTCATGGACCCCAAAACCATTTTGAGGGCAACGCCAGAAGTCAAAACCGGAGCTGGCCCCAGAATCCAAACGAAAAAAGTCAATTATTGGTAACCGCATTATTTCCTAATCAGTTTTTATGCCTAAATCATGCTTAGGTATGATCACATAATCATGCTCGTACCAATAATACTCTAAAACATGGCCAGTTCTGGAATTTATCTTGATGTTAAATTTGCTAGCTTGTGGTTCTGAAACCGAAACCTCAACCATCCAAACCCCGTCTTTTAGGACCGGTCTTTCTGTCTTGGTAACGGAATGATGCTGTTGTAAAAAGTTTACTGCAATCTGCTTTGCCCAATCTTCACTGATAATATGATGTGACATCCCAACTTTTACCTGCGCGGTTTTAATTTATTAATTTGGTCGTAGTTTGTTAGTGAAGAGTCTTCTGAATCAGAATCAGCGTCTATAAAATCCGAACATTGTTCGAACTTTCAGCAGTAACACGACAATCAAGGCCACCGTCTGATTTGCGGGCATTATTCTCCCAATGCAAGGGACGCAGGTTTGAGAGTTCGTCTTTCCCTCCTTCAGATACTGGCTTGATGTGGTCAATCTCCCACCCGTATTCTGAATCTCTCCTCCCATAATGACTCCTCAGAATCCATGCAACGCATTCGTCCTTTCTCCACATTACTGGATCGTTGCCACCTACAATCTGTCCCTTAGACCAAACCTGCCAAACAATATTTTCTGTAAAAATCATCATTCCCATAGAATAAGGAATCAAGTATCAGATAAATCAGTATGGAACATTCTTCCATTGGATTTATTTAATACCCATCACAATTTTCAGAAAAAGAGGGAACACAGTTATTGGATAATGACGAATTGCTTGGAGATGTGGTTGCATCAGTCGTTGAAAAGGTTCTGATGAATGTTGGATTGGCAACACATGCAAAAGTAATCGACATACTTGATGCCTTTGACCTTATCTTTTCTGACTGTTATCGAAATCCCGATGTTCTGAACTTTGCACTTAAAGAAGTGTTCGATAATGATCATCTAACAGTAGTAGAAAAGATCAAGATTGGACTTTCTGGACTTGAAGATTATAACCCTAAGCTAGTCGCATTCATACAAAAACTAGGCAAATAAAATCATGAATAGTCACGCTTCTCTCCGACTTGCATTTTGTATCAAAGGTTTCCATGTCCCAACGGGTAACGCAAAGAAGCAGTCCAACCAGACGAGGTCGAAGACTTTCTTGAGAAGGGTTACAGGTTTGTAGGAAACCTGCCAAACGGAAAGGTCGTCGTTGAACGATTTAACTCCACAAAAAATACCCTCTAAAAGACTATAAGTAAGTGTTTTAGAGTTTTTTCATGCCAGAATTCATTTGCCCTGACTGTGGGCAGAAACTATTTCATGAAAATGAAACAACGCTAACTGTAGAAAAACAAGTTCATACAAAATTCTGTTCTGCTAACAAGAAGCACTAGCACTTTGTGACAGCATGCAATGGTACGGCAAACACCTAATGAATGATTTTTGTTCTTTTAATTTCAGTTTTTTCTTTTATAGGATATGACTGACATTTACAACTCTGAAAAAGGAGAGTCTTACAAGTCTCAGATTATAAATAGATTCAAGAACGGCCCTATTGCTGTAAAATACCTTGATTCACTCATAGCCAATGGGCTTGCCCCCATACGTGTAAAGATGATGGCATGGTGTACAAAAATACTCCTTTCCTGGAAAGATAAACCGGAATTGTCAAAATGGACCAAGGATGATGTAGAGTTTTGTGTAAAAAAAATGATAGAGTCAGACTGGGCTACATCGACCAACAACTTCCTCATCTATATCAGGGTGAGGAACACATCCTTTTTCAAATTAAATTTTAGTAGAATTTTTTTATATGATCTTATAGAACAATTATAGTAAATTCAGATATAATATTGAGTTTATAAATCATCAATTGTATCAACTGAAAAGTAGCAATGGTACTAGTCGTTGGCTAACACTAGCTCTTGCTCCAATGTTGTTATTCTTATTTGGTATGCTTGCACACAATGCATTTGCAGCAGGTGGTACAACACAACTATCTCTTACAGTAAATTCAGTTGACCTGTCAGGAACTCCAATCACTGGCATGTCGACTGTTCTTCGTTATGCCAACGGTACAACTGTACAAGAGGCCTATACACCGGTCACCTTTACCGTTACATCAGGCATCCAGTACGTTGTCCATGTACGAGATTATCAAACTAACGTATTTAATCACTGGAGTGATGGAAGTACAAGCAGCTACTATCCAATTACCCCTAGCAAGAATGTTACCTTGACTGCATACTATTCCACTAGCG
>JBOGRD010000010.1:0-62255 GCA_050749405.1 Nitrosotalea sp.
TACTGATATGTTTGTTCCCGTGTAATCGATTTCATACTGCGTGCCGTTTGCCTGAACTGTTGTTTTGACTGCGTAAGCAAATGGACCGGGAGTTATTGCCAGAAGTGATATGGTAATTGACATTATTGCAATTAATGGAATCTGCATAGTTTTCATTTTCAATTATGATTGAGGTAAGGTGAGTATGGATGATCAGGGGTTGTTTGTATCCAGCCACGTTCAGCAAGTTTGTATGCTGTTTGTTCTTTTACACATGCAGGAGAGCCATCTTCTGCTTTGAAGATTAATTGCAGACCAACATTACATTTTACATCACCTGCCGCAGTTCCTGTCTTGAGTTGTTCTAGTGGTGACAATCTTCCCATGGTGTTTATGCCGTGAGAAACCGATGACAAATTGGTACCATTGAAGTAAAATGTCGTTTTTCCTATCTCTTGGGAATCAGACGATATCGTTACGATGTAATTTCCTTGCGCAGTCCAAAGCGGAGCTGAGGGAGAAATGCTTAGGGAGAACGCACCATCTGATGCTGGCTTTAACTGTGAAACTGCGATGAGAGTCCCGTTGGGACTTTGGATTTTAAGGACAACTGGATATAAGAATAGTTTGTAAACAGAGCCAGTAATTACTATGTGCCCTTTGCCAGTATTTACACCAAGTGTTACATCATTTTGTGCATAAACACTGGTAGAATTTTGTGCAGGGGTTGAGGATATCATCGGTCCACCCTCATAGACTGCAGGATATGATGTCACGTTTAGGACCTTTGTTAGTGCAGGATCCTCCAAGACCTCCACGACTTTAACTGCGCTGCCAGGTTTTACCGGACCTGAATATAGCTCAAAGGCAAACCCGTGGTCAGTCAATCCTATGCCTCCTTTAGACAGTGGGCCTGATTCCTCAAAATCGCTACTAAATGTGTAATTGTATCCTTGAACTAGCGATTGAAATTTAGGAGAACTGGTAGCAAGTTTGATTGCCGCGTCAAGTGCTGTCGAGTTTTGGTTAAGTGGGATTTCTTTTCTTTGAGGTACGGTACTTGGGATAGTGTTGTTGCCAAATTGTGATGCAGTGAAAACATCTACGCGGTTATTACCAAGGTCTGTCACGTAAATCTTGCCTGACTTGTCAATCGCCATTCCCACTGGAACACCAGATATGTCAAGCGATGAAACGGGAAAGCCTGTAGGGTTGAACTTTACTATGCGGCCATTACCTGTGTCTGCCACGTAGATATCGCCGACGGCATCAACTGCGACATCCTGTGGTGACATTGCTTGCTGTCTTGAAAGAGTGGAGTTGAATGATAGTAAAATTGAACCAGTAGAGTTGAACTTTAATATTCTATTGTAAAACATATCAGCAACGTAGATGTTGTTCGAGCCGTCAGATGCAATTCCCATTGCATTCATGCAACAGTTTTTTGTGTCATTTGCAAAAAAATAAGATACAAAAGAACCATTCGAGTTGAATTTTTCAACGGTGTTGGCATCTGTAACGTAAATGTCTCCTGAACCGTCTATTGCAACCCGCGCTGCGTTTCCAAGCTGGCCAGGCTCGGATCCTGCCGAGCCAAAGAATGAGAGCAATGCTCCGCCCGGGCTGAACTTTTTGACAGTCATGTTGCTCCTGTCTACCACAATAATATTGCCAGAACCGTCAACTGCAACGCCTTCTGGAATGCCGCCATTGTCAAACTCTGAAATGAATTTTCCCGAGGGATCGAATACCTCTACGCGATGGTTTCTGTTGTCTGCAACGTAGATATTTCCGGAATTGTCAACTGCAATTCCCCTTGGAAGATGCAGCTGTCCCGGGCCCGAGCCAAGCAAGCCAAAGGTGAGCTGCGGAGTTGCAGCATTAACATTGTGAATTACAAGTGGAACTGCCAACAAGAGAAACAAGGTAGTTATTGAAAGGCCGAGGTTTTTCATTCGCAATATGGACGGTACTAGCATGGTTTAAAAAAGTGGCGCAGATTTATACAGTAACAATCAGCAGCCATCAAAAATGACATTGGTTTTTGATGTATCTCGAATTTTTTTCATCTGAAATTTTTAAAACCAAGCACTCTCAAGACATTGTATCCGTATAATCAAAATCATATAAGACTTCTTATATATAAGATATCTTATATGCCTAAAACCGATGTGAAAAGACCTAACAAATGACCTTCAGATCATCTTCAATATTTTTGAGGCTTGATGACACCATCATCCATAGTCGCAGTAGTAACAAAAAATCGATTAAACTACGTTTTTTGCAGTGGAAAATTTTAGTCCTATTTGTGATCTTCTCTTCAAATAACTTGTTAAGAATCATAATCGACATTAAATAATTCTCTGAGAATCACAAGATATGACAACTTGCCTCCAATGCGGGAACCAAGTTAGATGAAAACACACATAGAACAGACTTGGCAACAGGTAAGTGCTATACTAAAAAATAGCAATAACTTGTTATCTTTTTTCATTTATGGTATCAACAATTTTATCGGCGTTGCTTTTTTCCATATTTTTCCAACCTTATTCCGGATTTTTCT
Organism: Nitrosotalea sp.; assembly: GCA_050749405.1. Taxonomy (GTDB): domain Archaea; phylum Thermoproteota; class Nitrososphaeria; order Nitrososphaerales; family Nitrosopumilaceae; genus Nitrosotalea. The sequence goes on from JBOGRD010000010.1 coordinate 2,543, forward strand.
TTTTGAACAAATTTCTTTAGAACAATTTGCAAATGGTTTTGAAATACTTTATCGTTTGCAGCGTACCCCATCTGGCATGCCCGCTTTGCAATCTGATTCTTTTTTATCTTGAATTTCTTAATGCATGCCTCGATATCTTGTTCATCTCTTCCATCTAGCCTTCCAATTTTTGTTACGATTATGTCAACCGGATGCAATGCCCTGAGTTCTATATTCTTCAGCCTTGTCTTGATCAGTTTGCTCCTTTTCAGATAGTCTTCCGGAAGCATGTTGACAAACACTGCACCATCATGAAAGAGGTCTACTTTGAATCCTGGTTGAATTATGTCTTTTGCATGTTGAAAATCTCCAAAATACTTGCCGGGAATGGTAAAATCTACGTCTATCGTGGATGCTTTGGCGTTGAACAGCGTTATGGCTGTCCCGCCTACTGCCACCACCACAATCTTGCGCTTGAGTTCCTTGTCGATTTCTCCCAGAAACTCGAACAGTTTTGTATTATCAAGTGACATTGTAAAGCTTCAACTTTTCCTTTATGTTCTTCTGATCGGCCTTGATCTCCTCTATTTTCATGGCTTCGAGCAGCTTGATGGGTTCCTCAATCACTTTCATGCCATGGGCAACCAAGTTTCTCAGCACCTTCAATATTCCAAGTATCCTGCCTCCAAAACCATATTTCCGTGCCAAGAAAAGCAATAGATCATAATTTGTCTTGTCCTGGTTCTTTGCAAGTATCACTGAAATTGCAACAATCCTCCTTGCATCATTTTGAAACATTATAGCAATTATTATGTACTCTATGCAGATCAATCTGCCTTGTTTTATTTTTGGTCCAAGTTCGGCGTAGCCAAACCTTGCAAGATTGAAAACTGTGTCATCCTCACATATTTTTGCAGGATTCGTCTCGTTCTCTTCTGTAATTATTTTGATTCCCTCTCCTGCTTTTTTCATCTCCATCCAGAAATCTTGCGGGTTCAAAATAACTATCTTGTTGGACAACATCTCTCTTGCAGGATTGATTTCATCGGATTTTAAAAGATTGAGAAACATCTTGTCTTCCAGTATCATGTAGTCTATTCTGATGTTGTGTATTTTTTTGAGATTATCCAGGATGATTTGAATGCCAATCTTAGATTCTTCCACTTTATCCCTCTCAGTTCTTCTCAGATGAATCAACAACTCCGCCTTGTTTAACTTTGTATTTCTTTCAGGATTCATCAGAGAGATTGATTTTATGAGAAGGAAACTGTGCAAGTATGTATCTATCTCCATCATCAGCATTTGCATCTCCTGCCTTCCTTGAAGAAAGAACTGTTTTCTTCTGAGTTCCATCTCTGCAAGTAAATCTATTATCAGATAGTTGTTAAAGTTGATAGATATCAGCGAAGACCTACCGGCTTTTGACAGCGTGATTATCCCTTCTTTGGCGAGGTCATGGATCTTTTCATTTATGTTGGCGTAATATGCCCCACCGTAGACATTCCCTATTTTGCCTGTCAGTTCGTTTATCGATAGTTGTTTACCTATGCTCCTTGAAAGTATGTCCAATATTCTGTACGTTGCTTCGTCCATGTCTCTACATATTATAGTAAATTACTATAATATTATAGTTTGTTACTATAAATATATTGTCTAACGTAGAAAAGCCAAGTTTAAACCTGTTCTGCCCGAGACAAAATAATGTGGAATCAGAGAAAGATTCTACGAGTGAGAGTCACATCCATTGATTACCAATTCATTAACTTGATCATTTTTACTAAATTCTAGCCCTGTCGGAAACACAGCCATATTCTACTATTCTGGTTCCTTTTTTGATGTAATTTGTCAAATGGTTAGCTCTCCCATTTTTTATACTTGGTACAGGTCCAAAATGTAAAGTTAGGGTTGATTTTGGTTGTTTAGGAAGCTGGTGTGAAGTTATAGGATGGTTTTTGATTGAATTTCTCTAATGCTAGTAAGGCTTCTGGATCTGTATTTTCGAGTACCAATTCATACGTCTTTGCAAGTTCCAAACTCAGTGCACATTCTGACCTGCACGGAATATGAATTAGATAATACAGTTCTGGAGGAACATTCTCTATTTGACGACTTCGCCGAAGATTTTCGATACAGATATCTGCCCATTGTTGCAAGATGAACATTTGCCAATTATCTTAAAGACGTAATCGCCTTCTACAAATTTTCTTTTTTTAGTCATATTGCATGAGGGGCATTGTTCAACAGTATATGGATCTATGATCTCTTGCTTCTTTCTAAAGAATATCATTGTGATACACCTATTGTATTTCCAACACCAATTATCAAAATAACCTGACCTGTTTTTGTGTTCTCTTTTATCATATCATAGATTTGAGATGTCACTTTCTCGGAAGCATCTGCAATCTCCTTTTTCATCAATGTGATGGCTTCTTTAATTGATTGTTTTATCACAACGGCATAGATTGGAATATCATGTTTGGTAGCTATCTCCTCAATTTGGAATTTTTCCGTACCAATACCCCCAATTGCAGCTCCGAATCCTTGAGATACAGATCCGGTTGTTTCCCCTTCTAGCTTTAGAGCGGCATCGACCATTATAATGACATCAGGTTTTATCTTTGAGATAATTTTTTCAGTTGCTTCTCCGGGTCTTCCCACAGTGCCAGATGGACCTTCCGCCTTCATTAGTAAGAGTTTTCGTCCTTCGAATTCCTTTTCACTCCAAATTGTTTCATACGCAGCTTCCATCTTCACAGTATCAATCATCATCTTGCCTACGATCATTGGACCTATACCATCACCAATTGGTTGGCCCTGTTTGAATGCAGATACCGCAGTTCTGAGAGCTTCAGCTTCTTCCATGATGAATGGGATCATCATTTGCAAAGGCAAGATCAAAGGAAAGTTGTTTTGTTTTTTTGCAGTAAGGAATAGGTGTCGTACACTCTTGTAAAGTAGGTGTATGGTCGTAACCACTTCAAGTATGTTTACTATCTTGCTTGTTTCAAGTGAATTCAGTTCTGGCGCAAGTGCTTTGACTTGTTCTCTTGTAAAGTCTTCACGAGTCCTCATAATATGCCTGATTTTAGAAACAATTCCGTTCGGATCCATATCAACTGGCATTATTGTAAAGTACTCAAGGTACCTATCAAGTCTAGACGAGATATCCCAATTTGGTTTCAGGGCATTATTGATATAATTAATCAACTCTTTCCTAGTGTCATCCCTATACGTTTTCAACTTTTCAAGAGATTTGTTAATTTCTGAAGAAGTAACCTGCAATTGGATCTTTTGCCCATAAAGCATGAAGATAAAAATTGGAACAATCCACACTAACCACATTAATGGATTGGAATTATCATTAGTATTGAGAAGGTTACCTACATTAATTCCTAGAAAATCCAACATGAAAAAAGCTTCTACAATCTAAATTAAATCTTTGTAAGAAATTAAATTGTTTTTAACCCATGGAACCAAGAAATAACATGTTGCCAAACCAGATAGGTAAAAAACTTGCAAAAACAGTAGCCTGTAAGATATCATTGGATAAACAAACATTAGATCTTTATTCTGTAGATGCCAGCTCTTACAGGGTAAGACCGTCTGCAATAGCATTTCCCAAGAATGAAAAAGATATCATCAGTATTCTTAGATTTGCCTCACGCCACAAAATTTCTGTTACGCCAAGAGGTGCTGGCACTAGTCTTGTTGGCGGAGATCTTGGAACTGGAATTATTTTAGACATGAGATATTTTGATAAAATCAAGATTGGACAAAGATCGGTACAAACTGGAAGTGGTGTTTTCAAAGGAGAACTAGATGACAGACTAAGAAAACATGGAAGATTTTTTGGTCCAAATCCATCAGTTGGTCCATTCTGTACCATCGGTGGAATGGTGGGAACTAATGCGAGTGGAAGCCACTCATTAAAGTATGGTAGCACCATAGACAATTTGATTCAGGTAAGAATGGTTACATCCAAGGGAAATATCGTCATGCTTCCCAAGAAAGGTCATATAACAAAAAAGATTCTTGGAATAATAAGGCCACAATCCCAAAAACAATTTCCTCAGGTATCAAAGAATTCTTGCGGTTACAGAATTGACAAGGTTATATCACATTCAGACGTGCAAAAAATAATGGCTGGTTCAGAGGGAACCCTTGGAATAATTACTTCAGTCAAGCTCAAAACTTTCTTGCTTCCAAAACGAGTTGTTCTCATAATAATTGCATACAAGACACTAAAAGAGGCAGTAAGTGACGTGCCAAAAATTCTAAGACTTGGACCGTCTGCAGTAGAGATAATCGATCATAATATCATTCAGCATATTACATACAAGATGCCAAATGGTACGAAATGCCTGCTCTTTGTAGAGTTTGATGATAGGATATCAAAAAAAAGAATCAAAGTTCAACAGATATCATCAGGTAAAACAATTTTATCTACAACAAGATACAATCAGATAGCCCAATGGTGGACTCATAGAAACTCTGCATTATCATACAGTTTGAAGAGTATTTCAAAACAAGAAATAGCCTCTTCCATGATAGAAGATGCTACAGTGCCAGTACATAGATTACCGCTTCTACTTGATTTAGTCGAATATTTGGTATCTCGGTATCCCATGAGAGTGATCATCTACGGTCATGCTGGAAATGGCAATTTACACATTAGACCAATTTTAAAGAAGAAAGATAAGGGTCTAATCAAGAAGATTGCATTAGAGTTTTTCTCTGGTGTTATAAGCATAGGTGGCACCATAACAGGTGAACACGGAGATGGGCTTGCAAGATCAGAGTTTGTAAAACTACAATACGGAAGTGATACCTATTCAGTTTTTAAAAGAATAAAACAGTTCTTTGACCCTGCCAATACTCTCAATCCAGGTAAGAAAGTCATCCAATAGAATACAACTAGGAATAAGTAATTTACTTTATCTTAGTTCCAAGTGGGACTTCATCATTTACAGTAAGCCAGAAAGGTCTGTCGTTTAGGTCTGCAGCCAAAAGCATTGCGTTGGACTCTACACCGGCAATCTTTCTTGGTTCCAAATTTGATATTACTATGACTTTTTTGTTTATCAGTTCTTCGGGTTGATAATATTCCGCACCACCAATTATTACTTGTCTTTTTTCTTCACCTAAATCAATAGTGCCCTTTATGATTTTGGACTTGCCAGGGATCCTCTCTACTTCAATTATTTTTGCCACGCGAATGTCTAATTTAGCAAAATCATCATAAGTTGCAACATCCATAGAAAGCCTTTTTCTGTCTCATTAAAATTGATTTCGAAATATGCATCAAACCTACTAATAGATTTACATATGATTTGCAGTCTCTATTCTAGACTCATAACATGGAGATGGAATGATATCAAAACAGTAGATTTGGCTCATATGACTTGAACTAATGATTTAGATGATTCCATAACATATGATCAAGTATGGACAGAATGCGAGTCAAGTCTAATGATCTAAAATCAGTTGGCTATGATGAATCAATGCAAATATTGGAAATAGAATTTCATCATGGTGGAGTCTATCAGTACTTTGGTGTGCCAAAAAAGATCTACGATGGATTGATGAAATCCGTTTTATCTCATGGACAATATCATACTAGATACATCAAAAACAGGTATCGGCACGAGAAGACTCTCTGATTCCTGTACTACAAACTAGGTCCTTTCCATACTGTTATTAGTGCTGAACCCGTATACAATAGATGTCAGAAGTTGCATTATTGCCAGATGATCTCGGAAAAAAATTAGCAAGACGTGTCGATAATCAACTTTTAAAAAATGAAAGACGCGGAGCATCAGAAAAAGACGTCTTTGACAAAAAAAAGGTCATGGATGACGTCTTGGATAAGACCTCGATAATGACTCTGTCCAAGTTGATAAATTCAGGCACCATATCATATGTCAATGGAGTGGTTGGCTCGGGCAAGGAAGCCAAGATGTACTGGGCTGTGGACCATGATGGAAAAGATGTTGCTCTTAAGATATATCTAGTAACGGCTTCAAATTTCAAAAAAAGAAAACCCTACCTTGTGGACGACCCAAGATTTTCCCGTATAAAAAAAGGCACGAGAAACATGGTGGAGCTTTGGGCACAAAAGGAATTTCACAACTTGGTCCAATGTGTTAAAAGCGGCATTCCCTCAATCAAACCAATTCGTGTTCTAAAAAATGTCTTGGTACTAGAATTTGTAGGGAGGAATGGCGTCCCAGCAAAAACTCTTGTAGAATCGGAAATTGATGAAAATGACTATAGAGATGCAATTTCAATTATTTCTCAGCTTTACAAAAAAGCTGAACTTGTACATGCGGATTTTTCAGAATACAACATTTTCAAAACAGAAAATGGTTTGATTCTTTTTGATCTAGGATCAGCTGTTGACATACGACATAGAAATGCAAAAGAATTTCTTCAAAGAGACATCACGAATATTTCAAGATTCTTTGCTAAGAGAGGCCTGACTGTTGAACATCCATCCGATGTAATGAGAAGGATAACAAATTAAGTTTTTGCGGTTACATCCTCTACTTAAGTTACACCGTCACGCATACTAGAACAGCATACGTACGAAAATAAAAATCCTTACAAAATTAGAAAACAACTAGGAAAAATTTGATTCTCTACTCTGGTAGGAGTAGAAACAATAAAACCATCAGAGCATGGAAAAAAGAAGTGCCTGCTTCATTTAAGAAAGTCGTCGCATTTGACCTTCTGTTTATATGATACTTGGTTTATGGAGCTGGAATCGTCACTGCAGTTCTAGTGAAATAGAACCCTTCCTTTTTGTTGAAGTTTGATCAGGATTTATGAAAATAAAAATGCGCAATACCACCGTTCTTATTGCTTGACAGATATATAATATCGTGATAAACTGAATGCTTTCTCTTGATTCTGACTCATACATGAAATGTGCTCGCTGTGGAAAGAGTGCCATGGTAACTGACGGTTCCACAGGAGAGAGGTTTTGTGGAGTATGCGGCTTTGTCATTAATGAACGAATAGAAGATTCCGGTCCTGAGAGACGTTCATTCTCAAAAGATGAACATGAGGATAGATCAAGAACAGGTGGGCCATCATCTCTTGCAATCCATGATATGGGTCTTGCAACAATGATAGGACATGACAATAAAGATGCAACTGGAAAGCCACTTTCAACATCAATGAAGAGCACTATAACACGTCTTAGAACGTGGGATGGTAGGAGCCATGTCCATGAATCGCAAGAGAGAAACTTTAGACAGGCATTCAGTGAGCTTAGCAGAATGAAAGACAAACTTGCGTTGCCTGATTCTGTGGTTGAAAAGACTGCGTACATTTACAGAAAAGCATTAGAGAAAAACCTTGCAAGAGGTAGATCTATTCCTGGACTGATTGCTGCAGCAATGTACTTGGCATGTAGAGATACTGGCACTCCAAGAACATTGAACGAAGTGGCACACCAAATCAACATAAAAAGAAAAGATGTGTCAAGATGCTACAGATTACTCTTGAAGGAACTCGATCTGAAAATGCCCGTATTAGATCCCATAAAATGCATGTCACGAATATCAAGCCAAGCAGGTCTAAGTGAAAAAGTAAAACGACAAGCTCTTACAATTTTAGAAGATGCAAACAAGATGGAAATTACAGCAGGAAAGGATCCTATGGGGTTAGCTGCTGCCGCTCTGTATCTTTCATGTGTCATAAATAAAGAAGATACAACGCAAAAAGTTATTGCTTTAGCAGCTGGAGTTACAGAAGTTACAATAAGAAATAGATACAAAGGATTACGAGAATTACTAAACATAAAAATGCCCGATAAATTGAATTTAAAGCATGTGGGTCCTGAACAATCCACGAATCTAGCGATCCAAATGATAATACCTAATAGTTCTCAATCTGAAAAAACCTAAGTTATAATGTTGGAATCTTTGCAAGCCCGATTTTTTCCCATCGTATCTAATTAACACAACATTCGCGATGAAAATGAATGTTTGTTATGATACGTGTTTCTGACATTATACGAGTCAGACGAGATATAAAATATAATAAATAGGAAGACGAAACCTCTCAAGATATGGCTGAGATTCAAGCTTCGATTGAAATCAATGCCTCACTTGATAAAGTCTGGGACATCATATCAGATCTTGATTCAGAGCCAAAATTCTGGAAGGGAACCAAAGAGGTACGAAACATATCAAAAGAAGGCAATACCGTAAATCGAGAGGTAATTATTGCCTTTAAGGATTCAAAATGCATGCAGACTGTTACCATTTATCCCAAGGAAAAGATCCACGTGCAATTTACAGATGGAATCATTCATGGAACAAAAACAATATTGATATCTACACATGGAGAGAAAACGAAGGTTGAAGCTGTTTGGGACATCAAACTTTCAGGTATGATGGGAATGTTTACCGGTATGATCAAAAAACACATTCAGAGTGGATCAGAGCAGGCTCTTCAAAGCATTAAAGAAGAAATCGAGAGATAATCTCGATGAATGTTGCCATAGATGTGTTCAATTATACTCTAGCTGCAATACTTTCAGGAGTCTCTCTGACGTGGATTCTTTTAATCAGATCTATGTGGATTACCTTTCGCGATTCTCCATTCTTAGACAAGTTTGACCCAAAGTCACATGATATCCCAAAAGTTTCTGTTATTTTACCTGCAAGAAATGAAGAAGATTTTATCGACAAGTGCCTAAACTCGCTAATTGATCAAGACTATGAAAATTATGAAATAATTGCGATAGACGACAGATCAGATGATAAAACAGGCGAGATAATCAAGAGGATTTCTCAGAACAATCCAAAAATAAAGCATGTTCTTGCAACACCCAAGCCCGAGAAGTGGATTGGAAAGAATTGGGCTTGCATAGAGGGTTTCAAGAGGGCTACAGGTGAATTGTTACTTTTCACAGATGCAGATACGACTCATGCACGAAATACCATTTCTCTTTCTGTATCACACCTTCTAAGCGACGGTTTGGATGCCTTGACTGTAATTCCAAAAATGCTCTGTCTTGACATATGGACTAAGATCACCTTACCTGTACTATCAACATTTTTGCATACGAGATTTTCCGCTCTTCGTGTAAACGATTCGTCAAAAAAGACAGGCTATTTTTTTGGCAGCTTCTTCATCATAAGAAGAGAGGCATATGAAAAAGTGGGGACGCATGAAGGTGTAAAAAGCGAGATAGTTGAAGATGGTGCACTCGGCAGAAAAGTAAAGGAAGCCGGGTTTAAGATGAAGATGGTTCGCGGTGAGCACCTAGTCGAGGCTGTTTGGGCAAGAGACTGGTCAACACTATGGCATGCACTAAAACGACTAATGATCCCATTATACCTTCAAACAAGTGGTATTGCTGTTGGAATCTTTGTTGCAGTATTATTTTTGCTGTTCATGCCATTTCCAATTCTTGTCTATTCTGCAATCTTTGAACCCCTGTCCTCATCATTTACCATATTGTTTACAGTATCCTTGATTACATCAGGTCTTGTGTATCTTGCAAGCATGATGGATGCCACAAAGGGTCTGGGACTTTCTGCCAAGTATGCCTTAGGTTCACCGCTTGGAGGTTTTATAATTGTTGGAGGGTTTGCAAGTGGCATCTTAAATGCAAAAAGTAACAAGGCTGTAACTTGGAGAGGCAGAACATATTCAATGACAGATACCGCTCAAAATTCTATTAGTTTGTAAATGAATCAGTACAAGGAAAGAGTTGAAAAGTAATTTTTTGCTACTTTTGCCTTGACGAATAAGAAAGAAGTTTAGATAACGTCAGAGTTCTTAAACCACATTGGTTCAATCAAACATCAAGTACGCTAGGATGGGATATGCATCAGCTGTTCTATGTGCTGTTCTAGTGGGGTCCATCTCTACTGCTTCCAAGCCCGTACTTGCAAATACAAATCCTTTGATGTACGCAGCATTAGTATACTTGCTGGCTTCACTTGTTTCTGTTCCTTTATCCTACAGGGTAAAAGGATTTCAAGTAAGATCAAAGGACTGGCCACTCGTACTTGCAATAACTATATCAGGTGCAGTATTGGCACCAAGTCTATTTTTCATCGGACTGGAACAAACAACTGCCTCAGATACTGCAATCTTGTCCAATTCAGAGACCATATTTACAGTTCTTTTTGCACTGATATTTTTCAAAGAGAAACTCAGGCCACGTGGTTACCTAGCTGTGGCGTTGGTTCTTACTGGTGTGGTTATTGTTACAACAAATCTACAGTTCTCAGACTTTCTTTCAAACCTAAAAAAGGAAGGCAACCTGCTGATAATATCGTCAATGGCACTGTGGGCATTGGATAACAACATAAGCAAGATAGCAGCGCATCGTATTGATATTTCAAGACTAGTCCAACTTAAGGGCCTCATTGGAGGCGGCATACTATTTGTTTTTGCGCTAGCTATCAGAATTCCAGTAAATATCATGCCTATTGAAATTCCAAATATACTTCTAGTCGGAATGGTGGGTTTTGGCATCTCGCTCTACCTATTTTTACATAGTCTAAGAAGAATAGGAACTGTAAAAACAATGTTAATCTATTCGACTGGCACAGTATTTGGTTTGCTGTTTGCATCAACATTTTTACATGAAAAAATTAGTTGGTATCAGATTTTGGCTATTGCATTAATGTTAACAGGTATCTATCTTGTCACAAAAGAAAGCCATAATGTGGAAAAAGTTCATCAAAAGTAGCAATTAATCAAATTTCTTTGGTTAAACTATAGTCATCATGATCTGATAAAATCCAACGATTCCAATATTACGAGTCTGTTGCACGAAACAAAATATTATATGACTACTAACTATAATCCACATCCTTGAATAAGACTAGTGCTGTTTTAGGTGGAATGTATTGCGTGGTAGTATTGGTTTTGATATCCATTTTTGTTGCATCTCCATTCAAACTGGATGGTTTACACCAAATAGTTCAGGCCAACCCGTTTGATCAAACCATGAAAGATTCTCAGCTTAGCTTGGCTGATCTTTTTGCCCAGTCTGATCAGGGCGTGGTCCAGATAATAGTTGACAAATCAAACGGTTCTTCATCTGGCAGAGATCTTGGTTCAGGGATTGTTTATGATACAGGTGGTCACATTATAACAAACAATCACGTAGTACAAGATGGCACTAAGATTCAAGTTGTTTTTCACGATGGCAAATCATTACCAGCTACAGTAGTTGGTACAGATCCATATGCTGACCTTGCAGTTGTCAAAGTAGTACCTAACACATATCTTTTACACCCTTTGCCACTTGGAAATTCAGCTGACCTTAGAATTGGAGACCAAGTAGCAGCAATTGGAAATCCTTTTGGTCTTAGTGGTTCAATAACATCCGGAATAGTAAGTCAGTTAGGTAGACTTCTTAATCCTCCAAATAGTTCTTTTTCCATACCAAATGTTATTCAGACAGACACACCAATAAATCCAGGCAATTCCGGAGGTCCTCTTCTTAACATGCAAGGAAAAGTAGTTGGCATAAATACGGCAATTCAGTCTGAGACAGGAGAATTTTCTGGCGTAGGTTTTTCGATTCCATCAAATACCATGAAGAAAATAGTTCCTGTGCTCATACAAACGGGTCACTATGAACATCCATGGCTTGGCATAACTGGGATAAGTGTAGACTCAGACTTGTCCAGTATTTTACAATTGCCAGTCTCGTCTGGTTTCATGATTAATACCGTGGTACCAAATAGTTCAGCTGCAAAGGCAGGGCTTCACGGATACAAGGAAACGAAAACCATCAATGGTACAAAGTATCAAGTAGGGGGTGACATCATAATAGCAGCAGATGGGTATCCCATTCAAAAAATTGAAGATTTGCTCAACTATCTACAGGATCAAAAGTCAGTGGGTGACAACATGACTCTGACAATATTTCGGGATGGTAAAACCATGCAGATTGCTCTTACTCTTCAGGAAAGACCGAACCAGTTCTAATACAAGAATAAATACAACCCACTAAGCTACAAAACTAGTTGAGCGAGATAATTCTAAATTCTGAATTATTAAACAAGGTATTCGACGGGAAAGAAATTACAAATACTGACGCATATCAGATTTATCAAGAATCTGAAAGCAATCCATTTGAGATTTATAAAGCATCACAAATTCTTAGAAACAAAAACAAAGGGAGAATTGTCACGTACTCAAGAAAAGTTTTTTTTAATTTGATCAACCTATGTCGTGATACTTGCTCTTATTGTACTTACAAGTCAGAGCCCGGAGAATCCAAGATATCCATGATGTCAAAACAGGACATCTCAAATCTTGCTTTGACAGGAAGTAATCACAAGTGTACAGAGGCATTATTTGTCACAGGTGAAAGACCGGAGCAAAAATATGATGAGGCCAAGATATGGCTTAGAGAAAATGGTTTTACAAGTACTGCGGAATATCTCATTCATGCATCAGAGATAGCGTTGAACGCAGGACTGTTCCCGCACACCAATGCTGGAAATCTAACAAAATCTGAGATGAATCAGCTGAGGAAGACCAACCCAAGCCTTGGAGTGATGCTAGAAAATTCAAGCGAGAGATTCGGAAAAAAAGACATGCCTCATGAATTTGCGCCAAGTAAGAATCCAAGGGCCAGAATTCACGTATTAGAGAACGCTGGTGAACTGTCCATACCAATGACAACTGGACTCTTGATAGGAATTGGCGAGACACCCTTTGAGATAATTGATTCCATCTTTACCATAAAATCAATTCATCAAAAATATGGCCATATTCAAGAAATAATATTGCAAAACTTTCAACCAAAACCTGATACTGCGATGCGAAACGTACCTGAAGCAGAAGAAAGATATTTCAGGATTATTGTTGCCTTGACTAGATTAGTCATGCCAGAAATGAATATACAAATTCCGCCAAATCTATCACCTAATTCTTACCCAAGTTTTCTTCAAACTGGTATAAACGACTGGGGAGGAATATCTCCAATAACTCCAGATCATGTAAATCCTGAGTTTTCTTGGCCATCGATTGATATGGTACAGAAAAATTGTGAAGATGCAGGATTTGAGCTTAGGGCGCGATTTCCAGTCTATCCTGAATTCTTTTCCATGGTGAATTCAGGTTTGAGGTCTAAGATGCTAGAGATTGCTGATTCGAGTTGTCTTGTGAATAATGGGTACCTGAAATGAAAACGCAAACTGCTCTCTTTGATTCACTTCTCAGGCATGTCGATCCTTTTATTGCAGAGACATTAGACAGAGCCCTAGCAGAAAAAGAAGTAACTATTCCAGAAGCTACAAGATTATTTTCTGCAAATGGGATAGACTTTCATCTTGTGGTCATGGTAGCAGATGAGCTTCGCAAGAGACGCGTCGGAGATGTAGTCACTTATGTTGTGAATAGAAACATCAATTTTACCAATGTCTGCATCAAACAGTGTGGTTTTTGTGCATTTAGCAGAGACTTTCGTGAAGAGGAAGGATATTTTTTACCAGTAGAGGAGATAGTAAAGAGAGCAAAGGAGGCAAGTGCACTTGGTGCAACCGAGGTATGTGTGCAAGCAGGACTTCCCCCCGATATGGATGGAAATACTTATGAGAATATCTGCAAGTCAATAAAAAAAGAGATTAGAGGGATTCACATACATGGTTTTTCGCCAGAAGAGGTTCTCTATGGTGCGACTAGATCAGATCTCTCGATTCAAGAATATTTACAAAGGTTAAAGGACGCTGGAGTAGACTCACTTCCCGGTACTGCTGCAGAGATCTTGGACCAATCATTACGTGATAAAATTTCACCTGGGAGAATCAGTGTGAAAAAATGGATCGAGGTAATAAAGACAGCTCATAGGATGGGAATTCCATCTACATCTACCATGATGTTTGGACACCTTGAAACACCTGAAGATAGAGTAAAACACATGAGTATCCTTCGAGACATACAAAAGGAAACTGGTGGCTTCACTGAATTTGTTCCATTGAATTTCATTCATACCGAAGCTCCTATGTTTAAGGATAAACTGCACGACGGAATAAAGGGCGGCGCGGATGGAAGAGATGTCATATTGACACATGCTATTTCACGCATTATGCTAAACAACTACATCAATAACATACAGACATCATGGGTCAAAGAAGGCGCCAACGTATCACAGCTATTGCTAACATGTGGGGCCAATGATTTTGGAGGAACTCTCATCAATGAGAGCATCTCAACGGCAGCAGGAGCAGGTCATGGTCAGCTCATAAGACCTCGTGAGATAAGACATCTTGTAAGAGAGATAGGAAGGATTCCTGCCCAGAGAACAACAGGATACAAAATAATCAAGAAGTTCGAATCAGGCGAAGAAGAAGATGGACTTGACAAAGTGGAAGATGTCAAACGATTTGGTTCTTATCAAGAATTAATAAAGCTGGACAGATACAGATACAGAAATAACAGGAGAAGTTAGTTGTCAAATTGCGAGTCTATTCTTCGCAAAGCAACAAAATTACACATTGATGAATGTGAGGCAGTATATGTTAGAAAAAAGATCACTACTGTCAGAATAACTGACTCTGAAATAGCAGAGATAAAACAAAATAATGAACAAGGATTAGGAATAAGGATAATACATGAAAAAAAGATCCTGTCTGCTGCTACCAACGATATAGAAGAGACAGGTTTGGTCGAAAGAGCTCTGGAGACAAAAAATTTTATGCAACCTAAAAGTTTCTGGAGATCACTTGCTCATCCCGCAAAGTTTACGAGGGTTGAAAAAACCTTTGATAAAAAACTAGAGAACATAACAGGGATTGAAGCAATAGAGATAGCAAATCTTATGATAAACTCTGCATCACATGAGAAAATAACAAGAATTTCTGGATCGTTGAATATAGTAGCTGAAGAATTTGAGATCGAAAATACCAATGGTTTGAGATATTCCGACAAGGCTACATACATAGCTGGAACCATCAATACTGATTCAGATTATGGAAATATCCCTGTAAGCGGGATTGGCGCATTATCCTCAAGAACTATGAATTCATTTTCTCCGCAGCGAGTTGGAAGTGATGCAAAAAAGATGTGCGTCGATTCAATTAATCCACAAAGTTGCAATCCAGAAACACATTCTATAATTTTTGAGCCATATGCTATTGGAGAGATGCTTGCGTTTGTTTTTGCCTCAAATTTCAATCTAAAAACATATTCTGAAAAAAGAAGTTGTTTTGCAGAAAAACTTGGCAAGAAAATCGCAGTAAAGAAATTTAGCTTGATTGACGACCCCCATTTTCCGGATGGTATTGGAAGCAAGCCCTTTGATGACGAAGGCATTCCGACAAAGACAAGGCACCTAATAGAGTCAGGAATTTTTTCAGATACCTATTCTGATTCTTATCATGCCTTCAAAGAAGGCCTTCAACCAACAGGTAATGCCGGTAGAATGGGCACTCCGATGGGAAGAGATGCGAACCCCATACCAAGTCCAATTCCCCACAATTTAAGAATAAAAGAAGGCGAGACAAGCAGAGATGAGATGATAAAAGAGACTAGAAAGGGCTTGCTTGTAGGAAGACTCTGGTATACATATGCAGTAAATCCAGAACGTGGGGATTTTTCATGTACAGCAAGAAGTGGGGTTAGGATGATAGAGGATGGCAAAATAGTAAGTCCTGGCAAATCCGTAAGAATAGTGCATAGTTTACCCACATTACTCCAGAATATTTCAGACATAGGGAATGATTCTCAAAACGTACTTCAATGGAATGCTCTTCCCTGCATTACACCTTCTGTCAAGGTAGATGGAGTCAAGGTAGTGCCTATTTAATGACCAGAAAGGACAAATTGGAACCCAATACCAAATACATAGAGTGCTAACAACAACATACCTGAACGTATGCCTAACTTGTTTCTGAACATTGGTATCAACGCAATAATTGTTATGACAGTGACAAGTATCATCTGATTTTCTAAGAGCGGCGTGTTTGGGATCTTTGTATTCAATCCTTTGTAACTTATTGCTGCAAAAATAGCTACAGATAGCAACAATGTGTTATTGACTATCTTTGAACCAAGTACGTTTGCAACTGCAATTGACACTCCTTTGTTTCCCTTTCTTGCCAAGAGAATCATGGATATCTTCTCAGGCATCTCTCCGGCTATTGGACTTATAATTACAGCAAGAATTACAACTGATACCCCCAAGTCAGATGCTGATCCTTGTAAAGTATGAACAAAAGGCTCAGCTCCAAAAAAGATTCCAGCTGTGCCAATAACAAAGAAAATCATGGAACGACTGAAATGCTTTTTTGAGGTTTTCTGGTCAAGATTATGAAGTTCAGTCTCAAATCTCTCTTGCCCTTTCTCTTTTTTCATTTCTCTATAAGCAAGATAGAGATATGTTCCAAACAGTCCAGAAAATAATATTCCGTCTGTTATGTCATATCCATTTACAAATGCTATGGCACCGATAACGGCGGTAGCAACAAGAAGGATTTTATCCATCTTAAACTCTTTGACATCAATAAATTTCTGTGGCGACTTTGAGAGACGAGTGGTTGCTATTATCAACATAACTGATAAACCCAATGTCATCATGAACAGATTGCTTCCAAGAGCTGACCCCAGTGCTACGTCGTAGGATCCATTTTTTGCAGCTGCCACAACAATGCCAATTTCAGGCAAGGTAGTCGCAACACTAAGTAGCGTTCTGCCAACAAATCTTCCTCCCCATCGTTCTGACAAATGTTCTGCTCCTTCCGAGAGCAGCCAGCTTGACACGAGCAGTTCTCCTAACCATGCTAGAAGCATGATAAAGTTGTTAACCAATTTACTATATCCTGTTGGAGTAACTTCTATTAAATGATAGAAAACAAGTACGTGTTATTGATCTTTAACAATTATCATAGTGAGGGTTGATTTTATACCATCCAATTTTCTCACCTTAGAGGTTATTGTTTCACGCAAGACTTCCATAGAGTCGGACTCCATTATCATCAAAACATCGTAGACGCCATAAACCGGATAGACCTCCTTAACATTGGCAATTTTTTTAATTTCATTGACAATATGATTTTCCTTTCCAAGTTCAGCATTCATAAGAACAAACGCGCTATGCATGTTGTGTTTCAACACGCCTTTAATAAAAACAAATTGCATATTCCAAACTATCTACAGGTATTCCGCTCCATATTTTCTTCATAAATCAAAAATTTCTGTATTTGACGTTCCTTAATTTATTCGGCATCGGGCACGCACGTTCAAAAAAGATACGGATTAGCTTAAAAATTTCACCAGCTAATTTAATAAGGTATATTACCGTACCTATACTGTAATATGCGAACTAGAATGACTTACATACCAGTGGAAGTAGCCGATCAGTTTTCTGAATTCATAATAAAAAGGGACGAACAGATATTGGATGCTGTCAAGGCGAGGGCTCGAGATTTTAGTACAATTTCCATTCTTAAACTACTGTACCAACTAAGGTGCGAGCCAATAACATTTTCAGATCTTTATGTAAAATCAAACATCAGAATGAAAAGATCCTTTCTGAACTATCTCCATCTTTGCATGACATACAATTTCATACGAAAAGAACCGATTGGATCAAACATGGTTTATTTTATAACAGACAAAGGAAGAACTATGTTGAACTTGTTTACACAGAAAACCAATAGCCTGTTGGCCGTATAGACACATTACGATGCAAAATTCTTTTATTCTGAGCAACTGGAGCAGATTCATTGGGAGTCACATATAGAGATGCGGGAATTGACATTAGGAAAATAAAACAAAGTCAATATAGCATTGGCAGGCTAATTTCATCAACTCATAAATTGCAAAGAGGAATAAAGACAATGTCTGGATTTGGGCACTATGCAGGAATTGTAGAGATGCCAGACGGGAAGTTGTTGGCTACGCATACAGATGGGGTAGGTACAAAGGTAATAATCGCACAGATGATGAGAAAATATGACACTATTGGCATAGACTGCATAGCAATGAATGTAAATGATGTCATATGCACCGGAGCAGTTCCAATCTCCTTTGTGGATTATATCGCAGCAAACAGAAATGATCAAGAGATCTTCAAAGAAATTGTTCGTGGTCTTGTAAGGGGAGCCAAGAAAGCCAAAGTACCAATTGTAGGCGGCGAAACAGCCATACTACCGGATCTGATATCAGGAAAAAATTTTTCGTTTGATTTAGCAGGAATGGTGGTAGGAATACTGAATAAACAAAACCTGATTCTTGGAGATATGATTAATCCGGGAGACATAATAATTGGTGTAAAAAGTAGCGGATTACATTCTAATGGATACTCTCTTGCCAGAAAAGTCTTACTTTCAAAATATTCTTTACGTGACAAGATAAAGGGATTAGGTGTGTTAGGGGAGGCACTTTTGGAACCAACTGAGATATATGTTCAACCAGTGCTTGAAGCCATAAAAGAATGTGAGATTCATGGACTTGCACATATAACTGGTGGTTCTTTTACCAAACTTTTGCGCCTCAAAAAAACAGGATATGTGATTGATAATCTTCCAGAACCTCCAGAAATATTCCAGTTGATAGAAAACCAAGATGTGGAAAAAGAAGAAATGTATAAGACATTCAACATGGGAATTGGTTTTTGTTTGATTGCACCAGAAGAAGAAGAAGAGAGAATCGATAGGATGTTCAAAAAATACGGACTAAAAAGCAGACAGATCGGCGAGATTAGGGATAAAAAAGGCGTATTTGTTGATTCCCTGAAAATAGCATGAATTGTCAGAGTACAAGCAGCGTCATGGTTGTCTGTACATGTGAGATTTTCCTTATCTTCATAACCATATCCTCTAATTCCTTGGCAGCATTTACTTCTATTTTGCACATGACGTCATAGAGCCCCATCACAATGCTTGCTTCCTTTACATTAGACATGTCCACAATACGCTCGTATACGTATACTTCTTTGCCTGTATCACAGTGTATAGCCACATACCCAATCGTCATTTCGTCATGTTCTCAATGTTAAGATCATCGTGATTGCCAAAAAAGGGTTGTGTTTTAACATTCCAGATTAGAATTTAATACCCAAACTCATTCAGACAAGATGTGAGGCAGATAGGAATAAGTTTTGAAGAGGCATGTAGAGAAATTTCTCACAATCTCCTTGCCATAGCAGGACCTACGAACAAGGATGTAAAGCGTGAGGTCAAGAGCATTTGTGTCAAATATTCACTAGAACGAATACCAAGACATTATGAGATTCTTGCATCAGTTAGTGGACAAGACTTTGTAAAGCTCCAGAAGGTTTTGATCAGAAAGCCCGTAAAGACTGCTTCTGGAGTGGCCGTGATTGCCCTCATGCCAAAACCATATGCTTGCCCTCATGGGAGATGCACATACTGTCCTGGAGGAATCGAGTTCAACACCCCCAATAGCTATACAGGACAAGAACCATCTACACAAAATGCCATAGCAAACAGCTATGATCCAAAGAAACAGATTCTTGACAAACTTAATCATTTGATTGGATATGGGCATGACAGTGCCAAGCTTGAGATAGTAATTGTTGGTGGAACATTTCTTTTCATGCCTCGTGATTACCAAATATCTTTTATCAAGTCGTGTTTTGACGCATTAAATGGATTTGATTCACATGACCTGGAATCATCCAAAAAAAATAATGAAAATGCAAACATAAGAAATGTTGGTTTTACTATAGAGACAAAACCAGATTATTGCAAGACACAGCATGTAGACTGGATGCTTGACTACGGAATAACAAGAGTGGAGATTGGGGTTCAAAGCCTTCATGAAAGAGTGTATCAAATGGTCAACAGAGGCCATACGTTTGAAGACGTAGTAGAATCATTTCAGAGTTCAAAAGATTCAGGTTACAAGATTGTGGCACACATGATGCCTGGTCTGCCAACCATGACTCCAGAAGAAGATATTGATGATTTCAAAAGATTGTTTTCTGATCCTGCTCTCAAGCCAGACATGCTAAAGATCTATCCAACACTAGTTCTTGAAAATACTGCATTATATCAGTCATACAAAGAAGGCAAATTCGTACCATATTCCCAAGATGACATGATAACAGTATTAACCGAGATAAAAAAGATCATACCAAGGTGGGCACGAATAATGAGGATGCAAAGGGAGATCTCATCTGATCAAATTATTGCAGGTCCCAATCTTGGAAACCTACGCCAGATAGTCCAGTATAATCTCAAAAAGCAAAATATTTCTTGCAAATGCATCAGGTGTAGAGAGGCTGGCTTGTCTGAGAATACAATTAACATTGATGACATTAGGTTGAATCAAGATAGCTATGAATCTTCAGGCGGGCAAGAAGTATTTCTGTCATATGATGATTCAAAAGACAGGATATTTGGATTTTTGAGGCTGCGAAAACCAAGCAATATGGCACACAGGAGCGAAGTGACCAGTAACACATGCATTGTAAGAGAATTGCATGTGTACGGCAAATCGCTCAAGCTTGGAGAGCGCGATAGAGGCAGCGTTCAACACCTAGGACTCGGGAAGAACTTGATGAGAGAAGCAGAAAGAATTTCAAGAGAAGAGTTTGATGCAAAGAAATTACTAGTCATAAGTGCGGTCGGTACAAGAGAATACTATAGAAAGTTAGGTTACTTGGTTGAGGGCCCATACATGTCAAAGGAATTGTCATAATGGAAGAACAAAAAACAATAGGAAAAGGTACTTGGATAGACAAGCTTGCAGATGAGCTTCTCGAGAGGGAAAAGTCCCTGGGAAGAAGCATCGACATGATAAGAGTAGAGAGTGGTCTTGGCGCATCTGGAATTCCCCACATTGGAAGTCTGGGAGATGCAGTTAGGGCATATGGTGTAAAGCTTGCACTTGAAAACTTTGGATTTAAATCAGAACTTGTTGCCTATTCAGATGATCTTGACGGATTGAGAAAAATTCCAGAAGGGTTTCCAGAATGGTTAAAAGATCATATTGCAAAACCCGTTTCGTTTATTCCAGACCCTTTTGGATGCCACGATTCTTATGGATTACACATGAGCAGCCTCCTCCTAGACGGACTTGACAAACTTGGAATCAAGTACAGATTCCAGCGTGGAATTGACACGTATAGAAACGGTTTACTAAAAGATCAAATTCATACCATTCTGACAAATAACAAAAAAATTGGAGAAAAAATTGCTGAGTTGGTAGGCCAAGAAAAATATCAGGAGACTCTGCCGTATTTTCCTGTTTGTGCAAACTGTGGAAGGTTGTATACTGCGATTGCTTATGAATATCTTCCAGACGAAAAGAAGATCAAGTACAAGTGTAGTGGAACCACAATTGGTTCCAACGCTCTTGAAGGATGTGGGCATGATGGCATAGCAGACATTACAAAAGATTTAGGAAAGCTTGCATGGAAAGTAGAATTTGCAGCAAGATGGCAGGCATTTGACATCAGATTTGAAGCGTATGGAAAAGACATCATGGAATCTGTCAAGGTCAATGATTGGGTGGCAGACGAGATTCTAAATTTCCATCATCCCACACATGTAAAATATGAAATGTTTTTGGACAAAGGCGGAAAAAAGATATCCAAGTCGCTTGGAAATGTTGTGACATCACAGGCCTGGTTGAGATACGGAACACCCAAGTCAATTCTGTTGCTTTTGTATAAACGAATCACTGGAACACGTGAAGTAGGCTTTGAGGATATTCCCGCATTAATGGAAGAATATCATGAACTTGAGAACATTTACTTTGGAAAAATAAAACTTGACAATGAGAACAAGACAACTAGAACAAAAGGACTGTATGAATACGTGAATCT
The DNA here is from genome assembly GCA_050749405.1 of Nitrosotalea sp. Lineage (GTDB taxonomy): Archaea > Thermoproteota > Nitrososphaeria > Nitrososphaerales > Nitrosopumilaceae > Nitrosotalea. The sequence continues at coordinate 24,303 of JBOGRD010000010.1, forward strand.
ACTTAGTCCTCCAAAAAATCCCACGCCATATGTAAATTACAGATTGCTGATTCAATTGTGCAAGATATTCAGAGAGGATAGAGTTTCCAAAGTGACAAAAAAACTTATAGAATATGGAACCGTAAAAGAACCGTCATCAGAAATTGACGAATTGATAATATTAGCAGGAAATTATGCAGATGACTTTGACAAGCCAACTAAGGTTGAAGTTCAGATAGACGACATGTCAAAGAAAGCGTTGGTAGAACTGACAAATGTCTTGTCTGTAGAAAGCGAGCCTGAAGATCTGCAAAATTCCATATATAATATTGCAAAAAGTAACGGGGTTCAACCTAAAGACTTTTTCAAGATTTTATATCAGATAATAATAGCTTCTGATAGAGGACCCAAATTAGGCCCGTTCATACTTGATATCGGAAGGAAAAAAGCTGCCCTTGCAATCTCTGAGCATCTATAGCCATGGCACACAGCGAACACAATAGACCTAAAGGAAGCGGCATGATCCTAATAGTAATTGGAATATTCATCTTCATATTTGCTCCAGGTTATTTCAAAAATGACGTAGCTGGCGGCTTGGCCATAATCATATTTGGATTTGTGGTTGGAGGAATTGGGTTTTACATAAGTTTCCTAAGGAAGAAAAAGTAGTACCTATTCAAGTCGTGTCTTATTGCAAAAGAGGAATACTTTTCTTACCATATACAGCAAGTCCTATTAATGGGACTATTTGGTCGCTCAAAGAAGAAATCAGACGATGATGTAAAAGAAACCATTCAAGTAAGGACCACAGAACAGATTCAAAAAGAACAATTGCAGAATGAGATAGACCAATTGGAAAAAGAGATTCAGGAAAGTGCTCTTGCGTTAGAATCACGCGCTAGAGAGATTGAATGTGTAAAAACAGAACTTGATGCCATTACAAAAGAAAGCAAGACTGCAAAAGAAGAGCTTAATTCCTTAAGAATGGAAATCACTTCAAGCAAGACAGAACAAGAATCAATCATAGAACAGATCAGAAAAGCCAAATCTGATCTTGAAATGGCAAAATCTCAGTACAATCAAAAAGATGTAGACATTATCAAACAACAAATTCAGCAAATAAAGGACGAGTTGACTTCAATTGATTCTCAAAAAGAAAGCAAGCTTGTCGAACTTGAAAAAATCCGGTCAGATATATCGGATACCAAGAAAGAGAGGGATGCGACATATACTGCCGTGCAAAAAGCAAAAACGGAACTTGATTCTTTGAAATCTCAACAAGAATCAAAGAAAAAAGAGATACTGATAGCCAAAAATGAATTAGAATTCATAGAGAAAGAACTTGCCACAGTTGGCAAAAAGGACGATTCTAAGAAAATTGTGGAGGCAGCTGGCGCAGTAGCAGCTGCGCTAAATTCAAAGTATGAATCTGTGAAAAAAGAGTTAGAAATAGTAAAGACTGCGCTGGCTAGAACAAGAGTTGAATACGAGACAGTCAAAAATGAGCTAAGCCTGCTTAAAACCAAGTCTGAAAGCCAGAACGTTACAAGCCAGTCCTAAAAATTTTTTACTTGATATGAACTACAGATTTAGAAACAGATCTGCTCAAAAATATGGCAAGTCCAATTGATGCAATGGCAATAATTGTAGCGACAAGAAATATCAGGTCATAAGAGTCCGGAGTTGGAAACGTGCCAACTATACCTGGCAGTGAAGTCTTGTGAATTTGCATGAACATTCCAGCCATTGCAGGCCCCACTGACGCACCAATTATTCTAATTAAGGTGCTCATACCCAACGATACCCCCACGTTTTGTTTTGGTGTTGCAACCATGATTACATTCATTGCACCTACATTGATAAGTGACAGGCCCGTAGATAGTATTGCAAGATTTGCCGAGATCATAAATTCTGTTGAATGATACATGAAAAGACTGGCAAATCCGGTAGCGCTGATTATGCTTCCGACTATTATCGGTTTTGTAGAACCCATCTTTGATATGATAAGACCTGAAGTGGGACCAAAGATTAACAGAACAAGAGCAAATGGGAGTTGCACGTTTGCAGTAGTCACTGGATCTGCCCCAAACCCTAGTGGCACCGGGCTTCGAATCAGTACCGGTATGGTCTGAAAAACCATGAACATGGACATACCTACAATCATTATCAGTATGTTTGACGGAAGTATTGCCTTGTTGAGAAGTATTTTGAGATCTACTAGTGGGTGTTTTGATCTCTTTTCAATTATTGCAAAAAGAATCATGTAAACAATTCCAATTACAACCAGACCTATCATGGTAGAAGATCCTACCGAGTCGCCTGTCTCTACAAAGGTCAGGGCCATCAAAAATGCAGTTACAGATACAGCTAGAGTCACGGCGCCCTGAATGTCGATGCCATTTTTTGGCATGGTATTAGACTTTGTGAGGTTTTCAATCTTCCATTGAGGATGAACCTCATCTACATGTATGAACCTCTTGATTACTACTATCAGTGTAAGTGCAATTGGAATTATTGAAAAGAAAGTAGATTGCCAACCATAGTTTTGAATTAAGTGTCCTCCTGCAACTAATCCTAGTACTGCTCCTCCTGCAAACATGGAAGATATTATTCCCTGCCCTATTGCAAGTTTTTTTATAGGAAATTGTTCCCTTATCATTCCAAAAGCTATTGGAAACATGGACATTCCAATTCCCTGTATCATTCTGACTGCTAGCATCTCGTAGATATTTGTGACAAAACCTCCCAAGGAAACTCCTATTGTATAAATCACCATGATAACAAGCAGGATCTTTTTCTTTCCATAGATGTCCGACATCTTTCCTGCAATTGGAGTCATGATCGCCCCAGCCAGAAGAAATGTGGTTAGGATCCATGATGACGTACTATAAGAAATATGAAAGTCTTTTATCAGGTCAGGAATTGCCGGTACAAGCATTGTTTCGGCATACATGGCCATTGTTGCAAGTAAGCTTAGAATTATGAGCATTTTCCATGCTCGTGTAGATATCTTATCAGAAGAAGTGTCTTTTGGGTTCTTTGACATTACCATTTTATTTTATCCTCTATTTTTACTTGAAACTTCCACTGGCACATCAACCTTAAAATATATTGACAGATTTTTTGATATCTTGCGCAGTGTCTCTAATGTGGTTTCAAGTTTGTCTTCCGATATATCTTTGGCGGAAACTTTTCTTATGTAAATGGCACACTCTATCATTGAATTCCATAAAGAATCTGCTTTTTTGGTCAGGTAGATTCTATTTAATCTCCTGTCCTTTGAGTCATGTTTTCTTTTGAGCAGTCCTTCCTTTTCCATTTTGTCGATCATTGGTACCAGCGTAGCACCTTCAACTCCCACCTTATCTGCAATCTCCTTCTGAGTCAGGCCGGGTTGTTGTACTAGGGATGCAACTACACGCCATTGACTAAGTGTTACTCCTACATTTTTTCTAAGTTCGAAATCTAGCGTTTTTTGAAATGCCTTTGCCGTGTTGTTTACTACAAATCCCATACTAGATTCAAAATCATATTTTGCCATATCAATAGACATCTAATGATTAGACATCTAACTATTATAAACTTAAGCCCATGCGATCTCTTTATATGCAGTTCAGCAAACCCGAATCACATCTGTAATGAAAAGAGAACTAAACGCTGTTGACGTCAAGAATCCAGGAACAAGTGATTCTACGAAAATACTTTTGTCATTAGACTGAATGTGTGGTATCAAAAGCTAAATTTTTTTAGTTTAGGTGTTCTAGGACTTTATTAGTTTCAAGTCCAACCTCTTTTTTTAATGCAGAATATCGGTTTCTTATAGTCACTGCGGTGATACCTGAAGCTTTTGCTACCTCTGATTGTGTTTTTTTCTCGCCGTTTAGAAGGCAGGACATGTAAAGTGTTGCAGCAGCCAGTGCCAATGGGTTTTTACCTGCAGAGGTTCCTTTTTGAGCCAACTGGGAAAGTGTCCTTAATGCGTCCCTTTGTGTCTTTTCGCTGATATTTGCCTTATTTGCTATTTTGGTAACAAATTCTGAGGCATTACATGGATCTAATGACATCTCAAGATTTTCAATTAGATTCCTACAAGCCCTACTGACCTCCTTCTTGCTTACATTTGCTGCTTGAGATACATCGGAAAGAGAACGAGGAATTGCAGTCTGTCTACATGCCAGATAAAGAGAGGCACACATTATACCTTTTGCACTACGGCCTACCGTGAGTCTCTTTTGCATAGATTTACGGTAAAGATATGCGGCGTTTTCGGCTGTCGAATCTGGAAGTCCCAATTTCGTTTTGAGCGAATAAAGAAGCAGTAATGCCGATCTCAATGTTCTGTTAGATGAGGCGGTCCTACTTCGGCTGTTAAGCAGTTTCAATCTGCCAAAAGTATTTTTCATATAGATAGACAACGAATTACCCATCGCATCCTTATTGGAAATAACTGTCATCATCCCCATATCATACATGGTAAGTGATTGTTCCGGTCCAGTCCTTGTCTTTGAGACAAACTCTGTCGCATCAGAGACATGTTCTGGATTTGGATCTATTGATTTTTCAAGAAGAACCCGCCCACAAGAACCACAGATTATCTCCCCGGATGAAGTATCGGTGATTATTGGTTCTCCTTTACATCCCGAGATAGGACATTTCGGCGATGTCATATCTAAAACTTCATCCATTTTCTCTGGCGATAAATTTCCTGAATAGGAATCATCAAGAAAGACTTGTTTGGTTTTGTTTGTTTTGGCCATAATTATATCTCCCATGATTTTTTCGTTATCACAGGAATGTGATACACACTCCATTCTAATTTTTCTTTTATCATCTCAACTGCAAGCTCGGCTTCATTTTGAAAAAGAGTTGCTAGTCTTTTAGAGGCAAGATTACCTATGTTTGAAAATTTATAGTTCATTTGAACTTCAAGAAGTGTTGCGTGTCCTATCGGAGTCAGCAGTATTGATTTTGTTCCCGCTATTACTCCTTTAACCCATCTTATACTAATTTCTTCTTTTGGATAAATAACTAATTTCTGAATACACCTATTGTTGGTGCCTAGTACTATTTCACGAGTGATCACATTTCCTTCTCTTGAGAGATTTTTGATAGATGTAATTCCTCTCCAAAAATATGAGTCGTTATCAATATTAGATATTATATGCCATACTCTATCTTGTGACGCGTTAATCTGTAGCCTTACCTTAATTTCGACCACTTGTATCCTAGGTTAATTTAGCATAAATCTTGGTAAGTATACACTGCACTACACTGAATTTTTTGGATAGCAGAAGCACTCGCCCACTTCTTCTATAGATGCCAGCTCTTTCACTGACTGATAAACAACACAACATGTACGTGAATGGGTATATGCAATTCCATTTGGTTCTCAAAAACGATACAACTGCGACAAATGTAAGTAGGGCAGCTGGAATCGAGGAACAGTATGCGGTATGTTCCTGCACCTAGGAACTAGTAGATCCAAACCGATTCCATACAGCCTCAGGGTAATTCATCTGATTCGGGAGCACAATGCTTGTGAACCCATTTTCCTGATGAAGTTTTTGAGATTTCATTACCTACACTGATTTCAGCATTACACTCAGAACAGGTTGTCTTGAACTTTGCTTTCATGATCTTCTAAAACGGTACAGGTAGATAAAGTATGAAAAAGTTGAAAATAGATACAATGTATGGACAGTCCCCTTTTGCCTTATCAAACTAGTCACAAATAGGAATTTTGAATACACTGTACAATCAATACCAAAAGAGTGGAAATATTGCGCAAGTTTTCAAAATATTGTTTTTTAATTATTTTTGTGTCAATTCTATTCATTCCAGCGTATGCCGCTCAAAATAACATAACTGATTCAAACCTTCAGGTAGATCTAAACTATCCAGATATAGTGATACAAGGAAAAGAATTCGTGTTATCTTCTATAGTAAAGGCCATGGCGGATCAGGTATCAAATATCACAGTTACAATAACCTGCCCAGAACTTCAAATACAGCAAAATAGTTTTCATCTCGACAAACTAGCAAAGGATTCTACCTTTGGAAATGACTTTAACGCCACGGTAAAAGATGGCATTCCTGATGGGAATTTCGTTGCAAATGTGGAAGTGGATTATTTCATCAAGGGTTTCTTTGATCCCCAGCCTGTAAAGCATACTGTCACCCAAACAGTCCAGTTATTTGCAGCATCAAAACCTTTCCTAGTGCTAAACATTCAATCTCCAAGTGATGCATTTGCCGGAGAATCATTTTCCATCAAGGGGACTATAGCAAATCATGGTGCTAATGCCCACGACATAGAACTTTCTGTGTTCTCCTCTGATATACAACTTGCAGGAAAAAAATCACTTGATATCACTGACTTGGATGCTGGAAAATCCAGTGATTTTGAATTTGTAGTACAGACACAAAAGGAAATGGGTAGCCCTCTCCAAGCAACTATTCACGTAAATGGAACATACTCTGACGATGATGGAAAGACACATTCCATAGATAATTCGTTTAACATCTTTGCCAGACAAAGAGGCATGCTTGAGATTGGAGACGCAAATGGCATTTGGATAGGACAGTTCTTCATTGCTCCCGTTGTGGGGGTTGGAAGTATTGTATCAAGCGCAATAGGTTTTATGATATTTTTATGGCACTACAAGAACAAGAAGAGGCAAAAACAGAAAAAAACAAGAAAAATATCATGATTTTTATTAAGACAAAAGTTTGAATTTTTACATCTAAAGTACATAACTATTTTTGTAATTCATCATTCCTTAAATTAGCATCCAAGTCTCAAAATTATCGACAGCCCAAATATCAAAAGCATTAATCAATGGATGAATTGCGGAAGAAACTGTCGTGGTAATCTAGGTTGTGTTTCTTTTCGTAGTACGCACAAACACGCCGCAATATGGATCAATGGGTCAAGATACCGAATTCAGCATCTGACTCTATACTTTTTATTTTAGTTGTTTAAACGATATAAAATGAAAAAATGTTCAAAATGTAGCGGAATTCTTTTTGACATAGGAAAGAAATTCGTATGTACCAGATGTGGATTTGAAAAGATGGCTAGAAAATAAAACAAGAAAAAATTAAAAAACATCTAATATGTTTGATTTTCTTCAGTCAAGCCCAAATTGAATTTAATTTATTTTGATTTGATAGAATTTTTGTAAATCCCATTTTATAAAGCTAAAAATCAGAGACCCTCTGGAAACTGATAGAATGATGGCATGTTAGGTGGCGTAGTGCCGTATACAATTGCTATTTCGTCATGTGCATGGAGTTTCGTGTTTGCCAGATTTGTAGATACCTCTTGTCCATTTACAAAGATTATTGGCTCTCCATCAGGAGGTGCTCCTGCGCGTGTCTTTTTCCATATATCAAGAAATTGAGCCAAACTAAAGTCGGTTTGTTGTGGAGACTCGATGTGCATTACGCCAGTATTGTCGTGCGTATGAAGCCAGTACAAACAGACAAATTGTGTGTTATTTGGACCTCCAGCCATTATTCCAATATATTGAGGCACCGTAACGTGTTGACCATTAACAAAGACGTCAAGATGTGCATGTATATGAAAAGTGGTGTACTCTTGTGTCTCACAAGGAATACTGTCAATTGCGGCATAATTGGCGTCGACTGTATTGTCTGTTTCATGAAGATAATATGCCATACCTGCACCTATCGCAGCAATAATTCCTATTGCAATTAGTTTGTTCTTGTACTTTGATCCCTTGTTGTCAGGTATCTTTTTGTCTTCGTCCTTGCTTATTTTTTTGGCCATCTTATGGGTTCTCTAGTCGCTATAATGACGGTCCATATTTTAACCCATTTACAACCAGTACGATCAAGAAATTAAAATATGATAAATATTCAGGTTCCCATAATCTACATGAATTAACCTGACGGTTTGAATTAAATAATTCTCAAGGGAATATACTATCATTCGGAGCAGTTGGTGGCACCGTCACTGCATTTCTTACACAATATGAGATGCCGCTGAGACTGGTCTCAATTGCAATTTTGGTTTATGCATTCTATCTTGCAATAAAAGGGATCTCACGTCAGTGCAAAATAACGCAAAAAAACTAAAAGATTCCAAACAGCTCTGCAAAATTCTATGTTTGAGATCACTCGGTGATCTTAAATAAGGAACTGAGAAGACAGAACTTGGAAAAAAATGGAGTCCAAGAAAGTAGCAACAATCATGTTTTCGTGTATTTTTGCCGTAGTGTTACTGCATACAGGTTGTGCCAGTTTCCCGCTAGCGTTTGCAGATGAGGCATACTTGCTTGTGGCAAAGTGGGGATCGCTTGGAAATTATGACGGCATGTTAAACGTGCCTGCAAGTATAGCTCTTGATTCTACAGGAAATGTGTATGTTACGGACACTAACAATAATCGAATTGAAAAGTTTTCAAACGATGGCAAATTCCTTGCAAAGTGGGGAACATATGGCCGTGGAAACGGTCAATTCAACTTGCCCACAAGCATAGCTATTGATGATCAGGGAAATGTGTATGTGTCTGACCAATCAAATAACAGAATCGAAGAATTTGACAGCTCTGGCAATTACATTCAACAGTTTAATCTTACACAATATTTTCCATCTCGCATAGCGATAGATTCCTCGGGTGATCTTTATTTTTCTGACCCGACAAAAAACGTGGTAGCAAAATTTTCAAATAGCGGTCAGGCCATGGCAAAGTGGGGCTCACTAGGAAATGATAGTGGACAATTTGATTCTCCAACTGGCATTGCAACTAACAGTGCTGGAAATGTGTATGTAGTAGACACAGGCAACGACCGTATCGAGGAATTTACAGACGCTGGTCAGTTTATTGACAAATGGGGTTCTGCTGGTACAGGTAATGGGCAGTTCAATTCACCACTTGGCATAGCTGTTGACTCTGTTGGCGATGTGTATGTAACAGATACTGGAAACTATAGGGTGGAGAAATTTACAAGCAATGGGCAGTTCATTACAAAATTTGGATCTTCTGGTACAGGTAATGGACAGTTCGGGGCCCCGTCAGGTATTGTGGTTGATTCTGCAGGAGATGTGTATGTCTCAGATGCGTCAAACGATTATCCAAGCATACAAAAATTTTCAATTAATTCTACTGGAACCACAGCAAAGAGTGCAGTGCCAGAGTTTGGCGCGACAACTTTACTTGCCCTGACAGCATCCATTTTAGCTCTGATAATGTTTACAAGAAATACGTCAAACAAGATCTAAGAGAAGTGTAAAAACATAAAAACACCCAGATTAGATTTTTCCTTTATTGATTTGTCATGTTTATGTATTCTTCAGGGTCTTCTTCCTTTAGTCTTTGAAAGTAGATTTCTTCATATGGCATTTCATAATCTTGCAGATTTTCTATTTAAGCAACAAATTGATGAATCAGTACCCATCAAGTCAAAAAAAGCAAATTTGACACTGTATCAGAAAAGAAGGGTGATGGAGTCCAGTGTCACAGAATCAAAAAGATAAGAACTAGTTTATTGATATTGGTTCAGCATGTGCTGCGAGAACGAATACAACGCCCTAGTAAAATCTACCGAGAAACTTTATGAGATATATTATCAACAAGAAAATGCTGATTTTGCATTCTCAATTGCTCTTGTAAGCGCACAAAATCACATGATTGCGTCAGGACTGGTAAGACTGGTCACTGCCAGTGCAAGTGAGATAGTAAATGTGCTAGAAGACAATGCTGAAAAGGGGTTTTTTGAGCTTCATGATGCAGCAGAAAACAAGGTTCAGACAGATGCAGTAGCGATGGCGGCAGAAGAGTCATACCGTGATACTTGCCATAGATATGACGAGTGTATCAAGAGACAAACGGTCTAAGAATGAATACGGTGTCAAGAATTGAAAATCATAATTTTAGTTAATATATGATAAGTGGTTTTTAATGGATGGATTTGGACTCTAAACGAAGAAGATCAATCAATATGTTCGCAATCTTTATTGTTCTTCTCATAGGTGTGCCAGAAACCGTTGGACATTCTTTGTTTGACAAACCTCATCCAACAAGCTCGTCTGTTAACGCTGCTGTTTCCCTGACTGACAAACTCAACAAGGGTTATCCCGAGACAAACTTTGGCTGTCACCTAACAATTCAAAATGATCCCTCATCAACCTCTGACGTTTCTAGGGCAGCAGGCCTTGAAGGAAAATATGGCAAATATACCTGTGGAGCCGATGAAAAATAGCCCTGATTAGCCATAAGGTGGTCTAGAGCTCGATGTTGATGACGGATGCGGTGTAGAAGACTGCATTGAATCAGGTGAGAATTTGTGCCCAATCGACCACAGTAAAAACAAGGATGCGAATTTTACCCTTTTCAGACATTGCATAAATGCAGTTCTTGTGATATCTTCCTCGTAGACAGTATCTCGAACGATCATGCGTTCTGGCATGAGTTTGTTTGGATGGAACTCGTGGTCAACCTTAAACTTTAACAGCTCTCTTTGAATATGATTAAAGAAATCAGATCTCTCCTTTTCTGGCATTGTAGAGAGTAGTTGCAAAAATTCCTTTGGGTTCTGCAACGCGCTTCCCAATATGACGAAATCTTTGTTTTTTAGCTTTACAATGTCTGCAAATGTCCCCTTGCCGTGAAGATTAGAAATAACAAGATGGAAATCGGATGCTTCTTCAGTCCGCTCCGATACTTCAAAGTCTTCTTTTTCTAGCCAACTTTTTATCTTGTCTTTTAACGCGCTCTGGCTCAACGATCAAGAGTGACAGACCCTAGGATTTAATGGATTCTTTGTAGATTTCTTAGATTTGATCTAGAGATGTTAAGACAGAACAGTTCTAGTTTACCGGTATTTTTGCCTCAAAAATGAGAACCAAGATGAGTCCTACAAATATGCCTGATGCTATCTCGAACCAATGAGGAATCAATACTCTTCTTGCAGCCTCCCCAAAATTAGATCTTAATTTACTCATATCGTTATCCTTAAATGAAAAGTGATAGGTATTCATCAGCTTTTGTTATTAGTATTCAACAAATTAGCTTATTTTTGGAAATCTCATAGAAGAGCTCCGATCAATCAAGGTTTGTAGATGTCTTTGTTACTCTCATTATTATGCCACTCATAGAAATGGATGAGAGGAAATACCATCCCCAGAAATACATGTCGTTTTCATGGGCACAGTGGGTCTTGGCTTCGTTTTTTACATCATCGGCAGAACATGTAAGATGGAAGATGTTGTCAGGCAGCACATTGAGAGGAATCGGAGACTCGGTAATAGTATATGAAAACATGTGAGGCAGTAGGAAATAGAAAACAAGCAAAAATGGAACAAACGTCAGAGCCATGGGTCGCATGTTCATCTGCATCAGTTCCATGTTCAGTTTGTTCATGTATGGAGATTTCTTGTTGAGTTGGTCGATCTTTTCCTGATCCTTTGCTTTAAAGGCAGCCATTCTTTCTTTCTGCCAAGTCCTTGTCTCTTTCATCAATCTTTTTAGTTTGTCTCTATCCACCAGTTTTTTTCTTATTGCAGCGTTGAATAGGTTTAGCATGATTGCAATTGCGATAATTCCAAATGCAGACGGAATCACTCCTTTTATCCACGGATTCGCACTACCAAGTTGGTTTTGACCCATGCCAGGGATCTGCAGGTATATGGAATTTAAGAATCCAAGAATTATAGCTTCCATTTTGGTTGTTTTTATTTTGTATACGGTGTTTTAAAAGTTGATGCATACCAAGCAATCGATTGCAACCAGTCTTAGGTATAATTTGTTCTTGATGTTATTGCTTTTATGGAGCTGATCCTAGTTGATAAAGGTGGCACTCAAAGAAAAAGACCGAACTATGCTTAAAACAATGATAGACGAAGAAATAGCCAAGATTCCAGGCATTATCGCCAACCTTCGCCTGCCAGAGTTTAGCGGAATTTTTCAGATAAAAGACGAATCAGAATATGTCTATGGATACACACATGGTTCCATAGTTGGCAAGTTTGAGACATATTATTTTGTAGTTCATTCTGGCAAAAAACCAAATGGAGGTGAGATGGATGAGATAGCACAAACACTTTTTCAGAGATCAGCAGAAATAAGAGATGCCATTTTCAGAGCGGCGGGTCAATAAAAATATCAGATCATTTTTTTTCGCCTGAAAGAAGTTCGCCTTTGGCATAACATTTGTCTGCAGAATCAAATATGGCCAGTGATTGGTTGATCAATTTTACAGCTGCCACACGATCCTCATTAGCTTTGTCAAGATATGATTGGCCCATACCCCTTAGTGCCTTTGCCTTGTTGTACCATGCATTAGCATGATTAGGATTCAGTTCAATTGTTTTGTCATAACAACTGATTGCGTCCTCATATTTTTTCAGTCTAAACAGTGCTATTCCTTTGTTATTCCACGCGCTTGTGTGAGTGGGATCTAGTTCAATTGCCTTGTCGTATGCAACTATAGCATCGTCATTTTTTTCCTGCGTCATCAGATTATTGCCTTGCTTGTACCATGAACCCGCATCATCCATGGCTGAGTATCCATGGTAGGGATATTTTAATGCCAAGAAGATTTCAAGATGTGAGAAAGAACAGGTATTTTTGCTCTCATGAGTGGGATCACTAACCTTGTTAACGAACAAAAGTACACAAGTATTATTTAATTTTAGACTTACTTTTGTCTGGAAACTGTAGGCTCCATGTAACTTTATTGGGAAATGTGCCCTTTCCCATACTCTCTAGCCCTACAGTTTCCATTCATTTACCATTTGAGATAGGGCCCTTTGACATGATATATTATAACATGCAACAGAATAGATGAGGCGGGTTTAGAAGGATCTATTTACTCTGCAAGAAAACTATTTGGGATCTTGAATACTAGTGTATTTTCAGATATCTCAAATGTTGCGGGGCATTCAAGTGACTCAAAGGCTTGTTCATAAAACGCCTTACAGTGCAAAGAATATTTTTCGCCCAGATCATGGCGCATTACAAATACCATCATTTTTCCGGCATTTATCTCGGTAAGATCAAAGCCGGACACAACTGATCTCATCTTTATGATATCAATCCAATCATTTACGCTATAATTTCCGCGCATTGAGAGACATAGATCTCTAGGGATGTTCTTTCCTTCTGCCTGCGCCACATGTGTAATCATTTTGTCGTCTAGTTTATCCAAAATTGATTTGATTAGTTCCCTTTCGGTTGGAATCCATTTTGATTTGGCTGCTACAACATCCCATTCTATTGCTTGCAAAAGCAATTTGTTTACCAATCCATTAACAGTGGATTTTTCGTAGGTGGCATGTTTTTTTAGTTTTGTCAATACCTGTGCGTCTATCCTAAAGGTCACTGTACCTGTTGGTTGGCTGTGTTGCTGAGACTCAGCTTGAGATTCCATCATCTGTAAACATTGCCCTCACTGTGTTTTTGTCGCACTCTAGTTCTATCTTCTTTTGGAATAATTCTTTGAAAATAAGCTCAAGAATAGTTTTTTGATATAATGACCAGTTCTTCCCCAAGTCATGTTTTAAAATCATGTTATGAAACCCGTTGTCAACAAGATGGCTTATCTGTATTGATGAATTTATCATAAGGATTTCATACCATGAGATAAATGAAGTTAATTCTACTTTTCCTCGCATAAACAAGACAATGTCTTCAATCCCTTCCTTTCCTATCGTAGAGGCAATCTCGACTACAGACTTTTCGTCCATCCCATTGAAGAGTTTCTTCAATACAGGCTTGCTTAGAATCACAAACCCCGATCTTGGAAGATAAAAGTCCCAGTCAATGAATCTCTTTAATGCTTGATTTACCAGAGTGTTTGTGCTTACTTCTCGTACCTTTGATAGATCACGCAGTCTGTGTAGGGTAACATCATCAAGTCTGAATGTAATGGTCGATGTCTTTTTTGAACCATTGACCGCTTTCATCATGTAACTAGTTTCGGTTCAGAGTATTTAGGAAATGACGAACTTTGTTCACTAATGTTGTCAAGTCAGGGCAAATCTGTTTTTGATTTGTACCACAAGTTTTAAAAAAAGCGCCATTTGAGTTTTAGGCTAACATCGTACAACAAACAATAAAGACTTTACACTAATTCCCACATTAAAATAATGAAAAGCATTATGAAATGCCTAAAAATCAACATAGTTCAGATGCCTAGAAAATATCATTTAAAATTTTAACATGGGACTTTAATCCTTCTTACCACACAAGTAAAAAGAATAACGGATGGAATTATACCATGAGAACTATTGGCAAAATAGTGATAATATGTGCGGTCATAATTTTTCTAGTTGCATATTTTCATTATACACAGGTTGGCACCGTTTTTGACAAACTGGTACAAGTTCGAGACAGTATTCAGAACGCAACAGACCCGATCATAAAAAGTTTCTTACAAAATGCCGCCAACTCTAACCTGACAAAACACTAAGATAGATGGGCTTTAAATCAGGCGAAATGTCTACAATTATCAGGTAAAAGAGAATTGTCTAGCGGATATACACCATATGATTTTACGTACAAGCTAGTAAATCAGAAAGGATCTGGCGCTCATGTCATAATAGGAATATTGATCCTAATCATAGGTATTGGGATTGGTCTTTCCTTTCATAGTGATACTATAACATATCTTGCAGTGGCTACAGGAATTACAGTTATTGCTTCATCATTTCTAATGATAATCAAACAGTATGAAAGAGCGGTAATACTTCGTCTTGGAAAATACAATAGGCAAGTGGGGCCTGGAGTACAGACAAGATTGCCTTTTGCAGACAATATTCTCGTAGTGGATGTTAGGGAAAAAGTAAGCGAATTCAAGGCAGAAAGGATGCTTACAAAAGACAATGTTCCAGTAACCATTGATGCAATTCTTCGTTACAGAATAATTGAACAGCGAGCCAAGGACGCAATACTAAACGTTGAAAACTTTAACCAAATGATACAGCAGGTTTCTCAGACTACACTTCGCAATAGTATAGGATCTTCATTATTCCAGGACATACTCTCAAAAAGGGAAGATGTCAATTCCCACATCAAGGCAGTAATAGAAAGCGAGGCAAGCAATTGGGGTGTCGAAGTAACAGGCGTTGAGATTCGTCAAGTCATAATTCCTCAAGAACTGGAATCTGCAATGTCAATGCAGGCGCAGGCAGAGCGTGAGAAGAATGCACGTGTCACATATGGTGAATCAGAAGTTCTAGTTGCAAAGAAATTCGAAGAGGCCGCACAGGTATATGCAGAAAACCCTGTTGCCTATGCGTTAAGGCAGTCCAATATGTTGTACGAGTCAATAAAAGTACAAGGCACTACCATAGTCATGGTTCCTTCAGAAGCTCTCAATTCCATGGGATTTGGAAACTTGGGAACTACCATAGCATATCTTGAAAGCACTAAAAAAGCAGTCCAAAAAGAAAAATCAAAAGATGATAGTACAAAACAAGAATAATTATTCTTCAGATAGAGTTTTAATAAACAGTCTTTGAAACTTTGGATTTAATTTCCAGCTAGCCCTTGTTTTGTGTTCCCGAGATACAATATCTAGTAAACGCCACAAAACCAGGAACTTTTTTTAACATGGAATCAGTGTAATACAGTGGGATTATTTAGCAATAAAAAAAAGGAGTTTTGTACGGTTTGTAAAAAGGGCATTTCTCGAAAAAGCAACCCAAAGAAGGGCTGGAATGTCAAAGGTCCACTGTGCGCAAATTGTTATGTGGATTTAATGAAAGAAAATTTTGAAAAAAAGAAGGATAATGATAACAAATGTGTTTTGTGTGGATCAGAGCCTGGGACATTAAATCTATGGAAGCCAAAAAAAGAATGGGGCATAAAAGGATGGCTTTGCGAACCTTGTTCTAATGAAAGGGAAAAAGCAGATAACGAGTTGAAAAAAAAATGCAGCGTATGTGATGCTAAACTTGGTTTTATTATCCATCGCCCAAAAAAAGAATGGGGTGTCATCGGGTATCTCTGCAAAAATTGCTGGAATCTTCAAGAATCAAAAAATTGACAGAAAGAAGAGATCGAACCATGAAATATGAGATTTAAAGTACGGACTTAGCTTGTGTTCTGTTTAGCTTGTTTTTTACAAGATGGACATCTGGGACCATAATCACGATCTTTACTTACTATGATTTTCTTACATCCTAGACAATAGTAATAATTAGTCATGTGTAAGACCTGAATCTTTTTGATGGTTTTTCATTTCGGGTTTGTTTCTTGGTTTTGATCTTACCATACAATTACAACAGTTGCAGTATAAACCTACAGTTTCACTGGTTGCAGGCTTTTCTTCCATATCATGACATCCCTCCCGTGTCATAAAAATTCCGCAAATCTGACATCGTACTTGATCTGACAAATAACGGCTTGTTCCATCCCTTGGTTTTCTAACCTTGTATTGTTTACAAAGACCCTTGCAGACACCTCTATCTTTGTTCATGCGTAGTTTTGGATAGAGGAGAATAAATTTCCATTGAATATCAGTCATGCCAACTCTAGGAAACCATAACGCAATTATATCAGATAGTCGGGGTATGCTTTGAAAGATACATGATATGCTAGAGATCCTTTGTCATATCAGTTCTTAGCTGACCACAGGCAGCAGAGATCTCAGATCCCTTCTCCACTCTAACGGTGCAATTCACACCAGATTCTCGTAATACATGTTCAAATTCTGTTATGCGTTTCCACCTTGGACGCTTGAAGTCGCCAGCGGTTGGATTTACAGGTATGAGATTCACGTGAGCCCCGTTACCTTTCAATAGCATGGCAAGCTCTGCTGCAATTTCAGGCGAGTCGTTGATTCCCTCTATCAGGGCGTATTCTAGCGTGACACGTCTACCTGTCTTCTTGAAATAACTTCGCGTGGCTGAGATCAGATCTTTGACCGAATTCGGTCCTGCAGTTGGTACTAATTTCCTGCGCAGTTCGTCGTTTGGCGCATGAAGCGAGATTGCCAGCCCTATCTGCAGGTCTTCGTCTGCAAGACTTTCTATTCCTTTCATGACACCAACTGTTGAAATGGTGATATGTCTCTGTCCAAGACCAAATGCACGTGTGTGTGTCAGCAGCCTTACTGCTCGAATTGTCTCTGCATAATTTGCGAGTGGTTCACCCATCCCCATGAAGACAAGGTTGGTTACATGTTCTCCCCGTTCTTTGAGAACTGAGGCAAAGTGTAATACCTGTGCAACGATCTCTTCGGCCTTTAGATTCCGTTCAAAACCCATTTGGCCTGTAGCGCAGAATGTGCAACCCATCTGACAGCCAACCTGAGTAGAGACGCAGATGGTTGATCGTGGATGACTGTTTGTCTTTGGCTTACGATACTGCATGAGAACTGTCTCGATTAGAGTTCCATCATCTAACTTGAGGAGAAGTTTTGTGGTCTGTTCATCCTCGCTTACGACGCGATGAATTTCGTTTGCAGAGCCGATTGTATATCCTGCCGAAGATAGCGCGTTTCTCATCTCTGCCGGAAGCTGGTGCATAGCAGACATGTCCTTTGGAAACTCATGGTACAGCATGTGTAACAGCTGGTCTGCACGATAGCGTGGCTGTCCCATACTTGCTACAATCTTGTCTACGTCCTCTGGTAGCACACGATAAAGGTCTGTCATGCAACACATGCAGCCCGATTTATTTGAAATAGTAGCATTGTTACTGTCTTTGTAATTTCAGGCCAATTAGTGTTTTGTTGATTCGGTTTAGCATCTTTTTTCCAGCCTATTGTCTGGATTTTATGTCCGCCAAAGTCCATTTCCACGAATGGTGATATTTTGCAATCATTGTTAAAGAAATATACTTGTTCAACAACATTCTTATCTACTGTATCATGACATGTTAATTTAACATGAAGTTTTTTGGAAAAAAGTTCAAGTGTGAGCAATGTAAATCAGAGTTTTCAAAGCAGGAGGACCTGATAAATCATGCTCGTCACGACCATCATCACCCCATAGTCAAGTGTACAGAATGTGGAATGGAGTTTATTCATGAGGCAGATAGGCTTCATCATTCAAGAAAGGAACACGAGGAAAAAATGGCACGACGTATCCACAAGACAGAACACAAACATGAAGACGCGTCACCATCTCCTCAGGATGAAGTAGATAAGCACACGAGAAACTTTAGCGATAACTTTTGATTGCAGAATTCACATCAAGGCAAATGACTCTGCCAGAAAAAGTGGAATTTCTTAAAGACAGTTTGTAGACTAGTGCGTTTCTAAAGACAATATCAGTACAAAAGCGCGACTAAATTTTTAAAAAAATACGGTAAGTGTTTAAAACCAAGTAAGTAAAACATACCACAGTTGGATTCAAAGAACAAAAAGATGGTCCAGTGTGATGTTTCTGACATTTGGCATGTTCTTGGCAGAACTTGGTCTTTGGTAATTCTAAGAAATCTAAGTACAAATGAGACAATACGTTTCAATGAATTAAAGAGACTTGTTTCTGGAATAAGCAGCACCGTATTATCAGATAGACTATCAGAATTGGAGGGACAGGGTCTTGTGATTAAAAAAATTTACCAAGAGATACCAGTGAGAGTAGAATATAGATTGACAAAACAAGCAAGAGAACTAGAAGAAATACTTGGAGATTTGAATCGATGGGCAAACAAATGGAAGCCAAAACAAAAAAAAGAGAGCTAGTTTTTTACTGCATATTTTTCTGGCAAGTCAATCAATATCAATTCAGTTTGTTTTATTGATCTGATTGCCAATTTATGTTCATCTTCCACTTTTGCGACATCTCTTGTCTGCATAGTTATGTCATTGATCTTAACCTCTCCCTCTATGACAAACACATAGGCTTTTCTCCCAGGTTGAATTTCATGTGAGATTTCAGCTCCCTGGGTTAAACTTGAGACATAAAATGACGTGTTTTGGTGCATAGTCAATGTGCCATTTACGCTTGAATCAGTCGGCGATACAACTTGCAGCAACTTGTCCAGTCGCTGTTCTTTAGAGTATCCCTTTTGTTGCCAAGACGGTGCGAGTTCTTTAGTATCTGGAATAACCCACATTTGTAAAAGATGCAATGGGTTCTCTTTTGAATGGTTGCGTTCCGAATGCATTATACCAGAACCTGCGGTCATTACCTGAATCTCGCCTGGCCTGATTACCCCTTGGTTACCATGACTATCTTCATGTTCTAATTCCCCATCAATTACGTATGTTACAATCTCCATATACCTATGGGGATGAAAATCGAATCCTCTTCCTGGTTGTATCGTATCATCGTTGAAGACACGAAGCGGTCCGTAGTTCATTTTCTTTGGGTCAAAATAGTCTGCAAATGAGAAATGGTAATATGTAGACAGCCAATCCATCTCGCTTTTGTGGTGTTCATTTGCCGTGATTGTTTGTATCATGATATACAATAGGCGGCCACCCATTTAAACCTGGTAGTAATTTACTACTTAGTAGCATAACAATACCATACCAAGTAATGCAAAAGTTACCACCTCACCATATAGATAGGTAATGGTAAAAAGACAACTTGGCAGAAGGTGTTAAATTATAATTGATTTGTGACTATAATAATTTGAATTTAATCTTTAAAACCGGTCATATCATAACAAAAAACAAGTGTCAGAGATTACCTCCGAGCGATTACAGATTCTAGCCCAACTTAATCGGCTAAACAAATTATCGCTCCCTCTATGTTTATCATTTACAAATAACCATAGAGACATATTTTTTTAATTTAATCTGACTAAAATGGCAGCCTCGATGTAGCTATCAGTTTTGTTCAAGTGATTTCATATCTATAACGAACCTATATCGAACATCGCTATTGAGTACCCGTTTGTAAGCCTCATTGACTTTCTGAATAGGGACAAGTTCAATTTCACTTGTTATGTTATTCTTACTGCAAAAATCAAGCATCTCTTGAGTCTCTTTAATACCTCCAATGAGAGACCCTGCAAGACTACGACGGCCAGCAACTAGAGACGGGGAACCGATAGGCGTTTCTTTCTCTGGAATGCCAACCACAACCATTGTACCATCAAGAGCAAGCAGATCTAGGTATTGGTTCCAGTCAAGCTCGGCTGAAACCGTGTTTATCATTAGGTCAAAATATCCTTTGAGTTTCTCAAAGGTTTTAGGATCAGAGGTGGCATAGAAATAATCTGCGCCCAATTTTTTGCCGTCCTCTTGTTTTTTAAGCGAATGGCTAAGCACAGTAACTTCGGCACCAAGCGCATGTGCAAGTTTTACACCCATGTGACCTATACCTCCAAGACCTATAATGGCAACTTTTTTTCCAGGGCCTGCTTTCCAATGCATAAGAGGAGAATAAAGCGTGACACCTGCACACAAAAGCGGCGCTGTTTTATCTAGAGGAAGATTATTTGGAATTGAGAGTACATAGTTTTCATCTACCACTATTTTGTTCGAATACCCTCCCTGAGTGGAGGTACCATCTCTTTCAGTTCCATTGTAAGTTGTAGTCATTCCCTCTGTACAATACTGTTCAAGATTTTTACGACAAGGATCACACTTGCGGCAAGAATTGACAAAACACCCGACTCCCACCCTATCACCTGTCTTGTATCGGGTTGCTTTTGGTCCAACTTGCGAGACAATGCCTGTGATCTCGTGTCCTGGAACCATTGGGAATTTTGATCCTCCCCACTCATTGCCTACTTGGTGTATGTCCGTGTGGCAGATTCCGCAGTATCCAATATCAATCACAACATCATAATCGCTAGGTTCGCGTCTTTCAAAAGAATATGGGCCAAGGGATGCTTTTGCTTGCTGCGCTGCATATCCGTGAACTTGAATCGTCATTTTTTTTATCCCAGATTCTTTGAAGGTTTCAATTGTATTTAATTATAGTCATGATAGCCTACTTGCATCAAATGTTTTAACGATGCTTTGTCTCGAAAGAGGATTACAGTGGAGATATAATTTTGATAAAAAGTTATTTCTTAAATTAACAAACTAATTTCTAGTCATAAAAATATGTCCCATGAAATTCTAATAAAGATAACCGCCTGAAAAAAGAATGTCGCTTTCAAGAGCCCATTTGTGTCCTATATCTGTACGATAGAACATGTTTGGAATAATTATGTTTTCTACCCTGCCATATGCCTGTTTTCCTGCATCATCCACACTAGTTCCTGAACCAGTTATCACCAAAACATATCCTGATTTACCCGCAACATGCCAATCACCATTTGATCGTTTTACCTCCCCCAAATGTACTCCCTCTTTATTGTCTTTTTTGAACAAAATTGTTGCCTCCTCAGAATATTTTCTAAATGTTCGCTCATCACTGAATGGAAAAGGAGGTACAGCTATCACAACCCCTATCTGAAAACCCTTTTTGGTTTTTAATTCAATTTGTTCTCCAGAAGCAATTTTGTAAAAAAACTCTCCCCAAGAACTAGTTACACCTTCCATCTGTATAGACAAGGTAGGATATCCAAATCTTGAGGTGAACTCTAGGGGATAAACTCCTCTATTATTTGCTATGCAGTTGATATCGATGTACCCAACATAACCTGATTGGGCAAGTCTGGATTTCATCTTTTCAAGTGTTAGCTCAAATAGTTTATTTTTTTGACTCCAGAACATCAGAGTGCCCATCTCTCCGGTGCTGGGTCCAATGTCACCTGGAAAGAGTCGTTTATGTTCGAAATTCACATTTATTGGGATGGCGAAGTCTTTACCATTGAAGAAAGCACCTATACCAACTTCTACACCAGAGGCAAATTTTTGCAGTTGAAAAATACGTATCTTATTGGACCAGTTCTTTTTGTAGTGAGCCAGAATCTGAATGATATCGTTTCCATCTGCTTCTTTTCCTACTATCAGCAGCTCTTTTTCATTTTGTGCTGCCCCGCTAGGCTTGATTACATACCTATCAGGATTTTTTGAAACAAAGTCTATTGCTTCATCAAAGTTTGTAAAGTTCCAGCTTGGAAGTATTGTTACACCGCTATCTTTAAGCTCTTTTTGCCCAAACTCTCTATCATTTTCAAGTCTGTCAGTATATGTACTTCCTCCAATTACTTTTTTACCTTCAGAGCGTAATTTCTCAGCAATTTTTCCAAAACCTATATCATCAAAGACTATGACGTCAGACCATCCAACATGTTCCTCCCACTGGTCTACTTTTTCTACAAAACCATCTCCTACATCCTTTTCATCCTTACTATGTATGCTGAATTTTACATCATGTCCTTCTTCTTTTATCCTATATGCACAGTCCATTGAAAGAGCTTCATTTGTCACAAAAAGAAATTTCATACGTTATCCTACCTCTACCATAGTAAGTAAAACTTGTGAATCAGTTACTAAAATTCTTCTTATGAAACAATTTAGCTTCAAAGCTTTCAAAAAAGACGGACTTTTGTCAAAACTTTTTTTATTTGTAAAAAACTAACGCGGGGAGATGTGCAAGTGTCAAAACAATAACTTTCAGTACCTGTTTAAGAGACAAAAAAGATGAAAAACTGAGATGCTAGTCTAGCAAGACCAGATTAGTTCCACAGCGCACGTGAGTCTATATCTTAATGCTGCCAAGACGCTATCACATAGATCTGCATATGATTGGTTTTAATAAGATCATGAAATTCAAAGGTGCAAAAATGAAATCATCTACTTTCCCAGTGACAATCACAGTTACAGCCCTTCTGACATTTCGTTCTTTTGCAATCTGAGCAAACTTTTCTTCTCCAAAAAGGAGCAGTGTTCACAATACTGTAAACATGAGCAGTTAAATAGATTTTTCGGAAATAATGCTTGATTTATGGTGTGAGACGGCGGGAAACGAAATCAGTTGTCCCTATGGCAATCATAATGAATCAATGAAATCAGCAAAGTCCTTCATGTGTGCTTGTTTTGTTTTTTCCCAGACTTTTTTAAATTTTGGTATGGTCATGATTGTTTTTGTTAGTTCTTGCCATCTGGACCAAAGCCCTGATTCTATTGTCTTTGTTTTGTTCATGAAATATAGAAATTCAAACAAGTCAAGAAATGCTACTGTCGTATAATACTCGTCAGGACTATCCACTATGGAAAAACGTTCAGCAAAAATCGGACTTTCTTTTGCCATTTTCGTAAAAGTCTCAGTTTTTTCAAGGTTAAGTCTTGCCTCAATTATCCTTGCGTAGGTTTGCTGTTCAGCTTGAATGCGCATCTCTTTTTTTACTGTTGAAAATTGCCACAAAGAGATGGCAAGTATGCATGTAAGAATGCCAACAATAACGAGTTCTAAATAATCCATTGGATGTCAAATGAGGTTAGGGGTTTATTATTGCTCTGCCAGTAATTTTTCCTTCTTTTAGCATTGTCAGTGCAGCTGTGGCTTCACTTAGCTTGAATCTGTTTGAAACCACTGGCTTGATTATTCCCCTTCTGGCAAGAGAGACCAATTCAATCATATCAGTCAGCGAGCCCGTATAGGAACCAATTATTTTGTACGCTCTTGTTGGCATTGTGACTAGGTTTAATTGCAGTTGGCCTCCAAAGAGTCCTACAAGTACAACTCTTGCCCTTCTTCGAAGTATCTGCATATCTGTCTCGACCGTTTTGCTGGCATTAACGAAATCTATGACAGCATCAGCTCCGAGGTTGTTTGTTAATTCCATTATGGATTTTGTCACGTCTTGATTTTTGGAATTTACAGTAAAATCGGCGCCATTTTGTTTTGCGACTTTTAATTTATTATCATCAAGGTCCATTGCGATTATTCTCGCACCTGTTACTGCTTTTGCAAGCTGAATTGCCATCAAGCCAAGACCACCTGTTCCCACAATGACAACATTATCATCAGGTTTTAGGTGCGTGTTTTTTACTGCACCATATGCCGTGAGTGCAGCACATGATAACGTTGAACTAGTGTCAGTTTCCATGTCACCAAGTTTTACAAGATATTTGTAACTTGGAACAAGCAAATATTCAGCATAACCGCCATCATGATATACTCCTAAAGATCTGGGCTTGTCACAAAGATTCTCGTCTCCGACTCTACAGGCAGGGCATAGACCTTCGCCTATCCAAGGAAAAACAAGAACCCTTTCATCTTTAGTAAATCCTTCCACATCTTCACCCATACTGTCAACTATTCCTGCCACTTCATGACCTGGAGTGAGTGGATATCGCACGCCCCTGTCAGTTGTCTTCATGAATTGGCCTGCCAGACCCTCATAGCCACCTTCCCACAAATGTATGTCACTATGGCATACGCCAGCCGATTGGACTTTAACCAGGACTTGCGAGCCCTTTGGCTTTGGAGTCTCAAGTGTCTGTACTTCCAATGGTTCTTTTACTTTGACAATTCTTGCGGCTTGCACATCATTGGTGGATTATCATTCTATTTAAGGCACAGCAATCAATTGCAATAGAAGGCTTTTGTATGCTATTATATGCTAGAGCCTAATAATTTCACGTATGAAAAAAATTAGTAACATTCAGGTAAATGACCGGAAAAGAATACTTGTCTTAGGCGGAGGATTTGCAGGAATCGAGGTTTTAAGAAGATTGGAAAGCAAGTTTGAAAATGATTTTACTGTAGATATCAACATTGCAAGCAAGGACAACTTTTTTCTCTTCACTCCCATGTTACCGGAGGTGGCTTCAGGCATGATAGAAACCAGACACATAGTAACGCCGGTAAGGGCATTTTGTAAGAGAGCTAGATTTTACGAGGCAGCAGTGAGATCTATCGATTTTCAAAAAAAGCAGGTTACCATATCAAGTGCAATAGGCAGCAGAAATGATCCGATAAATTGGCATGACAATACATTGGATTATGACTATCTCGTGATCTCTCTTGGGGGGGAGACCAATTTCTTTGGTATGGAAGATGTGAAAAAATGTGCCTATACTATGAAGAGTCTTGGCGATGCGATAGTTCTGCGAAATCATATCATTGACATGTTAGAGCAAGCTAGTATTGCACAAGATGAGAGCCTAAGAAAGAGCCTGATGACATTTGTTGTTGTCGGGGCTGGATTTGCAGGTGTGGAGACGATAGGAGAATTGAATGCACTAGTTAGATATGCAGTAAGAGAATTTTACCATGATATTGGCATCCAAGACATCAGAGTCGTTCTTGTGGATGCCATGGACAAAATAATGCCAGAAGTAAGTGAAGACCTTTCAGAATTTGCTGCACAAAAGATGAGAGAATCGGGAATAGAAATAATCCTGAAAAGTCCAGTAAGTTCGGCAACCACATCCTCTGTTAAACTAAAGGATGGTACCGTCATAGAAACTCATACGCTAGTATGGACAGGGGGCGTGATCCCAGAAAAGGTTGTCAAAGAATTGCAATGCGAGCATGACAGAGGTGGACGTATCATAGTTGATGGATATCTGGAGGCCAAAGGCTTTGATGGGGTATACGCACTTGGAGACTGTGCATCAATTACCAACCCAGATACCGGAAGACCATATCCTCCCACTGCCCAAAACGCTGTAGAGCAGGCAAAAGTCGTGGCAAACAACTTGATATCAGACATGAGGGGTGGAAGCAAAGTTAGTTTCAATTACAAGTCAAGAGGCATAATGGCCCAAATAGGAAAAAGAGAGGGGGTTGGCATATTATTTGGTAGGAAGACACACGGCCTGCTTGCATGGATGATTTGGAGAGCTTACTATCTCAGTCATCTTCCTACTTTTGAAAAGAAACTAAGAGTGCTAACTGATTGGTCTATCGACCTGTTTTTCAAACCAGATATTACTCGATTGAAAACATTTACAGAAGATCAGGAGGTTCAGGCAAAGTCTTTCTCAGATGACAGTAATCTGGCACCAAAACATGAAAAAAACGAGACAACTTGAAATACTAGATTTCCACGATGCGTGTCATCAAAGTTGGTCTATTTTAGTAACATGATGGTAGGCGGGCCCGGGGGGACCTTCAACAAAAATGTCCTTTATGTAATTCCTATATTGTATTACGTGATACTAGTATAAAGAATTTTTGTAATGTGAACAATTATTTCGTTTTTCAAAAAATTAAAGATGCAGAGTTTTCATTTATTTCGGCGGATTATGAATTTGGACGCTAGTAGTCCATCCACGTTCTGTCAGTATGATTGCAGTGTAGGTTGTGACACAGGCGGGGGAACCATCCTCATGTTTTGTTATAAGCAGAAAATCTTTCCTACATTCTATATCCGACGGTTTTACTCCAGACTTGAATTGCTTTAGAGGGCTTTTCGGTAGTTGACCTAACTGGTTTACTAGATCTGGATTGTTGACGGTATTTGGATTTACATTAATAATTTTGGAAACCATGTTGGAATAGTCTGTAATATTCATGGGTGGCGGTGCTATTCCGGGGCACATATAACCTGCTATAAAAAACTCATTGAAAATTTCAGGATTTATCTGAGATTCGTTGAGACCTACCACCAGTGGAGAAAGTCCGCAATAAAATAGGAATAATGCATAAACTCCTTTGGTGTCAGGTTTTGCAGTTATTGTATATGTGACACTAATACTACTTTTGTTAGCATTGAAAGAATTTGGAAGTACGCTTATGGTCATACCGGTAGGCTCTGAGCTAGGATCGTATAAACTTGAAAATATTTGTGGCTTTAATTTCCAAGTTTCATTATTTAACAGCTGAAACGTGAATTTTGCGTCGATCTTTGCCGTTGAATTTTGCTTCATGAAATATGCATAACCGCTTGTTCCTTGTACTGGTGTAAAGAAGAATATGAATTGGAATAGTAGCACAATTACGATAATCGTAAGATACAGAGTTTTCATTTTCTTAACCTCCTATGGGCTGGATTTTGTCAAAATTGGTCAGTAGATATCCTGACTCGTGAAGAACATGCATGCACATGCCTGTATCATAAATTTCCGGCACAAATATTCCAGTAACAAATACGGATTTGTTCTTAAGGTCTGCAGGAAGTCTCTCAGTTGGAGAATACCCAACATCGTCTGGACCCCCAATTCTGACTCCTATGTAGTTTTGTCCATTGTAAAGCTGATTTCTACTTATAAAATCTGGAACAAAAGACTCATTTGTTGTAAATTGTGCTGAACTACATCCCACTCCTGCATAAGCTATGGGATTGTCATATTCACGGAGCTGACCCATTATGGTGACGGTTTGGTTATAGTACTTGTCGGGATTTGAATAAAGTTCATCAAGAGTTATCTGCTGGCTCATATTTTTTGTCGGATTTGCTTTTGGAACAAGGGAGCCTGTTATCTTGAATTTATCTACCTTGATCTCATCTTCGTGATATAGTGTTTGCACCAGTGTTCCAAATATCTTGATGTATTTTCCATCAAGCCCGTCGATATTATCTAGTCCTTCAAGCCCAATTCCATTTGATCCAATATTGAATTTTTCCGAGGTGTCATTTGTATAAAACGAATAGGAGTGCATTACATCCAATCTCTGGTCTACAATAACGCCATCGAATTCTGTCATTTGACTTGTCTGGTTTATCACTCCAAGTTGCACAGTTGAACCAGTTATCACTCCCCATCCTCGTGCTACAAGCTTCTGTGCCGTTTCTGGCTTTACACATGCAGGGGAACCATCTTCTGTTTTTATTATCAGAGTATAACCATCAATGCATTTCACATCGTTAGCGAGTATTCCTGATTTGAATTGCTTTAAGGGTGAGTGTGTATAAGGTGTTTTGGCAAGCGAAATACCAGAAGTATTTTCTCTTACCTCAAAACTGCTTCCTAAAGAAGGTTCAGTGAACAGCACTGGTTGTCTTCCAAGGTTCACAGAACTAGACGTGTTGATATTCACAAAATAAGTTCCAGAACTTTTGGGAACAAAATCCCATGATACCGGAACATTACCATTACATGCAGGAATGGTAATTTGTTTTGTATCGTTGAAGACCAGGTTTGTGTTATTTTCTGTTTTAATGGTAAAATTCAAGGTTGCGTATTTTATTACTGGCAGATAGTTTTCTGCAACAAAGTTTATTCGAATTTTATCTCCCAACCCAAAAGTATCATTATGAATTCCCCCAGCACTTTGAAAGTCAAAAACACGTCCATATGCAGGAGCAGAAATTGGCGGTGGTTCAAATGGCAAAGTTGGCATTGGAATCATGGGGCGTGCGTCACAGTCATTGTTTAGTGCAAATGAATGTGATTGGATTTGATAATATACATTTTCTTGGTTTAGATATAGAAAGACCCTATCTCCCACGTTAAATGTTGGATCTTGTCCAAAGTAAATTCCCTTGGCATACCCATATGCTGTAATTAGTTTGGCAGCTTGAGGATTCTTGTAATACTGCTCTACCTGTATGTCATATCTTGTTTGATTTGGAGACTGGGATGGATTGCTAGTTGTTGTAGGTACTTGAGACAAGGAAATAACTTTTCCAACAAGAACAAGCTGGCTATTGTTATAAAAATCCAATAACGGTTGTTCTGCATATGCTAGACTTGAACTAAATACTACAACTAATAGAATTGCAATTATTGAAAAATGTAGAATTTTCAAACGCAAATTATGGTACAAATGACGGTTTAAAAAAGTGACGTAATATTCTCCTGGATTTTACAATGATTTGCAAAGATGAATTTTTTCATTTCCAAATATTACAAGGTCTGGTACGATATAGTTTCATTATGTAAAATTGATACTGATTTGATATCCACTAATGGATTTGTGATTTTAGTTCAACACCATGACCCGAGTCTTGTAAGACTCAAACCCTGTGAGGCTTGAATCTATCTGTCATTTACTAACATGCCTTGTTTTGTTATTTTAGTTGAACTATGTTTTGTTGTACTAGAAAGTTTATCGCACCAATTAATTCATCCTCAGATATTTGTCCTTGTTCATAGTAAGAAAAGATATTCTTTGCCCAACTTGGAATCTTTTGTATTTTTGATAATATAGGTACTGAAGTAGATTGAGGCTGGTCAATTGTTGGATGTGTGGATGCCATTGCTGTAGTTTGATTCATTGACAAGGGTATAGCCGGATTAACTGGTGTAGATGATCGTGTTGTTGATGGTGTAGTTGATGATGAAGTGACAGTGTTATTTGGAAAGACTGCTGGCATGTTATTGATATTAAATATCTGCACTCTGGCATTGCCCTGATCCACCACGTAGATGTTTCCAGATTTGTTAATTGTTATGCC
This sequence comes from Nitrosotalea sp., assembly GCA_050749405.1. Lineage (GTDB taxonomy): Archaea > Thermoproteota > Nitrososphaeria > Nitrososphaerales > Nitrosopumilaceae > Nitrosotalea. The sequence continues at coordinate 53,399 of JBOGRD010000010.1, forward strand.
ATTTGGTTGTGAAAACTGACCACTGTATGAACCGTCAGAACCAAATTTGTAGATAAAGTGCCCAGAAGGATCGAAGATCTGAACCCTGTTATTGCCAGTATCTGTAACGTATACGTTACCAGAGATATCAACTGCAATGCCATTTGGATCATTGAACTGGCCGTCTCCAATTGCAAGAGGACCGGATCCATCTGGATCAACACATCCCCTTGGTGTACTAATTTCACAGTATGAGCCCCATTTTGTTATAACTGTGCCATTGGCAGAAAACTCCACGATTTGAGCATCAGCAACAACATACATGTCTCCGGATTTATCAACTGCAACAGCATTAGCACCATTAAGAATTCCGTCACCGCCAATTTTTTTTATAAAGTTTCCAGAAGAATCGAATTTTTGAATGAAATTTGTCAGGTCTGAGACATAGATGTTACCAGAATCGTCAACTGCAATGCCTTGTAAACTAAAAAACTGGCCATTGCCCTTACCAGCTGTGCCAAATTTTAATACAAAATTACCGGCAGGATCAAACTTTTCTATTCTATAATTACCTATATCTGATACATAGATGTTACCAGATTTATCAACTGCAATACCTGTCGGAGATGAAAACTGGCCATTGCCAGAACCACTGGAGCCTATTGTAGATATGTAATTCCCCTTGGAGTCGAATTTTTCTACTCTGTTATTTGCATTTTCTACAACATACACGTTACCAGATCCGTCAAGTGCTATGCCTTGAGGAAAAGAAAACTGGCCAGTTTTTGAACCGGGGGAACCAAATGAAGAGACAAACCATGCAGGGACAGGCGGCTGCGTTTCTATAATGGGAACAGGGGCTGTAGGAGGTGTAGTCAAAACATTATTTGGTGCACTTGTTGCATTACCATAAGTTATGTTGAATATTTCCACCCTGTCATTGTTCTGATCCACAACATAAAGACTGCCATCGTTACCAACTGCAATGCCTATTGCATCACTAAACTGTCCATCGCCATTACCATTAGTGCCAAACTTGTAGAAAAAATGTCCAGAAGAATCGAATATCTCCACTCTATTGTTTCCAGTATCTGTAACGTACACATTACCAGAATTGTCAATTGCAATACCGTTAGGATCCTTGAACTGACCATCACCAAGAGCAAAAGGACCTGACCCGTCTGGATCAATGCAGTCTTTTCCAGTGAAAATGTTACAAAATGATCCCCATCTCTTCATGAATGAGCCATCACTGGAAAATTCTATCACTTGGGTGCCATCTGCATCTAGGGCGTATACGTTACCAGATTTGTCAAGTGCAATGCCTTGAGCACCCACAATCTGGTCACTGCCTATATCTGATACAAAATTTCCAGCAGAGTCAAATTTTTGAATTGGATGTAGTAAATCTGTAACGTATATGTTTCCAGAGTCATCAACTGCAATGCCTTGTAGACTACTGAACTGTCCGTCGCTATTACCCTTTGTGCCAAACTTTAATACAAAATTACCGGAAGGGTCGAATTTTTCTACTCTGTAATTATTGATGTCTGTAACGTATATGTTTCCAGATTTATCAAGTGCAACACTTGTAGGAACTGAAAGCTGACCGTCCTCAGAACCTCCATAGCCTATTGCAGACGCATATCCGATTACAGATGTAAAGTTACCTTTAGAATCGAATTTTTCTACTCTGTTATTTACCTGATCTACGACATACACATTACCAGAGTTATCCAATGCAATGCCTTGAGGGTTATGAAAATAACCGGCATTTGCACCACGGGAACCAAATGTAGAGATAAAGTTCACTGAAAAATTATCAGCCTGAGCATTTGCAAGAGACATAGTGCCCAGAATAAAAATTATTGAAAATATTGCAAGAAATAAAAATTTCATGTGTAGGTGTACGGTGCAATCATAGTTTAAAAAGATAACGTAGAATTTCTCCGGTTTTTAATTAGAGCATTCTTTTTTATGAAATATCAGAATATTTTTAGATAACAATCTTAGCTAATATGGTCCTAGAATATTCTAATCCTGTAAAAGGACATTATTGTAACGGGCCCGGGGGTTCTCTGGTCCACAGGCAATACGGAAACCCGGAATTTTTGTGAAAATATTTTGACAACAAATGTGCAGTAAGCTAATTTGGAGTAGCTACAAAACTCCTTTTCCAATTTTTTTAAATCCTCGATAATTGTATATTAGATATGGAAATTGTCAAAATAACATTAGCTTCCGAGTATTGGAATGAGGAAGATATTGATGAAATTAGAGAGATTTTTCATCAAGATATAGAAAGAAGAAAAGTAGAGCGATGGGCTCAGGAATCACTAGATCCTGCATTGGTGATTATCTTTGCATGGATTGGAAAAGAAATTGTTTCTGGAATATTAAACAAAATAGGAGAAGACACATGGAATAGATTAAAAGAAAAAATAGTTGGAAAGGTATCAGATAAGAAATATCCCGGACTTACTTTGTCATTTAAGAACGGAAATGGTATAATAGAATTTGATTTGAGGAGTAGGGATTCGAAAATCATAGAGAAAGGATTTGATACAATAAAAAAAGCTCTTGAGACAATCAATAACCCAAATGAAAAAATCTATTTTAATTTCGATATTGCCACACAAAATTGGAAAAAGATTGAAGAAAGAAAATTCGTCAAGATAGTGACTGGTGTTTGTGCTGGTAGCGGTGTTCCAATTGTTAAAGATGGAAAAACGTTTGTTCTGAGAGATGAGGATCTACCACTTATCGCCAAAATGAATGAAGGTCTTCCCCTCACTCTCGGTCATGAGGGAAAGATTATAGGAAAAATCACAAAAACATGGGTAGAGGGAAATTTTGTGAAATTCGAAGCCGGAATATTTGAAGGATTGTCAAAAGAAGAAATGGACGAACTAGATGAAATAAAAGGCGTGAGCATGGGCTTTACAAGACCAGAAGATGAATGATCTGGCAAAATTCAGAGAAATATACTAATTTTTTATTTTGAGTTAATAGCGGGAGAATTCATTGACAATCAATAAAAATAGTAAGCCCCCCTCGCAGACGTGGAAATTGACGCGGTCTAGATAATAACGTGGGTCATGATTGGTTGGAAATCTGATCCTGCTTCAGTCTTACCATCCATAATGCTGTGAATAAATACAGAATCATAAATAATCCAAATACGATTCCGGCTACTGATAAGAATTGTATTACTAAAGGAATTTGGTAAGTCTGATTAAAGAGGATAATCTTTTCTGGGATTGTCGGTGAGATCTTACTGTAGTTGAAAATTCCTACTAGAACAAAAAATATGTTATTACCCCACATTCCTGCGAACTGAGCAGAGACATCTTTATTCTGAAATGCCATATAGTAGGTTACTGCTACAGCACCTATTATTGCTAGCACACCTGAAAAAATTTCTGTTTCAAATGACCAAGGTAGATTTTTGAAACTATCCATTGTTGGAATTGGTTCCAGAAAGAAAATAGGCATTACTGCAATTATGGGAATGAGTAATAACGGAGTATTTCTTAAAACATCTTTGTAAAAAAACAAAGTACGCCGTATGTCTTTTTTTGTTTCTAAAAGATCGAATAGATCTACACTTATCAAACCTAACTTGACAATAATGGCAATTATCCAACCACACCATATGACAAAATAGAGATTAGTTAATGCAAGAGATATTCTCTCTGTTACTACAAATGCTAAGAGTATTGCAAATACTGTGATTAGTACAGCACAACTTGTACTCATTTTCGAAATTACTTTTTCAAGCTGTGTATTATCAAGATTGTCATATATGGTAGATCCTTTAGTCTTCAACCCGTGTTTTTCTACAAACTTTTTTCGTAGTTCTCGTAATCTTACACTAGAGAAAAAAGCAAATAATATGCCTCCTCCAACAGATGTTAAAATTATACTCCAAATTAGATCAAATTCCAATGGTCGTACCTCGATGGAGTGGCAATTTATATTACATCTTTCTTGAAATAGTTAAATGATACTGGAATAGACTCGTTCATTATTATCGAATCAATACTTTGAATATCGTCCAGCCAAAACCTTTTCAATGCCGATTTAATAAAATTAATCTGTGGCAACACAAACCCGCACCCTATCAAGAATTCTTTTACTTGGTGCAGGCTTTTCTCAGCCTGCTGGAATACCCACTATTACTAAAATGACCGAAGATTTTTTTCAAAATCCGGCAAAAGCACTCAAAGAAAATGAAAAAAATACTGTTAGTGAATTTCTGATCTCCTTCGGAGCTGATAGGATAAAAATACTTGATGATGTAACAAGAAGTAATTTTCACCAGTCAGATCTTGAATATATGTTAACTTTGCTTCGTGAATTGGAAGATGAACAAGATTTCAAATACTTTGAATCAAGATATCCTGCTCTTATACAACTTTTTGGTGCTTCAGAAATACCTTTTCAAGGAAAACTGGGACTAATCAAATGGTATCGAACTATTTTACAAAATTATGTTAGAAATGCTTGCGAGAATATTTCTTCTATACAATATCTCTATGGTTTGGATGGACTAATCCAAACAGAGCCGCTTAGTGTATTTACTTTAAATTATGATGGGATAATTGAAAACTTTTGTGAACAACAACATATCAAATATCAGGATGGTTTCAATCCCCAGTGGACCCCCGAAGTATTTCAAGAAAAAAATACCAAGATAAATTTATTCAAATTGCACGGCTCTTTATACTGGGTAAGGTCAAAAAATGGCAAAGTTGTCAGGATACCCATTCAGGGCATTGACATGTCTTCAATGAGATACATAGACGGGAGTCCTATCTCAGAAATGATGCTATATCCTGAAATTCAAAAAGATAAAGAATTAGAAGTTTATACTTGGCTGAATCGAAGATTTAAAGACGAACTCAATAGATCTGATCTCTGCATCATAATTGGCTATAGCTTTCGTGATAGGGACGTAAAAAATAGCATTCTTGAATCACTAAATTCGAATCCAAATTTGTGGCTAATAATTGTCAATCCACATGCATCCAAAATCAAACATGATCTAGTTTCAGACAACGAGCTCATCTCCACAAGAATAATAGCTATGGATATGGGTGTTGAAGATGCACTTGCTGGAAGAAAACTTCACTCTCGTCTGGACATATTAGATATCGCAAGAAACACGGAAGAACAAGCTTGGGCATTCCAAAAAATAAATGAAAATAGACTAGATTACTTATGGAGACATTGTTTAAACAATTATTCCCGTATAGATCAACATGACCGAGTAAAATGGATTGTAGAAAAATTAGATGAGATACAATTTTCTGGGATAAGCGGTAATTTTCCAGAAATAATTGAAGCTGATTTATGTCCACTTTCAATACGATTTATGATAGAATATTATCTAAGTAACAATCAAAAAAAATTTTCAGTATGGGGAAAAATCTTCCTTGATTCATGCACATATTTGGAATATGTGTTTTTCAATCAAAGAAGAGGTCTACAGGAACACAATCCTGTGAATGTGGATGATATTCCTTCCAGAGTAATAAGTTACAGTGCTATTCCAGAAGGCAATCTTCTTCAATTAAAGGATGAAGCGACAAAAATATCGACTAAAATTCCAAATGAAAAATTCAGAAAAGCCGTAAGCAAGTTGATTGAAACATTAGATCTTCTTTCATACAAGGAGTATCTTAACAAAGAACGAACCTCTTTTCATGTAATTACGGATGAAAAGATTCTTGAGGGATATTCTCAAAAAGATCTAGGAATGAGAAAATGGGCAACCGAAATAGTTAGATCATTGAAATCCTGAAAATAGTGAGGTTTCATCTCTCATTACTTTCCCCTCATTATCGTCAAAGGATAAATTCTAAAAATGAATACCTAGTTTCGAGTTTGTTAACTTTAGATCATTATAATTGGATACTGTAAGACTCGAATCCTGTGAGACTCGGACTCGCAGATTTGAACCCATGAATATTCCAGATTTTACTTGGAAAAGACAGATTCAAGTTCCTTTAAACTCTTGATTATATGATGACCCGTCTTACTGACCTGATAACTTGTCCTAATTGGTCGGGTATCAGTAACAGTCCTATCTAGCAGACCAAGATTTGTCAATCCGTTGAGTATTATGGTTACAGATGCTCTACTATCAATAATATTTTTGTCAAGTGCATGTTTCAATACCTCATTGTAGTGAACACTCTTTTTCTCGTAGACATAGTTGAAGACCTCGTAGAACCCCTTTTTAGACATCTTCCTCAAAAATACAAGAAAATCCTGTCTTGGAATGTGACTCAACAGTATTGTGACGCTAGGCTAGACCAAAAATTGTAAGCATAATGCTTGTAATCTAACACTACGTATTGTAGTCTTTATAATAAACTAAGATAATGGTAAGAGATCAGATGAACAAATCAAAACTAATCTGCTTATTTGCTATCTTGATGCTGGTTACCATAGTAGAAACCTCTTCACATTTAGCTTTTGCAGACTCGACTACAGTAACAATTAGATGTGGTGCAAGTATCACAGATAGATCTTGTACCACAGCAGACTCCTTTAATCCACAGGTTGTAAACATCAACGTTGGAGATACTGTAACTTGGACAAATGCTGATGCTGTTGGACACACCGTAACAAGCGGAAGTTCTTCAGATAGCGTAACAGGTACAGTTTTTGATAGCTCACTTATTCTTGCTGGTGGCTCATTCTCATTTACCTTTTCGCAAGCTGGAACTTACAATTATTTTGACATGGTGTATCCATCTATGACAGGTCAAGTAATTGCAAGTCCATTAATTCCTCAAACTACAGAAAGTTCGCAAGCTCAAATGCCAACTATTCCAAGTACAACCACGCCGTCCACTCAATATAACATTCCATATTGGGTAAAAAACGATGCAAAGTGGTGGAGTGAAGGTCAGATCTCCGATGTCGAATTTGTCAAGGCAATCCAGTATCTAGTAGACAACGGTATTCTCACTCCAAATCAGGCCATGAGTGAAATAAGCCAACTACAGAATCAGAATCAGGCTATCAGGCAAGCTGCTAGTCAGACAACTAATCAGATCAATCAATTACAGCAAGAGAATTACAACCTTCAAACCGAAAATGAAAATCTCAAGTTACAAATGCAACAAGATAACGATAAGCTAAATGAATGGAATGATTACTATAACAAGGTTCAGACATGGGCACAAAATTATAATAATACATTGCAACAAGCCTTGCAAAATTATGACAACGCAATACAACAGGCATTACAAGTGTCACAATGTACACCTCTTACATCTGTAAAAAATGGAACCATAACTTGGAATTTCTGTGATTCCAAGGGAAATCAATACACTTGGAGTATGCCATTTACCACTTACGACGCTAACATAAAAAGACCATTTCCTACAGATACCATAATCATAAAAGAACCTGATGGTACCAATGTCATATTTCCGAACTATGCCGAGTTTGTTGAACCTTCATTCAGTAAAGTTATAGATCAGGTCTATGATAATGCGGGAAGTGACGATCAATTCCTTTATGAAGTATGGTTCATTGTTTCACAAATGACCACATATTCACAGGATATAACTAACAGCAATCTATGGCCTTTACAGACATTTAGCGATGCTCGGGGGGATTGTAAGGATCTTTCCATTTTGGTAGCCTCAATGATAAGATCCTCTTCACATACACAAAATTGGCAAGTCTATCTTGGAATTGTAGACAGTAATAACCCATCCAACCCGCAACACTACAATCACATGATGGTCTCGGTTCATATTGGAAATGAAGTCCAATTCATTGAGGCAACCAACAAGCAAAACGGCTTGCAATATTGGAATGGAATAGCATTCTATGGTAACTGGTTACCTGTAGGAAACACATCTTAACCTAAAATCTAGTGCAACATACGTTTTTGGCTTAAAATTACGGAGAAAATAGTATTTTTAGACTGATTTGTTCGTGTTAACAGCATAAGAAAGGAATGGTAAAAACAAGCAAAATCAAGCAGAAGACAGCAAATTCCAAAGCAGAATAATAAAAGAATGCAGAGGAATGCAAGGTTGCAGCAAACATCAACAAGACGTAATGCAGACCTAAACAAGACGTATCTAGGTTACAACAAGATTACAGCAAGGTGCATCATAGGTGTCAACAGGTCGCATCAGGACTAAAACAAGATGAAATTGGGACTGGAAAATATAGCATCAAGACCTGAATAAGATGTGTACACTATATCTTACAGATAGTCATAGTCTCCAAGTACCACTGGTCTATCCTTTCCCAACATCTCAAAGATCTTGATAACCTGAAGCCTTGTATGATAATACATGTGGGAGAGATCAAGTGCAATCTGTTCCTTCTTGTTTTTTGAGAATCTTGGATATTTGCCCTTTAGCTCCTTTAACCTGTTTCTCATCTCTTCGACAAGCTGTGAGAGCTCACTCAGATGTACCTTCACAGGATGGTCAGGAAAGCCAAGAGGCATGCTGTAGTGTTTACGGTTTTTGATACTTTGTACATTGATCATCTTGCGCTCAATGAAGTCTTTGATAATGCGTTCAAATGTCTTGGTTGCCATATAACGAGGTACGATCAGTCTCTTTAGTCCATTGTGATGTATGTCTGGATGTGAGCGGATCGTTCTGATAATCACATTCTCCCTTTTCCTTGAGCCATCAATTGTTTTCGTTTCTGGTCGCCCTGTCAATAGTAGGTCGATTTTTATAAAAATAGGTCATTAATATATACATGTAGAGTGCCAGAGATAATGTCCGCTTAGCGTGCCAGGGTTATTGTCCGCTTTAACATGCCTTGTAACTCCGTCAAGGCATGATCAAATCTACATTTGAAACCAGATTAAGAGCTGTCATGCATT
>JBOGRD010000011.1:0-60239 GCA_050749405.1 Nitrosotalea sp.
TTGCCACACTTCAACAAGACTTTGACAAGCGTTCCAAGTGGGCGCTTGAGCTTGAAAAAACTGTAGCAGAAAAGGACAAAATCATTGCCACACTTCAACAAGACTTTGATGAGCGTAGCAAATGGGCCAGTGGTCTTCACGAACAGCTTACAACCAAGACGGCTCAGCTAGACAGCTTACAGGATGCTCTCTTATCAACGAGGACTGAATTAAAGGAGATAAAGAATTCTATAGTTTTCAGATCAGTAATTAAAGTTGCTAAGGCAATGGACTATTGTTTTCCACCTTCCACCAAAAGAGGTGAGTTACTACGACTTTCTCGGGTTTCAATAGGTATATTACAAATGCAAGGATTCCGGGTATTTATTAAAGCATTCCGCGAGAAGCTCCGGCAACAGTTTTTTTTTAAGAGATTAAAATATTCTGTTGTAAAACCAAACAGCCAAGTTTTCTCAAACAAACTCAATACTAAAAATGTCAAACCTGCTATCATATACAACATTGGATATAGAAGACATGATTCACTTTTACGGAAAAATTTGGCAACTGACGCTACAAATATTCTGAAATTATCCAAATTTCCAAGAGTGAGCATTATTATACCAACATATGATCAAGTGGATCTTTTTAGAAGAAATCTAACGAGTATAGAATCCAAGACTACATACAAAAATTACGAAATCATTATAATAACAAATAACCTTGATGAAAACTCACAAATGAGGAAATACCTTAAAACTATTAAACATAGGGTTTTAATTTTTCAGAAATCTTATTCATTTGGGGATGTTAATAATTTTGCGGCAAAAGAGGCTAATGGAGAATATCTTCTTTTTCTCAACGATGATGTAGAAATAGTATCTCCAAATTGGTTAGAATCTCTATTATATCTTGCTCTTGATGATAAAGTGGGTGCAGTTGGAGGAAAATTACTCTTCCCAAATGGTAAGCTACAAGAAGCTGGCTGCATAGTTTGGAAAAATGGTTCTGCATGGAATTACGGAAGAAATGGAAACCCAGATGATCCTATTTACAACTTCGTACGTGATGTAGATTATTGTTCTGGTTCTTGTTTATTAATAAAGAAAAAAATCTTTGATCAGTTGGGCGGATTTGATCTGCAATATTTTCCAGCTTATGCAGAAGATAGTGATATTTGTCTTTCGATTGCAAAATTGGGGTATAGGATACTTTACCAGCCACTTGCATGCATAATACACCATGAAGGACAAACACAAGGTACTGATGTACAAACTGGCATAAAGTCGTATCAGATTGAAAACATAAATAAATTCAGAGAGAAATGGAAAGACTTTCTTGAATCAAGAGATACAGATTTACAAGAAAATTCATACCTTGAACGAAATAGAAAGAGTGGAATCAATATTTTGTATGTAGACCACTATGTTCCTGAATATGATAAAGACGCAGGATCGTTAACTACATACTATGTTTTATCAATACTATCACTAATGGGACATAAAGTTACATTTTGGCCCGATAATCTTCATAAAACTGAACCATACACAACAGAACTTCAACAACGAGGAATCGAGGTAATTTACGGGCCAACAAATTTTGAATCCTTTCTAAAAGAACGTAAAAATAATTTTTGTCTTGCTGTGGTATCAAGAGCCCATATTGCACCTAAATACATTGACATTATTAAGAAACACTCACCCTCAACCAAGATCATGTATGAAACAATAGATCTTTCATTTGTCAGAGAATTGAGGGAAGCTGAATTAGAAAATAATCCAATAAAACTAGAGCAGGCAAAACAAACAGAACAGAGGGAATTAGTCCTTATTCAAAAATCAGACATAACAAGCGTAAAAAGCAAAAAAGAGGCAAACCTACTCCTAACTAAAGATTCGTCACTTACTATGGCAATAATACCTCCTATACAAATAACAAAAGAAAAGGTTCCTCAGTTTGATTCAAGAAAGGATCTGATATTTCTTGGAGGATTCCAGCATCCACCAAATATGGATTCTCTTATGTTTCTTTTAAACGAAATTTTCCCATTGATTAAAAAAAAGGTTGTTGACATAAATCTATATGTTATAGGTAGTAATCCCCCGCAAAAAATCAAAGATCTGTGTTCAAAAACCGAGGGAGTTATTTTTTTGGGCTATGTAAAAGATATTGAACCTTATTTGGAAAAATGCAGACTGATGGTTGCTCCATTAAGATATGGGGCGGGTGTCAAGGGTAAAATTACACAAAGTCTGGCGTATGGTCTGCCAGTAGTTACCACACCGACTGGAGCAGAAGGAATTGTTTTTGACGATGCGAACTTTTTAACGGTTGCCAATAATCCACACGAATTTGTAGAAAAAACAATTGATCTTTATAATGATAAACAAAAATGGACAAAAATATCCGAGGCGGGAATAAGCCACATTGACTCATATTTCTCCCCAGAACTTCTTAAGGAAACTCTGAGTCAGATTGTTGCAAGATGTGTTGACAATACATCTCTCTCAAATCCTTTTTGATCATGATATAAATTCCAGTAATCAATTATATCAAACATGGAAATTTTAACCAAAGCTGTTTTTCTTGATAGAGACGGTGTGATCAATAAAGAAAGAGAGGGTTACATTACTAAAATTGAAGATTTTGAACTATTACCAAAAGTTGGAGAATTGCTGAACAAAATGCAACAGTTAGGTTACGCGCTTATCATAATAACAAATCAATCAGCCATAAATAGAGGTCTGCTTACACATGAGGAATTAAAACAAATTCACGAATCAATGGTAAATCAACTTTCTAAATTTGGCATTACTATCAAAAGTATCTATTATTGTCCTCATAGACCTGATGAAAATTGTGATTGTAGAAAACCAAAAACCAAATTGTTTTCAAAGGCCATCGAAGAACTTGGGATAGATGTGAACAAATCCTGGTTTATAGGTGATAAAAAAACTGATTTGGAGGCAGGAGAACAAATTGGTCTCAAAACAATACAAATACCAAAAAATGGATCGCTTGAATCTGCTTATAATTATATCATGCAACAAACCTAAAATTTGGAAAAGAATATTTTCTTATCGCCAGAACTATGTTTTAGTGCAAGCAGTTGTATTAGCTGGCGGACTTGGAACAAGACTAGGAAGATTGACAAAAGAACGACCAAAGTCTATGCTGTTAATTCATGGAAAACCATTTCTTGAATATCTGATAACATTATTAAAAACAAAAGGCATAGTTGATTTTGTACTTTGTACAGGGTACAAACATGAAATTATATCGGGATATTTCGGTGATGGTATAAAATTTGGAGTAAACATACAATATTCTGTAGAAAAAGAACCATTAGGTACTGGAGGTGCGCTTAAAAATGCTCTTCCATTATTAGATGAAAATTTTTTATTATTAAACGGAGACACCATCCTCTTTTTTGATTTTGATAAATTCAAAAAATTTCATGAAGAGCATAATACATGTACGATGTTAACAACATTAACAAACGATAATTCACGATACGGTCAGGTTATGACTGATAATAATAGCTTAGTTATTTCATTTCGAGAAAAAAACTCGAAACACGATGAATTTTTGATTAATGGGGGAATTTATCTAATCGCTAAAAGGAGTTTTTCTTGGGAAATGTTGCCAAAAACATTTTCCATAGAAAATTATTTGTTTCCAAAACTTGTTGATCAAAAGAAGCTTTACTCATTTGTTAGCCGAGGGTATTTTTGTGATATAGGGATTGAGTCAGATCTTATACGATTCAAAAATGAGGTACCAGAGTTGAATATCTTGTGATTAACTATCTTAATATATTAACCGAGGTGGGAATTCCAATGTAATGTCTTTAGTTATAAGAAGTAGAGCACCACTAAGAGTAAGTTTTGCAGGAGGAGGAACTGATGTGGATCCATATCCAGAGATGAAAGGAGGTGCAGTTATCAGTACTACCATAGATAGATACGCATACGTTTCTCTAAAGCTCAACACAAAAAATGAAGTTTCTGTAAAATCACAAGATTATGGCCTTCTAGAAACTTTTAGGGATATTTCTGAAATGGTATATGATGGAAAACTAGATCTGGTAAAGGCTGCCATTAAGATAGTCGGGATTCGTAATCCAAGCTTTGATTCCTTATTGCACGTTGATGCACCTCCAGGTTCAGGACTAGGTTCTTCTGCTGCAGTGTCAGCAAGTCTGATTGGGGCCCTTGCAGTTCTTGCTGGAACACATCTGACACAATATGAAATAGCTGAAAAAGCATATCACATTGAACGAGTAGAGTTGGGAATAAAAGGTGGAAGGCAAGATCAATATGCGACAGTCTTTGGCGGATTCAATTTCTTGGAATTCAAAAAATCGTCAGTTGAAGTTACACCGCTTAGAATCCGTACGCCAATACTGAACGAATTATTGGCATCCATCTTGGTCTGTGACACAAACATTACTAGATTGTCAGGCAAGATACTAGAAAGGCAATCAAAAAGTTACACAGAGGGAGGAGCATCAGTTTTGGAGAACTTGGATTTCATAAAACAATCTGCTTATGATATGAAAAACTCTATGGTGCGTGGAAATATGAAAGAGATAGGAGAGTTACTTCACTTGGGTTGGTTGCACAAAAAGAAATTAACTTCTGGTATAACTACACCTCAACTGGATGCAATATATGACAAAGCACTTGAGAGTGGAGCTATGGGAGGAAAATTAATGGGAGCTGGTGGAGGTGGACATTTCATGTTCATCTGTGATCCAGACAAACGAGAAGATGTTTCAAGAGAAGTAACTAAGCTAGGTTGTAAAATAGTAAAAATAAACTTTGATAGGGAAGGATTGCAAGTATGGAAAAGTAACAACGGGAGAATAATTTCCTAGATTAAGATTCCTTAAATACCATCCATCAAAGTGTCTACCTATGGGAAAACACACTAGGGCTATTTTAGAACAGATATCCGATAGCATCGACAGCAAAACAAAATTGAAGAGAGAGGCAGAGGTAATAGAAAAGATTGCTGTCTCTCTCATCAAGGCAATTAATTCTGGTCGCACCATTTTTCTCCTTGGTAATGGAGGAAGCGCAGCAGACGCTCAACATATTGCTGCTGAACTGGTAGGACAATACGGTCATAAAATAAAAAGATCGGGAATTCCTGCAATTGCCCTTACTACTAATACTTCCACTATAACTGCAATAGGCAATGATTTGTCGTTTGATAAAATATTCTACCGACAAGTAGAGGCATTTGTCAAATCTGGTGATGTGATTATTGGAATAAGCACATCAGGAAAATCAAAAAATGTCATTGAGGCAATCAAGCTTGCCAAACTAAAAGGAGCACTAGCAATTGCTTTTACTGGTAAAAACAAAAATCCTCTCTCTGAAATTTGTGACATAGTATTACATGCTCCATCCACCAGTACACAAAGAATTCAGGAATGTCACATAACTGTGGGCCATATTCTCTGTGATCTAGTTGAAAACAATTTGAATAACAAATTCTTTCACTGATTTTGGAGAGATGAAAAGGAAGGATTAAAAACCCTTTATCAAACTCAAAAATAGTTTGAAAATTTTAATCACAGGTATAACTGGTTTTGTAGGTAGCCATCTAGCAGACTATGTTTATGAAAAACAATCTGGTGTTGAGATACATGGAGGTACAAGATGGAGAAGTAATCTCCAGAATATTAAACAGTTAGAGGGAAAAATATCTCTTCATGACTTGGAGTTGCGTGATTCCAAGTCAGTTGAAGGAGTTATAGAGAAAGTAAAACCTGATAAAATTTTTCATCTTGCAGCTCAATCATACGTTATGACTAGCTACGAAGCACCTGCCGATACTCTGGAGACTAACATAATTGGAACATTGAATCTTTTAGAAGCTGTACGAAAAGTCAAAATTGATCCAGTAGTTTACGTGTGTAGCTCTTCTGAAGTATACGGTCAAGTCCTACCAGATGAAATTCCAATTAAAGAAACCAATCAATTAAGACCTGCAAGCCCATACGCAGTAAGCAAGGTTGGAGAAGACAGATTAGCTTATCAATATTTCAAGTCGTATGGAATAAAGACGGTGATTAGTCGTGCATTTACACATACGGGGCCAAGAAGAGGTGATGTCTTTGCAGAGTCTTCTTTTGCTAAACAGATATCTGAAATAGAAAATGGAAAACGTGATCCTGTGGTTATGGTAGGAAATCTAGATTCTATCAGAACATTTCTTGATGTTCGTGACATAGTAGAGGCATATTGGTTAATGACAGAAAAATGCGACTATGGTGAAGTATACAATATTGGAGGCAATACTACAATGAAGGTGGGTGAGATGCTTGAAATGATGATAAAAATGAGTAACAAGAAAATTTCGGTAAAACAGGATCCAGCAAGATTACGCCCTTCGGACGTAACATTGCAAATCCCAGACATTTCTAAATTTGTTAATAAAACGGGTTGGAAAGCAAAAATACCAGTGGAAAAAACATTCAGGGACTTGCTGGATTATTGGAGAGAAACAACAAAATAGAAAATTCTAAATTTTACGAATAAATTGAAACAAAGATTAAACTTGGCAGACTAAATTCTGAAAATCTATTTATCCTATCTCTATTTACCAATCCTGTGCCATTTACCTTTAAACATCTAAGTATTCCAGAGGTAATACTTGTGGAAACCAAGGGATTTTCGGATGAACGGGGTTTCTTCATGGAAAGTTTCAAAGAATCTGCATTTATCGCGGGTGGAGTAAACACAAGATTTGTACAGGAGAATTATTCCCACTCAATTAAAGGAGTCTTGAGAGGCTTACACTATCAGAAAAATCCAAAAGCCCAGGCAAAACTAGTTATGGCAATAACCGGCGAAATCTTTGATGTCGCAGTTGACATACGCAAAGGCTCTTCAACATATGGAAGATGGATAGGTGAAACACTTTCTGACAAAAACCAAAGGCTGCTTTATATTCCAGAAGGCTTTGCACATGGATTTTGTGTAATAAGTGACAAGGCAGATGTATTATACAAGGTAAGCTCAGAATATTCTCCAGATCATGAGAGGGGAATCTTATGGAATGACTCGGAACTATCCATCAAGTGGCCACAAGACAGGCCAATCATGATATCAAAAGACCTAGAGTTGCCTGCATTGAAAAATGCAGACAATGATTTCGTATATCTATAAACCAGATCAAAATAAATAACAAGTTTGGTATCCTCAAAAACGTGAAGCTACTGGTTTGTGGTGGTGCAGGCTTTATCGGAAGCGCGTTTGTCAGAAATCACCTAAAGACAAAACCTGATGATGCCATAACAAACCTTGACAGCCTAACAATTGGCTCTAACATAAAAAACCTAAAAGAAGTTGAAAACAACCCAAATTACCGTTTCATTAAAGATGACATCAGAAACCAAGAAACCGTATCAACTCTTGCAAAAGATGTAGATCTTTTAGTAAACTTTGCAGCAGAAACACATGTTGACAGATCAATATCCAACCCAAAGCCGTTCATTGAGACAAACGTCTTGGGAACATACTCCATTCTAGAGGCTGCAAGAAAGCATGACAAGCTATTCATCCACGTATCAACTGACGAAATCTACGGCGATGCAGAGAACAAGGAATCATTTACAGAGCATGACATCCTAAAACCAAGCAACCCGTATTCAGCAACAAAGGCATCGGCAGACCTGCTGGTGGAATCATACCACAGGACATATGGATTAAAATGCATCACAACAAGATGCACAAACAACTTTGGTCCATACCAATTTCCAGAAAAGCTAATACCTAAGACAATAATCAGGGCATCAAAAAACCTCAAGGTACCCCTGTACGGGGGAGGAAACCAGATCCGAAGCTGGATCTATGTCTTGGATCATGTACAGGCAATTGACGCTTTAATTGAAAAGGGCAAATCAGGAGAGACCTACAACATCACTGCATGGAACGAAATCACAAACAAGACAATCGTTGAAAAGATTCTAAACCTAATGAATAAACCTCAAGATATAATCGAAAACGTAGGCGACAGGCCGGGACACGACAAGAGGTATTCAATTGATGCCTCAAAGATACAAAAAGAAACCGGATGGAAGCCAAGATACCAGTTTGATCAGGCATTACAGGAGACAGTATCATGGTACCAGAACAACCAAGACTTGTGGGAGCCTCTTGCAGATGAAAAAACTTTACACCCTCAGCCCTGGACTGTAAACTGGTAGAAGATGAAGTTTCTTGTGACAGGTTCTGAAGGCCTTGTAGGAAGACAGGTTGTACAAGATCTCTTGCAGTCATATACCGACGTCTACTCGTGCTACCACAACTCAAAGCCAGAGTCTGGAATCGCTACTCCTCTAGACCTTGCAAGCCAAGAGAGTATAATCAAGACAGTTGAATCAATCAAGCCTGATGTAATAATTCACCTAGCTGCAATGACAAACGTGGACTTGTGCGAGACAGAAAAAGATATGGCGCTAAAGATTAACGCAAGGTCTACTGCCGTCCTGTCAGAGCAGGCAAAAAAACACGGTACATTTCTTGTCTACGTATCCACAGATTACGTCTTTGACGGTAAAACGGGAATGAAAAAGGAATCTGACAAGACAGACCCAATAGACTATTACGGGCAATCAAAGCTTGAAGGAGAAAAAGCAGTACAAGAGATTGCTACAAAATGGTGCATAGCAAGAACTAGCACGCCATACGGAATCCATCCGAAAAAAAAGTCCTTTCCGCTCTTTATTGCAGAAAATCTCCAGGCAAAAATTCCGCTCGATATCATAACCGACCAGTACACGTCGCCAACATACGTCCCAAATCTTGGCAGGATGCTAATTGAGATATCGTCAAAAAAGATTCAAGGAATAATTCACGTGTCAGGTGCTAGTAGAATCTCAAGGTACGACATGGCAGAGATGGTTGCAGAAAAGCTGCATCTTGACAAAAAACTTCTCAGGCCAACCAACATGGATGGCATGAACTGGAAGGCCAAGAGGCCAAAAGACTCTTCACTTGATGTATCAAAGGCAGCATCACTTCTCAAGGAAAAGCCAATGACGGTACAGCAGGGACTGGACCTGTTCATGGAAGAGATAAAGTCAGGCAATTCAAACTACTGACAGTAGAGAAGAGATCAAACGTTTAAGTAAATCAAAAATCAAAATAATGGCAGATGAAGTACAGGATAACAATACAACAAGACGAGGATGGCATCTTTATAGCAAAATGCCCGTCACTGCCAGGCTGCATCTCGCAGGGAAAAACGCGGGAGGAAGTTTTGATAAATATCAAGGATGCGATGAGCGGTTATCTTCAGAGCTTAAAAAAACATGACGAGCCTCTCCCTAAAATAGAAGAAGAACTGGTAGAACCAAGTGCCTAAGATTCCAGTAGTGTCTGGCATAGAGGCAATCAAAGCGTTATCTAAAGCTGGTTATGATGTTGACCATCAGACTGGTAGCCATATTATCCTAAGACAAAGGGAGCCTCCGTATAGAAGAGTAACTGTTCCAAACCACAAAGAGATAGCCAAGGGTACTCTCAAAGCAATAGTGGAGGAAACGGGGTTAACACTTGATGAATTTATGGCTCTTTTGTAACTTTGAAAATAAATCGAAACCAAATTGAGATATACTGTATCATCTAACCCATATCTAAAATGAAAGGGATAATACTTCATGGCGGCCACGGAACAAGATTAAGACCACTTACCCATGCCGGCCCAAAGCAGCTTCTGCCAATTGCAAACAAGCCCATGTCGCAGTATGCGCTTGAAGACTTTAGGGAAGCAGGCATTACTGAAATTGGAATCATAATTGGTGATGTATATCCAGAAAAGGTAAGAGAGTTCTATGGCGACGGCTCTAAATTTGGCGTTAAAATAACTTACATCTACCAGGAAAAACCAGCCGGAATCTCGCACGCAATTAGATTATGCAAAGATTTCATCAAAAACGACAGGTTTGTCGTATATCTTGGTGACAACATACTGCGAACAGGCCTTGTGGATTACACAAAGAAATTCCAGGGCTCAAAGGCAGATGCCATGATACTTCTCTGCGAGGTTGACGACCCTTCAAGGTTTGGTATAGCAGAGCTTGACGGTACCAAAATAAAAAAAATAATGGAAAAACCAAAGAACCCACCTTCAAACTTGGCAGTAATAGGCGTCTATTTTCTTACCCCAAAAATTTTTGATATCATTGACAAACTCAAACCATCCTGGAGAGGAGAGCTTGAGATAACTGATGCACTAGACATGCTGCTAAACAACGGAGATGTCATTGAATATGATACAGTAACAGGGTGGTGGAAGGATACAGGAACTCCAGAGGACATCTTGCATGCAAACAAGCTTGTCTTGGATTCCATTGGAACGCCACAACAATTTCTAGTAAACGACGGAGCAGAGATAAGAGATAACATCATTGTCGGAAAAAACACCACAATATCAAGAGATTCTTTTATTACAGGTCCTGCAATAATTGGCGACGACTGCACCATTGGACCTGCAGTAAGACTTGGTCCATATGTCAGCGTTGGAAACCACGTATCCCTAAAAAAATGTGATGTCGAAAATTCCATAATAATGGAAGGTGCAAAGATTGATGCCAAGATACACTTGGTGGACAGCATCATATCCCACCAGTCAGAGATTGAGGATCATACGCATCCAAAAAAGCATCAATTTCTTCTCGGTGAAAGGTCTCAAATCAGACTTTGAAAAGATAAACATTTTACTAAAATATCTTACAAATCCTTTCGGACTACAAACGAAATGATATAAAACACAAAAAGAAACAAAAGGTCTACAAGATGAGCTCTCATTTTCAGGATTCTGACAAGCTAGTTACCATAATTATACCGACCAAAGACAATGTCAAGCTACTAAAACCATGTATAGAAAGCATTGAGACCAAACCTTCATACACAAATTACGAGATAATCATAGTTGATAACAACAGTAAGAAAGAAGAGACAAAAAGATACCTGAGCAGGCCTAAAACACAAGGTACTTTCCTATGATAAACAATTCAACTTTTCTCAAATAAACAATTTTGCCGTAAAAAATGCAAATGGAGAGCACGTCATATTCCTAAATGACGATACATCAGTAATATCACATGATTGGATTGAAAAGATGCTAGAGCAATCAACAAAACCTAACGTTGGCGCTGTAGGGGCTTTGTTGCTCTACCCAAACGATACCATTCAACATGCAGGTGTACTCTTAGGTGTTGGAGGTATAGCAATCCACGCATTTGAGGGCCTGCCAAAAGAAAATCAAGGGTACAAAGGCCTAGTACACAAGGTCCGGGAGTGTAGCGCAGTAACAGGAGCTTGCATGATGATAAAAAAGAGTTTATTTGAAGAGATGGGAGGATTTGATGAAAACTTGGCCTATTCCTTCAATGATGTTGATATCTGCCTTAGACTGCGAGAAAAGGGATACTTGATAATCTACACCCCACATGCTGTACTGTACCATCACGGAACTTCGACCCGTCCATATACTGAAGATGAAAAAGAGATTGTATACTTTGTAAAGCGATGGCGTGATATTATATTGAAGGGAGACTCGTACTACGACCAGACTCTTTCGAGAATCAAACCATTTGAGCCAAAGGGACAAGATGAGAAGCTAGTGCTCTCCGACACACGCTTGTATGACGAGTCAGAGCAGAGATTTGACAAACGACTAGGAAGATATGTCCAAGTATCAAACAAGGTCAGAAAGAAGCATGGTACCAAGAGGCTAATAATGGAATTTCTTAGATTCTTCAAGAAGCGCGCATTACAAGACTGACATACTCCCAACCCTAAAGGGTGAGGGGTTCTACGGTTTGCACCATTCTTGCAATTGCCGCCTGTGGGGTATCAGTGCTCCCCTTGAATGCATCACTTTCTGCATCCAACCGACTCATGTCTTGCATCTTTGATACTATACGTACCGCAGGTACAATGGCACAATTCGATATTGGTCTTCCAATATTAAATGCCGCATTGACGTCCGCATGGTCTGCGTGTCCACATCGGACACATGTAAATTTTTTATCATCTCGGTCACCTAAAGACCCGCATCTTGAACAGCTCTGTGATGTATATGCAGGTGCGGCGTAGGCAACCTCTATTCCCTGTTTCTTGGCCTTGTATCCAGTGAATTTCTGGAGCTGATAATACGACCAAGAGTTGAGAGAATATCAAAAATTTTTATATTTTCTGAGAAGCCATTTCGGAGAATTCGTCTAGTTATTGGATGTGCGCCCATGACTATTTTTAGGAGCCTTGATTTCTTATTAAACCTAAATGGCATTTTCTTTAATAAGAAATTTTGTTGTTATACCGTTGTTTACTAATTTGACATTTCATGAGAGAGGGTTGATATATGGACGTATGAACCGTCAACTCGTAGGTTGTTAGTAACCGAATTTTACACTCAAGCAACCGGAAGACTTGACAGTGTCGATGATAGAATTATTTGCAACCAGACCTGGTATGTCGATAGTTATTTAAGCACCTAAACCTATATTTTCTTATTGATTTTCGTATGAAGAAACGAATAATGATAACAAAATATAGGCGCACATTGTCAGACAGGGAATCCAGAATACTCTCAGAGCTCAGCTACAAAAACAAGAAGATATTCACGTTGGATGACATCAAGGAGCTGGTTGACAAGCCAAAGAACCTTCTAGACCAACTAATCCGCAAGAAGTGGATACTAAAGATAAGAAAAGGAGTTTATGTCATCACTCCTCTGGAAGCAGGACAAAGAGGTGCAGAAAGTTACACGCTGCACAGCCTTGTCATAGGCTCGCTCCTTACAAAGCCATATTACATAGGATATTGGAGTGCACTGAATTATCATGGTTTGACAGAACAAACTCCTGCAAGAGTCTATATTGCAACTCCAAAACCAAAGAACTCACAAACAATTCTGGATACGCGTTTCATTTTCGTAACAATTCATCCTCGCAAGATCTTTGGCATAGACGAAACAGAGATTGAAAAAAATAAAGTAAGAATATCTTCTCCAGAGAAGACAATAGTCGACTGCCTTGATCATCCAGAACATGCTGGGGGGATTGAAGAAATTGCCAAATCAATCTATTTTTCAAGGAATGATATTGATGCAAAAAAAGTTGTAGGCTTTGCAAAAAAAATCGGCAACTCTGCTGTGACCAAAAGACTCGGCTACTTGGTAGAAACATTTGGATGGAAGGATTATCTGGAATTATTATCGTCTGTGAAATTAAAAAGTGGATATTCCCTTTTGGATCCTAATCTTCCAAGAAAAGGACATATCAAGGAAAGATGGAAACTTGTGGTCAATGCAACAATAAGCCAAAGGAGGTGGGAGCAATGATAGCATCGCAAGTGTTAAAAAAACTGGCAAGGCAATGGAATCTCAATGTAGATGCTGTCGAAAAACACTACATTTTGGGATGGATTCTGTATGGCATCTCCAAAAGTTCGATAGGAAAATGCCTTGTATTCAAGGGAGGCACTGCTTTATCCAAGATCTACTTTCCCTCAGACTGGCGTCTCTCTGAGGATCTGGATTTCACGGTACTTGACGACACTAAATGGAATGCAATAGTGCAGGCGTTAGATCAAGAGGTTCCGCCCATAGTACAACGTAAGGGCGAGATCACAATATCTCTTAGGAAGAACCCACACACAAATCCCGGCTACCTGCAAGTCAAGATCAAATACAATGGACCAATCAGCCCAGGTACTGTCAAGATTGAGATAAGCAAAGAGCAATTCATTGGAACGGTGGTAAGAAAGACCATTCCAAATAATCCAGAAGATTTTGATTATCCAAAATTTTCGGCAAAAGTTTATTCGCCTGAAACTATTGTAGGAGAAAAGACGAGGGCAATACTCCAGCGAGGTTACATCAGGGATTATTACGATGTCTGGAGATTGTTTAAAGAAAACAAATTTGATCAAAAGGAAGCTCTGAACATGTTTAATAAAAAATGCGTTGCAAAGGACGTGAAATTTTCAAATGTGGAAGAATTTTTTCCAGATGGAATTGCTGACATTCTTAAAGAACATCTGCCAAATCTTATGAGGCTTGTAAGAGAGAAACCTCCCCCAATCAAAACAATTCTTGATGAGCTTAGAAAATCATTGAATAAATTTTTTGCATAAATATTTTCTGCTCTGCTCTTGTCCTTTTGGTCTAGTTTCGGTCCACAGTCTGTTGAGATAGGTCCCGTTCGAGCCGCAAAATAAGAACATCTGAAGGAGTTGGTCTGTGAATGTACCCTTTCTTGTCGCACTAGTCTGCTGCCTTTACCCCCTAGTAAAATCTGATAACTAAATTCATCTTATTATTTCATGACGCTAGCAAGTCGAAGTACCTTTGCAGACAAATAGCATCTAGGATTGAGAGTAGAACGAAAACCATCCTGGAGAGGAGAGCTTGAGATAACTGATGCACTAGACATGCTGCTAAACAACGGAGATGTCATTGAATATGATACAGTAACAGGGTGGTGGAAGGATACAGGAACTCCAGAGGACATCTTGCATGCAAACAAGCTTGTCTTGGATTCCATTGGAACGCCACAACAATTTCTAGTAAACGACGGAGCAGAGATAAGAGATAACATCATTGTCGGAAAAAACACCACAATATCAAGAGATTCTTTTATTACAGGTCCTGCAATAATTGGCGACGACTGCACCATTGGACCTGCAGTAAGACTTGGTCCATATGTCAGCGTTGGAAACCACGTATCCCTAAAAAAATGTGATGTCGAAAATTCCATAATAATGGAAGGTGCAAAGATTGATGCCAAGATACACCTGGTTGACAGCATCATGGCACACCAGTCAGAAATAGAAGACCACACGCACCCAAAGAAGCACCAGTTTCTACTTGGGAAACGTCACAAATCAGACTATAATTTATTCGTCTGCATGAACAACAAATTTAAGTTATATGTTGTATAAATACAACATATGTTGGAAGAATACAACATAACACAAACAACCTTGAAAATAATTGGCCTGTACAGAGACAATTATACAAAGTCTGTTCACCTAAGGGAGATAGCAAGAGAGACAGATGTAGATGTAAAATCTATCCAACTGCAACTCAAAAAACTAGAGAGAATCAATGTTCTATCAAGTGTTACCAGGGGAAGAAACAAAGAGTATACCTTGAACCTAAACAACATCATAACAAAAAATTATCTTATAATGGCAGAGAGTTTTGTTACCATAATATATCTTAAAAAGCACTTTTTGATAAAGAAAATTTTAGATGGGATAGGTGGCAAGACAGATGGCCCGCTAGTTGTGTTTGGGAGCTTTGTAAAGGGCGGGCACACAAAGGAGAGCGACATAGACCTCTTTGTCATAAACGAGGAAAAAATCGATAAAGGTGTGATGTTACAAGTCTCAAATCTCATAAATAAAGATATTAATGTAAAATACTCGAACAAAACACAATTTTTCAAGGGGTTGCACAATAACGACCCCTTGGTAAGGGAGGTTGTTGCAAATCATATCATCTTAAAGGGAATAGACGAATTTTGTGATATGATGTGGAGATATCATGCCAGCTGACAAAAAATATCTCAAGTGGTGTGCAAAGCAAAAGAAAGGCATCAAGCTTACCAACCAATCAGAAAACCTGCAGAAGGCATACATGAAGAAATCACAAACAGCTTTACAAACCATGCAACCAAGCGCAATCTGGATTACAGGCCTTTCCGCTTCTTGCAAGACCACGATTGCATTGTTACTCAAAGACTATATCAAATCGAAGAATTTTCCAGTCATAATACTTGACGGCGACGAAATAAGAAAGACGTTATCAAAAGAGCTGGGATTTCTCCCAGAGTATGTAAAGCGCCTGGCTTCAAAATTTATATATACATAACTGTATATATACAATGAAGAGTCTTGGCTTCCAAAACAATAATGATTTCAGAAAAAGCTTACGAGATACTCAAAAAGAGGAAGAGAAAGGACGAATCCTTCACGGACGTAATAATTAGGCTGGGCTTTGAGAAGGGAAGCGTAGCACAACTGCTCGAATACCTCCGAAGCAAGGAATTTGAGCCCATCAGCGATGAGACTGCCCGGCAAATGAGGCAGGCAAGCAAGGAGTTTAGGAAGAACTTTAAGCTACACGACGTAAATCTCTGATGATCAAAAATGACCTGTTTTGATACTGACTTTCTTATATCATGTCTTCACAACGAGCCCGATGCGATAAAAAAGCTAGAGGATATTCAGGCCGGACAGGATGGATCGGCGGCCACCACGACTGTAAACGCAGCCGAATTGTGGAAGGGTGCATATCGTGCAAAGGATAAGGAAAATGAGATCACCAAGGTAGGGCACTTGCTAGATTTATTCGAACTTATCACACTTGACCGGGATTCTGCAAGGGTGGTGGGTGAGCTGGACGTAGCGACAAAGTCCAAGACCATAGGCGAATCCGATCTTTTTATTGCAAGTATTGTGCTTGTAAACAAACAGACCCTGATAACTCGCAACAAGAAACACTTTACGCGCATCCCTGGATTAAGGGTGGAAGGATGGTAAGCTCTTGGACAGGCAATGCTTGTAATACACAAATTTGAAAAGAAGAAAAAGACAGGCAGGTTAGAATTTGCACCTTTATAGGCTTGGCAAAAGGTTTTTCTATTTGGAGTTATACATGTATAACTATGCAGGCCAAGTCGAAGCTAAAACGATGGGGAAACTCCTATGGCGTAATAGTTCCAAAGGATATAATAGAAAAAGAGGGAATAAAAGAAGGGGAGCTGGTGGAAATTTCAGTTAGAAGAACTGTCGATGTGAGGCGGCTGTTTGGAAGGTATCGGTTCAAGAACCTACAAGCTCAGAAAGAATCCATGAGAAAAGGCTGGGGCTAGAAAATTACTGCCCGTTTCTTCTATGACAGCTATGCGGTTCTTGCCTTTACAAGCGGTAATTTGGCATACAAGACCTATTTTGAGGACCATGACGGCGTTCTTACCAACCTCAACCTGCTTGAGATCTTTTATAGATCACTTGAGCAGTTTGGTCCCAAGGCAGCATCTGAAATCTTGGAGACCTTTTCGAAATACCTAATAGATTTTGGGCCGGAAGATATTGAAGGTGCCATGAAGATGAGGCTGCAACTAAAGCGCAAGGGTCGTGACGTGTCATATGCTGACGCTGTAGGCTATTTCATATCTAGAAAAACGGGCATCAAGTTTCTAACGGGAGACAGTACATTTCAGGGTCTGCGCGGCGTGGAGTACCTGAAATAATTTTGGAAACAAAAAAGAACACACAAGAACAATGTCTAAAGATAATAACCAAAAAACTTGAGGAACTGGTATATCTGAAATAAAATCTCTGATACAAAAACAACCAAGACTGGTGGGAGCCGCTTGCAGACGAAAAGACACTTCACCCGCAGCCGTGGACTGTAAACTGGTAAAAATTAATCTAACATGTGTAGAACTCTTGCACTAGTCTTTTTAACCTCTGGTTTCATATGTTAATAGAGTCGAGATAAAATATGGTTTTAGAATCAGTATCAAATACATACAGAAAGGTCAGGATTGAGCCTCAAGTAGAGATAAAAGCAATAGGGGTCTTGAGAAGATCTGGAGAATCATTTAGGGCCGTATCAAAAACAGAGTACATATCTGGCAAACAATGTGAAAAATTAAATAGCAAAAAAATTCCATATGAAAAGTTATAGGCTTGTCACGTCTGCAAAAGAAAGTAAAACTACATTTTAAACTACCTACGAGATACAATGACGGAAGAGAAATAGCAGACAAAGAATATGTAAGAGTAAAAGACTATTTCATAGATAACTATGGAGGTTTGAGTACAAATCTTCCTTCGGCAGGTTATTGGAAGTCTGATTCAGGAATAGTTTTTACTGATGAAACAATAGAATATTTCACCTTTATATCACAAACAACATTTGATAAGAAAGTAAAATCAAAGATTCCTAAACAGATAGTTGACACAAACACGCCCAGCAATCGCTTGAGAAACTAGTATCTGGACTTAACTAGGATGCCTAAAATAAATTCAAAAATCATGATTGCAAGGAGCAAGCTTTAATCGTATAAAATATGCCTGTCAGTCTTGGATTCCAATCCAGAGTCTTGACGATGTTAAAACTAATAATAACAAGTTAGTACATTACTAATACATGCAGTCTTCGGCAAAAACAAAGAAGCACAAAGAAACGCCAGAACTATTCCATAAAAATAAAAAGGACCGGCTAATTGAACTTGGCCCAGTCAGCGAAAAGAAATATGCTGCAGATGAGATATTTCTTGATGAAATCAAGCAAATCATGGCTGAAAATCCAAGACTGTATAATGCCCTAGCCGAAGACAAATTTGATTAAACAGCAACTACTTTTCTTTTAAGGTAACCTTCAATCTCTGAAATGATAGTGTCATCTCCTTCAAACTTTAACATGGCTCTCTCCAAGAGCTCAAACAGTTCCTTCTCATCCTTTTTTGTCTTCAGGGGCAAAGCAAATCTGTTTCTGCGAAGAAAATGAATCGTAACTGCCAGCGCTGTTCTTTTGTTGCCGTTGAAAAAAGGCTGCCAGTAGGTTATTCCTCCAAGCAGATGTGATGCCTTTTTTATTATGCGTTCTCTTTTGCCTTTTATGTCATTAAACGAATTTACCTGATTGAAAATAGCAGCCAGTCTTTCTGCCACGTATCCAAACGGTTCGTTTCTATGTGATGAAATGTTTTTGTTAACATAAATTATGTCACTGATCGTCTTATCGGAAAAAATCTCACTCATTGTGTATTGGCACCACAGGTGGAATTTCAATTGTTCCATAGTACTTGTTGTTTGATAATGAAAAACCAAAAGATATCATAGAAAATGTAGGCGACAGGCCAGGTCACGACAAGAGATATTCCATTGACGCCTCAAAGATAACAAAAGAAACCGGATGGAAGCCAAGATACCAATTCGACCAGGCGTTACAGGAAACAGTATCATGGTATCAAAGCTAGGCAGTTTCACAAGTTGTAGATTGGTTGCAACTGTAAGAATCTGCCAGTCAAACTGGTATGTGTAAAATTGCAAAAAAACTATTACTTGAAGGCATGAAAGACCGCCCTTGCCATCTTTGCCCTGTCTGAAAATGAGAGCTTGGAGCGGCCGTGATTAAGACAAGATCTTCCAACTCTCCAAAAAACATCTGACTTGTGGACCATCCTTACCTCCTTGAAGCCAACAGTCTTTAGCAGTGATTCTACAAGTTTTTGGTTTGGGAACCAATAGTTGGTGTGGTCATCATAGACTTGTCTGTCAAAGTTAAAGGACATCATGGGAAAATCATTGTTTCTCAAGTCAAGTTCTGTCTCCAAGATTAACATCTCACCTGTCACTTTTGCAACTTTTTCCAAGACAATCAATGGATCCTTTAGGTGATAAAACACGCCCAAAAACAGTACAATATCAAAGGAGCCTAGTGTGTCAACCTCAGATATATCTTTGAGATCAATGTCTTGGACCTTGGAGCCTAGGATCTGCCTTGCCAGGGTAAAACCATTCTTTGATCCCCACTGGTTGCCGTTCCACATGAAGGGGTCTATTGCAACAACCCTACTTGCACCAAGCCTTTCTGCTTCAAAAGAGAAGAACCCGTCCCATGCTCCAATATCCAAAACGGTCTTTCCTTTCACATGTTCTCCAATCTTGATTGTCTTTAGTTTTTCAGGAGAGTTGTCAGCACCCTTTGTGACAACACCATCTCCCAAATCAATTGTATGGAACCATTTTATCTTTTCAACCTCGCTTGCCAGTTCTTCTGTCTTCAATGTGTATAACAAAACCGCCAGAGGATTTAAAGAACTGGAATCATACCCACATGGTGATTTCGATGGTAGAGGAAGTACTAAGATTAAAGGGAAGAGCAGTAGATGCCTTTCTAAAGTATGATTCCAGAAAGCTCTCTAAAAGGGAGAGAGACGAGAACAAGAAAGCGCGTGACTATTACCTAAAACACTAAGAAAACCGAGTTCTTATTTAACGGCAATTTATTACAACCACATTGAGGCTGAAATATCTACATCTGGATAAACTAGAAGAGATTCCAAGACTGGACTTTACCGAGTACGACGGTAGCGATCCTTTGGAGATCCATGAATTTTACAATTATGATCTTAGGCGATACCAAAAAAGCAAACCAAGTACTGCAAGATTCGTAAAATACAAGCATGCTTGAAGATTGCTCTTGGTCTAGGGATAACCCTAAATTTAACAAAAAAACAGTATACTTGCAGTAATCATGGTATCAAAAGGCAAGCTTGGGATGGACAGAAGAAAACAAAAAGAGTGTCAAAGATCGCTAGTTTTGATGACCTTGACATATTTCATTGCAGCCCTTTGAAGCTCCCGGTCGTCGGTTACAAGTACAAGACTTAATTTTTCAGCAAGTGCAAGATACAAGGCATCATATACCGTCAACCCTTCCTTTATGGCAAGTTCCTGTACATGTTTTTCTATTCCATTGATGCCAACTATTTTCATGCGTTGCATCAAAAGCAGGATGGAGTCAAGCAAGGTAGACGACTGCTCCTGTGTGATCTTTTTCTCACGGTATGAAATCTTCCAGATGGCATTTGATACCTCATATAGAGTCAAGTCCAACGTATATTGCTTGTTTAGAATCTCTATAGATTGAGAGTCCCTGTTTCTTACAACATTTAGCAGAGCACTGGCATCAAATAGTCTATCTTTCATTTCTTGACGAACGTACTGCCCTTATGATATCGTTGCTGCTAACATTTTTCCGCAATATACGACCTATCTTATCGAGGTCCTGTGAAAGATTTTTCGCTTCAACCTTTCTTACCTCATCCTCAAGGGCTTTTCTTAGAACCTTGCTTACCTTTATGTGGTATGTCCTTGCCTTTTTTCTTAGCTCGTCTGGTATCTTTGCTGAAACTACCGTGGTCATGGTATTATTTTAATGGTAATACATAATAAGTATTACTTAGACAGGTCTGCTGCAAAGTTGACTGATGATATCAAGACACAAGCACACAAACCTAGAACCTCCAAAGATAGGTAACAAAACTAGGGACTGCCAGTCAAACTGGTATGCCTCATACGCACGGAGGTTGGATTTTGTCCATGTCACCTCTACCCCGTCATCTAGATATTTCACAGACGGAGGAGGCAGGATATGCACCTAGCCAGTCCGAGTCCACCTTTAGCACGCGTGTCTTCAGTTCAGTTCCTTTCGGTATAGTAAACTTGTACACAAACTTTTTACAGTCAGATGCAAACCTGTAGAAAAATGTCCTCTCGGGCTCCTCCCAGTCATATTCCAGCTTCAAAATTTTTTTCTGCTTTGGCTTCATCAGCCTGCTTAATTGTACATTAAACTCTTTGTGAAAGGGCGTGTTTTTATTCAATGCCAAAATATCCATCTTGTTACCCCTCTCGTCTCGTACTGTTACATTCATGTCTGCAAACTCTTTTGGCGTGTCCCCATCAAGATAATAAAATATCTGCGATTTTGGCTCCTTTGACACGTTTACAACATTCCATATCCATGAATGATGCACAAGCATTGTCTTTGGGTCTGTAACATCAAGGATACTGTACCAAGCGCAGTTAGCCACCCGTCATATATGATACAGGCATATACGTCTATATGCATATATACTATCGTCACCAATTAATAGCATGAGGAACCTATTACAAAATAATAATCTGAACTCCACCTCGCCAGTTGTTTCCGCAAAAAAATCCAAGTTAGCCAATCCAACACTTGAAACTATCCACATGGTGGAGGAGACATTATCTAAAATGTCAGACCATCCATCCAAGAACAAACTTTGGAGAGCATTACCAAGACAAATACAATATTCCACATTGAAGGCTGTATTGAGGTATCTGGAAGAATCAAACAAGGTCGTTTTTGATAAGAATAACAAGATAGTATGGGTATTTGCCGAGAACCCACGGATTCAACGACTCAGAAGATCAAGCAAGTCCGTGTTTTCTTAATAACCAAACCTCTTCTCGTATTCATCATGTGTCACAAACCCTTCTAGAAGATAGACTGCTAGACCGTTGGATTCCAGAACTATGGCATAAATCATTCTTGCACCTCCACTTAGCTCATATCTCCAAGCATTGTTAACGCCGTAATGCTGAATATAATATGAGATCAAAGATTTGGGTATGTTGTCTCCTCTAGTACAATCTTCCTTTAAAAGTGAGAAGGCTTCAATCACCTCGTTTTTTGTCTTGCCTTCAGGTATGGAATTTAGAAATTTATCAAACTCGATAGTTTTTCTGACATCTACTGCCGGTCTTGGTTTGCGCACAGGATTTTTAGTTCAAATACTGATAAATAAAGAAAAATTCAGGTAATTCTACAGTTGCACAAACATTTTATCAATAATTTACAAAATCTTGTATCTACCAATCAAACTGGTATGCCTCATACGCACGTAGGTTGGATTTTGTCCATGTAACCTCAACCCTGTCTTCAAGATATTTCACAGACGGAGGCGGAGAAGCATGCACCTTGTACCCAGTCTCGGAATCTACCTTTAGCACGCGTGTCTTCAGTTCGGTCCCCTTTGGGATGGTAAACTTGTACGTAAACTTTTTACAATCAGATGCAAACCTGTAGAAAAATGTCCTCTCGGGTTCCTCCCAGTCATATTCCAGCTTCAAAATTTTTTTCTGCTTTGGCTTCATTGCTCTTGCAAGCTGTACGTTAAACTCCTTGTGGAAGGGCTTGTTTGCGTTTAGCGCAAGTATCTCCATCTTGTTGCCCCTCTCGTCTCGTACTGTTACATTCATGTCTGCAAACTCTTTTGGCGTGTCCCCGTCAAGATAATAAAATATCTGCGATTTTGGCTCCTTTGATACGTTTACAACATTCCATATCCATGAATGATGTACCATCATTGTCTTGGGGTCTGTCACGTCAAGGTCTATCTCTATTGAATTGAACGTAAAGTTGTTTACTGTCTTGATGTCATTTTCAAGATTTTTCTTTCCCACTTTGGATTTGCGAGGCGCAATCTTGTTTCCAAATCCATCCCCGTAAATGTTATAAAGATACAGCTGCTCGCCGTGCTTTATCGAATAGTCCCCAATCGGATGCATTATTGCCTTGTACTCTGGTGATAATTTCCTGATATCGTCTGCAATTCTTGACGATGCAAGTATCTGCATGTCTGCAGCTAAATCCATCACACGCCTTGTCAGAATAATTCCAGGGCCCCATACGTTGTCGCGCCCGGTGACATCTTTTACAAAGTATACCGGGCCGATGTCAATGCCAACCCGAATCAAAAGTTTCTCCTTGCCCTTTCTCTGCTCGTTGTATCTGTTAATTGCCTTGTGGATCTCAATTGCAAAGCGGAGGGGTTTCTCAGGACTGTCAGGGTATCCTATTGCCATGCCGTCACCAGTAGGGAGTATCACGGTTGACTCGGCGTCGCGGTTCTTGAATGTCTCGGCACGAGATACAATCTCGTTTAGTACTATTACCTTTCTTACCTGGTCCTTTGTTGATATGGTTGGATTAGACCCTGCAACTATATCACAAAAGAACCAGTGGTATGTCTTGGTCAACGTCTTGATGTCTTCATAGTCCAAGTCCTCTCCCTTTAGCACGTGTAGCGCATGCATAACAAAACTGTCAGGACATGACTTTAGTATCTCAAAACTGTTCGAAGTGCGCTTTACTGGCAACTTTAGGCGCGACTTTTTTATCTCTTGTAAAATCCAGTCCTTGCCTCTGTGGGCCTCGTCGAGGATTCCTAAAATCTCAGCGATGCTTGCAATCTTTTCTGGCCCCTGCGATATCTTGTCTTGATTGGCCTGCAAATCTAACCCTCACAAGTCTATTCACATTTGGCTTATTCAAGTTTAGTGGTGTTCCTCTCATGACAGTTACAAAGGCTATGCCATATAGTCTGCTTGTATTGCAATGCAACTGATTGCCATACCTGACAAGTAATGGTAATCTAAAAAATTCAATATAAATAATCATGACAAGGCGCAGTGGTAAAGCCAGTTTTATTTTGCAATATACCAATTCAGGATATGGAATACCAAATCATAAACTTGCAAAAAGATTTCTTGCCGCATTTACAGCCCTACTTGTTCTATCGCTAGTCTCTCTGCCAACATCTTATGGATTGAACAGTCAAGACCAGGTAACATGGCAGCTAGTCTTTCTTTCAGCAGACCACGGTTGCGGCAACTATCACTACCAGATGATGTACAAGTATGACGAGATTGCAGCAAAATATTTCGAGCTGTACAAGTTCCCAAATGCCGAGTCCCCACCAATATGCATGCCCGGCTCGCAGTACTCGCATTACAAAGTTCCATCTGGTATAGACCTGATAATTCTGGTATCAGACTATGAAATAGGAAGAAAGGAGCTCAACAACAACGGAATAGGAGGATTCTACGAACACGTGGGAACAGACAAGACAAAAAACCACATCATAGAAATATGCGACTGCCCCAACTTTCACTTCTCAGACCCTGTCTGGTTGCTCTCCCACGAGCTCTCGCATTTCATTTTATACTATGACGGATTCAACCGTACAATTGCAGAGGATTACGTGCACAAGATGGGAGGAAGATACGATTACTGCATGGAGGTCAAGTACACCCCAGCATGTGATTCTCTCAAGACAAAGATTCACGGCACATACTATTTTTCCATTGCAACTGTAATGAAGCCATATGGACCTGCAGTAGGAATCACACCAATCCCGCAGGCAAACGAGACCATATCGCCCGAACTTCTCAAGATGCAGCAGCAGGTAACAGGGTGGTGGCTTGCAGGAAAGATATCTGACCAGGACTATGCCAAGTCATTAAGTGTTGTTCTGGACAAACCGCCGCAAGGAACTTTTCTTGCACCAACTGACCCATTCTTTGACGATGCATCAACGCTTGTGGTGGCAGATGGGCCAGACTTTGTGGATGAAAAAAAGGTCGAGGATCTATCCAAGTGGAGCAATGAAAAAATGTCTACAATATTTTCCCGAGTTCCATTCAAGGATAACGGTACTTCATTTGACGCAACAGCATGGCATCTGCCCCAATGGTTCAAGTCAAGGGCATACTGGTGGTCCCAGGGACAGTACTGGAACGACACCGAGTTTATCAGCAGTGCAAAATATTTGCTTGATGGCAGGCAACTTGGAGGAAATTAGCAGCTATGATATACATTTGTACAAAAATTTGCAATAAATTCTCGACCTACAATGCAAAGCTTTTATCGGCTTATCTGTCACACAAACAAGGGTTGTGGGGAATCTGTTACTTGCAAAGGATTTTGTCTGTTAAGACAGATGTTGGGTATTTCATTACTGGAGAGACCTCTAATGAGATATGCTATGAAGAAGGATTGCCAAGAGAAGTCTATTGTACGGGAGGGTTCTAAAAGATTTGTATAACATGAAAAAAATAATTCCATCGCTATTTGTAGCGATGATCATATTCTGTGCATCTATTCCGATGTATCCTGGATTTGCAGATCCTCCAATAACGCTTGATTCCTCAAGATATTTGTCAACATCCACTGCACATGTAACTGTCATTGATACAAGTGCAAGCGGCTCTGTCCCTATTAATGTAAAATCAACAAGTGATCCAGTCGGTATACCGCTAACACTTTCTGAGACAGGTGCCGGAACTCATACCTTTACTGGCACATTCACATTTACTGGTGTATCATCATCAGGTTCTGCACTGAAAGCAAAATGTAGCGTGATATCGTCGGTAGCATCATGTGATACAATTACAGCAACATATGGTTCTTTCATTACTACAGCACAAATGATTGCAGTCCAGTTTGGAGATACCGGTGCCAATCTTTCTCCAAGTGCTACGGTATCTTATGGTACTACATCATATGATCAAGGAACTGCAGCACATCTGCGAGTCCTTGACCCAATTGCCAGCAGTTCCGTCACAGTTAACTTGGAATCACAAAACCAGCAGCATGTAATTTCATTGGTACTTCCTGAGACTGCACCAGGCTCTGGGGTCTTTACTGGATCTTTTGTCTTTATGGCAACCAACAATCTCTTTCCAACAGGAAGGACGGTTACAATTACACAGCAGAGCCCTTTGGCTGATCAAGTCAAGTCGTCGTCTGACACTACAGGTATATCGCTTTCGCTTACGCCAACAGGAGGCGGCACTTTTACTGGCAAGTTGTCTTTTGGGGGTTTTAGTTCATCAACACAGGAAGTAATTGACGCATCAGGTGGCGACTTTGTGCAAATTCAGATAGGCACTACCACCACTGACGTAAACGGACTTGTTACTCCAAACTCTGACCCGTCAAAAGGCGCACTCTTGATTGACATATCGCCCACATTGGGTGATAACGTTGTTGCCACATATCAGGGAATAACTACCTCATCTGTCTCTGTAGGATATCTATTTGGTGAGGGAGGCGGAGGTGGAGGCGTAGTTTCACCAAGTTTGGTTCTTGATGTCACAGCTGGAGTAGTAGGAGGTGGAGCACCGCCACCGCCAGCATTTAGCTTGCACAACCTTGTTGCAGCAAACGGACTGCCACAGAGCATAGCTTCTGTATTGACAAACCAAGATGCGCTTACACCCATCGGGCCAACAAACGAGACAGGCGTGCCGTTCTATCCGCTTACAATTGACGGCGGGGGCTATCTCCTGGGTGGATACGCAAATACCATTGATACCGTAACCGAACAGGTAGGCAAGCCAATGACAATGGCACTTACCACAATGTCAAGGCCAGTAGTACACATCAGCCTCTTTACAAATCTTCACAGCCTGTATGATACCATGTCAGACAGCGACACATATGTCATATATGACAGGGGCCAGCCTCTGCAGGTAGTAGACCCGCACGGCTTTTTCTCAAATGTAACGCTAACACCTGTAATCAACGGGACAAGGCAGTCATTTGTGTATGGTATTACATTTGCAAAACCCATGAACACGTCAAACATTATAGTTCGCGCATGGGACGACCAAAAGTCATCAACCGACCTGACAATATATGACGCATGGCAGGTAACACCATACACCCAGGTATCGTCACAGAACGCAACACAAACTGACCTCCTATCAAAAAATCTAATCACGCAAAATATTGCGCCAGTACCTCAGAACACTACAGATACAGGCCTGCTTGATACCATAAAAGAGTGGGGAGGCTATTCTGCTACATCGATATCGGACTCGCAGCTTTTAAGCGAGATTGGAATAGACGGCAAGTCCATCCCGCCATGGTTTATGAAGACTGCCAAGTGGGTGGCACAAGGCGAGGAGTCCCAGCAAGACTTTGTAAAGGGAGTCAAGTATCTCTACGAGAAGGGCCTTGTTAGATAAAAAAAACTGGCACTCTAGATACCTCGGTACTGCTGCAAAAAAGGCCGATAAAGCAGAACCAAAAATTTTTTACAAAATAACGACGAGAAAGCCCTTACCCTTTAGGGTTGGGAGTATGTCAGTAAACATTCTTACCTAACAATTACACCATATTGTTAAAAAGAAATTTCGGCAATGTGTAGCATGGGGACTGCCCAGATCTTTCTTGCCGGAATAGGTGACGAAGAAAAAATTTATCGCAAGAGAAAACAAGGAACCAGTCAGACCAAATGATCTAACAAGCCCTTTACTCTGATTATATCACTTGGCAAAAAAAAATTGCTTCTTGTCCGAAATTACAATACTGACAGGTCTTTTGTATCCAAGTCAGTTTGAACGAAATGAAAGCCGCATGGTCAAAGCTACAGCACAGGCCATACCGATGATTGCAATAAAGTGAACAGGACCAAACTCAGGAACCGTCTGGGTAATTGTAGATGGTATGACAAGGTTCCCCCTGGCAAGGCCTGTCCTGCTCGTATCTGTAAACCCCGAGGTGCTAACAGATTTTACGCCCACCTCGATGTCGTATATACCATTTGAGGGCAGTGCAACTTGTTGAATGTCTGTTCCGTTTCTTGCCACAAGCCCAGTCTTTGAGAGTATCGTGTTGCCATCTCTGTCAAGCATCTTAAAATCATAGCTCACGTCACCTGAAACTCTTTGCTCTGAGAATGCATCAAAAAAAGATATCTTAAGAGGGGCCTGCGAGTCTTGTTGCAAGTTTGAAGCCCATCCAAGATTTACCTGCCAGCCCCCAAAGTCAGTCAGCATTGAGGTAGATGTTGTAGTGTTTTCTATGCCAGGCGATATTGCAAAGTTCATTGTACCATTTTCTGCAACAGTCTTTGCAAGGGTTGCAAGGTCGCCTTTGTTCAACAAGATATGCAAGGTCGTATAGTTATCAATGGAGTAAGGATCGGCAACCAGCTCCTTTTCAGAAACGGCGACTCCATTTACAGTCGCATCAAAGCTAGGGCTGCTGGCAAACTTGCCAAATGATTTTGGAACACGAAGTTCTTGGTGCACAAATATTGGATTGTTTGCAAGCCTAGTTGTATTCCAGTCAAAGGGCATCGACCAAGAGACAGTCATCTTTGACGAGTCAAAACCAAAGTTTGCAGTCTTGTCATAGTATGATATCAGGGTAACGTTGTATGGCATGTCATCATAAGTTACAGTATGGTTTGAGACATCGCCAACACTGAGGTACGAGTCAAACTTGGGAGCGTCCTGCGGGGAAAATATGTTATCGTCAGAGTCTATTGTTGCAAGCAGCGTGTAGATGTGGTATAGCCCGCCCTCGCCTAGTATTGGTGCAGTCACATCAAGTGGCTTGTCACCGAACGGAAGCCACATCACACCGTCAAGAAAGGGCTCCTCTGTTCCATTAATTGCCCACCGCTTGGGATCATTGCTTGGGGTTATCTTTAGAGTAAGGACTCCGGTATGTGTGTGCAGTATTGCCTGCATAAGTGGCATGTCATGCTTTGTCACCACTAGAAGAAATGTTGTATGTTGTATTGTCTGGTTGTTGTTTGCATCAAACCACCTAAAGAACAAGTACCTGTCCTGATTGTTTTCTGACGTTATTACTGGAGGGTTTATCTTGACAAACAGAGTCACCTTCTTGCCCTCAACACTTGCAGGCGGCATTACTTCTTGGGTAAAGCCATCCCCATAAGCATGCTGTACCGCAAGCAAGGTGATTCCAAGAAGAGCGAGCAGAAATAAATTTTTCAATTGTGCTCAATTATCAGACTGGAAGATTAACTTTTCAGGTTTTAAAAATAAAGGCAACCACAAGAACAAAATACATAGAAAAAAAGGAAGATTCATGCATTTGCTGCACCGCTCCCGGCAAGTCTAGATGCCGCAATTATGATTCTGGCCAGTTTGTCTCACACTTGGGGCACGCGCCTCTCAGTCCGCGATACCTCGGATCAGCGTAGAGAAACGCCGGCCTTCCACAACACATACATGATATCTTCATGCTATACATTGCACAGGGTGCCGTATTACCTCTCTTTGCAAGAAGAGCTAAGAACTTGTGTTCCAAGCTAAGTCCATCTTATCACTCTTCTTTGGTATATGGTATGACATGGAAACAACATTCCTGCTCATAAGATGCCGACAAGGCTGCGAGAGGGGCATGGCAGAGAGGCTGCGAGGTCTACAAGGAATAAGCGACTGCCGAGAGACAATAGGCACATTTGACATAATTGCAAAACTAGAGCATGCAAACAAGACTATCATCTCAACCATACTGCACATGTCAGAGGTAAGACAAGTAACGCCGCTTGTATGCCACCGCACACCTGAGTTGAGAATCGAGATAGCGCAGTGAAAAGATAAACTAGAAAGAATGATGGATGGTACCATACTCCACAAAGCCTCCTGCAAGCAACAGTGCCAAGACAATTCCTATCTCAATGACAGCAGGGTAAATCTCCGCTCTGATTCCTGCCCGCCTTATCAATGATACCGTAAGAAGACAGCTACGCGACATGCCAATCGAGTACGCAACAAGCTCCATCACCCCAAAAGGCGATGACAGAAATACTGCAATTGGGGGAATACTTGCCAGCTGCGGGTTCTCTATCACAAGTACACGAAATGCAGCGCCAGTCTGCCACCCAGTGAATGCACCCCATGCAGCACCAAAGCCTGGCACAAACATTGGCAGCGCCACAGACGAGTTGTGCAAGAATATTTCTATGGCACCGATTCCTTTTGTTGTACTGTGAAATTCCTTGAGAAATTTTCTTACATCATCTTCTGACATCTTGTACCAAGTACCGACTGTATAAGAGAGAAGAAATATTCCAACAAATATAAAAAAGATAACAATCCTTCTCTTCTTTAACATGTCAGGCATGCACCGTCAAATCTTCTTTTGAATACGAGCCCATGGTATCATCAATCTATCCACATGTCTACATGAACAAAGGAGTTTGAGGCTCCATCAAATCTACTGATAAGGCCATAACCGCTCCTTCCATCGTGATGCTCGTACTGGAAATAAATCAAGATGAAGACATTCGAGTCTGCTTTTGCCTTTTGTATCAAGTCAGAATCTATAAAAAACCAGTAACGCTTCTCCATGTTAGGCAAAAGCGGGCCCAGGTTGAAACTTGAAATCTCGCTTGAGCTAAACATCTCTCTTTTTGGCAGCTCTTTTTTCATCAAATACTTGGCAACAACCAAAGTGGACGGAATCTCGCCGTAATTTTTCACAGTTATGCAGAACTGGTCCTTGGTATCGTTTCTTGAGATAAACTCTATCTTGCCTGATGGGCCAACCCATGGCCTGAACCTGTACTGTGACTGGATCTTTGACACCTTGACGGTCTCCTCAAGCTGCTGGATTGTCCTCCAAAAGAGAATGACAAGTGAGATGGTTCCTATTGCTGTCCCAATGGAACCAACCTGGCCTAATATGCTAAGAATGTCGCCTTCCAATTGAAGTGATACAAGTTGTTTGCTTTTCAAGCTTATGGTATGGAAGACTGTCGGCTCTGTAAAATTTAGGCAAATCCAAGCTGAATTTGAAATTTCCACAGGTAACTTAAATGCATACAAAATAATTTTGCCAGATCTTGCTTGCCTACAGTCTTGATAATTTCCTATCGCCAAAAATGATAATTGCTGTACATCATGAATCTTTCATGACATCTTTGGCAATATGGTTGACAGCATCATAGCATGTCAGTACTAGATTGAGGACCACACGCACCCAAAAAAGCACCAGTTCCTACTCGGAGAAAGGTCACAAATACGACTGTAATTTATCATAAAACCATGCAAGCTTGCGCAATCTGGATAACAGGCCTTCCAGCTTCTGGCAAGACAACCATTGCCAACCTCCTCAAAGACCATGCCAAATCAAGTAATTTTCCAGTCATAATACTTGACGGTAACGAGATAAGAAAGACATATCAAAAGACCTTGGATTCTCGCCCGAAGATAGAAAAGAACACAACAGACGTGTTATCCAGATTAGAATTTTCTAAAAAGTTATATGGTAGAAAACTCTACCATATGGTAGAGATATTTACCATACATGAAATTA
This sequence comes from Nitrosotalea sp., assembly GCA_050749405.1. Taxonomy (GTDB): domain Archaea; phylum Thermoproteota; class Nitrososphaeria; order Nitrososphaerales; family Nitrosopumilaceae; genus Nitrosotalea. The sequence continues at coordinate 31,483 of JBOGRD010000011.1, forward strand.
CATAAATACCTAGAACAAGTACTTGGAAACAAAATATCCATAAGCACACTTCGTGTTCTGGTGCACTATAAAGGCAAAATCTTTACTATTAGAAGGCTTGCACAAGACGCAGGTGCCTCACATCCAGAGGTATCTGCTACAGTGGAAGAACTAGAAAAGTTTGGCATTGTACAAATCCAGCCAGTCGGAAGGGCACATCAGATCTCATTAAATGAAAAAAGCTATGTATTAAACGAAATTATAGCACCGATCCTTAGAGCAGAGGGAAAGACGCTTGCCAGAATCATTTCAATTTTAAAAGATCATCTTAATACAAAAAAAATCACATCATCCGTAATTTTTGGGAGTGTTTCAAAAGGTGAAGAAAAAGAGGATAGTGATATTGATGTTTTAGTAATATCGGACGATTTTGATCATGCCACGGAGGCGATTGCAAATGCAAGCGAGGATGTTGCGCTTTGCTTTCATACAAGTGTATCCCCAATAATATTTACCAAGAAAGAATTCCTATCTAAAAAAAAGGGCGATTTGATACATTCTATATTGTCTAACCATATCCATATAACAGGATTAGAATTGGAGAAAATCAAATGACAAGATCTGTTGATCAAAGCAAGGCTACAAACTATATGATAAAAGCAGAAAATTCATTACGGATAGCAAAGATTGCTCTCAAAGAGAAGGCGTATGATACTGCAGTAATGGATGCAGTACATAGTTCAATTAACACTCTTGATGCACTAACCACTTTCTATGGTGGAAAACGCTCGTCTGGACAACATACGGATGTTCTTAAATTGATAAAGGGAATTTTAACCAACGATGAATTCGAATATGTGGAAAAACAGTTTAGCGGATTGATGAGCAGGAAAAATGAATCCGAGTACCAACCAACTCTTATGAATGATAAAGATGCGGAAGATGCAATCAGGCGAGCAGAACGAATTCTATCTAAAGTTAAGGATAAAATCAACCCCTAGGCATAATTTATTTAATAAAAAGTAAGGGAACTGAACCATTCGACAAATCTCCCCAAGTTTGAACAGAGTATGAAAGGAACTACATACCATAATGGTCAGAGCAATTCATATCGGCAATTTCATATCATGCCAGAAGCAGGTTCCTTGCTATTGCGTGCATATGGAAGCTCACCTCAAATGAAGATTATTGATTACCTGATGGACTATCCAAAAAACGACTTTACACAAAAAGAGATAATCGAGTCATTGGGTATGAGCAAGACAACCTTTTACAAGTATTTTAACAACCTTGTGGAGTTTGGCATGGTAAAGGTAAATCGAAAGATTGCAAATGCAAAGCTGTACTCTATAAACACGGGCAGTCCAGTGGTGCAAAACATCAGAAAAAATGTTGATTATATTTCAGAAAAAATAGCAGAACTGGAAGAACAGAAACTAAAGAAACCTATTCCAGCTAAATAATGGCAGATCTGCCAACTTGCAGACCTTGCAAGCACCAAAATAATTTGTAGGCAAGAAATAAAGCCTGTTTTTCTAAATTATAATGCAGGGTAAATCAAAGACGAAGTTTCTTGTGACAGGCTCTGCTGGCCTTGTCGGAAGGCAGGTTGTAAAGGAACTCAAAACAAGATCTAAACAGTCAACTATCAAGTTTTAATCTCTAAAGTTATATCATCTGATAAGAATGGAAACAGCAGGAGATCCTGATGACTTTATGCCTGTCTATGATGCACTTGACAAAGATGATGCGTTGTACAAGGTTGTAAAAGATATCATTAGTAACTTGAAAAGTGATAAAATAGCTGGGATTCGTCTGAAACGAGAACAGATTCCAAAATACTACCTCAAAAGACACGATGTTAACGCAGGCTTCAAGGTAGACCTGTCTGGTCACTGGCGCCTGATTTATGGCATAACTGCAATACACAACGAGAAAAAAGCCCTTTTGATGGAGTTGTTCGATCATGAAAAATACAACAAGAGATTTGGCTATTAATACATAAATGTACGTACATATATAATACAATAAGCGTGTAATGTATCGTATAGAATGAAACCAAAAACAGTGTTTGCAGAAAAACGCAATCCAGATCTGGAATCAAGAGAGGATATACACAAAAGTATTCTAAAGTACAATCCTACACTGAAGAATATTCTAAAAGTTGAACAGCTTCTTGCAGAATACAAGGAGTTTGCTTCTAAAGCACAATTGGTAAAAAAGTTAGATGTTACCATGAGGCCGCCGGTTCTCAATGTTATTTTGCGTTATCTTGAAAAATCAAACAAGGTGTTGCTTGACAAAGACGGTTCAATAGTATGGATCTATGCAAGCCCAGCTGCAAAGAAGAGATGGGATGCGGCCACCAAACTGTAAGGATGCAACACGTTGGTTCTTAATGATAATACAGGCAAATCAAATATGGAATTTCTTGTGACAGGTTCCTACAGGCCAAGAGATCACAAATCAGGCTGTGTAAGTTGTCATAAACCCAAGATGACGTTAACCCAGATTACGAGAATCGATAGTTATTTATGATAATAGTTATCAACATATTGCATGCCTTCAAGCTACAACCTGCCAGAATTAGTCAAAAAAGAGATAGACGAGCTGGTCAAATCAGGGTACTATTCAAGCAAATCCGATGTTGTCAAGGACGCACTCAGGTACATGTTTAACAATAAAAAGAACCTAAGGCTTGCAGCTGCGACAGGACTGTACAAAAAGGGCGAGGTCACTCTTGGCAAGGCTGCTGAGATTGCGGATGTTGGCATAATAGAATTCAAGGACAAACTAAAAGAGTACGGCATCAAGAGGGTAATAGAGGCAGAAAGCGCGCCAAAGATGGACAGTGCAGTTGAAAAGATCAAGGGCAGGTATGGATGAAGATTGTTGCAGATACAGACATACTGAGCATTTTTGCAAGAATTGGAAGGCTTGATATTTTAAATGAACTTTTCGAGGCTGTTATTGTACCGCCATCGGTAAAGGTTGAACTTGCGGAAGGAAAAATAGAGATCAAGAAGCTTGGCCCTGAGTTTGCTCAACTAACAACCGGTGAGTTAAAGGACCTAAAGGATGCACACAGCGAGCTAGACAAAGGAGAAAAGGAATGCTATGTGATAGCAAGGAATCGAAATATTCCGCTTGCAAGCAATGAAAAGATTGTGCATAGGCTGTGCAAGGGAGATGGCATGAGTTATTTCTCGCTGCCAAGGATACTGAGACTTGCAATCATGGATGATCTAGTCACAAGAAATGAGGCAAGACAGCTTGTTAGCAGTATAGAAAAAGAGGAACATACCATAATAAAAAACAAGGACGAGATATTCAGGTAAAAATAATGATCTAATCTTAAAGGAGAGCTAAAGAGTAACGATTGCATGAATTCCTGTTATATGCTACGCAAGACCAGTCGGAATCCGAGATACCAGTCAAACTGGTGCGCCTCGTATGCACATAGATTGGATTTGGTCCGTGTCCCATTGCTCTGTCATCAAGACAAACTTGCTGGCAGCAAAAAAATCAAACATTTAAGTAAAATCAAAAACCACGTTATATCCAGATGAAGTACAAGATAATAATACAAAAAGACGAGGACGGCACATTTGTGGCAAATTGTCCTTCATTACCCGGATGCATATCACAAGGAGATACGCGAGAAGAGGTATTGATAAACATAAAGGATGCGGCAAGAGGCTATCTGCAGAGCTTAAAAAAACATGACGAACACGTACACAAAGCAGAAGAGGAGCCAAAAGCGCCCAAGATTGCAGCAGCTTCGGGTGTAGAGACAATCAAGGAGCTGTACAAAGTAGGCTATGACGTTGATCACCAGACAGGCAGCCATGCCATACTAAGACAAAGGGTATCGCCGCATGAGAGAATAACTGTCCCAAACCACAAGTATGGCCAAGGGCACGACCAAGGAAATATAGAAAACAAGGACGAGAATCTCTAGTTTTTTTGCAGCTTGAAAATAAAACCAGTTGTGATGTTATCAATTACAAACAAAAGGGCGAGAAAGCCCCATGACAACATTGAAATAGTTTTATATCATACGATTACCATACTATAGTATGACAAAAGTAAGACGAACAGTCAATTTTAGTGTTGAACTGGACGGTATCTTGGGCCTTCTAGCTACCAAGAGGCAACAGAATCTATCAGAGTTTCTCGAGTATACACTAAGAACTGTTCCAGAGATACATGAAATGATTCTAAAATCTAGAATGGGTAGTCCTAAACCTACCATCAAAGGCAGCATACCAAAACCCATCAAAGATAATTCTAAGATACCTGTCTAGAATCTCTTTTCCATGGGCGTTAAACTTCCGTAATCTGGGATATCAAACGATGAACCGATAATTTTGTATCCCAATGCTTGGTAGTACTGGATGTTTTCTTGTGTAGAAGATAGAGTAATTCTTGAATGCTCAAAATTGCTAGCAATAATTTCAAGAAGCATCATCAAATTGAACCCCACGCCATGTGATTCTTCAATCAACTCATTTCTTTCAATAAGATCCAGATGAAGGTGATCACCTTGATCTAGAAATGTCATAAATCCTAAAATTTTTTCATCAATTTCGTATACTATAACGTATTGATCGCCAACATTCATGTCAACTAGGCATGAGAGGTCGATTTGATTTTTCGGAGTCAATCTATTCCAGAACTCTTTTTTCCCATCAGGGTATTCAATTTCTCGATAAGGAGGATTGAGATCCAGTGCTTTTCTTGTCATTTATTCGCGTTTTGCACTGTAGACTAGTTTCAAAAAGGGTTTCTATTGGCATTGTCAAAAATTTCCCGACAAACAAAAATGACAATTATACTGTACCACAAGCCCTTCTCATGACATCTTGCGCAATCTGGATTACGGGCCTTCCTGCTTCTGGCAAGACCACGATAGCTAAGCTGCTCAAAGACCATCTCAAATCAAAGAACATGTTTGCAATCATTTTGGACGGCGACGAAATAAGAAAGACGATATCCAAGTTGATATGTGAAATTCTATAGGTCGCCAGATCTATTGCTTGCTGTTGGCCTGGGGCCGGCTAATCACTACCCCGTATGAGGGTGACTCCAAGATTGGCCCTAACTTGAGCGGAGATCAAAATACCAGCAAATGGTGAATGGGAGGCTTCCGCTGTATCAGGCTACAAAAAAAGAGGAGGTGAAAATATGATAAGCGTTGGAATAGATGTTGGCAAGAGAAGATGCGTAGCCACGCTAAAGCGTAACAGCAAGGAGATACTTGAGCAGATAACATTTCAGAACAGGACAAGCGACATCAGAGAACTAATTGAGCATATCCGAAGATATCATGATACCGCAACTGCAGTGGTAGAATCAACAGGAAACTACTGGATTAGATTACATGATACACTGGAAGACAACGGCATCAATACACTGCTTGCAAATCCGCTGCAGGTAAAGGCAATAGCCAAGGCAAGGTTAAAGGATGACAAAATAGATTCTAACATACTAACAGACCTGCTGAGGGCGGATTTGGTACCAGAATCATTTGTGCCGCAAAAGGAAGGAAGAGAGCTGCGACAGCTAGTCAGGACCAGGATTGACCTTGTATACAGCAGATCAAGCATCAAGAACAAGATACACGCGATACTTGCAAAGTACGAGTACGACAGCCCTGTCCTTGATATCTTCTCAGCAAGAGGAATAGAGTGGCTTGGCAAGATAGACTTGTCGTGGATAGACAGGATGGCAGTCGATGCATACGTCAAGACACTTGATATATTTGACTTGCAGATTGATATCTTTACAAAAAAGATAGCATCGATATCAAAGCAAGACAGTAACGTCAGATTGCTCATGACAATTCCAGGGGTGGACTATCTCACAGCACTGGCAATAATGTCTGAAATTGTATACATTGAAAGATTCTCAACACCGTGGAAGCTTGTATCCTATGCAGGACTTGCTCCATCACGGCGAGATTCCGGTCAGGCAAGGCATAGAGGAGGTATAACAAGACAGGGTTCAAGATGGCTCAGATTTGCACTAGTCGAGGCAGCAGGCACTACAAAACGATTTGACGAAAGACTGGGCAAGTTCTATGACAGGATATCAGCAAGACGCGGTCCACAAAAAGCAAAAGTTGCCGTTGCAAAAGAGATGCTTGTGATAATGTGGCACATGCTTACAAACAGCGAACCATACAGGACAATGAATCATGACATGACAGAAAGAAAGTATAAGAAGATGGATTGGGAATCAAGAACAGTCTGAGACAGCAGCCGTTCAACTGTGTCGGGCTAGCCGCTGGCATCGAATTTCACATGGGAGGATCTTGGCTTCTCCCCAGATGACAGACGGGAGCACAACAGGCGCGTAATCGAGGTGGCAAAGCTGCTTGTAAAAAACGAAATAACGTCAATCATACCTCTGATATCGCCATACCGCGAGACACGCAATGCGGCAAGACAAGAGATCCCAAACTTTGTCGAGGTGTATACCAAGGCGTCACTTGACACATGCATAAAACGGGACCCAAAGGGACTCTACAAAAAGGCGCAACAAGGCGAGATTCAAAACATGACAGGACTCCAGTCGCCCTACGAGGAGCCGGAAAACCCGGAGATAATTTTGGACACTGAAAATAACACGCCGCAAGAATGCCTTGATGCAATAATCAAAAAGCTAAAGGATCTTGGATACACAAGCTAATCACGACTGCAGTACGTAGAACATTGGCTACCCAAGATGCCTTCTGTGTTCCTTGATGTATCTCCTGGCAAACCACTTGAGAAATATCCTGTCCTCCTTTCTTACCTGTGATCTTTCAAGCGCATTGTAATAGCTGTCTCTTCCCTCGTATGGTATATCCATCATCGGATAGCCCCTCCTGTCTAGGATAAAGTTCATGACAAGCCTGGATATCCTCCCGTTGCCGTCCCCAAACGGGTGTATCGTTACAAATTTCAGATGAGTGATTGCTGCAAGCTCGACAGGGTGCAGCTTGCTCTTGTTCCTGTTGTACCATATAAAAAATTCTGTGAGCATGGGAAGAACCTCAACAGGAGATGGCGGTATGAACCTGCTACCGCTTATGGCTACAGGGTATCTCCTTATCTTTCCGGCAATGTCATGCTTTGTCTTTTCAAACAGTTTCCAGTGCCATTCTTGTATTGCCTGCAGTGTCAGGTCCTTTTTGGATTCTAGGATCTCGTAAAAGAGGTCCCTGTGCGCCTCAGCCTCCTTTACATCGGCGATCGGTTTTCTTGCAGGGGTTATGCCTCGCTCAAGAAGGTCGGCAGTCTCTCTCCTGGTAAGGGTCGAGCCCTCTATCCTCTGCGTGTCATAGGTGAACCTTGTGACAAATGTCTGCAGTTCCTTTTTCCTGACAGACTTGGGCATCCTCCCCTGTTCCTTGGCATGGTTCTTCTTGATCCGGTCCATCTTGGCGTACCATCTCTCCCTGTCGATGTCATCTAGGAACTTGGCCTTGATCTCCCCAATGTTCTTTGGGATCTTGCCTCCAAGGTAGAGCTCCTTTTTGTGCACCTTTCTTCCCTCCCTGTAGCTGTGCTCAAGATAATAGTAGGTCTGCCCCTTTACTGTCTTCTTCCTTACTGCTGCCATGAAAGTAGTTGTCCCTACATATTTATATTATTTTGTATAATGCAAAAAATGTAGGGATAACCAAATACACGAGATCAGATTGTCAATGCACAGGAGGGACACAAAGGGACTCTACAAAAAGGCGCAACAAGGCGAGATTCAAAACATGACAGGACTCCAGTCACCCTACGAGGAGCCGGAAAACCCTGAGATAATTTTGGACACAGAAAAACAGACGCCGCAGGAATGCCTTGATGCAATAATAAAAAAACTTGAGGATCTCAAATATGTATGACTACAAACAACATGGTTCAAAATATATTGGATAGTTCTTTCTTTACTTTTCCCATGACATTTCCCTGCACCTTTCCAAGGTAACGAATCACTATTGACTTTTCCAGAGTAAATATTGTACTGACCTTTATTCTGCTTGGTTTGGGAAGAAACCCTTTGACGAGATCCTTGCTTTGTACAAGGACGGAATGGTCGACGCTTTTAATATTGGATGTTATGCCACAACAGACAAAATCAGAAGACCTCTTGTTGTAACTTGACTTGGACAGTATGAGAACCGGCCGTTTCTTTGAAGAGGCCAGATTGGTGAAGGGAAACGGCACCAGTACAATTTCTCCCTGCTCAAAGCGTATCCCAGATCTCATCTTCCTTACTGTTCCATAGTTTTTGTGCCACTGCTTCGGCGTGCTTTAGCATAAAGTCAAACTCGCCTGCAAACCTCTTGGATACTTGGGATGATTTTTCAACAAGTAACTTGTCGCCTTTCTTTACAAGCAATAATTCTTCACCTTTTTTTATCTTCATCTCTTTTCTTATATCAGATGGGATTGATATCTGTCCTTTGTCAGAGACCTTGACTGTCTTGAATTTTATTTGTTCAGACGTCATGTCAAATGTAAGAATTTTCTTACTTATAAAGACAATGCGTTCAAGTTTCAAGGCTTGTTGCAATATGCAGATGGAGCACAAAAAGGGGATACCCTGGGCAAAAGATACCGCAAGAAAATGGCATGACGGGCTGGCAGACAATATGGAGTTTGGCAAGGTGATACAGTACATGATATCGTCAGGGCTTGTCAGCACAAGCTACAGCATAACGCCGCAGGACACGTTTGATAACACGCCATCATGGGTGAAGACTACGGCGGGGTGGTGGTCACAGGGCCTCGTATCTGATGCAGACTTTGTTGGCGCCATACAGTTTCTGCTAAATGACGGTATAATTGAGCCGTGATCTAGCAAGTCAGATGGAAACCAAGTCTTGGTATGATGATATGATCAACCACAGATTTGGCATAACATAGCACTATCTGTACACATTACGCCTGTGGCCAATTTCAACTACCACTATGATCAACTTGTCTTTTTGAATGCTCATCAAAACCCTATAGTCACCTACTCTAATCTTGTAAATCTCTAGGCCGGCAAGTCTTGATACATAAAGAAATGGATCATGTGAAATTTCGCGCAGTTTCTTATCTATCTTTTTTGCTGCCTGCTTGTCTATCTTTGCAAGCTGCCTTTTTGCAGTCTCAGTTACCAGTATGTTATAGGCCAAGTTCTTTTTCTACTTGTCCAAGAGTGTGAGTTCTGCCCCTTTCCATGTCGTCTAGGGATTTTCTAAGATTTCTTATTGTTTGACGGTCTAATTTGTCCTCCTCTTCTGTTTTCATCAACCTCTCAATTACGTCATTGTATGTTTCCTTTGCATGCGTCTTCAAGTTTCCTAGTTTTGCTCTTGTCTTGCCTTTTATTTTTATGGTAGTATCCATTGGTATAGCCTAGTATACTATAGTATACCATGGTATATAATTGTAAAAATGATGTTGGTATGAGCCTATGTCTTGCAAGATCACTCAGTGCGCGTGATCCAGATAGAACTGTTCCTTGTCAATCTTTTTTGCATCAATGCCTTCGGTTTCCATGAGATCTTGCATGATGCCCTTTCCCTTTACAAGCTTGCCGTCTTGGCCCTGGGTTACACCCATGATAAAGCCACTGCTTCCGCAAATTGGGTTAAACGCAGATTTGGGGTTTTCATGATATTTTGAAAGCGTCTTCTCGGCGCCCCCTGACGGGTCCACAAAGAACCTGCCCTTTCGGAAAAATACTCGCGGATGGTCAGATGCAGGAACCTCAGCGTCCCTTGTAAATGTAAAGACAACCCTGAAATTTTCCATCTTTTTTGCCATCTCAACTAGCCAGTTATAGTAAATCACGTTGACTGTCTTGTCAGTGCCAAGATAAAGGTGCGGGTTGCTGTAGAACAGGACAAGCTTTATCCCAAGGTCTGGCCGGTCCTGCATGTATTGCACAAGGCCCCGCGCCGATTCTGCCCCGTTCTCTCCAGACCAGTATGCGATATCCTTTTCTGTACCAGATGCCACCTTTGAGAGGAAATGATCCTTTTTTAGGCCAAACTTTACCTTGACCTTGTCGCCAATCTTTGCCTGCTCAAAAAAATATGCCGCAAAGCCATCTGCCTTTTTGAGTGCCGGATTGATGTATCCGTAGGGCTTTTCGCATTTTACCGTAAGCTCCACGTTATCCCTGCTGGGTGACGATGCAATCGAATATGCGCGCTCTACAAAACTTTCTTCTGTCCCCCCAGAAGCGGTAGGCCTTTTCAGATGCGTGCCAATTGTCACAAACTGGCCAATTGAGATCTCGGATTTTTTTCCAGTTGAAAATGTGTACGTGTAGGTGTTGGCAGTCTCCTGTACCTTGCTTGTTATCTGCCACTCGACAGACTCTTGACCAGACATTGAGGTGCGATATGTCTGTGACATACTAAAATGTATTGCAGGTTCTCGCAATTTCTCTTGTGATATGCCATGAATCAATCGAAGAAAAAAATAACAATTGTAGAATTTGAAAAAACAAAAGTTTTCATTTAAAGATTACTTCACATTCCTCACCAAGGCTTAAAACAAATTATACAAACTTGGAACCATGAGATCGCTGGGCATATTGCTTGCACTAGTACTCGCAGCTGCCGCAATGCCTACGGCATTCTCGTATCAAGAAGATCACAAGCAAGTATCTCAAGACCATGATAAATTGTCATTTGGCGATTTTTCAAACAAGACATTATCGTTTGACGACTTTACAAACAAGACATTGTCATTTGATGATTTCTCAAACAAGACTCATTTCCCATTTGACTTGAACAAGACAAATTATGGGCAGAGTGTATCATATTTTGAGCACCAAATAAATTATTTCAAGCAGGAACAAAAAGAGATAGCAAACACAATCAAGGAACAGCTAAAAGATGACAAAACAAAGCTCCAGGAACAGTTCAAGACACTCAAGCAAGACGTATCTGCAAACAAGGTACATACATCAAACCTAGGTCAGCAAATAAAGACAGACAAAACAAATCAAGATGAAAAAGGATCTCATCTGGGACACAGATGAAAAGTTTTTTTCACAAATGAACCAACATATAAGGTACTGTCAAGTTACCGGGACATTAATCCCATCACCTAACTTGGCTGCATCGACTAGACAGATTACCGGCTCCTTACTACCAGATTCTGCCATCACCGCTTCACCTGCAGCCCCGTCTGGCACGACCTGTGTGCCTCTAAGCAAGATATTGTGAGCAGCATTGACATCCCTGTCAACGATACTCTTGCAAATGGAACAGAACATCTTTCGGCGCTCTTCGGGTACTAGCTTTGACCCACATACCGCACACTTTGAGCTTGTCCCACCTGCTTTTACAAATTCTACCGGCAGACCAAGCCATCTTGCCTTGTACTCGATCTGCCGTTGCAGTTCATAAAATGACCACTCGTTCATCTTCCTTCTGTACTTTCTTCCCTGACCATTTCCCTTTCTGTACAGCTTGCGGATTCCCTTGAGGTTTTCCATTACGATTCCGCAATTTTGAGATACTATACTTTTTGAGGTGCAGTGTAAGATATCGTGCACCCTATTTTTCTGCAATTTGCCATACTTTTGAAATATTTTTTTTCTTATTCTGGAATCATTACGCCTGAATTTGCTTTTTACTGTACTATATGCAGCAATTACTTTCTGAGCCTCTGACAGATCGTGAACAAAACAATTTCTTGCAGAATCATACGTTGTTACATTATCCAAATTTCTGTCTATTCCAACAAAACTAGCTACCTTTTGTGCTGTAACATCCCTAGAGTACGAAATTATCAACTTGTCATCTGTTATGACAAGACTGCCAAGTTTTGCATCTTTTATCTTCTCTAAGATGTACCTTGTCAGCCTTATGAAGAGATATCTTCCGGGTTCTGCTGGAATCCTGATGGTATCCTCTTCAATCTTGTATGCCTGGTTCTCAATTATGAGGTGGTTTTTTGAGATGTATGGTTTCTTGGCGTCTGGTTTCTTCTTGAGTGATTTTTTGTACAATTTTAGCTTGGAGGCAGCACATTCCAGTGCCCCATAGATGTACTTGGAATGAAATCGTGAATCGATGCGCAATTTATGGTATAACTGGTAATGTAGCTTGAACTTTGATGTAAGGTTCATTTCAATGCCGATACGTATTGCCTCGTTTGCACAATACCTGAAATAATCAAAGACTGGTCCAAGATCATCTTTTTTGTCATGATACTGCCATACACACTTTGTTACTTTTGCAATGTTTGCCTGATGATTAGTTTTCTTAAAGGATCATGGTAATTATGATATCATCATGTCCTGATAACTTGACAGTATCACATATACCATCGATAGTACCAAGTTATCATAATGGACAAAAAATGCATAATTTGCGGTTGCAAGGACCACAGGCTTGTGGGGTGTGTCACACACAAGTCAAAGAAATGCTCGTGCTACAAAGAGACAAGCTAGGCCACAAATTCTGTAACATGGAAACCAGTGGTTGGGGTTATAAAAGAGAATAATGCTTGTAGTGTAAGCATGGAACAAGTAGACCAGGACAGGTTCAGGCTGTTCTTTGAGGTATCCCCGAATCTAATGTGCACGCTTGATTCTGGCGGCGTAATAACTGACATCAACAGGCGCGCACTTGATTACATTGGGTATGCCGAAGAGGAGCTGGTTGGCAGATCGTGCTTTGACTTTATAGAACACAATTACAAGAAGGTGGCACTTGATGGATTTGCACAGATGCAGAAGACCGGAAAAGGCCCGCTAATTGAGATACTGCTGCTAAAAAAAGATGGAACAAAGTTTTACGGCATGTGCAGCGGTGCAAGGCTTGGAAAAAAAGATCCTCCAGAATACATCATTGCAATCCAGGACGTATCCAAGATGCATGAGGCGCTACAAAAGGCAGAAGAGGGCGAGGTCCGGCTAGAAGACCAGTATGCAGAATTAAAAAAGACACACGAGTCACTTGTACTTACGGAAAAAAGATATCGTAACCTGTACGATAGCTCACCTGATATGCTGCGCACCATAACGTTTGACGAAAAAATAATTGACTGCAACGACGCATATGCAAAAAACCTCGGGTACACAAAAGAAGAGATTATACAAAAAGCACAAGCAATCGATCATACTGCAGAGAAAAGTTATGGCGAGCTGGCAAAATCAATTGCAGAATGGAAAGAGAATGGCAAGATAATCAACAGGGAGATCTGGATGAAAAGAAAGGATGGCTCTGAGTTTCCGACGCTGCTTAGTGGCACCAACATTTACGATGAGCAAGGAAGGTTGACTGGAAGAACCATTGCATTAAGAGATATCACTGAAATATATCACTCGAAAGAAAAGTTAGAAGAAAGTCAGGCAAAGCTAATTGAACAGTACGAGGCGCTAAAAAATGCAGAGATTGCAAAGGACGAATTTCTGGCAATGGTCACACACGAATTGAAGACTCCTCTTGTGCCAATACAGGGCTACGTGGACCTGACACTTGCAGGAAAGTTCGGTCCTCTCACTCCAACGCAGCATGAAAGGCTTGAGATAGTAAAATCCAGCACAGAATCCATGCAAAAGCTGATCTCTGATCTACTTGATGTGCAAAAGATAGAGCTTGGGCAGCTAAAACTGGAAAAAAGTGTACACGACCTTGCAGAGATTATATCAAATGCAATATCAGACATAAAACCACTAATTGACAAAAACAAGATAGGGATAACAACATCTCTTGTGTCAGATGCCATGTGCATGTGTGACCATACACGAATATCTCAGGTTGTAACAAATCTCGTACTTAACGCAATAAATTTTTGCCCAAAGGAGGGGGGCAGTATAACCATAACGCTTGACAAGAAAGAAAAATTCTATTATATCGTTGTAAAGGACAACGGAACGGGAATACCAAAAGACAAGCTTGACAAGATCTTTGTAAGGTTCTATCAGGTGGATACATCAAACACAAGGGAGCACAAGGGCACAGGACTTGGCCTGTCAATATGCAAGGGAATAGTTGAGGGGCACGGGGGGAAGATCTGGGCAGAATCTGAAGGAATGGAAAAGGGAACTGCGATTCACATACTTCTGTCTGCCTGATATTTCAATATTCATTAACAAGGAAATCCTTACCATAATGTAAGGAAATGTCAGAGCTAAGTATAGGTTCAATCACCACCAAGGGTCAGATAACAATCCCAAAGGAGATCAGGATTTCACTTGATCTAAAGGAAGGAGATAGAATAATTTTTACTATTGAAAACGGACAGGCAACAATAAAAAAAGCTTCAAGGGAAAGACTCTCTGAGATTTTACGCAGGCAGAAACCGTGGAGAGAGCACAGTGTCAAGTTCCAAAAGAGAATGCGTAAAGAATGGCAAAAACTACCTAGTTCTGCATAGTTGTATGAGGTGTTGTCACGTTATCAGGAGACAGTTCCTTAACCTGGTACCTTAAACTTTATCTGCCCATTTGTACAATTAGGTATACCATGAAGCTTCTCGCCGTGATATTGTCTGTACTGTTTACATGCTCTGCATTAGGGTATGGCATGCAGGCATCAGCCCAGATGGCAGGTGCCGGAGGGGGTACGCCATGCTCAACGTCATATCCATGTGCCAAGATCTGCGGCGATCACCCGTGTGCACCAGGCGAGACCTATGCGCCAGGCATGGTAAGCTCTAACGCAAGTGCAACAAAAGCGGTATCGCAGAACACAAACCAGACAGGCGCCCCAAGCATTGCAACACAGGTGGGTGTATCTGCAAATGTTACTGTCACCAAGATTGCAAATGGAACAAATACTGCAAACGGTACCTCGACGCAAGAAAATATGGCGATGAAAGCAAATGCAACAATTGCCAAGTCCTCAAATGGTACAATGACTAGTTCCATGCCAACGCCAAGCAACTTGCCATCTCCAAGAGCGCAGGTAACTGCTGGAGCCCAGCCGGCAAATGTCAAGTGTACTTCAGGGCTTTACCTGATGATAAGCAACTCTGACTCGCGTCCTGCATGCGTAACACAAAGTACCATGTCAGTGCTTGAGGCAAGAGGTTGGGGACATGCAGCACCCTAGACTTTTAGAAGAGATGACTTTTGTTAATTTTATTTTGAAGCACAATAACGCTTGCTAGTGTAATGCCAAACACAAGACTTGATACGATTCCAAATTCTGGAGCTGCAAAGACCTCAAGAAACAGCGAGCTTGGCGCCGTAACCGAATTGGGGCTGATTCCGTTTGACTGCAGACATGCCTTTGACTGCTCCATGATGGAATATGGCTGGGCCACCTCGGGGTCTGATATTAGATAGCTGTGAAGTTCCTGGTCTGTCGCACTTGGGTTCAGCGAGAGATATGAATTCAGATCATTATCTATCTTGGTAACCGAAGACTTGTAGATTGCCTTCTCCAGTGGAAGGTTAGAGCCGTTACAGTAATAGCTGCCGTCAGCATCAAACGCTGCCCACGCAGGACTAGAGGAGACTGCAAGCAGCGCAACACATCCTAGTATGGCAAGCTTCATCGTATCCCTCTTATACCATAATGCAAGTTAAATTTTTCCACAGAATCATATTTGAAATTCGCTTTAGATGTAACAAAACTAATCTTAAGATGGACAAATGTGTCTTAATTCTTAAATGTGAAGATCATGTTGACGAGATGATCACCATGAGTTAATGCTGACAAAAACAATGTGTTTTTATGTTTTAATTTATTGACATATATCTCGTGCTGCAAAAACATTCTAGATTGGATCTAGAAACAACCATTGAATTCAAATGCTGGTTGGCGGGACTTATCGATGGTGAATGTGGAATACATGAGGTGCATTGAAGAAACATGGCTTTAGCACGGTATGATACACAAGCAAATGCAATATATGTACAGTTTGCAAAAGATAAAAAACGAATTGTTAAAACTATAGCACTAGGAAAGGGTACGTATCTAGATGTAACGGAAAATGAAGCATTTGGACTAGAGGTAATACTTCCCAAGAAAAAGTCTAAATATATCGAAGAAATTTTACATCATTCTATAAAAGAAATAGAATTAGTTGATACTGCTAAACAATAATATTCATGTTTTAAGAATTTGGTAACTATGAAAAAAAATCCGAGAATGCTTTTCAAGATCAAACCATTTGATTGGGGTGCTGGTACAGAGAAGACAAGCAAAGAAATAAACATAATTTTGTATGGTTGAAAATAAAACATCATTATGGTATTCCAGCGTATCTTGGGAATTAATCAAAACATCTATTGTATACTTTGATGGCAAGAAATTAGTTGAAATCTGATATTACTATAATTGGAGCAGGAATTTTAGGAACCTCGCTTGGATACTTTCTCTCACACGTTACAGACAAGAAAATTCTGGTGCTCGAACAGGCGCCAGAGGTTGCATTTCATACAAGCCGAAGAAACACAGGAAAGGTCCACGCGCCGTTTCTTTATGATCCGAAAAAAAAGAGGCTCTTTGCAAAGGCTGCGGCGCTTGGGTTTGAGATGTGGGAGACGTACGCAAAACAAAAGAGCTTGCCGTTCAAAAAAGACGGAGTCCTGGAAGTGTCACTTGACGAGCAAGGCACCAAGAGACTTGAAAAATACGTATCATGGGGAGAGCAAAACGGGCTGAAAAAAGAAGAGATAAAACTTTTGGACAGCTCCGAGGTATCAAGGCAAGAGCCAGAGGTGCGCTGCCAGAAGGCAATATTTTGTACCAAGGATGCATCGGTAGACTATGGCAAGCTTACCGAATCGCTGATGGAGGACGCACAGCAAGGCGGCGCAAGTTTTTTGCTAAACACAAGAGCCCAAAAGATACAGGACAGAAAAGAGTTTCTTGAGATAAAAACAAGTTCTGATACCATACAGACAGATTATGTCATAAACGCATCAGGGGGAATGTCAATTGATATTGCACATGCAATGGGTGTGGCGCAAGATCTTACCGACATTCACTTTCGCGGCGAGTACTGGCAGGCCGACCCCATATACAACAACCTTACCCAAGTTTCAGTCTACTCTGTACCAAAGCACCCCGAGTATCCATTCTTGGACCCCCACTGGATTGTGCGACATGACGGGCGCTGCGAGGTGGGGCCAAATGCAGTGCCGGTCTTCAGTCCATACGGGTATAATTTCACAGAAAACATCAAAGAGTTCCCGTCAAAGATTCTTGAGATGCTGTCATCTGGCGCGGCAAAGATGCTGTTTGATTCCCAGTTTCTCTCTCTTGCGACAAGCGAGTTTCTTTCTTCTGCATCAAAGACAGTTATGATTAACCGAGTAAGAGAGTTTCTTCCAAAGGTTGACCCGTCCAAGTTTCATGTAAGAGGCACTGCAGGCGTACGCGCATCAGTGATTGACAGTGCAGGCAAGTTTGTCCCAGATGCGGTAATAGAAGAGGGAGAAAGATCAATTCACATTCTAAACTACAACTCGCCTGGCGCTACAGGTGCGCTGCCGTTTGCAGTGCATGTCATTGAGCAGCTGCGGCAAAAGGGAGTCATAAACATACACAAGACAGGGTGCGGGCCATGGGATTACAACAAGATATCAGAATTTTTGAATGCAAGTTAGAAAAGTTCTCATAGAAGGTTCTGCCAAGTTTAATACAGCAGTTTGGATTATTTCATTAATGTGGACAATACGAGGAGTATTGAAAAGACATGGCTTTAGCACAATATGATCCACTAGCAAATGCAATATACGTGAAATTTGCAAAAGGTAAGCAACGAATTATTAAAACCATAACGTTAGGCAAGGGCACTTATCTAGATGTTGCAGAAAATGGAGAGGCATTTGGTTTAGAAATAATACTTCCAAAGAAAAAATCCAAAGACATAGAAGAAGTTTTACGACATTCCATAAAAAAAATTGAACTGGTACAATAGCTATCTGTACATTGTATCTGCATATCCATAAAGTCGTACTGCAGATAACAAATACAAGATGTGGTCCGCAGAATTACAACAAGCTTATTAGTATAAAATCAATTCTAAAAAAACATGAGACTGGGACTCTACTTTTTGGCAGTCAGTTCTGTCTTGTTGTTGTCAACCGGGGTCTCTTTTGCGCAAAGCCCGGCGGCACCAAGCCCAATACTTGGAGTCTATGCACAAATAGTTGTACACGACTCTACAGGAAACCTAGTTTCATATCTTGAGACTGACCGTGTAAAGATAGTAGATCCAGAAACGTTCAGCCAGCTGATAAACTCCAACATAAACTTGTTCCAGCGAAGTCTGACAAGTGTAGGAGGACATGAAATTGAGATCCTAAAGGTAAACGATTCCATAGTGCATGCCTCTCCAACAATAGTATCGCTGAACCTGGTATCTGAAACCACACCAAATGGAAAACAAAATTTTGTATTTGCAGACCATGACGGCTATCCAGTGGTACCAGGAGACCGGGTTACTACATATTGGACGATAATTCGACAGGCTTCCTAGTTCTGCTAGACAGCAGTACTCCTACACCTATTGCAAAAAATACTGAAAGCGAGACCCACCTGTATGGCTCGTTTGTCTGCTGTGTAAGTCCAGTAAGCAGGGGGGCTGCAATCAATACAAAAAATATGAATATCAGTATAGAGTCGGCATGCAGCACGCCTCTTCTTGATGCAAAAAAGAGCAGTACGGTAAGCGGCAGCAAGAAAAGCATGACAATATAGTCAAACCTCATCTGCATTGCAGCTGCGGTAAATCCCTGCCAGAACTCTGGACCATCAAATGCTATGGCAGATCCTGTAAAGGTTGTCTGGTATGCGACAGCTGCTGCGGCAATCATAACTATGATGACTCCGTATGTGGCAAGAGAATACAGCCTAGTTTTTTTTGGAAGAGTGGAGCGGGCAATAAAATAAAGTGTCATTGGCAGAAACGCCAAGGTAAGAGGTTTTGAAAAAAATGATAAAAAGTATGGTACAGGAGAGGGAGGCCAGAACTTTAAAACCAGATACAGAGAAAACACGTACATCAATATCCAAGTGTTGTCATAGGTTGCAGCCGTGCTAAATCCGATAAAGACATAGCTTTGAAGCACCAGTGCCATTGCCACTATTCCAGGAAATCTTTTGCCTGTGATATCTGAAGTAAAAAAGTAAACTTGCACAAGCAGTATAACGCTTATCACAAATGGAATCACCCTCATGTTACCAAATGCGTGCTGTGACAAAGAGAGCAAGAGGTATCTAAAGTGCGGCTCAAAGCTCTTGCCAAACTGTGATATGTCCCATGACTGGACCCTTTGTTTGACAGGACCATAGTCTGCCCATGTCTCTGCCTCTCCAAGAGTTTGGGCAGCTATTGAACAAAAGATTGCAAGTATGATTATTACTCCAATCAAAGTTTGTTTTTTTGTTAGCTCAAAGTTGGCAATTTTTTTCAACTGCTCCGCGCCTTTTGATCTTTTGTAATATGCAATCCCTGCTACTAGCACAAGCAGGTTTACCAAAATGAACGGTGTTGCCATCACGCCGGGCTGGAACGGGTTTATTATGTTTGGCGCAAAGATCTGGTCCTGAAATGGGCTTGTCGTCCTGGTTATCAGTGCGGGAAAGACTGTCGCAATTAAACTGATAAAGACAACAGCAACGGTTGGAATAAAGACTGCCCAGGAAAGAAGATGCGGCCTAATTGAAATATTCCTCTTTGGTTTTGGTTGACTTGTCGGTTCCGGCGTCTTTTTCTTGTTTGCCAAACGATGTCATTTAAAGTGGCTGGGTTTAAAAGCTGAACGCTGACCCGCTGCCAAGTTGTCTGGGATATGTCATCTTTTTTGTCTTGATATTGTAAAAGGGTTAATTTTCTAAAAACGATCATGGGGTCCTGCCAAAATTAGAGCAATGCCTTTGCCCAAAGGGTGTTAATAGTGCATGTGACCACAAACTAAATTAAAAGATGACGCAAAGGTTGTACGATACATGAAACTGGTCTGCATACCGGCATACAACGAGGAAAAGACAATCGCAGATATAGTAAAGCACTCGCTCAAGTACTGTGACAAAGTCATTGTATGCGATGACGGCTCTACCGATAAAACTGCAAGCATTGCAAAAGAAAACGGTGCAATCGTAATATCGCACAAGAAAAATGAAGGCTATGGCGCGTCAATTATTACACTATTTGACAGGACAAGACAGGAAAACGCTGACATTATGGTAACAATTGACGGTGATGGGCAACACAACCCGGATCAAATCTCACTTCTTGTCAATACGTTGCAGGAAAACAACGTCGATGTTGTAATTGGATCAAGATTCCTAGACAAGAACTCAAAGACGCCGGGATATCGAAAACAAGGAATAAAGATTATCACATCAGCTGCAAACTTTGGATCTGATTTCAAGGTGTCAGACGCCCAGTCAGGGTTCAGAGCATATTCTAAGAGGGCAATCGAGTCAATCCATCCAACAGAGACAGGCATGGCAGTATCAACTGAGATCTTGCTCAAGATATCAAACAAGGGACTGAGCGTGGCCGAGGTTCCAATCACCATATCGTACAACGGTGAAACATCAACACAGAGTTCCGTACCGCATGGTATAGCAGTACTGATGAATACACTGAAATTCATTTCGGTAAAGCACCCGATTCCATTTTACGGGTTCCCAGGAATTGCACTAGTCATTGCAGGCTCTGTCATAGGGTACCAGTTCCTCGATGCATATCTTAACAAGCAGGTGATCTTTCTGGGCTCACTTATGGCTGCAATCATATTATTTCTTGTAGGTACCATACTCTGCGTTACTGCAGTAATATTGTTCTCGATGGCAACGCTTATGCGGGAGAGACAATAGGAATATTGCATCGATCTGACAAAAATGACCCAAATTGTAAAATCTATAATACAACATTATGGATTATTCATAATTGTTCCCCCTAGATTCAAAATAAAATGATCTTATCACAAAAAGTGAACAAATCGTCCATTATGCTTATATATCTAAATTCGTGCAAAAATTACAATAACTATGTACAACAACATATTCAGAAAAATAACTAGTCTATCACTATTAACAATACTACTATTGAGCAGCGCTGCATTTGCATTGCCAAACACAATGCCATCAGCACACGCTCAGGTAGCTTCACATCCAAACTTGTTTGTCTCTGCAGAAAATTCCCAGTTCAACAATTACTTTGCCGGTCCACAAGTGGTCCAAGTCATAGTCAATGATCCAAACATAAACAGATTGGATCAGGCTTATGGTGAACCTATTGTAACCGTCAACGGTAAGAGACTGAGAATGGCACAGGGTACAGACGGTAACTGGTATGGTTATTTCGCTGACAGAAATCAAGCAGAAATTGCAAGCAACACTGCACCAGTACATCACCAAGGACTGAACTTCGGAGCCTTCTGTGGCACCGGATCAATCAATGGTATTGACTTTGGTTCACAATCCAAAGGATTCACTGTGGCCCAAGGTGCAGCTACTGGTTCTGTAGGCTTTGCTGGAGCTTCCACTACAAAAATTCCTGTGGGAGCACTTGGCGGAGCATGTGGTGCCATGACTACTGCTTCCTTTAACGGAACAGTTCAAACAAATGTGGTTAGAGAGAACAAGACTCTAAACACCAATCCAAGTGGCTACCATGCACTACCAGCACTTGTAGCAGCATGGCCTGTAATCCAGCTATATGATTTCTCGGCAATTCCAACTCCAGTAGTAGTTGATTACTCAGCAGCAGGCGGCGACCAAATCGTCAACCTGACTTTTGATAGAATTCCATCAAACCTGATCACTGTCACTCCAGATAGAACAGCCTATTCAACAAACACTCAAGTGTTCTTGACAATGAACGATCCACAGCTAAACATAGACCCAACAGAGGAAGACTCTTGGACATGGGGTTCAAGTGCAAGCAATAATACATTGTATTATGAGGCATTTGACAGAAACGGTGTTCCAGCTGCCGACAGTAAAGCTGCAGCAATGCAGAACCTTGTTGGCAACTTGACATCGATGATGTTCAACCACAACGGCAAGTTCACACTCAATCCATCCGGAACGGGTGCTAGAGTCGTGGACTTCCAGTCCAACGGTAAACAAATCCTCAACGGTTCATCCATCACTCGTGGTGACCCGGCTAAGCAAACCCTTAACTCTACAATTATTACTGCTGGTTCTCAGCCAATCACCTTCATCGAACAAGGTGGTGTGAACACTGGTGTCTTTGGTAACTGGGACGGTGCCAAGAAAACTGATGTTATAACATTGAATTCGGCTTCAATCCGAGGACAGTCTGCCACATTCAAGTATAATGATATTGGCGGAAGCATTGTTGGAGGATTTGCATTTGGTTCAATAACCATGACTGCAACCAACAACACATGGGCATCAGGTCAGAGAATTCCAATTACACTTACCGATATGGATGCGAACAAGAACTCTAAAGTTACAGAGCATCTCAATTTCTATGACAGAAACGTTGAAAGAGTCACAGCAATGAAGATTGGTCATCCATTCACATTGGCTGGACTCAGCCCAGAGTCAGCAACCATGTTCCTTACTGCACCTACTATAACAGTAACTGCAAACGGAACAAGAACGCTGAGCTTTAGCGGTACAAACGCAACTGATCCAAACGTAGCAGTTGACGAGAGCTTTTCAGGAAGACCAATATTTACCTGGCAATCACTTTCACCAATCACCATTGCAAATGGTGGAGGTTTCACAGTTGATACCAATTCAAAGATGTCATCACTGTTACAGACAATACACAACACCAACAGTTCTGTTGGTGATACTCCTGTTGCAGCAACATCTAGATTCCATGGATTCAACTTCCTCAACTATGACTTGAGGTCATTTACCTCACTTAATGGTGCAACTGGTAGCGATCCAACAGCAGTGCAGCTGTTTTTGATATACAATACAGCAACCACGGTAATCAATCCCAGCACAGGTCTTAACAGCGTAGGCGACAAAGCAATATCACTTGCAAACTCGACAAACCTGCAAGATTTTATCAACCTCAACAGTACATTGCTTGACAAGCGAGTCTTCAGTGTACCAGCGAGCGCTGATGTTGGTATAATGTTCCAGTTCACAACAGCTGGCACAACATTACCTAGCACACAATCCGCTGGCGGACAATTCCAGAGTATTGGTACTCCAGTAGCAACTGACTTCTTCTCAATTGGTATCATAGGTGACGGTACAGACAACAGTCAGAGAATAAACAACGCCATCTACAGATGGGAGCTTGAAGAGACCGGTGACAACACTGGCGTATTTACTGGAACAACCCAGTACCTCATGCTCAACCAGTTAAACCTTCTCGATCCTGCCACCTACACACAACTGAGAACAATCAGTCACGACGTTCTGTTCGTAGCAATCCAAGATATGCTCCAGTCTGAGGCAAGAGCACCACAGGCAACCTACTTAGATTTAGGTGCTGACGGTGTCAACACACAGATATCTGCACAGCAAGATATCCCTACCCACTCTGGAACCGTATCATTTGACCAAAAGACATACAAGGTTGGAGACACTGTGACAATTACTGTTAATGACCCAGACCTCAATACTAACAACGACCTCGTTGTAATCTATAACACAGTCGCACCAACAGGTGCAGCTACCGAAGACCCAGCAGTCGATACAGTCGGCGTAACTGGACTTGGTACCTATTCTGATGGCAGGTCCATCGGCAGACTCTTAGATGTACAATTTGGTCAAAAAGATCTTAGATGGACCGACTCTACTGTTGCAGGTGTCAATCCGACATCTGGAGCATGCTTTGGCGGTCTTAACGGCGCAACACGCGAAGCCTTCAACACAGGACTTGCTAATACCGGATTCTCACTAGTTGAGACCGCAGCAGGTTCAGGCGTCTTTACTGGCACCTTCGAGGTTCCAGATCAAGTATGCCAAGGCGGCGTGCCCGTAGGAGTAAACGGTCAGAACATCAAGGTCAACTATGTTGACTTCCGTGATGAATCTGGCAAACTCGTCGAAGTATCTGACAACGCTGGTATTAGAGGCAACACAGGTTCAGTCAAGTTGGACAAGACTGTCTACCCAGTACCATTTGGTACAATCAGTAGCTCATCTCGTGGAGCCAACTTTGACACCACTAACACTGCAGGAGTAGCATCAGCATCAAGCCTACAAGGTGTATTCCCGTTACACCGAGACTTGTCTGGTAACGGTCTAGTACCATCAACTGGTGGCCTAGCCGACATACCATTGGTACTGCCAGCCGGTAACGTCATTGTACACGCAAGAGTCAATGACCCAGATTATGTACTAGCAGCGTCTGGTACAAACACAATCGCAACTGGCGTCTGGTATAGTAATGGAACATCAACTGGCGATATCAACAACGGTCCAGTTGCATTCCAGGTATCAAGACAAGGTCAATCAGTACTCTTGGCAACAGCTGGTGGTCCAGTATCCCACCCAGGTCACATAGTTGATCTGCTCGGAGCTGCACTTCCACCACAGAACGATTCCGCATTTGCCGCGGCACCAGATCTAGGCCCAATGGTTGAGATCTCGCCAGGTTCTGGAATCTTCCAAACAAACTTGCCAATCGAACTGACTGACGGTCCAGCAGGTACAGGTAGCACTCCATGTCTTGCCGTCACTAATTATGACGGTGGAATAAATGGAGGAACATTTGCACCAGGATCTAGCACAAGATTTGCATTGCCTCCACCAGGAAGCAGTGCACAGACTGCAAGCTCACTCTTCAGTTCAGGCGCATCGCTTGCCAAGAACTACTGTGTAAGACAGGGAGATGTGCTCACTGTAACATACTTTGATACAAGTGACGCATCAGGTCAACCACAAACTGTCACAGACTCTGCAACATTTGACTTAAGAAACGGTGTACTACAATCTGACAAGTCTGTCTACATCATAGGCTCAGACATGATCCTAACACTTGTAGAGCCAGACTTTAACCTAGACTCACAAACTGCTGAGACATTGCCACTTGACCTAGTCGAGTGGGATTCGCACGCATACAAGGGTACAATGGGTCCACTGGCTGATAAATCAACAACCCAGTCGATCTTTGCATCCTTTGATGCCAAGCCCTCAACGTTTGTAGAGACAGGTAAAGACACAGGCATCTTCCAGGCAGTAATCAAGATTCCACAAAAACTTGGAAACACTCTGCTTGAAAGAGGCGAACAGATCAATCTAGAATATACCGACTGGGGTCCAGCTGGCTCCAAGACAGTAGGTGCAAACAGCCAAGACATTGAGCTGACAATTTACACCTCCAACTTTGGCGCAACAGTACAGCTAGACCAGAAGGTATACACATGGACTGATCGTGTCTACATGACAGTAGTCGCACCAGATCACAACTTTGATCCAAACCTGATTGATACCATCGGACTGACTTCAGAAGACCAGGTAATCGTCTCAACTAGAGGCCACCAGATCTACTACAAGTTATCCGAGACAGGTGTCGACACAGGCATCTTCACTGGATACGTCATCTTGACAGGTGACAATACCATCAAGGGAGTCGGCGGCGTCGATGGCCAGAACACACAGCCATCAAGCGTTACCGGCAACGGACAACCAAACTCGTGCCAGAGCGTATCGAGTTCTTGTGGTCCAACCGATGGATTCCTCCAGGCAGAAGACTCTGACGGTGTATCAGTATCGTTTGAATTCACAAGAGATCAAACAGTTACTGGTTCTGCACTGATCAGGTGGAACATTGGTGAAGTCTCATGGTTACAGGCAAGCTACCCAGCTAACGGTCAAGGAGTATTGCAAATCGTAGACCCAGACATGAACCTCAATCCAAAGGCTGTCGACAAGTTCGACACCAACGTGTGGTCTGACTCTGATTCAGGTGGTATCAAACTCACCATGACAGAGACTGGCCAGGATACCGGTATCTTCCAAGGTACTGTCTATTTCACAACCAACTTCCAGTCATCTGGTAACAGGTTGCACGTTTCACAAGGTGATACAGTAACAGGCGAGTACGATGATAGAACATTGCCTCCGCCATACACATCGGCTGATGACTTGCGCATGACATCGACAACATTCATTGGTACAGTTGTGCCTCCACTCGAGAGAGCGCCGGCCACCAACCCAAGAATAGTTGACTCGTTTGGCAACGCAATCAACGGTACCGTCAAGACAGGCCAGCAGATCCAAGTGACTGCTGATTTGGCTAACGGACAAAATACCGACCAGCCATTTGCATATCTTGTACAAATACAGGATAGCAACGGTGTAACGGTATCACTCTCATGGATAACAGGTACACTATCTGCAGGTCAATCACTCAACCCGGCCCAGTCTTGGACTCCGTCAGTAGCTGGCACATACACTGCTCAAATCTTTGTATGGCAGTCTATTAACAATCCAAACGCACTGTCGCCACCATTGAGTACGACTATAACAGTACAGTAGACTACAAACCAAAAACAACTAACTTTCCCCTTTTTCCTTTTTGTAAATTTCAGGTTAACGCCAGTTGTAGATTTTTCTGTTCATGTCTTATCCAAATTAAATTTGCCAAGAAATTGCTGCAAAATCTTCTTTTGTCTTTAGGGATTGATCATACCAAGCTGGATGTCTGATACCATATTGTATCGTTTCAGCCTGTTATGGATACATTTTGCTATGTGGTACCATGAGTTTGGAGGGAGTTGGTATCAGATTTGATCTTACCTTGCAAGAACCTCAACCACATGATCAAATTATATCAATGGTACAAGAGGTCTATTATTGTTAGAAGACTTTTTTAAAGTGAGCTGGAAAAAAATGTCATGTCAGGTAATACCGTTTTTGTCTTTTTATCATCAATGTTCTTTGCTTGCTTGATTCTTATCCAACCCGCCTATGCCCACAGCTTTAACGATTATGAGAGCGCAGCCTTTCTTGCAAAAATTCCCGAAGTCAAAATTGAGACCAATTTAATAGCAACCCACGCTGGAAACAAAGATGCCATTAATTATTATGATACTCTATTGAAGAAATACTGGACTTTCAATGATACAAGAGAGTTGAATGAACGTAATCCTCAACTTGCAAGCTTGATCTCGTCTACAATTAATGATACCATTTCAGATGCCAAGGCAGGTAACGCTGACATGGCATATTCTGATTACTTTAGTATTGCCGGTTATATGGAACAGGCAGGAGTTGTCAGAGTTGATCCCATTCCCTTAAACAATTCCACCATTCAGGCCATGTCTATAGCAATTGTTCTCAGAGAATCTCTTGAGAGATATGGCGATGCAATAAAGTCTTCGGAGCTTGGCAATCTCTCTTCAATGACTGTTAGTAAGATGGAATATGCCAATGGCATGACATCAACTGGAACACCAAAAATTGCAAATGAGTATGCATACGAAAATTCTAAGGAATTAGCTCAAGAGGCACTTCAAATGTATGGCCAACTCATTACACACAATGATGACAAGAAGACCTATAATGACAAGATAGGCAATTTCATGACAAAGTACATTACTGATCTTAACAACATGGCAGACCCTAATACGGTCATATCAGATGTATACATGGGTGTATATCCAAATTTCGTATCAGGATACAGGTTAAATCTAGAGTCGATTCCAGAATTTCCTGTTCCTGCGTTGATGGTAGCAGCCATAATATCTGTAGTTATAGCAATCACGAGATTTGATTTAAAGAAACTGGTATAATTTTCAAACGGGATTTAAAAAATTGATATGTGTCGTAATATAATATGAATATCTTTGGCTTTGCAAGATGTAAACCCAAGGATGATTTTCTTAAAAGATTGGTGGTAGCTAATAGTGCGTTTCAAAAACTTTGGATCACTGACAATCTTCAAAACGCTTAAATAGAAAGTGGAGCGCACGTGAAAACAGCAAATGAAAACTCTCATTGCTATTTCAATTATAACAATAGTTGCTCTGGCTCTAGTTCCCCAGATATATTTCGTACATGCACAGCTTGCACAACAAACATCTGCAAAACAATACATCAACCTAAGGGCAGTGGTATGGAACTTGTTCTTTAGAATGACTACTGCTGCGTTTACAGTTGGTGCAATTGTCTCAGGTACGATAATCTGGCTTTGCTGGAGGTTTAGAGAATCAAACCCAAAGAACAAGAGTCCCACCAAATGGGAACATCTTGAGGATCCAACTGCTGGACACTACGAGGAGGAGGGGCACTAGATGGGTCATGATACAGCCGAGTGGGTCTTTGTTGCTATTGTTATTGCAGTTTTGTGCTATGTCGGTGTAGATTCTTGGATGGTTGAAAAGGCAGTGGAAGATGTTCCAGCTGACGCCGAAGTTATCAAAGTAACCGGCCAGCAGTGGTTCTGGTCCTTTGAGCATGCAGATGGAACAAAGGAAATTAGCACCCTACATCTCAAGGAGGGACATGCATACGTCTTTGAGATCTATTCAAGAGATGTAATGCATTCATTTAACATCCCAGACTGGGTGGTCTTTGAGGATGCAGTTCCAGGCCACGTAAACCATGCATGGTTTGCACCAAATGAGGTAGGAACATATCCCATACAATGCAGGGAATATTGCGGTCTTTTACACTATAACATGAGAGGATCGTTAGTAGTGGAGCCTAGTACCTGATCATGAAAATAATCAAAAACATTTTATGTATATCAAAAATATTTAGGGTGGAGAGAGTGATATGGTACTAGAACTACAAAAACCCAGACCAGTGTGGCAGATAATGTTTTCAACACACCACACCGATGTGGGTTATCTCTATCTAACGTTTGGTATTATATTCTTGTTTATGGGCGGAGTACTTGCCATGATAATCAGGACACACTTGTTCTTCC
>JBOGRD010000012.1:0-42435 GCA_050749405.1 Nitrosotalea sp.
CAACATATAATTCAACTTGGCTTTACATGGCAACAAAATATTTGAAATGGGTCTATATCACAGACCAGACAGAACCAAATCCGTACGCTGTATTTCCCTCATACTTTGACCAGTATCTTACTGACCTCTCTTCTTTAGCAAGACCTGCAAGCTTACCAGCAACACCAGAATTTGGGTCACTTGCTACAACAATCTTTGTGATTTCAATTGTTGCAATGATCCTCATTACTATGAAACTAAATATTTTATACAACCATAGATAGGTAATCCTTGCCTGCCATACTAGAGATATAATGATATCATGATTCCCGGAGATGAAAAAATTGAGGTTATGGTTGCATGCACTTTCTACGTGTTCATTTGTATATCATGGTGGCATTAGGGGGCGTGCATGCATTCGGCCCAGTGTTGGGCAAACTCGCCGTTTGCTAACAACAAATTAAAGCAATTAACCTGTGCTTGAAATACCACATCAGAGTCTGGGCTCACAAGCACTCTGTATGGCGCTTGCGTTACACCAATAGTAGCAACAAGCTGGTCTGCAAATGCATTGTGTAAAATCGTCCCAAATGATACTAAGAACAGGGAGGCAAAAACAATTGTTAGAAAACTACCTCTAAAACTTTTTAGCTCTCTTAACATGTTCTAATCTTCCATTCTTACTATTTATGAACATGCACAAAATCTTCTAAAAAAATACCCTCTACGAAAGTTAAGTAAGATTAGTACAGTTTTTAATAAATATTTCTTGCACTAAAGGAAACAACAAAGAATTCATGTTTTTGGTGCCACATTAGACAGTCATTATTCCATTAGAGACAAGCCACTGGATCCTTTGTCAGATCCAAATTTTCTAACTTTAGATTTAGATTGTAATAAATGGCATGAATTCGTCGAAAAACCAGAATTTGTAATTTCCATCTAAAGATTAGCAGCTAAAAGATATCCACATTTTACTTCATAGTTTCACTTGAAAACCTTCTATGGATGGTAAACTCTAGATACAATCTATGATTTTGCCAGTCTTTGCATCTATTATTACTTTTTTTACCTGGTCTTGCAAAAATCCTGTCCTTGCAGTTACTAGCCACTGGCCTTCATCTAGTCTTGTATCCGTACTTAGTATAGAATGATGTTGTTGGAGAAATTTTGTTGCTATCAATACTGCAGTTGGAGCATCGATAACAGCAGATACATTAGCCATTATCTTGTTTTCCTCCACACCATATCCTTTCTGATGCATACTCATGTTAAATACTACAACTATCACCAATCTATTTATTGATTGCATAGAAATGTTATGGAATATTTTTCCATAGAATTGTTTTTTTAGGCACAGGTTCTTGTATCGGGCTATGAAGTTTCTCTTTTGATATCATATTTTAGTTATAATTCAGCAGATTTACGTTTTGCAACACATATCGTGTATAACGTCTTACCAAGACATGATCCTTATGTATTTTGAAAACATATACAGCCTGTTGAAAAAGCCTGTTTTTATTGTAAAATTGAGTTTTATATCAAGGATTTTATTCACTAAAACGACAAATAAAGTGTCATAAAAAATACTGACTACAATATTTAACAGAACAATTTTCTGTATTGATGTGACAAATTGATTAAATTGTACATTCGTTACAATAAAATCATGAAGACGGATTATGTGGAAACGTACATCAAAATTTTAACGGATTTAGAATCTGGAAGTAACCTAAATTATTCGTATTATAACCATGTATTACATGGACAACTCACTCAATGTCTTGAGCTATTAAAGAAAAACCAGTTGATGGATTATAGAAATTATCTGGACTCGTGTATGATAACACAAAAAGGTAGCCATCATCTTTATGCATATAACAAAATATTAGAGTTACTTTGTAAAAAACAGAGAAAAAAGGAAGCGCATGTCATAGCATAGGCAACTAGATTTTGTAATTTTTACTTACGTCGTACAGATAATCATACGTCAAGTGACGCCTTGATTAATCAAAAAAATAGATGCTCTTTTTACATGTGAATGAATGCAAGATGACTTTCTCAAGCCTCTTGGCCTCAATAGAATAAGAGGTGGACCGATCGTATAGAAGATCACAGGATATTATTTATGAGTAAAATTAATTTATGATTATTTTTTTTGCATAAAATATGTCAGTTTTCAATCGTGGAGAGAGAGTACGTATAAAAGATTTCGCCAAGTCTGAAAAGGTTTATCTCATCAAAGGGGTGAAAGAATGCGAAAAGGGCAGTACCCTCTATCTGTTAAAGTCCCTCGAGGCAAGACCTGTGTTACGCCTGTTCTATGAAAATGAAGAGTCGCTCCTTGAAAGGATTTGTTGACAACATTTTATCCATGTCATGGATTCAAATGAAAAGGAAAGACAACATAATATTGTAGTAGATTTACAGAAATTTCATGAAATGATTGAAGAAATATGCGTCTCAAGTGGAAAATGGCTTAATTTTTACATTGTCAATACAGCAAATCACTTAACTTGTACCTAGACAAAATATCCCAAAAATTTTTACAGTTATCAAGAAACAAAAAACCCTCGCTTGTCACTCGGTATTTTTTGTTATTGCCGGTAATCTCTTTTGAAGCAAGTCCTGCGTTGACCAGTTTCTCGCAATTTCTAGTTGCAGAGTTGTGTGACATGTTAGTAAATCTGGATACAGACGAGATTATAGTATCATTTGATGAACGCAAATATTCTAAAATCTGCACAAGTTGACCAAGTTCGGTCCTCTTTTTTTTATTTTGATACAGATGTTCTTCTATCACTTGCGAGTACACTGATTTCTGTTGACTCATGTCTTTATTCAATAACAATCGGGTATAATTTAGGACGTGTATCAAAAGATAACAACATAAATCAAATTTGATATATGGCTAGGATCAATTCATGACCTGTAACAATGTTACTGTTAGTATTTTTAATTAATGACTACATTCTTTACATTTTTCTAGCGTCATATGCACGCAAGGATATTTATCATATAGCGAGTTCTTGCTGACAAACTGTTGATGGTAAAATAAAAAAAGAATTGCCAAATATTACCCCAGAATCACT
The DNA here is from genome assembly GCA_050749405.1 of Nitrosotalea sp. Classification (GTDB taxonomy): domain Archaea; phylum Thermoproteota; class Nitrososphaeria; order Nitrososphaerales; family Nitrosopumilaceae; genus Nitrosotalea. The sequence goes on from JBOGRD010000012.1 coordinate 3,072, forward strand.
ACAAACTAGAACTATGTTATGTAAGAATGTTAAACTTGGTCCTCAACAGCAGAGTAAATCAAATTTTTGCAAACTTGAGGATATAACATTATGAGTGGGAAAGCAGGCGTCGATCCACTAGAAATCATTAGTGACTCCAAAATGTGCTCTCAGTCTTGGAATTTTCCTCATACTTCAAATATCATATTGTATATACGTCATTACATATTAGGGTGAATGAATGTCAAAGGATATAGAAGCCATCCGTACATTTGATAGTCAGGTCAAGATTCCAAACGAACTTCTCCAGTTCTTAAGACAAGACACTTATTCATTACTCATTAATGGAAACGCTGGAACTGGGAAGACCACATTAGCTCTTAGTATTTTGAGAATATTGAACATAAATAAAAACTGCCTTTATATTTCAACGCGGATTTCGCCAGAGCAGCTCTTTCAATATTATCCTTGGATAAAAGAATTCTTCGATCAAACAAAACAAATAGAAGATATTGAGACATCTACTACTGAGGTCAGTCATCCCATATTTGTAGATGGTCGGCTCGATGAACCCAGTTCTCTTTTTGAGAGAATTACAAATGAATTGATGGACGTAAGAGCGCCGATAATTGTCATAGACACGTGGGATGCCATAGGATTTTTGATGGATAAGGAAGCGCTAGCCAACAATGCAAAGGTCTTGCAGACATGGAGAGAGCGGGCAGGCGCAAAAATAATTTTTGTGACCGAAAATCCAGAGGACAAGACATTTGATTTTCTAGTTGATGGAATTATAGAACTAAGACAAAAGTACTATAATGAACGTAGAGTCAGAGAAATTTTTTTATCTAAACTACACGGCGTCAGAATTAACAGACCTTCTTACATATTTTCGGTAAATAACAACTTGTTTCATAGCTATGATCATTACAGTCCATCAGAATTCTTCAAATCTGTACATTTTTCCTCCGTGGAAGGTGCTGACACAAACTTGTTCAAAAATAAATCGCACTTTACTACGGGTTATCATGAATTAGATAAGATGTTGGGAGGAGGGTTTCCTGTACGCTCTGCTGTAAACATAGAATTGTTTCCTCATGTTAATGCCAAGATAGCCTTTGCCCTCCTAAGTAAGATAATTGCCAATTTTATTGCAAGCCAAAACTCGCTTCTCTTCCAACCATTTGAAAAAACTGGACATGATATGATAATGCAGTATCAAAAATCATTTAATCATAAAAAAGAGTTGATAAATGTCATCACAGAACGTCAATCAAAAAAACTCAAAGATGATGAAGATAGCAACATCTCTCAGCTAAGACAAGTCCGGCAACTTGTACAAAAAATAAAGAAGAAACATCCAAAGAAGATGCTACTGAGCATAATATGCCCTGACACAGGCAGGTCAACGTCAAAAACTATTCCAGATACCGACAATCTTGAAGTTCTCTCTTTTATTAAAGCAAACTCTGACTTGTCTGTATTCATCTCAAGACGAATGCCTGATAATAGGCACACCCAGGTATCTGAAATCTCTGACATGCGTTTTTCCATTCTCGATTTAGACGGTACAGTGTTTCTCCAGTCAGAAACACCATGGTCCCAACTATATGCAATTGTTACACAGTCTGACAAACTTGATGGGGTCCAACTGGAACCGATTGTATAGAATTTGAGAAATTTTTTTTGGAACTGCAAAAAGCAACTTCGTCAATAGTACTATTGCATAGAACAATGTACCATGTATTTTATATTCACGATTAAGCAAAATGTAATCTAATTGGCTCTAAGCATTCAAGGGGGGATTGAAGAGTATTATGCCCCGCCTGTTAAAAACTCAAAATTTCACAGTCTTCACAATGAATTTATCAACATAGCCAGTCACGAGATAAAGACCCCTGTACAATCAATACTAACATATTCTGAACTGCTTCATGCAAAACCAGAAGAAAACCATGCGGAATACATAGAAGCAATATACAGAAATGCCCTGAGGTTACAGAAACTGACAAAAAACCTTCTAGAAGTCGCACGAATAGGAGATCGGGCGCTCAAACTAAGATACCAAAAGTTCGACATTGACGAGCTTTCAGTATCAATAATACGTGATTTCGTAAAACAGATGGAACATTCCGGCAGAAAAACCAACGATGTAAAATTTTTATTTGTTCCCAATGGACCCATCATTGTTCATGCTGACAAGGATCGCATATCTCAAGTGATTTCAAATTTGTTAGATAATGCTTTCAAATTCACTCACAAAGGCAATACATTATTGAGAATAAACCAGACAAACGAAACTGTGGTAGTTTCCGTAGAAGATAGCGGAAGTGGCATAAGCCCAGAGGTTGCATCAAGATTGTTCTCAAAATTCACTACCTCATATGACGTAGGAACCGGATTAGGACTATACATATCCAAGAATATAATTGAAGCACATGGCGGAAGAATTCTGGCTATAAATAAACCCAATAACACAGGAGCCATATTCTCATTTGAAATACCAACAAGATAATACCCGTCAAGGGCCTCACAAATCGCTAACACATACACTAAATTTTTAAGCGAAATGGCACGAGATCAGGTAATGAAAAGGATTCTAGTTGTGGACGATGAACCCGATATTACCGCATCCATAAAGAGGGGCTTGGAGGCAAAGGGGTTCGAGGTTAAAACCTATAATGATCCTCTGAAAGCACTTTCAGATTTTAAGCCAGATGAGTATGATTTGTTGTTGATTGATATCAGGATGCCAAAAATGAATGGGTTTGAGATGTATCGTGAACTCAAAAAGAAAGGCGATAGCATAAAAGTCTGCTTCTTTACAGCGTTTGAGGTATATTATGAAGAATTTAGAAAAATGTTTCCTAATTTAGAGGTAAAGTGTTTCATACGAAAACCCATAACGATCAATGATCTGGCCACACACATAAATTCTGAATTGCAGAAGAATTGAATTTTACTACCAGACCAATAAAAAGAGCATATTGGAAGAATGTTATAGAACAATCTACCATAATGGCTTATAACTAGCAATTTGCTAGATGAAAATACTAGAAAATGTCACAACAACAAGCATACAGACCGATGTTAAACATTTACGATCTAGTAGACAGAGTATTAGACAAAGGCCTAGTCATTGATGCTAACCTGTCAGTATCACTTGTAGGTATTGAGATTCTTGTCATAAGGGCAAGAATTGTTGTTTCCGGAATTGACACATTCTTGCGATATGCATCAGCACTAGGGCTTGCAGCACCGCCAGGATTACCGTCAAAGTAAAAGGAAATTGATTCAAGATGGCAGTGTGTCTAGTCTGCGGCAAATTTGTTGACATTGGTATCAAAAAGGCAATGAGTGCAGGATGGGTTTTTGGAAGATGCCCCGAGTGTCAACGAGGGACCCCACTTGATATAGTTGTATCACATCTAGCCAGTACGGTAGGAGAGGAATATCTGGAAGGATTTTGTGAGCGTCACTGGTTCAAAGATAGCGGAGTGTGCGGCTATTGCAAGATGAAAAGGGAGGGGCCAACAGAGCATGTCAGCTAGACAATTTACACATCAACAGCTTACTATCGTAGATCTGGTCGACAGGATTTTAGACAAAGGTGTCGTGATAACAGGCGATATCACAATATCAATAGTTGGAGTCGATCTGCTTTCTCTGAAGATAAATCTAGTAATAGCTTCTTTAGAAACTGCCAAGAGATATGGTATAAAACTCCCCTGGGAAAAATGGGAACGCACACAACTAAAAAAGGTAGATACAAAGAGATCTAAGAGGTGATTTGAAATTCAAAGCTCTAAAATGCAACTAGAAAAATCAATCCCGCAACAAACGATCTCCTTGGATGGAGACAAGCTTCAGAAGGGATTGGCAAAACTAGTCCTTGTCATAGTAGAGCTGTTGCGACAGATTCTAGAACGTCAAGCTCAAAGAAGAATCTCATCAGGAGACCTGTCTGCAGAAGAAGTAGAACGGCTTGGCTTGGCATTTATACATATAAAGGAAAAAGTAGGAGACATAACAGAGGAGTTTGGACTCAAACAAGAAGAGTTAGATGGTGTCTTGAAGGGGATGCTAAGATCCACGGATTCAAAGTTGGCAACACCATCACTTGTTGATGTGTTGGATAGGTTGTTGGCAAAAGGAGCTGTTATTGGCGGAAGAATAACCGTATCTGTGGCAGACATTGATCTCATAGCTTTAGATCTTCTTGCTACGCTCTCTGCCATCCATGGATCTAATGAGAACATGGAGGCTACATAAATGACTGATGGAAGATATCTTTATTGCATTCTCGCTGGAATACAACGCCGCAATTTTGGTAACATCGGGTTGTTTGGAAAACAGGCTTATTCCGTCCCTTATAAAGAAATCAGCGCGGTAGTGAGCAACGTGCCATTCAAAGAGATGAGGCCAGATGCAGAAATCATTACCTCTCACCAACGAGTAGTAGAGGAAGCTAGGGGGCGCGGTACGATTTTGCCTGCAAGATTTGGCATTATTTTCAAGTCAGATGACGGCGTAAAAAAAATGCTGATCAAGTCTTACAAGGAACTTGAATCAAAGATAACAAAGATGGAAGGCAAGGATGAATTTGGATTAAAAATAATCATAGATGGAGCAGACCTCAGGAAGCTCAACCTTGCTACAGAAGACAATCCAGAAATTAAAAAAATAAAAAGAGAGATTTCGTCTTCCGGTAAGGGAACGGCCTACTTTCTTAAAATGAAGATGGATGAGGCGATCAAAAATCAGACATACAGAAAAATTGATGAGCTAAGTGGAAAAATACATCGCGAACTTGCGAAAACATCCGATGAAACCTGCCTTTTGAAAGCTGATTTTGATCAAATAATGCTAAATGCCGCTTACTTGGTAAATCGTAACGATACCGGCAAATTTCATAGCAAATTGGACGAGTTAAAGGAGAAATATCAACGAGATGGACTTATATTTTATTCCAGCGGCCCGTGGGCACCATACTCGTTTTGTTGAGGTTTAATTCATGCTGATAACTTTTCTTATTTTGAAACTAACATTTGGGTCAATCTTAAATGAATGTAACAGACTTGCGGCAGAGCAGCAATCAAAGGAACAGGTCCTGCTGCTGAAATCAAGACTGCTCAAGCTCAGACTAGAATATGAGAAGGGATTGATAAGTGATGAAGCGTACGAGAAAAAACAATCAGAAATTCTAAATGATTTGAGAGGATTGCCAAGTTGAGTACTGAAGAAACCGATAGAGCTGTACTTCATGCCATTCAAGTAAGGAAAATCCAGAAGCACATAAGAGAGCAGGTCGAAAAAATAAAAAAAGATGCTTTCATGGCGCGTGAAGAAATGATTCAACGAAGAGCGGAAAAAATTGAGCAGGTAAGAGAAAAACTGAACCAGACAACGATAAACATCCAAGCCAAACATAGCATGATAAAAGACAGGCTAAATCAGGAGACGGTCTTTAGAGAAGCAAACATCAGGGTGAATAGAGGACTTGAGGCTCTCGAAAAATTTATCCAAATTCTGCGGGACGCACAGATGGAAGAAGAGATGATAAAGAAAGCCATCAGAGATCCCATAATATCTGGTTCTTTAAAATCAGAGACAACAAAAATTATAACATCAGAGTTTTTCAAGTCTGTTCAAAAGCAGCTTATAATGCAGACTGAATTTATCAATATCGCAGCTCATGAACTGCGTACACCCATTATGCCCATACTTATCAACGTAGAGATTCTTGAAGAACAACTTGGCAAGGACAATCCGGAAATCAAGATAATTACAAGAAATGCAAAAAGGCTTCAACGCCTGACTGAAAATATTCTAAGCGCCACAAGACTAGAAAGCAAGTCATTAACACTGAAAATAGAAGATTTTGACATAAACGATGTAATTTCAACAATCATTCGGGACGAAACCATCCAGGTAGACAACAAGGAGATAAATGTACTTCACAAGACCAACGGTAAAAAGATTCTAGTCTGGGCAGACAGAGACAGAATCTCCCAGGTCATTTCCAATTTATTACACAATGCCATTAAATTTACAAACAAGGGAGAGATCATGATTGTCTCAGAACTTGCCGGCAATAATGTAAAGATTAGTGTAAAAGACAGCGGAGAAGGAATAGACCATGCAATAATTCCCATACTGTTTTCAAAATTCGTAACAAAGTCTGACAAGGGAACAGGTTTGGGGCTCTACATCTGCAAGGGAATTATAGAAGCACATGAAGGTAGTATTTTTGCACAAAACAATGCTGGGAACGATGGTGGCGGTGCAACCTTTTCCTTCATTTTTCCTCTTCGTTCAGAGTCCTCCAATCAAGAAATATCCGATAACAAGCCATAGCAGAGATTAAATTATTTCCCGCCACATGGCAAAGATGGTTTTGCTTTAAACTTGTATCATTCCATTAGATATGAGGTATTCCATGGACTTGACAAAATCATTATCAGATATTTGTCCTTGAGACCACCACGCAGCATTTGATCTTACCCATGATGGAATTTGTTGCGGTACAGGGTCTGATGTGGTTGGTGTTGCAGGTATATTCATAATTCCTTGTTGTATGAGATACTGTATTCCTTTAAGAAAATCCGAATCACTTACCTGATTCTGGGACCACAACTTGGCATCGGCTTTTACCCAGGGCGGAATCTTATCTTGGGAGATGGATGTGCCAGAGGTAGTGATTATACCATTAGGTGGATCGTTTGTTTTTTCATAATCTGTTTGGTTTGAATTTTTAAAGATTTGCACAAAAGTTTGGCTTCCATCAAGTACCACGCTTGTCACCCCCCAATCCGTCTTGGTGTAATTCAGGTCTATTACACGAAGTACATAGCTGCCCACTTTGAGATTTGAAAAATATGCGTCGCCCATTTGATTGGCTTTGGATTCAGCAATTTTGTTGTCGTGGCGGTCGTATAATTGTACCGCAAAATTGCCGTCATAACCTGAAACTTTTTGAGAAGTGGACTTGAGAAGCGATACGGTCAACTGGGATACTGCAGATGGCCACGGCGTGGTGATTTTAATGTCTTTTGATGTACCGGGCAAAATAACTATTGAGGAGTAATTATATTGAAGATTTTTTGCAAGCACAACCGTTGCTACATAATAGTCATAATTTGATATTGTAGGTTGTAGCCAAAACCTGAAAGTGGCTCCTGCACTGTCAGTTGTACCATTGGTCCAATACGTATACGTGCCATCATTAGATCGCAACATTACAGTCGCATTATCTATAGGAGTGATACCATCATTATAAAAAACAAGAAATCTGGCGCTGCCGGTATTTGGCAAAGTGAGTTGAAGCTGCTTGTCATTATTTTCGAGATTCACATAACCGACTGTAGCGTACATGCTGTTAACATAGGACTCAATTTTGTATAAATGCCCACTGGGCAGGATAGCTTTGTACGGGTTACCCGTTATCGAAGCCAGTGTTTCAAAGGAAATCTTTGCATTGTCTTGATAGATCTTCAGGGACACACCGTGATAATCAGCCAGATCACCACCGATGGTTTTCAGTGTGATTTCAACCGACGCCGTTTCTTGTTGCCCATACGATGCCAATGGTGCCAGTAACAGAACAAGAAATGGCAGAACCTTGATTCCTATCTTCATGTTTTTTACATAATATAGATGGATTGTATTTTAATTATAGGTTAGGAACCAAAGTTCTAGTAAAATCACATGTAAAAAAAAACTATAACACTTTTCATAGAAATGCGTTTTACAACAAAACTTTGGCAAATATACAAAATTGTTTTAGTGGAAAGCATAAATGATGTTTTAGAAATCATAACTGGGTTTAGCGTAAATTTGTCATTTTGTTACGGATCGCTTTTACATACGAATTTTAGGTATTAAATTTGCTCAAGGGTTAAATCATTCAAGTTTTATCTAAAAATGGTAAATGGCAGAATTCAATACTGATAGACCTTATGTTTCCGACTTTCCCGGGCATGAGGCGAAGATAGGCATCAGACAAGCTGTATCAATAGCTCGAAAATTCTTGGAACAATGCCACTCTCCAGTCATATTCAAGTCATCGCGCCTTGACAACAACTCCTGGTTGATTACCATGGAAGTTGGGCTGTTAAAGGAGGATATCATCAATGTTGCAGTAGACTCGGACAGTGGGATGATACTGGGGTATACCTTTGATCATGGAGAAGCAGAACAGTTCGTTACTGATTCATGATATGCATAGAAGAATCAACTTTGCCATCAACTATTGGTGCTAGCGTTACATTAAATACAGATTCAGCTACAACCCTCAAGAATCATCACTCTTAATATTCAACGTCAACTGAAACTGTACCGCAAACATGTTCAAAACAACTTGAGAGATGTCAGCACATATTCCAGCCTTTCATGTCTGGTAGTTTGCAAAAATGAAATAATAATACATAATTTGATACCATATCTTTTTTATAGTAGAATTTTCATATTATAACAACATGGAGTGTATCGATGCAATTGCAACACATGATATTTTTGGACGTAGGAAAAAAGCATCAGGCATCAATACTTGGTATGGCGAATTTCTTGACTAAAGAAGATCTGGCATCAAGAATAGATGAGGAGAGGGCAAAAGAGATGGTTAAAAGATTTCTTGGCCAGTATCACACCGTCATTGATACAAAGGCAGTTTTGGACAATGGAATATGGCAGGTAACAGCACATCTAGGATTTGCAAATACCCAGACCAAGGTTGTCAGAATAGATGCCACCTCTGGAATGATACTTGAGTGTATCTAAAATTTCAAGCACCTTTTCCCAGTGCACATGCACGAATATTCTAATGTTTGATGGGCAATGTGAATGAGAACGTGGCCCCTCTTCCGTTTGAGTTGTTTCTTCCCCATATCGTTCCCCCATGAGCCTCAACTATGCTTTTTGATATATACAGGCCAACTCCTGTCCCGCTATGGTGCTTTGTAGCAAATTTTGTAAAAAGATGAGGTATGATCTCGCGGTCAATTCCCTGTCCAGTATCTTTTATGGAGACTGTCACCTCTTCTTTGCCTTCTGCAAGGGTTATTGATACCATTCCAGTGTCAGTAAATTTCAATGCGTTAAGGATCAAATTGGTAACTACCTGAGTTATCCTTTCCTTATCTGCCACCACGAAAATAGGCTTTTGGTGGCTAAACAACACCTGAACATTTTGGTTGCCATACATGTTTTTTATCTGATTCCTGAAGTCCTCCACTATTGATAAGACAAGACAGGACAGGTCAAATCTTTCCATCCTAATTACAAGCGTTTTGCTTTGAATTCTTGTAAGATCCAGCAGGTTATTGGATAATAATTTCAGTCTCAAGGCATTTCTCTGTATTGCATCAACATAGGATTGGTTTTTTTCAGGAGATGATTGTATCAGTTCCGAATAGGTTAGAATCGACTGGATAGGAGTCTTTATCTCGTGGCTTGCAATGTTTATGAATTCAGCCTGCAATTTTTCATGATCTTTTAGTTTTTCATTTAGCTCATCTGATTTCCACAATAGCTCAAAAAACAATCTAAATGATTCAATAACAGATATGCTGTTAGAAAATAGCCCAAAACCGAGCGTTTTTGAAAATTCTTGTACCATTTCTTCTAGAACCTCAGATATGAAAAATTTTGAATTGTCAACTATTATCAGTCCCACCGAGCCCTCCGTTCCATTTAAAACGCTAATGTTGGAGGAGCTAGAACTGAGGAATTTGATCAATTCGTCGTTTTCACTATTGATTGGACAGATAATCCTGATTTTTCCTTTCCTTTTTGAAGATTCTATCAATTTGTCCAAAATTCCTAATTTGTATAGTCTGACAAGAGACTTACTTTGTGGCAGTAACACTAGTGCCTCCTCTTCCACAGAACTTGTAAGATCTACAATTATCTCAATAGATCTACGCGGATCATTGATTACTTCAAAAAATTCTGCAGTGACACCTTTTTCTATCTCTTTTAGTTTACGTTCAGCAAGAACAGACCTATTCCATAGAGTTTCAAAAATATGCCGTTGGACTTCCACAAGTTGTTTAGCATTACTGTAAATTGCATGAGAGACAGGCTTTACCTCCTGAAGTGTGGATGTGGCCAGAAATTCACCATCGGTTACCCCAAATGCACCCTTGATTCCATCTAGATGCCGAAATTCAGGAATTATGCCCATAAGTGACTTGCAGAACTGCATATTCGATTTTGAAATCTCAGTAATGTATCGTATTCTCACTCCCTTTTGTTTGAGATAGTTCAGGATTTCGAGATAATTTTTGAAACCTAGAGTCTCTAATGAATCGCCAGAGTCTGCATAGATATTGATTTCTTGCTTGGTATTGAATGCGCACTGTTTCCACGTTTCTAAAACATCATGTTTTCCAAAAAGAACCGCCGTTTTTTCTGCAGAACTATTTTGTGTTAATACCATGTTATATGATGGGGCTTCAATTTTTAAAATAATGCGGTAGATTATTCTATTAGATCAATTCAGGCTTCAAATATGAATGAAAACAATGCTACTTTTTTCTGAATATAATTTCCAATGTAGAGTTATTATAGCTAGTTGACTTTGCCAGTATTTCACTTGGATGTATGTTGCATGAGACCTCTTTTCGGTAAATTTGGTAGCCTTTTGTTATCTCTATCAGTATTGAATTGCTTCCTATCTCAAATCTTACATCCTCTCTCATTATACCTGGAAGGAACACCACAACCCGGATTTCGTCTTCCCTATCAAACACATCTATGAGAGGTACCTTCTCTTCTGCAGTATACGATTTATTCCCATGCTGGGACCCCAAAAGATCATCAAGTGTCTTGACTACTACATTGCTTGACACATCAAAGCCCATCATCCGCGCTGAATTTGTAAATGGCTTGGTATTTTTCATTCCATTGCTAGCAGTAGTGCTAAGTAAGAGATCATTGAGATCTCTTAACAAGGCATCCAGGTCAATCAATAATGTTCAATATGTCTAGTTTTCTTTTAATTCTTGTGTAAGATCAATACACTTCTGCTACAGAAACATAATTTCTAAAAGAAAAAACCTTTTAGCGCAAATCCTCGTCATTCCATCCTTTCTGAAAAGGAAGGAGTGTGTTCAGTTGGTGTGCTGCATTTAGAAACCTTAATGCCTTGTCTGTTATTCTGTAGAGGCCCTCTTCTCCATCATATAGCAACATGCCACTTCCTAGCAGATAGTTCAGATATTCTCCTACTTGAGAGTGGGATAGATATGCATCATACATGATCCTAGTTTTAGTTGACCCTTTTGCAGCCGTTCGCAGTACCGTTGCAACAATCTCCATCCTGCCACGATATTTCAATAACCGTGGTTCAATGAATCAGTATTAAAACAAGTCTTATGACTAATATGTAATCTAATTTCACTTTTCTGTAAATTTAGGGTAAATATGGAACAAACTTACGTATTAATCCTCCATATTACGCTTCAACAAAAACACGGATAGAAGATGCACGAATTATAGATTAACAACTATTCAGATTCTGTCAAAAGTGCATTTTTTTCCATATGTATGTTACATAACATTCCACGCATATTCAGATATCTAATGTCATACTAGATTATACATCATCCAATCTTGTACAAGATAGACAATGCAAGCTGTTTTGAAAGGTACCTTCTTACAGTAGTGTTTGCATCTTTGTTGTTATCACTGTTTACGGTATCTGCACAAAATGTCTTTGCTGAAACTTCGTCCAATCAGACAACGCATATGGAGATAAACGGCACCAGCAATGCTACATTGACGTTTGATCAGTTTTCCAATGCAACCACATCAGATGCGGACAATCAGACATTGACGTTTGATCAGTTCTCAAATGCAACCACATCAGATGCAAACAATCAGACATTGACGTTTGACCAGTTCTCAAATGCAACCACATCAGATGCAAACAATCAGACATTGACGTTTGATCAGTTCTCAAATGCCACAGAGCCAGAACCCGAGCCTACCAAACTCCTTTCTTCAAATAAAACGTCGCTAAAACTTGATGGGAATGGATACATCAAAGGAAATGACACATATACAAAATACTTACCATCTCTTACGATATCTTCCTGGGTAAAGCCAGACTATAACCAAGGCTCACCACAGTTTACCGTCATAAGCGAAGAAAATTCCTTCATTCTTGGAATCAACAACAACCTGCCTCCAGTCAAGAAAGCGGTTTTTTCAGTGTTTGACGGAATAAAATGGAATACCATTACTTCAACTAGCGACATCACAGAAAGCTGGACGCATGTTGTTGGCACGTTCAACGGCTCATCTATTTCGCTATATGTAAATGGAAATGAGGAATCTTCTATGCGGTTATCTCAGATACCCACAATTGTGAATGGCCATATAGAGACTATAACTCCAGATAACTTGCCATCCAATTCGACCGTCGTTGTTGGCACTTATTACAACAGCATACGGGATGAGCAAATTAACAGTTTTTCTGGAAATATAGAGAGCGTTGATCTTTATGATCTACCGTTATCATCCATACAGATATCACAGATATATTCCAACGGTGCATTAACTCTAGGGATTAGTCCATCGAGTACCAACCATACCAATACAAACGTCACCGCAAATAATATTCCCGAAGACCTGCAATCATCTAGCCATCTTCAAGCAATAACACTACCAAAACCCATACAATCTTGGCAGTTCAATTTGGCGTCCAACCAGACATCAATGAAATTTAATGGCATAGGATATACCATTGGTTGAACCGTCTGCCAAATTTTACCTAAAGTGTAACTTTCTGTAATCATCGTAAAATGTTCTCGAAGATTAATTGTAAGATTCTTCTTGAATAAAATTATTATTACTTTAAAAACGATTGGATACAGGTGTACTCAGGATGAAAGCTTCAGTTCACCTAACAAAGGAACCAGGGAAGATTTCGGACGATGAAATCAATGCAATTTATGATGAAGGCAATTTTTTCTTATGTTCAGGCAAGTATGAAGAAGCTATAAAATGCTACGACCTGATCCTAGGATCAAATCCTTATTCAAAAACTGCCTTGGGCTACAAGGGACTTGCGCTTTTGAAATTAAATAGACGCGAGGATGCAACACGATGCTACCAAAAGGCACTCGGTCAATGACCTTACATGAGTGAGTACAAACAAACTCATACGGGAGAAAATCCCTGGATATGTTACATATGCAATCTGACATTTAAGGATGAACTAGTTGCCAGTATTCATAAAGATCTTTCCAACCACAGTGCGAGAAAAATGGGATAATACGATTAATTGTGAAAAAGAATGGTTTCTTGTTTATATTTTTAACAGATAAGCATAGCCTCTAAAGAGTGACACTACACCTGTCATGCTTTAGTTGCATTAATTCTGTCACTCTACAGCTAAGAAAAAATCTGAATTGGTTTTAGGGTATAATCTCAAGCTAGTCACTTAAGGATGTGAAAAGAATGAGAATGCAATGACAATTGATATAACAAGACCCAACAAAAAGCACCTAGCCGCATCTGTGCTTGCACTTGCGATGGTAGGATACTTGACGGTGCCTGCCTTTGCAATGCAAACAGACGACACCAATTACCAGATGCCTGTAACAGCACAAGTAACAGCAACAGCTTCGGATTGTACCAACCATCCAGGACCCTACATTACGCTTAGTGGTAGTATAGGCATGAGTCCAGTATCTGCACAATTTACCTTCCAGAACAATGCAGATGGAACCCACACGTATTCCTCTACTTCAACAGCTAACGCCGTAGTACAGGGAACTACCATCGAGATACCAAAGCAGCCAGTACAGGGCGGAGTTGGGGGCAATCCATACATCTTCATTCAGTTCGTAGACAGCAATGGTAACCCCTTGACCGCGCCAGTCTTCCTTGGAAGATGTGTTCAAGGATTTACTACTGGTACCGCAGCCTTTTCCATACCTACAACACTGACTGCAGATGTATCTGCACTTGAATGCGACAATACAGCATCAGATATTGACTTTTCCGGAACGCTTGTACTTGACAGCGCAGTCAAAGCACAGATAATCTTCACCAACAATGCAGATGGAACCCACACAAATAAGCAGGTAATCAATACCACGTTACTGCCTTCAGGGGTATCTATCGAGTTTCCAAAACAACCCTCGCTTGGTGGAGTTGGCGGCAATCCATGGATATACCTGCAATTCCAAGATGGGAATGGTACTCCAATAGGTAGCTCAGACTTGCTTGGTAGATGCGTACAAAACTTCTAGCAAGACATCAACTTTTTTTTTGCAAACTGCCAGAATCATCTTCTAGAAGAATTTACATACAGTTTTTTATTTGTCGGTTTTGTATCCATAAACATGGTGCTATTACAAATAAACAAGTCACATGCAGTCATTATTGCAACAAGGTTTCTTGAACAACATCAATCGGACATATCTTCAATAGATGCAGTTTTGGAAGGGGATGTTTGGGTTGTTGCGCTCACTGTAGGAATGATAAGCCCAAAGAAAATAACCGTAAAAATAAATGCCAAGACAGGCTTTATTATCGGCTATTCTTGAATAGACGAGGTTTTACTGGTTTAGTGTCCGGTATGAAAGATTGATCCCAGTTTTAATTCCAGTAAGGATTCGGATCAATTCGCTGGGGCCTAGCCTGTCAAGTCCCCTATTGCCGTAGCCCATGTTGAGCCGGGATCAAAATAATCATTGTACATACCCAGAGCCATACTCTCCTGCAACCCAGACCCCGCTTGGTGTGAGTCAAGTCCAGCACCAAAATAGTTTCCATATCTATGCAACACAAAGAAAAAAATCATTTGGTTGCCAGGATCATAGAATTTTTTTTTAACTAGAAAAAATAAACCGCGTAATATTTTTTACAAATATGCTTCTGCGTTTGTTTTTTGGAAATAGAACAATCACACATACAAATGTTGACGTGGATTCTTAGTCTAGCCATATAAAAAATCACGGTGTGGAGATAACAATGACTATCAACAACAAGTATACCCGCTTTGGGTTCTCTGTTGCAGCGGTCTTTACAGCAATGATCATGGTGACTGGCGTAATAGCTCCC
Organism: Nitrosotalea sp.; assembly: GCA_050749405.1. Taxonomy (GTDB): domain Archaea; phylum Thermoproteota; class Nitrososphaeria; order Nitrososphaerales; family Nitrosopumilaceae; genus Nitrosotalea. The sequence continues at coordinate 18,126 of JBOGRD010000012.1, forward strand.
GCCATAAACCCTGCTTTTGCTGAATCTACCGTTGGCGGCAGAGCCACTGCCTTGTCGGTAAGCTCACCGCTTGGACCTATTAACTTCATGGACACAGGTCCATTGCAGACAGCTGGAAGCGAGCTTGATGCAACTCCCATAACCATAAACACCCCATTAGCTACTGCAGACGGACTGCTCTCAGTCACCATGGGCTCATCTCAGGCAGAGAGCCAGTCAGCGACAGGTCAGCTGGTGTTACTGCCAGGTAGCTCAAGCCAGATAACTGCATATTCCATATATTCACAATCTGCGGCCACCTGCGCCGGAGCTTCTGGATACAGTGACATCACAAATCTTACCATTGGAGGACAAACCATTTCGATCACTGGACAGCCAAACCAGGTTGTGAACATACCGGGAGGATCAACACTGACCATAAATGAGCAGATCGTTAGCCCTAACGGCATAACAGTGAACGCGCTCCACCTGCACACTGCACTTGGAACAGACGTGATTGTGTCCAGTGCATCAAGTTCAATCTCGTGTACATCCACACTTACCTCACTTGGCGGTCTATTGACGCTAGGCCTACTTCAACCCGCGTATGGTTGGGAAACCAATTGTGTTGACTTTACAACCGGAGGAGGTTGGGTGCAACCACCACCAAATAAGGGAACATTTGGTTTTGTAGCTGGCTACAAGAATGGTGGAACCGATCCAAGAGGCAACTTTGAGTATCAAGACCATACCAGTGGAATGAACGTACATGCACTAGATGTTGCATACTACAAATGCGGTGACTTTGATAACTCTAGAATATTTGGCGGTGACGCAAGGGTCAATGGTGACTCTGGGTACTGCTACAAGGTCTATGTGCAAGACAACGGAGAGCCAGGTAAGAACACCGACTACTTTGCCATGTGGGAATGGGCTGCACCAGCATCTGGTTGTCCAACCGATGGTTCTGGTCCACCATCTGGAGTATCGTACTATTCAACAGGTAACTATCTGGGCGGCGGAAACATACAACTCCACAGATAAAGAGATTTCATCTCATACCCCCTCTTTTTTTGTAGCACAACTGCTTTGTCAACTGACTTTCTCTTGTACAAAAGTTCTTGTCTTGTCACATTTGCTACAAAGCTTTGTAGAGATTATACAAGTCTTCTACTTGCCTATGTTGGCACAAAATATTCCTGTCTTTTGGTCCTAGTAATTTGTCTCCTCCAGAATCAAATCCTGCTTTTGTCTAGGCATTAACTTATTTTATAAAAATGATCAATGGTACAATGCTGATCATTAAAACTAAAATAGCAAGGCAACAGAGCCAGAAACCACTGCCACATGTTTTCTCTTTAGGTTTTGGATTTTCATATTGGTTTTCCGCTTTTCTGCCATTTCATTCTGTAAAATACAAGTAATAACATCATGCCTATCATAAAAATAGGAATTACATATGGAAATTCCGGAACTGTGATATCATATACGGTACCACCAATAAATGTCGACCACGGAGATTGACTTGACGCAATTGAGTGATATTCGCCTGCCACAAATACATTTGTCATATTAGAAGGATCTTGTGCTGCATCAAAGTAATCTCCATATCTCCCACTAGTATCTGGTGCAGAACCTGTTTTGAGTATCTGAATAGGTTCTAACTGGTTCGGGTTGTCAGTTATGGTTTGTGTCGTAAACATCAGTCCCGGATAAGATGTTGATGAAGAGTAGCCGAAAATTACGTAAAGTGCACCATTTTCATCAATGCTTATTGCAGGATAGAAATAATAAGAGCCGGCAGTCCCAAGATCAAAATCTTGAATTATAGTTGACGTACCTGTATCTATCTCAACTAGTCTGACACACGAGCGTGCTTGAGAATCGCCTACTGGTATACAGCTGTCAGTTAGAGAAAGCCAGAGTTTTCCATTATACCACACAGCATCCAAGATTCTATCATCATTTGTTGCAAGAGGTGTACTAGTTCCCTTTTGGGCAGCTTCTGGAGGGATGTTAATAGGATGCATGGCAAGTGCCAAAGTCTGTGAGCTTACATTTGGGACAGCCCCACTAATTGAATACAGGTTTAACGTACTTGTACTTCCATATGCACTGACCATATACATTGTAGAGGTAGAATCAAGGGAGATGGCAGGCATTATTGAAAATTCTGTCGCATCAGGACCAAAAGATTTCATTGAAGGATTAGGATTGCCTTGTATCAACTGAGCTTTATCAATAACAAAGTATTGTGCACCAACAGGGGTTGGGTTTGTTAAACAGTTTGCAAAATCATTCGCGCTTACAACGAACTTGTCATCATTTGCTGCAATTGCTGGCTGATCAGGACAATTTGTACCAAATGAAATATCGTAAATATTCCAATTCTTTGTAGGATCGGCAGTTTCTGAAACTGCAACCTTTACGCTATCTGCTGAAACATCCAAGATTGAGGCAAACCATCTGTTGCTTGCAGAGTCAAAGAATATTCTGGGGTCACTTAAAAAATCACTTTGGGCTACAGAGAAGAAATCATATAATGAAATTGTAGTGATAGGTAGGCCATGTTTTTGCCATATTTCTTCAGATGTGTTAACCATCTCCACTACGTGATCTGGGCCAACTGCAATCTGCACATCTGGAGGACTGCAATTACATTGACTTTGGTCTAGCCCATCATACAGCGGAATGGTTCGTATGATTTTGAAACTAGAAATGGCAGGAATCAGGGCTCTGGAGGCTTGCCTATACCAGGTACCATTGAGATGAATGGATTTTGGGTTACTTTTAGCCTCGCTAAAGTTTGACTGGTTTTTTGGAAGAAATGGCATAACAAAACGATGGGTTTGATTCTTGAATTTTGGCATGGCAGATACATTCACCTTGCCTACATAGGAGACACTTCCTTGACCATTACTTGTGGCTGCATACGAAGTACTGGCAAAGAGATTTGAATAGAGCAGCGTGGTTCCAAGTAATATCATCAAGAAAATTTTTTTGTTCAATTTGTGTTCATGTAAAGAACAGACAAGGAAACGATTCTACATTTTTTATCTTTCATTGAGAAATTTGTTTCAGGGTGAACTTATAGGACTTGCGTATGATTTCGCTGTAAAATTTTTACCCTAGAAGGTACTAAATCCATAGTTTTGAGAACCTATGCTGGCCTCTCTTGGTATTTCATCAGGTTTCTTTCTTCAAGATATGCATGCAGAGAATGAACTGACCTGTAAACATCTGCCTCATTGCGCGCACCGGCGCACACAAGTTTTCCTGAAACAAAGATCAGGAGTACGGTCTTTGGGTCAAGCATCCTGTGTATTATACCCGGAAATTGTTCCGGTTCGTACATGCTCCGAGGCAGGCTTCTTGCTGCAATAGGCAGGCGAATCCCTCCGCCAAGGTCTATTGAGGCAACAATATTTTGAATCGTGATGACTGGGTCATTTTTTATCCTCATCTTGGCCCTCCTAAGCAGGCGCACCACGGTTTTTATGGCATCGACTGCAATTTTTTCGGATTTTGATCCCGTGCAGACAAACTTGCCTGAACTAAATATCAGGGTGGCAGTTCTTGGAGTTTTCAGTCTGAAGACCAGGCCTGGAAATTGTTCTGGGTGATATTCGGTATCTGGAAATTTTTTTGTTATTTCGTTGAGGTCAATTTTTTGATCAACTGACGCAGATGCGACAACATTTACGATATTTACTACTGGTTTTGTTTGCGGCATTTACAAATATGTGGTTTGTCATCATATATATCAGATTATAAAATTTGGAGTTTGTTGATTTTGTGTAATCTGGGGAAAAAATTATCTTTTTTTCCTTGTTTGAAATAAAAAAAACATTTTGTAGAGCATAAATTTGAAATGTTATTGGCATAATATTTTAGAATGCGGAATCTTCCCCCGGGCTTGCATTGATTCACGAACAAAATTAGCCCAAATTACAACTGTGCTGTCAATATTTGTAAATACCATCTTGGTTTTATTTTAGATACAATTTGTTTGTATACCGGTCAGAGATCTTTTAATCTGTAACAGTCCTTGCACATCTCAACTGTCTTGCCATGTTTTTTTGAGTAATATGAGCCAAGTTCTCTGTGCAGGTTACAAAAGGGGCAAGGCCAAAATTCATGGTATCATATACAAAGACTGGCTAAAAAATTCTACTTGCTGTAAATGAAATGTCATGCAGGCGTCAATTCGTCCATCATCAGGATTTGTATTTTTTCATCAATAAAATCCCGGCCAGAACCAAGAGCGCAATTACCAAAACCTGGATGTATTCGTATGGATTGATGGATACATGTCCAGAGTTGTTTGCAAGAAAGACGGCATAATCAAATGTTGTAATTATTGCAAGCATTGTACCTGCTATCAGGAGCGTCTTGCCAAGTGTGCGATAAATTGACATTGTCTGAGTTGACAATTGTATCTCATTTAAGATTTGAATCTTTGATGCGATATCGTATAACGAAGTTTTTTTGGTATTAAATTAGCTCCACATTGCGTCCAAGCACGGACTGGCAGATTTTTATTTTGCGACCCTGTCTAGGATTTCGATGTTCAGAGACTTTCCTGAGCTTAAACCTCCAAAAGGCAAGTTTCGTATAATGGGAATAGACAAGTCTGAGATTCCAGGCAAGGGCCACTGGGTAGTCGAAGACCTTGACAACTGCCAGGAGGCGATAAGAAAAGCAAGAGAGATGACAAGAAATGCATCAAAGGACACAACAGACCCAAGCGTTGCAACCGTGTTTTACGTATATGATCACAATGGAACGTATCTTGGCGGGGAGATTGAAATTTGATATGGTTCTAGTGGCAAGATGCAAAAGATCTGCAGGGTTTTATTTTACCAGCATTACTGCGACTTTTGCCTTGTGCATTACATAGCTTGAGACGCTTCCAAGAAAGATCTTTTTAAAAGCGCTCAGGCCCCTTGCGCCTATTACGATCAGGTCAATGCCATGATTATTTGAATATTCCACTATTGAATGCCCCGGGTCTCCTGTTAGTATTCGGCTAAAAAACGGGATGCTGGATTTGACTGCAGCCCTTTTTGCATAAAGGAAGAACTCTGGCGGGACCTCCTCTTCTAGTTCCTTTTGCCTGCGCTCTTTTTTGTATGGCATGTGTATGACATGAATAACGACAAGTGACGCTTCGTGCTCCTTTGCAAGATGGACCCCAGTAGCCAGGCCCCGCAGGGAATTTTTCGAGCCGTCAAGGGGTACGAGGATCTTTTTGATCTTGGGCCTTTCTGGTTTCATGGAATCTCTGATACAATGGCCCTATTTTACTGGTTTGTGCTGCATTTCAAGATCTTTGTCACATTGCATTGTTTGTCCTAGCTGCAGGGCATTAGGAAATTTATCAATTAGTAGAATGATCTAAATATTTTGATGTATTTTTGTTCTGTGATGAGGGTATACGGAACATGCACAGCATGCGATTTTGAGGCCTCTAGTGATACGCTAGAGCAGCTTGATGAAAAGTTCAAGCACCACTATGTCATGATGGGCCACAAGTCGTACTTTCACAAAGAGGGAATGGTAGAGAAGATAAGAAGACTCTCCTAGTTTTTTATTTTATTATTTATGTGGAGATTGAATTTAACGCTGACTTGGTTTATTTTTTCTAATTTTTTGCCATATATTCCAGGGTATTTTTGAGATCGTCAATTTCAGTTTTATTTCCTGACAAATTTTCAAGCAATTTCCAGTCTTGTTTCAATATTGGAACAGGCATACTTCATCAATTACAGATTTGTCGCACTTTAATTGGAAAGTTGTCTCCGTTCTGCTAGTTGCGTAAAATTTCCATCAGATCAGTTTAACCATCACTGTAACATGGAGATTGCAGATGTCATCTTACGCCGATTCCGTGAAGCTTCAAAAAAGACTTGCCTCTAAGGTAACCACAAAAGACTTGATCAAAAGTGTAAGAACCGTTTGTGCAGTTGATGTGTCATACAAGGACAAGATGGCAAATGCATCAGCAGTAATAATGGATGCAAAGACGTTAGATACCATAGAGCATGTTGCATCCATGACAAAGATAGAGGCACCCTATGTTCCCGGCTTTATGGTCTTGCGCGAGTCTGGCCCCATAATGTCTGTTTTGAAGCTTTTGCATAACAATTTTGATGTATTACTGGTTGATGGAAACGGTCAGCTGCACCCGCGAAAGTGCGGGCTTGCCTGCTACATTGGAATTGTTGTAGACAAGCCCACCATTGGAGTAGCAAAGAGCCTGCTTTGCGGAAAGATAAGAGTGAACTCGGTAGAGTTTGATGGCAAGATACTTGCAAAGATAATTGAGAAGAAAAAGGGCAAAAAGATCTTTGTAAGCGTGGGAAATAAAATTAGTTTAAAGACTGCGACAAAACTTGTAGGCTCGCTGATAAAAGAGCGTGAATGGCTGCCCGAGCCCATCAGGCTTGCAGACAAATATTCAAAAGAATGGAAATGTACAAGATAATAGAAATTAATTGGGATTTTGTGCTCTTTTGGCGCCTAAACGTTTAGAATCTTTGGTCTCTACAAATTACAAAATAACGGCGAGAAAGTCCATACACTTTAGGGTTGGGAGTGTGTCAGCATATCATACCGTGCCCCAGCAGGGTTCCGGTGAGAAAAAGTTTGAAGATCTAACTGTGGTTGTTAGATATATGGCCTAAAACTCCGTACAGTGAGAAAAAGATTTAAAATCTAACTATCATAGTTAGATTATGCACTTAAAGCTCTCTACCAAGCCACTGAGTCACGAGGAACAGAAGATTTACCTCTATTTAGAGGGCATAGGCAAGAATACATTCAAAGTTTCCGAGATAAATGCAAGAAAACTCGGGCTTGACCGAAGCTATCTCTATGTGTTGATAGGCAGACTGGAAAAAAAGAGATGGATAACGAGGATCGGTAAGGGAGTGTATCTACGCCTCCCTGCAGAGACTGTAATGAGAGGAAAAGTGTACCTGGAGGATCCTTTTGAGGTAGCATTGAAGATGTACAAGGGTTATCTTGCATTCCAGAGTGCGCTTAAGATTCATGGCTTGAGTGAATACGAGTCATTTACGATTTATGTAGCCACTAAAAACAAGTCAGAAACAATTCCACTGTTAAAACATTATGAAATCAGGGCAATAAAATCTGGCAGGCGATTCACAGGATTCACAAAATTTGGAAGATATGTCGTATCCACAAAGACCAAGACTTTCTTTGATTGCTTTTATCATCCTCAGTATGCTGGCGGATACGCAGAAGTTCTCAAATCGCTTCATACCGCCGAATCTATAGATTGGAAGGAAATGGAGACATATCTTGAAAAATTCGGCTCATCGAGCATCTGTCAGAAAATTGGATATCTTATCTCTCTTCTTAAAGAAACAGAATATGAGCATCCTCAAGATTTCATAGAATATTTGAAAGGAAGGATCGGGAATAAAACAAAACTTGATTTTGGCCAAAAAGGCGGCCACTACAATAAAGAATGGATGATAGTAGACAACATAGGTGAGAAGAAACTTCTCTCTTGGTGGCACAATGGTTAACCTAAGAGAAGCCAGACAGGCAGGGGCTCTGTTGCAGCCTGGCATCTAGGCCCGTATTTTTCCATCTTGTTTTTCTGGAAATGCGTCGCATCCGCATATCAGGCATGTCATGCTGTGAAACCCGATGAACTCGTTTCCACATCCAGTGCACCTGAGTTTTATTACCTGGCTCATGTCTATATCACTGCAAAAAGATAATAAAAATTCGCGGCACAATGTTAAGTAACATATTTAATGAATTAATATTGACTTGTCATTCTGATTTTGAATAAATTATCTTAGAAGTGCCTCGATCTCATAAGCTATGAATAGCTTATTACGCTCTTTTGCCTCATATTCCTTTAAAATCCCTATATCGACAAGATATTCTACAGCTTTTTTCGCTGGGGGATATGTTATTTGAAGGAAATCTGCTGCCTTGGGGATTGTAACTAAGGGATTAGCAAAGAGCAGATCGTTTAGTAAGACAACATTGGTTGATGCCTTCTTTTCTCTTAGTTTTTTCTCGTATTTGGCTCTTAATTCCATCAGTTTTTGTATTCTTTTTATTGCATCTTGTGCTTGTGTAATAACAGACATTAAGAAAAATTGAATCCATTCATTCCATTTACTCTTTTGGCTGACTTCTAGTAGTGATTGGTAATATCGTGTTTTATTTTGCTCGATGTATGCACTAAGATACAGTATTGGCTGACTCAATAATTTTCTTTCTGATAGCACAAGTGGCACTAACAAACGTCCTATTCTTCCATTTCCATCACCAAATGGATGTATCGCTTCAAATTGATAATGCATTATTGCACATTGTATCAAAGGTGGCATGTATGGCTGAGGTTCATGAATAAATTTTTCTAAATCAGATAACAGACCAAGAACATATTCTGGCGGTGGGGGGACGTATGTTGCATCAGCTATTTTTGTCCCTTCTGGACCTATCCAGTTTTGTATAGTTCTGATTTTTCCTGGTTCTAGTTCTTGACCCCTGACTCCTGTTAGTAACATTTTATGCGCTTCTTTTATCATCTTTAGATCTACTTTATTTCCATTATTGATTTTCTTTAGGCATTCACGCGATGCTGATACATAGTTTATGACTTCGGTAATCCGTTTTTGTCTCTTATCATCAGCACCCTCTTGAGCACCAGCATTATACCTGAAGAGATCTAGCATTGATGCTTGCGTGCCTTCAATTTTTGAACTAAGAACTGCTTCGCGATATACGCAGGGTCGAATTATAAGATCAGGGTTTGGCAAAAGTGCCCCTATTCCAGACAACTGGCCAAGTTGGTTACTTGCCTCGTTTGCAAATGTAATCAGGCTTTTGTCGTATGTGATTGTTGGAGGTAACATGTTAGGTAAAAAAGTCGTTTGAGCACTGGCATTTTTTACTAGTTTGCCAGAGGGCCTGTCAAAGGCAGCTTCGTCCATCTTTGCTCACATCAAAACAAGTCTGGTTAGTATAGTACAGTATAATAACACATTTTCTTATTAAACGAAAACCCATTTTCGTTTAATAACGATCACACTCACTTATAACTATTATGACCAAATGCCATACTGCCGAGTTTATTCAGATATTGTCATACTATAAAAAGTGTGGCCTTATAAATTTTTGGAAATTAACAATTGGCTCCTTACGAAATTATATGATCGTGGACCAAAGACCGCAAATTCCAGTGAGACTTTTTCAAGCATGGTTTTAAAAAGTGAGACGGCATTCTTTTTTGCGCCAATTTTTTTCTATGTACTGATTATGCCGGCATTAACCAGATACTGTATTCCTCTCAGAAACTCATCATCTGATATCTGACCGTTAGCCCACCAGCCTGCATTATTTTTTATCCATGCTGGAATTTGCTGAGATGATACAAGTGTCATGTGTGATGGAGGTACAGTGATTATTCCTTGATTGATTAGATACTGCACTGCCCCGATAAAATCAGAATCATGTATCTGGTTATTTGACCACCACCTTGCAGTGTTCTTTACCCAGACTGGAATATCTGCAACTAGAATATCTGCGGCCGGAGTTCCTACCTGAAAGCTTGCAAAGTCATAAATGTCCTTGTATGGGTCGATTAGTTCGACATAGTACTTTCCTGTCTTGTTTTCATTGTTGAAGGCAAAAGTAGAGTTTGATTTAGAGACGGTAAAGACATCTATCAGTCTGTTATCAGGATCAAGTGCCATGAGCTGTCCATATTCGTTGTCATCAAATTCGCTTGTATCTATTTTGACATTTACCGTATCCTTTGCAGAATAGCTTGTCCTGTCAGTCTCAATAACGCTCAACCTGTTATACTGGTTCAGTGGAGCTTGGCTGCCAAAGCCATCTAGTCCATAGATTGACTTGACCTCTGCAGTATCCAATGTCGTAATACTAAAGTGGGTGACACCAATCGCAGTTTCAATTGGAACCATTATTGACGGCATGTCTTCTTGGCCCTGCACGATTCTTTTTAGTTCATCACTTGGTACAATGTAATGGCCCAATCCTAGCGAGTGTCCTATCTCATGCCGTATGGCACCATCTAGCTGGGCATCCCCTGCAAGAAAACCGGTATAGGCTGGATATGGTGTGTATGTGTAGTATGTGGTTGTGCCAACTGTCCACTGGGTATATTTTGCCAAAACCTGGATGCCTGCGTAGTAAATTTCAATTCTTGTTTTTCCCTCTTCAAAGTTGGGTATTGTCAACCCTGCGGCAACAAACTCCAGCTGCTGGTTAGTTGGTTTTTTAAAATAATTTATTGTTACATCGCACCCTGAATCATCAAAGGTGTTTTGCTTGGCAAGCGGGACCTCGACTAGCGTAATGTTCCATGCTGGGTGTTTGCCATAGCCTTGGTTTAGCTGCCCATTCCAGTCAATGACTGCATAATTTGTCTTGTCAAGCAGTTTCTTGCCAATCCCTGGAAATTGGGGATCTGGCTGCGGTTCCATCGCGCACAGCACTGGGGAGTGCTTGAGCCTTACTGGAAAGTCCTGGAAATAATCTGCAAATGCGCCTTGTGCTGAAAATATTCCAGTTAACAAAACCAGGCTTGCAATTACCAGTATGATATAAAGTGAGACCAATTGTGACTACCTTTTGCTAACCAATAGATTGTAAATCGTTTGCTATTTGCACATTCTATTGGTATCTTTTGGAAAAGCCCATATCGACCAGGTCTTTGAGCTTGAGTACTGAATATGCGTTTTCATTTGTTATCACATACAATATCAAAAACTTTTTGCATCATGGATGCATTGTATGATAAAATCTTAGGGAGAAATGTTACTTGCCGGTGCAGTGAGCACGGCTTATTTGGCATCGTACCGTAGTGTGTAATCTTGAATGCAGAAATAAGATCAGAACTCAGAAAACGAATTGTCTGCCCCTGTCCTGTCAACCGGGACAACGGATGGTGTGTATGATGCCTACTGCATTTGTATTAATGAAGTGCAGAGAAGATGCAGTGGACAAAAAAATCAGAAATATGACAAAAAAAGAAAATATTGAGGTTCTGCCAACAATTGGCCACTATGACCTGATAACAAAGGTAACATCGGAGAGCTCATACCACTTGGATGAGATAATTGATGAGATACGTAGATACGACAAGGTCAGGTCAGTCAAGGTGTTAAGGGCAGATGAGGCAGACCCGGTTGCAGATGTAATGATATAACATCGGAATTCTGCGTGTTCCTTTTAAGTTACAATTGCGTAACATTACATGAAGGCAGACGGGAAGATCTCGTGGTGTACTTGCACCGCCATGTGAACCTGTTTGCCTTGGCTTTGTCTCTTGATGAGCCATGAAACTTTACTTGATTTAGAGAATTACGGTGTCTGTGTTGTTTTTTATCCACGCAGAGTACAACTTTTTAATAAAACCCCATTTCTGCATCAGATCGTTCCTGTCTTATTCTTACCTTACTCTTTGTCTTTATACAATCTCACAGATCGTGCTATCAGATTCACACAAATCAAGTACACTGCAAATGACACAGATTGGGCCAAGGCAGACGAGATATATGCTTCATAATTGCTAGTTAACAAATAATATTGTATCACCCATCTACAAATACTATAAATTATTTCACTTGACCCTAGTGATGTGATAATTTTTATGAGATCTGTTTTTAGTCTAGATTTGTCTAGCTTTCCTGATTCTAAGAGATACTTCTTCCTGTTATCTATGTAAAAGAAACCTGAAAATGCTGCATAATAAACTGACAAGTCAACTGCAAGGGTTGCTGAGCTATTGAGATATTTGGCCTGAGCTGACAAAACCTGTGCTACGATAGCAGAGATTGTGACAGATGCAAAGAAACCAAGTAGAATGTTCTTGTTTAGCTTGAGATATTCCTTATAGTGTTTTTTCACAATTCTTCTTTTAGTATGTTGCAGATAAATCAAGTCACCAGATCAGGCACGATTAGCAATATAGTGATAACTGTTCTTGTCAATTGAAATGAAAGGAAAAACATTATACTCAAAATAAGATTTTTCTACCCTAGCCACGGGTTAGATCTAATGGTAAGACTAAGTGATCTGAGGGCTTGTAAAAACTGTCACATGGTATACTTTAAGACCCCATCAGAGAGATGCGCCCATTGCGATGCATCCGCACAACAAGAAGAAGTAAAATTCGATTAGATGTTCACTCAAAACGGATATCTAATCTCCTTTTTTCTAGTTATGATTTACACTTTGTTATACGATGCATGTGTAACTTACCAATATTAGTTAGATCTGAACAATTAATTAAAAATAGTGTCTAGAAATGATATTCTGAGAAATTTTCTTTTCATATACAAAATTTGATATAATTTTTCTGTAATTCTAGACAAAATGTTAATCTTATAATAGTATATCATTTTATATTTCCAATGTCATGATTTGAGCTTGATCATGATAGAAGAGTTGGCAGTTGTAGCAATTTTTGGATCCTGCGGGTTTCTGACTTGGATTGCAATGAAAAAGTACAATTCAAAGATTGGACAAAGACTAGACGAAATCGATGCCTACAGTATCAAGTTAGAAGTGACAGAAAGAGAATTTAGAAAATAACACCGTATACACTTAATTATTTTCTTCTGTTTCTTTTTCCATGTCATGAATATGCGCAGTTCTATTCTTTCGTGTCATGAATGCATATCCAAATGAGGCAGATACGATACTTACCGCTAAACCAGGCCCTGCCCATTCTGGCAATATGTTTGTGTTTGTAACTGTCCCGTAGGATTCAAGAGATGCCACTGATACTGCGGCTCCACTTAGGGCATAAGCCATGTATCTGAATCCCTTAGCGTGGAATATTCTAGAAAATGCAGAGCGAAGCAAGACACTGTCTAACGTATCTATAGGAATCATTCCAAGTGCAAAGAATCCTGAAAGAATTAGCGCTGTTTGAATTCCAGTTGTTGCTGATGCAACAGCAGATAAAGTGATTGCAGAAATTTGTGTGGCAGTATCAAAGCCTAAACCAAAAACCAAACCAGTAACAAGAGCAGAGCCGACAGGGCCTAGCATTCCGGTTCTCTTTAGAATTTTTGTCGCAAGTATTGCAGAGCCGCTCTTGCCCCATTTCTTTATGGCATAGATATTGATCCCTCCAATTATTCCTAGTGCAACTGCTCCCGCTACACCTCCCCAAAATTGAAGATTGCCTGTGTTAGTAAGGCTTCCAACTACGTAAATTATGAAGATCATCTCGGCTAGTACTGATATCATGTGACCAGAACTAAATCCTGCTCCTACCAATCTGGATTTCTTTGTAGCATTATGCAATCTTACCAGATTATCAATTGCAGTAATATGATCGACGTCCAGTCCATGGCGCATACCTAGAACCAGCATTGTAGGTATTGACAACAAGATAAAGGCCCAAGAAATATCAACCATGAAAGATGCCTCCGTACAAAGTGCCCAACAGTATTACGAAATTTGGTATAAGTAATACTATTTGCACAAGCGTGATTCCAAATCTTTGTATAAAAATATGCCTTGAAAAAACGTAAACTACAAAACTTCTTCTAAAAAATCATGCGTAAAGTGCAAAAATAATTTTTGTTTGATTTCAGACAAGCGCCACAAAATTTACTTTTAGAGTCTTTATTCCACGGTTTTCCGAAATCTTTCTGGCAAGCTCTTTTATTCTTTCAATCTTTCCTTTGACCATTATTGCTTCTAGACAATTTTCATGATCTAGGTGAGTATGCGTAACAGCACTTATGATATCATTGTAATCATGCTGTGTTTGGGTATATGTGGAATCTTGGTTGTACGTGTGATTATTATATAACAAAACTATGGCACCCGCTCCATTCTGGTTATTGCCCACCTTCCAGTCATATTCGTCGATAAACGAATACATGACAGTTTGCATGGCCTTTGACCTGTCTGAATAGCCTGCCTTTTTCATTGCCCGATCAAATTCAGTCAAAAGCTTGGGCGGTACTGACATGCTTATTCTCATCACCGGTCCTTCATGATCATGTGATGAGCCATGTTTTTTCTTCACTGGGTTAGATAGAGCATTCAATCTTTTATCTTTTGTATTTAATGATACCATTCTGAAAAATTAAGACTATTTTTGATTCGTATGGGTAGACAAAATTATGGATGACAGATTGGACTCCCATGACAGGAAAGGTCTGAGGTTGCAGCAGTAAATGTATCCACATTAGCACCAGTAAGATCAGCGCCAGCCCAGACACTGTATGCGGCGTCTGTGCCGTGGAGATTTGCATCTTTCAGGTTGGCCCCTGCAAAATTAGTGGCTCGCATCCATGCATATGAGAGATCAGCATTTTGAAGAGTAGCATTTGTAAATACAGCGTTTGCTGCGTTAAAGTGCGAGAGATCTGCTCCCTGTAAATTGGCATTGCTAAAACTAGCATAATAAACTAGTGCATCACTTAGATGGGCACCACTTATGTTGGCATTTGAGAAATCAGCAGAGTAAAACTGTGCATTACTTCCGTTTACACCTTCTAGGTTGGCTCCTGAAAGGCGGGCGTTATTGAGATCGGCGCCAACTAGATTAGCTCCTGTAAGATTGGCCCCCATTAGATTAACTGCATATAGATTAGCATTTGAAAGATCGGCTCCTGAAAGATTGATTCCTGAAAGATTATGAAACGCAAGATCGGCGCCATGCAGATTGCAATTAGACCAGTTAGTGTTTGCAGATAAATCATAAGCAGAACATGATTTGGTAGTTTGCATTGGAGTTCCCATTGCACTTATTTGTGCATATGCATTGATTGTCAAGACATCAGAACTAGTTATTATCGAAAGTAACAATACGGAAATTGTCCCGGCCAACAATGAAATATATTGCAAATGCATTTTCATTGAGCGAATATTAGTTCAAATCTTTCTATAAAAGCATGATCTAAAAAAACGTAAACTACAAAACTTCTTCTAAAATATCATACGTAAAGTGCAAAAATGAATTTTCTGCAACATATTGTTACGATAATTCTTTGATCCTGATCTTCTTGATTTCATAAATTTTCTCCATAACAGTAAACGTGTTAGAAAATATTATCTAGCGGTATTATGTTGATTACTAGATAATGGATTATCATAATTTTCATGGAAAAAATATTCCACATATTGAAGTAAGACCTGACATGAAGATTGATGATCTTGTTGAAATCTATGCAAACTCTGGTTATAATGCAAGACAGCTTGGCGAAGCTGCAAAATTATTCTGTAAAATGATAGAAGACGATGCAACAATCTGCCTCACTATTGCTGGCGCAATGACACCAGTTGGGTTTGGTGGCCTATTCAAGGCTCTTATTGAGAAGGGGTTTATTGATTGGATAATATCCACAGGCTCCAATTTGTACCATGAGGATCATTTTGCCTGGAACTTGCCCGTAAAGCAGGGACATTTTGAGGTGGATGACATGGTTCTATATACAAAAAAATATTATTTTAAAGAATCAGGACTGCAGCTGCAAAGACAGTGGTCCACCTTCCCTTCGAATCGCCAATCGCGCTCTGGGTAATATTTCTGGTTTTGTATATCTCTCCAGATACCTTCCATTGCTGTCTTTTTTCATCCCAGTTCTTGTTTACATCAAATGGTATTCCAATAGAGGAGGCCAGCATCTGTGCTGCAATATCTTCAGCATAATCCCCAGCTTCTTTTTCCGTTTCTCCAAAAGAATGGTATTCAGACAGATATCCCCACCTTTTCTTGTCAGAGGGTTCTGCCAGTCCAACTGAAGCTGCCAGCAATCTATGCGGTTCGTTAGATTGCTGACGTGCGTAGATTACGAATTGGACACTGCCGGGACGTATCATCTTCAATCCCTCTTGGCAAGAAATAATTTTTGCTCCCGGAGGGAATATACTTGAAATTAGTACTAGATTTGTATTTGGGATACCTGCGTCTCTCAGTGCATATTCAAAACTTGTAAGCTGATCCTGATGTACCCCTTTACCTTTAGTGAGAAATAATTTTTTTGGGACTAGATCAAGCATGTTGTCTCATGTCTCTTCTCAACAATTATTATTTAAAAATTGGTCTCTGATACGTACATTACGTTTTTATTTTTTGATAGTTACTTGCAAGATACAAGAGATTTATACCGCAAATCAAGCTATAACAGAGTGAAAAATAAAGATAGAGTAGTACAAGACATTTCAATAAGAAATAACACTGATCTTCAAGATATCTTCAAACAAATGTCATTATCTGGAGGTTTTGAATCAAGAAATCTTGCAGATGGTCTTGAGATTCTCTCAGCAATGATAAATGATAAACGTTGTCTAAAATTTCTTTCGTTTGTGGCAGCAATTACGTCAACTGGTCTTCGCGGAATAATTGCGGATATGTTAAAAAACAAAATGTTTGATGTTGTAATTACTACATGTGGAGCCCTGGATCATGACATAGCTAGATATTTTTCAAGTTACTTGGAGGGATCGTTTACTCTTGATGATTCTGAACTTTTAAAGAAAAATATTCACAGATTGGGCAATGTGCTTGTTCCCATGGATAGCTATGGACCAATAATTGAAGAAAAAATGCAGCCGTTTTTGGAGATGGCCTACAAATCTGGTGAGAAAGAGATGTCCACTGCTGATATTACAAGAATGATAGGCAAAAATCTAGGCGAGGGCTCCTTCTTGTACTGGGCATACAAGAATAACATTCCAGTAATTGTGCCAGGAATAATGGATGGCGCAGTAGGGAGCCAGATCTGGATGTTTACCCAAAAACATGGAGACTTTAAACTAAATGTTGCAGCAGACAGCGATATTTTGTCTTCACTTATTTTCAAGGCAAAAAAATCAGGAGCCCTCATGCTAGGTGGAGGCATATCAAAGCACCATACTCTTTGGTGGAATCAATATCGAGATGGTCTAGATTATGCTGTCTATATCACCACAGCACAAGAGTTTGATGGAAGTTTGAGCGGGGCTCTTGTAAGAGAGGCAATTTCATGGGGAAAGGTCACTCAGAATGCAAAACAGACCACCATACATGCGGAGATAACTACCATCTTGCCTTTTCTCTATTCTGCCCTTCTGACTAGAATAAGATAAAACATCAGCAAAAGACTTCACAATTCAGTAGTAGTGGTGAGATGGTCTCTGTACCTTACCTAGATTGTCAAAGTGATCGTGAGGCTTGTTTCCTTTTGCGTGTGAATGCGTGGTGCCGTTTCCATGGGTATGTGTATACATTACAGGTTTTCTCATAATGACTTCATCTACACGTAAAAGTAATGATGCAACTTCGGATGCTGTCTTGATTATCTGTTCTTTAACTACCAACGGTTCAATGACACCTTGAGAGTACATTTCTTTTACTTTTCTTTCAGATGTATCTACGCCGTACCACGAGTGAATTTTTCCATTATTATGTTGGGCATTTTTGTTTCTTAGCTGAACAAGCGTATCAATTACATTCATTCCAGAATTTCGCGCTATTGTTAACGGAATCTCCTCAAGAGCTTCGGCAAAATTCTGAATCACTGCCTGTTCCTTGCCTTCTATCGAAAATGAACTTTTTCTTAGTTCATTTGCAACAATTGTTTCAGTTGAGCCACCACCAGCCACTATTGATGGATTGATGAAAAAGTCTTTTAGAACTGCTATGGCATCAAGCACCGTACGGTGATATTCATCTAGCAATCTCTTGGAATTTGCCCGTAATAATATAGTGACTGATTTTGGGTTTTTGCATCCTTCTACAAACACCATTTTATCATCACCTACAAATTTTTCATAAACCTTCCCTGCAAAGCCAAGGTGTTTTTGTGTTATGTTATCCAGATCATCTACTATTTCACCCCCCACGGCATTTCTTAGCCAATGGAGATCATTTTCCTTCACTCTACGAATAGACATCATACCAGCTCTTGATAGGTAATGCTGGGCCAGTAGACTGATTCCCTTCTGACAGATTACAACATTTGCTCCCGAATTAATTATCTTCTGGGCCTTTTCCTTTACATCTTCATTTTCTCTTGAAATGTATTCCTGCATCTCTCCGGGAGAGTTGATTGTGATTTCCGCATCAGTTTTGGTCCTTTCATTGTCAAGTTCTTCATTAATTAGAAGAATCTTGGCATTATTCATTATTCGAGGCATGGAAGAGTTATCGATTGTTTTATCTATGACTATGCCTCTGACTAGTTGAATATCCGATGTATTGCCTGGTTTTTCTTCTATCTTGATATCATCTGTTTCAACTTTTCTGTTTGTAAAATCTGCAATCGTACAAAATGCATCAGTGACTAGTCCTGCTACTGACTTGTCTTCACATAACATTGAGATGACCTTTGAGCTAAGACATGTTTCAGCTAGCTTGATCATCACCTCCTTATTCTTGTAGCTTGGTAACTTTGCAATTGATTTCACAATATCTAGTGCCATCTCAGCAGCTTTCTTGTATCCTGCTTCAATTGTTGAGGGGGGGATGCCTATATCCAGCATTTTTTCTGCCTTTTCAAGTAGGGAGCCTGCCAGTACAACTACAGATATCGTTCCATCCCCTACCTCATTGTCAACGGAATTTGAAGCATCTATCATTACCTTGGCAGCGGGATGTTCAACGTCTATCTTGCGCAATATGGTAGAGCCATTCTTGCTCAGGGTGACCTCGCCTAGGAGATCAATGTACATCTTTTCAAACCCTCGAGGTCCAAATGATGTCTTGATTAGATCTGCGATTAACTTTCCCGCAAGTAGGTTGTATCTACGGGTCTCTTCGCCCACAGAAAATTCGGTCCCCTCGCCAAGTAAATTAGCAGAACTCATGCAAATATAATATATTTAGTAATTATAAAACTTCTGATCGGCACAGTCCAAAAATTATTACAAGAAAAACAGGAAAATTGTTTCATGCGATATAGATCAGCTGCTGCAGGTTGCAGGCTCTATCTTGGTGTGAGCCCTGAGAATATTGATTATAGACTCTGTTAGTGCGATGACTTCAGAAACCGAGTCTGCAAGCATTCTGACAATTATTCCGCAATCATGTGGGAGAGATGAACAGCTTGCTAAAAGAGATGTATTTTTTGTTGCAAGATTAATTTCATCTGCAATTCTTTCTATTGCAAAATCGCCAATTATGTAAAGAGTAGAAAAGATGTTTTTTCTTCCAAACACTGTTTCAAGTTTTGGTTTGTCCTTATGGCCTATATTCATTACATCTGCAAAGAGCATCTTGCCCTTTCTATGTGCTAAAGTACGAAGAAAACAGATATCAAAATCATATTTTTCTCCAGATGCTATGCGGCCTGCCGATATAATCTCCGAATAGACTAGCACTGCACTCTCATCAACCTCGAGATTTACTTCCTGATAAAATCTTGATGATTTGAATGGTATTATCTGATGTGGAACAAATTCCAGATAGCTTCCCTCTTGTCCATGTATGTTGATGTATTGTGATGCATATCCATCTTCCATCTTGTAAATTTTAGTCGCAGACTGGTTAGTTATCCTTGCTACAGAGTTCTTGCCCATTGTGATATCTATCCTCTGTTCATCTCCCTGAAGAATACCGCCAGAAGACGACATGACATAGACATGTGCAAATTGTGGATAATCAGATTCTGGGTACAGGGCTTTTTGAACCAGAAGCGGAGCCTTTGACATCAATGATTTGACATATGTTTTAGAATTTTTGTCTGATTGAAGATCTATTTTTATCTCGCCGTTCTGGCCTGACATTTTAATTTCCTTGTTTGCGAAATTTTTAAAGACATCTGGAATATGAGAGATCATTTGGTTCCATCCTTTTTGGCAATGGGTTGTTTGTCAAACAGGATTGATTTGATTATGTTTTCGGCAACATAATCTATTCCTTCACCAGTTTGGCAGTTAACGAATACAAAAGGCTTTTCTTGCCGAATTTTTTTTGCATCCCTTTTCATTATAGCAAGATCTGCCCCTACATTGGATGCCAGATCAATCTTGTTGATTACAAGCAGGTCACTGCTTTCTATTCCCAATCCGCCCTTTCTTGGATACTTGTCGCCTCCTGCCACGTCTATTATGTAGATGAAATAATCTGCAAGGGCCGGGCTAAAGGTGGTCATAACATTGTCACCCCCGCTTTCAATGATTATCAAGTCAAGGCTTGGATCTTTCTTTTCTATCTCGTCAATTACTGCTAAATTTATTGTTGGGTCTTCACGTATTGCAGTGTGTGGGCACCCTCCAGTAGCTATTCCTATAATCATGTTTTCAGGCATGACTTTCAGCTCTGTGGATAATACCCGTTGCATTCGTTCCGCATCTTCTTTTGATATGACATCGTTTGATATTATGCAGCAACGGTATCCTCTGTCTATCAACACTGGCACCACTCTTTCAATCAGACGTGTTTTTCCAGAACCTACTGGTCCACCGATTCCAACCTTTGGTATTTTTTTATTTTTTGACAACAAAAATCACTTTAGATCTACGTTATGAACATCCTTGAGCTATCATGCTCGTGAATCATTTGAAAAATATCTGTTAGAGGTGTCAACTGCCAAAGATTGTCTAGCGGTTCTTTCTTGATATTCTCTGAGATACTGTTAATCTTGCCTGAAAGTAGTGTGAGAATTTTCTGGCCGCTAATGTGTTCAATCACTCCTAATCTAATTGCCGCTGCGACCACGCTTTGGCTAAATGAATAGAGCATCATCCGAATCCCGCTACCTTCTGGAATTCCGAAAAGATTTGCGGCAATTCCCAAACATATAGGATATGTTCCAGGAGTTTCATCTGACAATATCTTCTTTTGAAAATGCCTTGCAATTTTGATTTCGTCCCTGTCAGATGTGATTTGGATTACGCAGTTCAGTATCTGTGAGCCGGACCTAACAGATGCATTTCTTACCTCGCCTATCAGTCTCATCGAATAGAACAGGTTATCTGCCTCAACAAGTTCCTCGATGTTTTTGTTCTTTGCTGAATTCATTGCTACAAGAAATATCATGCAATCACAAGGCACCAGTTGAAATTCGATTTGTTGCTCTATGAAATTTAGGACCTCTTTGTCATTTTTGATTTTTTTGTGCTTTACAAGCGATTCCAGACAGTTTGACATTCCAAACATGCCAGACGGAAAGAAAGAATCTGCCAGCTGCATTAAAAAAAATTCATGATCAGTGCTCATGCAGATACATTCCACGTTGAGGTTGAAAAATCTGCTCTTCTACTACAAGATCTTGATTATTCACGATATCACCAAGTAGCTTCTTGAATACCTCAACCTCAGAGTCTGCTTGGATGGGAAACGAGAAAATGCCGTCATTTATCGCAATTGGCTTGTGCCTGTTTCCTATAATGTGACCAAGAGTGAGCAGGCCAATAGGGTCATCCTTTAGATTCGTTATTTTTATAGAAACTACTTTCTCAGGCAATTGTTCTACCATGATGAATCTTTCTTGATCTGACAATACCACATCACCATGATATAATCTTGAATCAAGAACAAGGCCGATGTCTGTTCCAAGGTCTGTGTTTTTCCTCATCCTGCCTCTTTCCAACTCAAGACGTGGGATTTTTACCCTCTCGCATCTTTTTTGAGATTCCATCTGTTTGAATTTGTCCATCAAGTCTTTGTCATGAAAAATATTTCCTATTATTGATGTGATAGTGAGCATGATTACCTAGCTTAAACTATGGAGTTATATTTTTTGATTAGGTCTTTGTAATTTTTTATAAATAATAAATACAAGAAGTCATGATAGGTACATGTATGATGCTTACTCCAAGAGAGATAGACAAGCTCTATATTTTTATGATAGCGGAAGTTGCGCGAAGAAGAAAGGCAAGAGGATTGAAGATGAACTATGTAGAAGCTATGGCGCTAATTTCGGACCACATAGTTGAGGGGGCACGCGATGGCAAGTCGGTATCAGAACTAATGAGTTCTGGAAAGAGGGTTTTAACAAGAGACGATGTCTTGCCAGGCGTACCTGAATTAATCAAAACAGTGCAGACAGAGGCAACATTTGAGGATGGAACCAAGCTTGTCACAGTTCACGACCCTATAGTATAGGCCATGATCCCAGGAGAATATTTCATAAGCGATCTTCCCATCATTGCCAACAAAGGCAGAAAGACAATAAAGGTAACAGTTAGCAATTCTGGAGACAGGCCAATACAGGTAGGCTCACACACACATTTTTTTGAGACCAACAAGGCCTTGGTATTTTCAAGAGAGAAATCTTATGGTTTTCATCTGAACATTCCTTCAGGAACATCGGTAAGGTTTGAACCTGGTGATACAAAGGAGGTGGAGCTCACAGAGTATGGTGGGCTAAAAATTGTATATGGATTCAATGGACTTGTTAACGGAAATCTCTCCACTAGAAAACAGATTGCTATTCGGAATGCGAAAAAGCTTGGATTCAAGGACAGTGGTAAAAAATGACATTGATAATTCCAAGAAAACAGTATGTTGACCTTTATGGTCCTACCAAAGGCGACAAGATAAGACTTGCCGACACAGATCTGATAATAGAAATTGAGAAGGATTTTCAGGCATATGGTGATGAGATAGTTTTTGGCGGAGGCAAAAGTGCCAGAGACGGAATGGGCCAGGCAAGCGGTGTAACTAGCAGAAACTCCCTTGACCTAGTCATCACAAACGCGATTGTCATGGATCCAGTAATGGGCATCATAAAGGCAGACATTGGCATCAAAAATGGGCGAATAGCTTGCATTGGAAAAGCCGGCAATCCCAACATCATGGACAATGTAGACATGACAATATCTGCAAACACCGAAGTAATTGCAGGGGAGCATGCAATATGCACTCCTGGAATAATTGATACGCATATTCATTTCATTGCGCCCCAACAAGCAATAGAAGCAATCTGTAGCGGCACCACAACCATGATTGGAGGCGGCACGGGGCCAGCTGATGGCACAAAGGCAACGACATGTACCCCCGGCCCATGGAATATCCATAGAATGCTAGAAGCTCTTGACGAGTTTCCTCTGAATTTTGGACTGCTTGGAAAGGGCAATGACTCTATGGAGCCTGCCCTAATGGAGCAGATTGCAGCGGGAGCTTGCGGTTTGAAATTACATGAGGACTGGGGCTCTACTCCTGCCACCATAGACGCTGCTCTTCGTGTTGCTGACAGAACTGATACCCAGGTTGCAATTCACACAGATACGCTAAACGAATGCGGTTTTGTTGACGATACAATCAAGGCAATAGGCGGAAGAACAATTCATACATATCACACAGAAGGGGCTGGTGGGGGCCATGCTCCAGACATAATGAAAATAGCTGGCGAGAAAAACATCCTTCCCTCTTCTACAAATCCAACAAGGCCGTTTACAGTTAACACACTCGAAGAGCATTTGGATATGATGATGGTCTGCCATCACCTAAATCCCTCTGTCAGAGAAGATGTTGCGTTTGCAGAGTCTAGGATCCGTGGAGAGACGATTGCGGCAGAAGATGTGCTGCATGACATTGGTGCCCTGAGCATGTATTCTTCTGATAGCCAGGCAATGGGCAGGGTGGGGGAAGTAAGCATCAGGGCATGGCAGACTGCAGACAAGATGAAAAAAATGTCTGGCCGCCTGCCAGAAGAGGCTGGAGATAACGACAACATTCGTGTCAAGAGATATCTTGCAAAACTTACCATCAATCCAGCTATAACTCATGGAATCTCAAGTCATGTCGGTTCCCTGGAAGTAGGCAAGTTAGCTGACATTGTAATATGGTCACCTGAGTTCTTTGGTGTAAAACCAAGACTTGTGATAAAAGGTGGATTTGTGGCCTACTCCCTGATGGGGGATCCAAACGCATCAATTCCAACTCCGGAACCTGTGTATTATCGTCCCATGTTTGGCGCATTTGGAAAAGCGGTATATTCTACTTCAGTGACTTTCACTTCAAAACTAGCAATAAGAAATGGTTTATCAAGAAAACTAGGTTTGAAAAAGAGACTGCTTCCGGTGAAAAATTGCAGAAAGATAAGCAAGAAAAATATGCTTTACAACAATTTGCTGCCAAAAATAGAGATAGATCCTGAGACCTACAAAGTTTTGGTTGATGGAAAACTGGCTACAACTGAACCGTCAAAAAAACTTGCGATGGCAAGACTTTATCATCTATTCTAGTTCGACAATCGAAAATCAATATATTTTTATATTTACTAAGTATAAAATAATATAATGTCACCCGTCAAGACACGTGAAGAAGTTGAAAAGGCTTCAAGGAAAGCAACAGAGGCACTCTACGGCACCGAGATCCAAGATTTCAAGATACGGGAGCTCTTTCCATTGCCGGAAAAAG
>JBOGRD010000013.1:0-41858 GCA_050749405.1 Nitrosotalea sp.
GCATGACAGCTCTTAATCTGGTTTCAAATGTAGATTTGATCATGCCTTGACGGAGTTACAAGGCATGTTAAAGCGGACAATAACCCTGGCACGCTAAGCGGACATTATCTCTGGCACTCTACATTTACCTTTATTGGGTCAAAATGAATCCATTTTTCTGCAGGAACATCTAGCCAGTTAAGAGATACTGTTGAGTTAACGTCAGATTTTAGAAGGAGCTGAAATTTTTCAAAAGAAGTAAACGCGGAACAACCATTGTTGTAACAGTAACTCTCTCTTTTTATGTTAGTCATTTTGCCAAGTGAGACCGAGAGAGTTCCAGTATGTGTCTGTACAATAACAGGCAGAGGAATGGGCGTCTCTGAGTTTACCATAAAAGCATTTCCTGATGTGTCATTTACCCAGCCCTGGGCAACTATGTCAAGGGTATAGTTTCCAGGCTTGACATATGGCTGGACGTATATCTGAAGGGTCATGTTTGCAGTAAGTGCATTCTGTATCTCCTGAGGGCTGACTGTGCCATAGATTCCGTCAGGCCAAGGTGATAGCGATATCAACAGGTTAATTATCTTGTCACCAGGTGGCACGCTGACCTCCACAGGAAGAGTGGTTGACTGGCCTTGGTCCAATGTAATCTCCATTTTAGATCCGTGAAGTGGAGTGTACCGGATAGTAGAATTATTTTGTTGTGCAAAGGCGTTTGATTGGCTTGAGGATTCCACCAAGACAATTATGGCAAATATTACAATTATTGCAAGATGTAATGTCTTCATTTTTCTTAACCTCCGGTAGAGTTGGTAACTGTAAAGTGTTGTACCGCAACATGTCCCCATTCATCTCCGCCAACTACTGTATAAACACCAGAATTGAATGGATGGAAATCTCCATTTTCCAATACATTACTGTATGCTACATTGTATCTCATTTCTATCATTTGAGGACATGAAAACACATGGGAATCTGTTGACTCGCATTCTGCGATAGCCTTACTGCTTATTGGCTGGAATACAAAGCTCTTGAAAGAGACGTTGAAAGGAGCACAGGGAGGTTGGAAATAAAATGATAGTGACTTTTTGTCTGTCATGTTTTGCTCGGTATAGTAACCATCCAGTATTGTGATACCAATTGGTAGAAAGGAGCAGCCGCCAGAGCCTAGACCATTTATTTGCCAGTTATCCTGCACAGGCAAAGTTAGTTGCTGAAGACTAGTGTTGTTAAGTGAGACATCTATTCCTATTGCCTGTCCAGATTGTATTGAGGTAGAGTTTGTAGAAAGATACAGTTTGAGTGCAGATAACGAGGTTTGATTTGCAATTACGGTAAATTCCTTTGTAACATTTCCATCAAGCCATGAAATATTCATGGAATATGTTCCCGTCTGTTTGATTATCAATGGTCCATAATTGTTGTAATCATATCCTAGATGTGCCTCACTTCCTAGAAATGCTTCATCTTCTCTGTGTCCAGACTTACCTCCCTCTGATGGGTGGCAACTCACTATATACCGAGAACTTTGCCATACTATTTTCTGATCATAGTCCTTGACTGTGATAGATGGTTGGTAATCACAATAACCGCCAAATCCATTGATTCTGAATTTAAAGTCAATTTCCTGCCCTACTTGATAGACATCTTTGAGTCCATAGACAGTTAATTTCTCTGAAGGATCATAGCCCCAGTTTAGAGAGATTAATTTCTGCAAACTGCTAGGCTTGACACAGGCAACAGTACCATCTTCTTGTTTCATTATAGTAACAAGACCAGAATCACATTTAATGTCCCAAAACGGAATTCCTGCGTCGCTCTGTTGTAATGGTGAAAGTTGGTGGTCCGCATAAAACACGAATGTACTATCACCAATGATAGTAGGACCATACTGCACCTTTACGTCATAAGGACTGCCTGTCTTCCAATCTGTACCGTTTGTTGGTATGCGAACAATAAACGAAGCATCAGATTTTGGATTTGTGGTTAAGGCTAGTAGTTTGGTATTGTTATTATCTAAAACTTGAATGGTTACAAGAGTATTAGGAACATAGTTACCTACTGAACCATAGACCAGAATGACATCTCCTTTTACGTAGGTATTTTTGTCAATTTGAAGGAATGGAGAAGCACTTGCAGTTTGTAATAATGTGATGCCAGACAAGATAAGGAATAATGAGATCAGAATTGAAAGATGTAGGATTTTCATTTCAACTCACAGGGCGTGTTTGATTTTGGCACCATGTTGTTTTCATCGTATAGTTTCATGTTTTCAAGATTTACGCTGACCTGTGCATACCATCCGCAGTCATTGAAGTTTGGGTTTACAACTGGAATGACAAACTCCAAGCTTGCAAATGCACCACCACTGGGCTCGAAATTAACGGAAAGATTGTGGAGCTTCCAGCCCTGTGGCCACTTGCTTGTCTGCGGCAGATTCTTTATGACATAGTCAGCTAGCTGTTTCTGTCCCTCCTTTGATATATGGTCAGTAGAATTTCCTACAAGCGGGTAGATATATTCCCCCGAACAGCCAAACGTGCTGTGGCACAGGGTCCTCTTGCTTATAGGCGGCGACATGTGGAGCCAGGATGTAATATTTGAGGAAAGCGGGCACATGATGAAATCACCAGAGTTGTTTTCAGATATTAACGGTCTTTGACAAATACTGTGAATCCTGTCAAGCTCCCCGTACGTTATTGGGTTTATTCCAAGCGGCAAATACGAGACTAACTCGTGCGGCGCATTGCACTGGAAAATTATCTCTGTATTTGGAGTAAATGTAGAGTTGTACCATATCTGGTCGTAAAAGCTTGCATTTACTGTATCAAAGCTTGCAAGCGTGACGCTCCTGTTATTATATAGTACAACCTGGCAATCATGAAATGTGCTGTTGCTTGGGTTTGCGACATGGATTATGTTTTGATTGCGAGATGGATATGTCATTATGGCAAGAGTATGGTTGAGGTATGCCGCATTTTTCATTGAACCTACCGTGAAATCCTTGAGTATGATATGTGGTGTCGTCTCTACTCTTGGCAGTACCGTGACCCACCCAGTAAGGCTAGGCCTGCTCTGCCACCCAAACTTTCCAGGCTTGGTAAAGGTAAACTCGAATGTTCTTCCCGGATGTATATAGTTTGGAAATATTGTATCACCATATCTTCCTGACGGTGTAAATGTTGCATGATAAAATGACGTGTCATTGTCACCAATTTTATCAGCTGTTATCAAGAGCACTGACGAGCTGTCATCCATCCACTTGACGGTATTGTTCTGTCCAATAGATACTGTGACATTTTTTTGCGTGGCAGTACAGATTCTGCAGTCATGGGCATAGTATTGGTCTGTCAAGACGACCTGTGTCACGCTAGGCGAATGCGGTACAGATTGGTCAAGATATGTGGCAAGATATTCCCATCCCAAGCCTAGAAACCGCGGGATGTGCGCTGTTATGACGCATGATGGTCCGCCATTGCTACCTACAAGCAAGTAGTGGCCTGCCTGACACACCGTGTCACTAATTTTTGTTCCAGTCGCATTTTGCTTTAGCGGAGGAGTGTATTGAGGGGCCGGTGCAAATCTTATTTGATTTTCCTTTGGAAACCAGACCACCTGGGTAAAATGAGATCCTCCAACATTTTCATCTATTGCTACAGGATACGGTTCTTTTGGTACTGACGTCGTGGTAAAGTTTAGCATAAAAAAATACGGCCTTGTAGCGTTTAGGGTAAAATCTGGAACAGGAAAGCTCACCCGTAGCCACGACGGGATTGGGACTAGCTCTGTCCCGTTCATCAAGCCAAGAACTGACATGTGCACCTGCATTGTATAGCCAGAACCGGTTGGAGGATCATAGATGACTCCAACTATCTTAAAGCCAGAGGCCGCGTTTCCGCCAAAGTTGCTGTTGGTAAGATTGATTGGCTGCGGGCCGTGAAGAATTGTTATCTTTTGGCCCTCATATATCGGCAAAAAGCCTACTGCTGTGCTGTTCCCATACTGGGAACTTGCCATTATACTTGCAACATCCGTATGAAGGGCGTTTGGATAGTCTGGATTTGGAATACCTGCACCTGCCATAACCATTATGGCATCTGCCCCCTGCGATGTTGCCACAACCGTATCTGGCACAAATTTGAAGAATGCGTCATTTGGATAACTGCCAAGCCCAAGATTCACTTGCGTTTTCTGGCTGGCATAAACCGTTATTGGCACATCTGTTTCTCCGCCAAATCCCGAAACCGAGGTGCCTCCCCCCATCTTGGTTGTCATCAATACCTGGTGAAGTATTGGCGTACCCACACTCATCCATACCATGTTTGTGTTTTGTAAGATGTCAAGGTGAAACATACCTACTACAGAATTTTTCATGTCAACTTCCTTCCCATTTGGATCGTTGACAGAGCCATCGCCAAGTATAGCAACATCATATTTTCCCGTGATTGCACCCGAGTCAATATATACATGCAGTGTACCGTTTGCCATAAATTCTTTGTTAATCTGATTTGAAAAAGGGTCAGACTCGTTTGGATTGATAAAAATTCTCACATCTGGCGGAACGCCTGACAGCGAGAGTTTCACGTAAGACATCTTGTATCCCTGCGTGAGGTTAAACTCTATTGGTAGGTCAACTGACTTGCCTGCAGCGGTTGCGTAGATTAATTCAGATCCCTGTTTAGACATGACATGAAATGGCAGGGTGGAATTGAGTTGATATACTTGAGGACTTTTTTCCCCAGTGGAGTTTGGTACATAAGTAAGATCCATTTGAGGGCCAGATATTGTGGGGCAGCTTACTTTGTATCCTCTTGAGTGTTCTGTAGTCTGTAGAATCATGTGCTGCAGGCCTACGAGACCTGAGAGGCTGCTACAACCAAGGTTTGGCTTGCCTGCCTGGATATAGTTGTCAGCCAGAGCCAGGTTTACAGAGCAAAAAACCGCCAGAGCAATAGCAGAAAACATCCCTATCGCCAGAACTTTCATTGAGTTGCTAAATTCTTGTCATTTAAAAAAGTGGTGCAGATTTCTTCTGTAACAATCAGCAACCGGTTGCAATTGGATTCTAGGTTCGGAGCTGGTAAGACCCAGCCACTATTTTGTTTCAGTTTAAGGACCCGCTAAGGGATTTGAACTAATACTTTAATGCCCTAGACAGATTCGAAAACGACTATTTCCCCAATGCTTGCAGTTCGAGGATGTCTCTGGTGCAATCGGGAAAGCACCAAAAGCTATTTTATTTTATAGTATCAACTAATTTGCAAGTGAAATACCCTCGATGCTGCAACAAGAAAGCAGAATATTTGATTACTTATGATTGTGGTCCAGATCCTCAGGAAACCATACTCGTATGCAAAGATCACTTCAAAGAAGAACCATTTCAGCGCTTTGCAGTCAAGATAGAAAAATTGCGTGGGTAGACTTAATAATTCGGGCTCAAAAGTGGCATTAAATGAAATCGGTTATTACAGTATTGCTGATTTTCGTAGTTTTAATGGGTTCAATTACAAGTGCACATGCACAACAACCTCAGCTTGCAACATATCGCGAAACCGCCCAAGTTCTTGTAGATGAGAAAATACAAAATATGACTACAGCGTTTATCACGCTGAGTAGCACTAGTCCTCTTGAAATGCATGTCCCTACTACCCTAGACGAAAAAATTGCAAATGCTGCAAATGTTACATCCGTTTCAATAACTAATGCAAAATCATGTGTGCTTGGAATCACAGACCAACTTTGTGTTGTAATAACTATCTACTCGCCATCATTGATAGAAAGCTACAACATTACGAAAATACAAAGTACTTCTCAAGCAATTGGTGACACCTTGATCAATGATATCAACAAGGCATTTTTGTTGGATGCAACCTTCAATTCCGCTTATGTAAATCCCAAAGGAGAATTAAGCCAAGCCCTTGGTACTTCAGGAACAGTATCTGGAAACAGAACAATTTCAGTTGTGTATACTGCACCACAGCTAAAATCCTCATATCTATTCGATCAATTGTCATCAATCCTTATTCCAACACAGATACGGGATGCAGGGGGATTTTATGATGTCGCAAAGAAAATGACCGACTCTTCCAACTCTACTGTAACTTTTGCGATAACTCCTACAACCAGCGGTCAGTCAATCTATCAATTACAAGTATCAGCACAGACGCCAATCAAGGGCGAAGTAACATCTGTTAGACCCTTGGATCTTTTTGGCGTTAGTACACTAAATAGATCATCTTATTTTAACGGAGGATTCTTTCCACTCAATTCCCTCTTTGAACTTTCAGTCATATCAAATAATCCTATCACCATAACAAGTCATGGAGGAGACATAGTTCCAACTACATTCAAAAATGGTCAGAAAGTTCCAACAAATCTTAGTCAGTCAGGATGGATATTTGATCCCGATTCAGGACAGCAAATTACTGGAATTTACCTTTTTGGGACAAAGGTATCTGTAACAAACAATGACTTGGCAGTTACATTAGGGTCAGGCAATACATCACAGTCTACGTCATTAACAAACTCTAGTACTAATACAAATATTTCCACTCAGACTGGACCTGACTATTCAATATATGCACTAATAGGAATTGTAATAGCAGGTGGCGCCGCAGTCTATCTTTTCATGAGAAGAAGATAACCTAGAGTATCAAGACAGCAGCTGCAAAGACTGTTGTCCATCTGCCTTGTGCGTCGCCAACAGCACTCTGAGTTATGCTTCTTGTTTTGTATATTTGCCCCGATATTTTCCACTGTTGCTTTTTTTCATCCCAGCTCTTGTTTATGTCAAATTCTATTCCTAGCGAGGATGCCAACATCTGAGCTGCAATATCTTCTGCATATTCGCCAGCTTCTTTTTCTGTTTCACCAAATGAATGATATTCGGAGAGATACCCATACTTTGTATTGTCTTTGGGAGCTGCAATTCCCACCGATGAAGCCAAAAGCCTGTGGGGTTCATTAGTGTCATTTCTTGCATAGATCACAAACTGTACGCTTCCGGGTCTTATCAATTTAAGACCCTCTGCCTTGGAGACCAATTTTGCGCCGGGCGGAAAGATACTAGATATTAGAACAATATTAGTGCCTGCAATTCCAGCGTCACGTAACGCATACTCAAAGCTTGTTAGCCTATCATGATGTACGCCCTTACCTCTTGTAAGGAATAGTTTTTTTGCAACAAGATCTAGCACGATTCCATTCTAATTTCAGATCTTTAAAAATTTATTGAAAACAAGGAAAAATCAATTCAGGGACTGCAACGCCTGTATGATTTCTTGTCCATGCGACTCTACATTTACATCTCGAAATATCTTGGCAATTTTTCCATCTTTATCTACGATAAATGTGGACCTTTTCGCAAGCCCTGCTAAATTCAGCCCAGCATAGATCTTGCATGTGGACTTGGCAGTATCACTTAGATGCAGATAGGGAACAGTGTATTCGTTGACAAATTTCTTTTGGTCCTCAACTGTGTCTACCGATATTGCAAAAAGCTCGGCATTTTGTTCCATAATCTTAGGGTAGGCACGTATGGTGGCTTCAGCCATCTTGAATATTTTCTTGGATGGACAGGCAAATAGGTGATTTTTTGGATAGAAACAGAGGACGACGTTTTTTCCTCTAAAAGAACCTAGTTTTATAACAGTACCATCATTTGCGACAAGTTCAAAATCAGGCGCAGAATCTCCTTCTTTCATGCATATGGTTTTGCGTCATAGGTTAAGACTATTTTGTATTTTGATAAAACCTGACAATTAGATTAGATATGACTTTTTGAAGGTCTTTTGGTATTGCTTTACTGCACTCATTACGACCTTTTTTGCACTTTCAACATTCTTCCAGCCCACTATCTCGACTTTTTTTCCTTCCAGTTGTTTGTAAACCTGAAAGAAGTGGGCTATTTCCTTTAGGTGGTGTTTTTCTAGATCAGAGATGTCTTTCAGACCGGCATATCTTGGATCATCTTTTGCTACGCAGAGAATCTTGTTGTCAATCTGGTTTGAATCTTTCATTCGCAGCAAACCAATCGGTCTTGCCTCTATTAGAATTCCAGGGAAAGTAGGGTTTGTGACTAGAACTAGCGCATCCAACGGATCACCGTCCTCAGCATAAGTCTGTGGAATTATGCCATAGTCTCCAGGATAATACAATGCTGAAAAAAGAACTCGGTCTAGTTTGATGATGCCATTTTTTTTATCATATTCATATTTGTTCTGAGAGCCCTTTGGTATCTCCACTATCACATTCAGGATTAATGGGATTTTGGGACCTGTTTCAATATCATGCCACAAATCCATAATTAATACTGTCAGAAAAAAAGCCTAATTTAATTGCCATCTAA
This sequence comes from Nitrosotalea sp., assembly GCA_050749405.1. GTDB lineage: Archaea > Thermoproteota > Nitrososphaeria > Nitrososphaerales > Nitrosopumilaceae > Nitrosotalea. The sequence goes on from JBOGRD010000013.1 coordinate 8,333, forward strand.
CAAAAAGACGCTTCCCATCCCCAATCTTTTTTTGACTTTACAATTCACAGCCATTATTTTTAGTCAATAGATCTCAAATTCAAGATAAAATATATTGCCTATTAAAAAATGTTCAAATAATTACGTAGTATTAAATCAGAGAATACAAATAAGAAAGAATTCAAAGTGATTTGGTATTAGAACATGAAAGCAGCTTACGTAAAAGGACCATCAAATGTGGAGATCAAAAATATTGAGAGGCCGCAAGTGGGAGAGAATGACATCATAGTGACAATGAAAGCTTGTGGAGTATGCGGCTCAGACCTGGAAAAGATCTATGGTCAATACAGCCAACCTTCCATGAGGCTTGGTCATGAGCCATCTGGAATAGTATCCAAGACTGGATCTAATGTGAAAGAATTCAAAAACGGAGATAGAGTTTTCGTACATCATCACGTACCATGTTATTCATGCCACTTTTGTTTACATGGAAATGAAACAATGTGTCAAAAATATTCTGAAACAAATCTTAGTCCATGCGGTCTTGCCGAGGAATTTCTTGTCCCCGGTTGGAACGTTTCCCACGGTGGAGTGATAAAGCTGCCAGACCACCTAAGCTTCGACGAGGCTTCCATGATAGAACCGCTTGCGTGTTGCGTTAGATCATGGAACAAAATCAAATTCAAACAAGGAGATTCGGTTGCAATTCTTGGAGCAGGACCTACCGGCATGATGCATGTAATGTTAAGCAAGATTTTTGGAATGAAAGACATTTTTTGTTTTGATATCAACAACTTTAGATTAAATTTTGCCAAACAATTTGGAATAACAGAATCAATTTTTTCTACTGATCCTAATGCACATCAAAAAATTCTTGCCAATACGCAGAATAGAGGAGTAGATGTAGCAATAGTATCCACAGGAAGCCTAAACGCGATTGCACAGTCAATAGAGATTGTCCGAAAAGGTGGAACCGTGGTCCTTTTTGGGGTACCATCAAAGGATGCAAAAATGTCTACAGATATCAGTAAAATATATTCAAAGGAAATTACCATAACACCAAGTTATGCAGCGTCTGAGACTGACACAAATGTGGCATTCAAACTAATAGAAGAAAAAAAAATAAAGGTAAACAAATTGATTACACATAGATTCGATCTTTCTGAATCTGCAAAAGCGCTCGAATGTGCTCACCGAGGAGATGATTCAATGAAGATAATTGTAACAAATTCAGAAAGGCTTAACTAAGGCAAATTTTTTGGAAGAAGATATGGACTGGGGATTAAAAAATCGCCTTGCGCGTATAATAAAACCGCATGATAAACGAGGAGTAATGCTTGCAGTAGACCATGGATATTTCCTAGGTCCTACAGAAAGACTCGAAGAACCAAGAAAAACCATTGCGCCGTTGTTGCCTCATGCAGACTCGTTAATGCTGACACGTGGTGTTCTAAGGACCTCGGTAGATGCTACATATCCAGTACCGGTGGTGCTCAGAGTTTCAGGTGGTTCTAGCATAATTGGTAAAGACTTGTCAAATGAAAAGATAACAACATCGGTAAAGGATGCAATAAAGTTGAACGTATCAGCACTTGCAATGTCAATATTTGTAGGTGCCCCCCATGAGCATGAATCGCTTGTAAGCCTTGGCAACCTAGTAAATGAAGGCGAAGAGTACGGAATACCAGTTCTTGCCGTTACCGCAGTAGGAAAAGAGTTGGAAAAGCGAGATGCTCGATATTTGGGTCTTGCATGTAGAATAGCGTCTGAATTTGGAGCACATTTAGTTAAGACGTATTATTGCGAGAATTTTGAAAAAGTTGTTAGGGCGTGTCCCGTACCAGTGATAATTGCAGGAGGACCAAAATTAGCAACAGAACTAGATGCGCTAAAACTTACTTTTGATGCCCTGCAATCAGGTGCCTCAGGAGTAGACATGGGAAGAAACATTTGGCAATCCGATCATCCTGTTGCAATGATTAAAGCTGTGAAGGCAATTGTACATCAAAATGCAACAGTGAAGGAAGCCCATGAAATGTTCAATATGCTAAAAGCGGCCAAAAAACCGGTCAGACCAGTCATCAGATCTAATCAGAAATCCTAGACAAGTGCACATGCACAATCTTCCATTTTTGAGACTTGACTAGAACAAAGGTTCCCCTGCTATCCATGGAAAGATGCTGGCCTCTAAAACTATAGTTGTCGACGATCATTCCTGTTTGTCTTATAGTAAAAGTTACCACAGCGCAGTTATCAAACACGTCTACTCGTGTATTTTTAATTTCATGTTCATAGTCAGATATACTAACGAATCTTAGCTGTTGCAATGCAATAGTGGTTGCATAGTCTTTCAAGTCAAACGGCGGAACATCACTATAACTTGAAAATCTCGGATCATCAAGCTGGATTGCACCTAGCGGAGCCAGGTTCTTTGTTTTACCAGAGTTAAAAAAAGTCGTAATTACGTCTATTATCTCGTCTTTATCTCCCAAAATCGATATTGTTTGAGATAATTCTAGTTTAAGTCTTGTGAAACGCAAGTCAAATCTGCCTCGAGCATTGAAATATTCATAGGGCAATAGTGCATTTTTTAATAATTTTGTTCAATTTCACTAGTAATATTTATAAATTATTTCATATGAAAAATCATAGACTAAAATGAAGTTAGGAGGCTCGGCAAGCATTTCTGGTATTCTGCTGCTAGTCGACCTTATGCTGTAGACCAGCAAATCAGTTGGAGTTAGAAAATTATGGAAAAAATGACAGGTGCTAGATCTTTAATGGTTGCTCTCGAGAAGGAGGGTGCAAACATAGTCTTCGGACTACCCGGAGGAGCAAATCTTCCAATTTACGATGAGCTCTACAAAAGCAACATAAGACACATCCTGGTTCGACATGAACAATCTGCATCACATATGGCAGACGGTTTTGGAAGAGTTAGTAGAAGACCAGGAGTATGCTTTGCAACTTCAGGCCCAGGGGCAACAAATATTGTAACAGGCATTGCAACTGCACAAGCAGATTCTTCCCCAATGATTGCAGTCACCGGACAAGTTCCAACAAAAATGATTGGAAGGGACGCATTTCAGGAAAGCGACATAATTGGAATTTCAAATCCCATAGTAAAATATGCATTTCAGCCCATGACGGCGGCAGAAGTTCCCGAAGTGGTAAAAAAGGCATTTTACATTTCATCCACAGGCAGACCAGGTCCAGTGCTAATTGATATTCCAAAAGATGTTCAACAAAATGAAGCAGAGATTACATTTCCCTCAGAAGTAAAGATAAGAGGATACCATCCATGGGTAGATCCTGACATTAGAGAAATTGAGCGAGCCATAGACATGTTACTTGCTTCTGAAAAGCCAGTAATCTTGGCAGGGGGCGGAGTAATAATTTCAGGAGCTTTTGCAGAACTACAATCAATAGCAGAATTATTAATGATCCCGGTAGTAACAACATTCAAAGGAAAAGGCTCGTTTCCAGAAAATCATCCCCTTTCCCTAGGACCAATAGGAATGCACGGTCATGCAGAGGCTAACAAGATAATGGTAGAAGCTGATTGCGTACTTGCATGTGGTTCTAGATTTTCAGATAGATCTGTTGGAACATTTGAAGAATTTGAAAGAAATCTCAAGATAATACACATGGATGTGGACCCAGCTGAGATAGGAAAGAACCAGACCACCCACATAGCAGTAGTTGGAGACATAAAGGCCTCCCTTAGGATAATGGTAAAAATGTTAATTCAAAAAGCTATCAAGCGAGCTGGAGACAATCCATGGTTAAAACGTGTCAATGAGACAAGAGAATACTTTAGACAGAATTTAAAACTTCATTCACATCCGTTGGGGGCTGCAAAGGTTCTAAGAAAATTAAGGGAAGTTCTTCCTCCGCAGTCAATTGTAACAACTGAGGTAGGCCAACATCAGATGTGGGCATCATTATTTTTTGATGTAATACATCCTGGAACTTTCTTTAGTTCCACCGGTCTTGGCACTATGGGGTGGGGATTTCCAGCTGCGATTGGTGCCAAAGCTGCAAAACCAGACGTTCCAGTAGTAGACATTGCAGGAGAAGGAAGTTTCAACATGACTGAAAATTCACTTGCAGTCTCAGTTCTAGATGACTTGCCTGTGATAGTATTTTTGTTAAACAACTTTTCACTTGGAATGGTTGCCCAATGGCAGAGAACATTCTACGACAGACGTATGATTGGAATAGACCTTAAAAATTGTCCAGACTATGTCAAGCTGGCTGAATCTTATGGAGCTCAGGGCATAAGAGCCCAAAGCATAGACGAGATTGGAAAGGCGGTTCAGACAGCGCTTAAAAGCAACATAGCGACAGTCATAGACATTCCAATTGATCCTCAAGAGGATGTCTTACCATTTGTTGCTCCCGGGACGTCTCTCAAAGATATGATCTTACCATCCTAGTGATATCCATGTGGTCTATAATTTCCGTACTTGTAGAAAATAAGCCAGGTGTACTATTCAAAGTAACTAATCTCTTCAGATCAAGAAATTACAACATAGATAGCATATCTGTAGGCATAACAGAGAACCCAGAGTTTTCTAGAATGACCATCACAACTTCAGCTGATGAGAAGCAACTCAATCAGATAATCAAGCAACTCGACAAGATGATAGATACCGTAGAAGTAAAACTATTAGATGAGAAAAAGAGCATATACCGTGAACTGGTATTAATGAAGATAAAAATAACAAAACCGTCAGACATAATGGAAATAACTGACCTAGCAAATGCTTTCAAATGTAATGTTCATGACGTAAGAAAATCGTCAATTATTGTAGAGATTACAGCAACACCTGATAGGATCAACGCATTTGAAGATCTTGTGAAAGCGTATGGCATACTTGAGATAGTAAGAACAGGAATGTGTGCTCTGGAGAGAGGAATAAGTAATGAAAGTTAGAATTTTCGACACCACCTTAAGAGACGGAGAACAAACGCCAGGCATTGCGCTAACCCCAGAGCAAAAGCTCGCAATTGCCCAAAAATTGGATGAGTTAGGAGTAGATGCCATAGAAGCTGGATTTCCCATAATATCGGAAGGCGAAAAAAAAGCAGTAAAAGACATAGCTCATGCAAATCTTAAGGCAGAGATTTGTGGCTTGGCAAGAACCGAGAAAAAAGATATTGATGCGGCAGTAGCTGCTGGGCTAAAGTACATACACACATTCATTGCAACGTCTGATATTCATTTAAAATACAAACTCAACCTCACACGAGAACAAGCAGTTGCAAAGGCAATTGAGGCAGTAGAGTATGCAAAATCACTTGGATTACAGGTAGAGTTTTCTGCCGAAGATGCAACAAGAACTGACAGGGAATTCCTCAAGAAAGTTTTCAAATCAGTAACAGAAGCTGGCGCGGATAGGATTGACATACCAGATACCGTGGGTTATTCCACTCCACAGTATATCGCCGCAATTACAAAAGACGCCATCAATGTTACTCACTTGCCTGTCAGCGTTCACTGTCACAATGACTTTGGGCTAGCTGTAGCAAATGCAATATCTGCAATTCAGGTAGGCGCACAATGCGCACATGTCACAATAAATGGCATCGGAGAGAGAGCCGGTAATGCGTCACTTGAAGAATTTGTCATGGCATTACAATGCCTACAATTTGACAAAAAGTTTGAGACAAATATCAATACCAAGCTTCTCTACGATACATCACGATACGTTTCAAAAATTGTTGGAGTTCAGGTCCAACCAAACAAGGCCATAGTTGGAGAAAATGCCTTCGGACATGAATCTGGAATTCATACACATGGTGTCTTGAACAACCCATTAACGTATGAACCGATTAGCCCAGAACTTGTAGGTAGAACGCGTTGGTTCCAAGTAGGAAAACATGCCGGAGCACATGGAGTTGCTGCAATGCTAGAAGAATACGGCATTCAACCGTCAAAGGAGCAGACTCGTGAGATTCTAGAGAGGATAAAGAAACTAGGAGACCAAGGAAAACATGTCACAGATGTTGAACTACTCTCAATTTCAGGCGAAGTGATGCATCAAGAAGGTCTGAAACGGTTGGTACATTTAACAGGATTCTCAGTATCCACAGGAATTGGCAATATGCCGTACGCATTTGTCAAATTAAACATAGAGGGAAAAGATTTCATAGGAACCGACTATGGCGTCGGTCCCGTAGATGCATCAATTAACGCAATACAGAAGATTACTGGCGAGACGTCCAAAGTCAGAATAAAGGAATACAAGTTAGACTCTATTTCTGGCGGATCAGAGGCGTTATGCGAAGTAACAATAAAGGTTGAAGATGCATATGGTAACCAATCTTCTGCAAAATCCATCGGCGAAGACATTGTAATCACTAGTGTTCAAGCTATGATTGATGGCATAAACAGAATAATGCTCAAAAACATTCTCAAACAAAAAAACTTGGGACATTAGATGTACAAAATATCCCTCATAACTGGAGACGGCGTAGGTCCGGAGCTATCAGAGTCTGTTATAGACATACTGCATACCGTAAGCGACAAGATTGGATTAAAGTTAGAAATCAATACCGTAGAAGCTGGCGATGGCGCATTAAAAAAAACAGGCAAGGCACTTCCTGATTCAACTTTTGACACAATAAAAAAATCTGACGCATGTCTAAAAGCCCCAGTAGGAGAAAGTGCCGCCGACGTGATTGTGTTCCTACGAAGAACACTGGATCTTTATGCCAACGTAAGACCGGCAAAATCATATCCTAACATGCCATCCCTTAAAGAAAACATCGATCTAGTCATAGTAAGAGAAAACACGGAAGACCTCTACGCAGGAATGGAGTTTGATATTGGCAATTCTGCCGTTGCATTAAGAACCATATCTGAATATGCATCAAAACGTATTGCAAAATACGCGTGTATTGTCGCAGGCCAAAGAAAGGGACAAAGAAAAGTAACCTGTGTTCACAAATCAAACGTCATGAGAAAGACAGATGGCCTTTTTGCAAGATCATGTGCTCAGGTAGCAAAGGATTTTCCAAATATCACGTTTGAACAGATGTATGTAGACGCGTGTGCCATGAATCTCATAAGACAGCCAGAATCTTTTGATGTCATAGTGACAACTAATTTGTTTGGAGACATACTGTCAGACGAAGCGGCTCAAGTTGTAGGTGGGCTTGGGATGGCACCCGCAGCTAACATAGGAGATAGTTTTGCCTTGTTCGAGCCTGTCCATGGGGCAGCCTTTGACATTGCTGGAAAACAGGCGGCAAATCCATCTTCTTTTATTTTATCTGCAAAAATGATGTTCGAGTGGTTAGGAATGAGAAATAATGATGCAATATCTTTCTCCGTTGCAAGGAAGATAGAGGAAGCTGTCTATGGAGTAGTAAGCGAGGGGGTCAAGACAAAAGATATCGGAGGAGACAAAACCACAAAAGAGTTCACTCAGCAGATAATTTCAAAACTTATTTGAGATCAGATACAGGCGGCTCTCGTGACCAAAAAAACATTGCAAGACCAATTGGGATCATTATCATTATTGCCACTCCGAAACAAACCCAGTAGAAGGTAGGGTCGATGCCTTTGACTAGAGGGACTGGAAATACAGTATAGGCCCACACAAAGGCGATGAATCCAAGAATGATTTTGTTTCGTTTGAAAATCCGCCATCCAAGTTTTCGTTTTGTGATATAGCATTTCTTGCAACGTGTCCTGTCATCTGTCATACAGGAGTTACAGCAATGCTTGTCACAAAAATAACATGTATGATCACCAAAGCCAGAGCCGCAAAAGTCGCACTGTTGCACAAATGATTGTCGCAAGATCTAGATTTATCTTTTTATGGAAATAGTCTTTCTGGATCTCTTGGATATAAAACGACCTCCCTTATATTATCAATTTTAGTCAGGATAGACATAAGCCTGTCAAGGCCCAAGCCCCATCCAGAGTGAGGCGGCATTCCCCAATCAAACGCTTTGAGATGATCTTCGAATTGAGATGGGTTTAACCCTTGTTCAATCAATCTTTTCTTAAGCTTGTTTGGATCATGTAAACGCCTACCGCCAGATGACAATTCAAGGTACCCATACTGCAAATCAAATGATTTTGATAACGACGGCTCGTCTTCCTTTTCATGTATGTAAAAGGGTTTTAACTTCATGGGCCAATCTAGCAAAAAGTAGAATCCCGGATGCAACTCTCCGAGTTTTCGCAAGTGAGAATCCAGCAGATCGTCGCCAGGTTCAAAAGATATCCCTTCACGGTCAAGCTCTTCCACGGCTTGCTTGTAGGTGATTCTCTCAAATGGCGTTATTGGTCTTTTCACATCAATTCCCAGAGTTTTTTGTTCTTCAATACAATTTTTTCCAACATATTCAAAAACATTGGCTACAACTGTTTCTAGAACTTCAATGACATCAAGATAATCCATAAAATCAGCTTCTACATCCACACTTGTAAATTCAGTAAGATGTCTGACAGTATGTGATTTTTCTGCCCTGTAAAATGACGCTATCTCAAAAACTCTTTCAAGACCAATGGTCAATTGCTCTTTGTAAAGTTGTGGACTCTGTGCAAGATATGCTTGTTTATCAAAATATTTCAGAGAAAACAGGTTTGCACCGCCTTCACTGGCACTTCCAATTATTTTTGGCGTGTTTACCTCAATGAAACCAAGTTCTACAAGAGTTTTTCGTATCGATTGTAATGCATGGTGACGCATTTTGAAAATAGATGCAGTTTTCTGATTTCTCAGGTCGAGTGCTCGTGCATTTAGCCTATTATCGATATTACTTTCCAGTCGCCCTATTGGATCAATTGGCAATGGATGGACGGCGCGCGATAAGATTTCTATTTTTTCTGATTTTATCTCAAACGGAAAATCACGCGATTTGGTCTCTTGTACAGTGCCAGTGATTCTAACTACGCTTTGTCTATTGAGGTCTTTTACCTGTTTGATGCCTTCTTCTCCAACCACTACTACTTGTGCAACTCCAGTAACATCTCTTAATGTGAGAAAAGTGAGTTTGCCCAATTCACGAAGATCCTCTACCCACCCGCCAACTACTATCTTCTGGCCTTTTAGAGATGCGTTCAGGTTACCCATATAGTGCGTTCTTTTCAAATCCAAGTCTCTCACTTTCTTTCAAATTCAACAACTAGTTCTATCTTTCGAAGGTGTAGTGATATTGCTATGATTTTATCGATATTAATTGGGAATCTTGGTGTTTTTCGTCCTGAAACTATGACTTTGGTCTTCCTAACGCCCCCTGGCGCCCACAATTGGTTGATTGTCAGGATCTTGATTGGAAAGAACATATCTTCTATGAATTTTTTATCGTCACATCCCTGTTCAACTAGCCAGATCTTGCCAGCAAATTCTCCCTGAAGTATACTGTAAAGCTCCCTACTTTGTCGGATAGTCATGATATCGATGCTACTAAGAGACAGCACATAATTTTCATTTGATTCCTGACAGGAATTGAGCGTAAATTTTTCAATTTGTGGGATTTTTTGAGACAGTTGAACTAGTTTTATCGAGGCATCTACATCTGCCTTTGTCAGTTGCCCAGAATCCAATTTGGATTCGCATTGTGGACAAAGAATACCATTCATGGCATCAAAGCTGCAAATAGGCGTCCTCAAGGAAATCGGTTTTTTGCTTACTGGAACTGGAAGATAAACTATGCGAAATCGGGTGCTGTATAAACTACGATTGATCTTCTCTTTGTATAAAATCGGTTGATGGAATCAGACTTCTTGAATTTTGGATTTAACTTTTTGAATGATCTCATCTGGAATGCTAGTCATATTATGATCGTTTTTGGCATGTTCGGATATTTTTTGAAACAACTCATTCTCGTCTTTTGCAGTAGTTGACCAACCACAACCGCTTACTACATCCCCACAAGCGAATTTTTTTGTCATTACTCATACCAAGGTAGTTGAAGTTAATCTAGTTTTTGCTGCGTTTTGAATCAATGTCATCCACTTGTTATCTCCTTCAACCTTATTCCTGCAACTTCACTAGGTGTTTTCCCTTCCAATCCCATGTGTGGTCTAATGTAGTTATGATAAATTTGATAACCTGTAAGAATCGGTGTATCGTTTATCTTTAATCCACGCATTACTTTTTCCCTATCTCTGATCTCACCGTTCAATCTCTCCATCTTGTTGTTATTCCTATCGCCTTTGAGAGTGATATGGGATTCATGAACTACTCTAGGTAATTCTCTTGTCCAGTATTCCTTCAAGAACGCTTCTCTGTATGCTGGTAATCCATCGGTGACTAGCTTTGTCGGCTTTTTCTCTGCTACCTATTAGACAGATTTTATAAAATGGCATTCAAATTATTTGAATCCATTTATTATCAATGTGATTACAAACGAAACTGACGCGCTGGCAGGGATTGTGATTATCCATGCCCAAACAATTCTTTTTCCTACGCCCCATCTAACGGCAGATAAACGTCTGACTGCCCCAACTCCCATTATGCCTCCAGAAATTGCATGAGTCGTGCTTGCCGGAATTCCAGCCCAAGCAAGAGTTGCAAGAAGAGTTGCAGCTCCTGTCTCTGCAGAAAATCCTTGGTATGGCCTAAGATTAGTTATTTTCATGGCCATTGTTTTAATTATTCTCCATCCACCAAAAAATGTTCCAAGACTCATTGCAGTTGCAGCCATTATGATCACATAAGACGGGATCTCGAATTTTGTAATAACGCCTTGCGTAAGTAAAATAAGTGCGATTATGCCCATCGTTTTTTGCCCATCGTTTGCACCATGGGTTAAAGAAAAGTATGTCGATGAAACAAGCTGTAACTTGCCAAAAACAGAATTTACTGTGCTTGGTTTTCTTTTTGCGAAAATTTTCATTATCAATAGTGCCACTAGAAAAGATAATACCAATCCAGCTATTGGCGAAACCACTATTCCAGTCACTACAGTTTGAAGACCGCCTAAAATTATTGCTTTAGATCCTGCCCCTGCCATGCCTGCACCCAGGATACCTCCAACCAGTGCATGGCTACTAGAGGTCGGTAACCCCAAAATCCAAGTTATTACATCCCACACTATTGCACCTGCCAAGGCACCTATGATTATGTCAAGTGTGACAAAATCTGGATTAATAATCCCCTTCCCTATTGTGGTTGCCACGGCAACGCCAAAAAGAAACGGACCGACAAAATTAGCAAAGGCAGCTATGCCAACTGCCGGGAGTGGTTTGAGAACTCGTGTTCCAATAACGGTTGCAATAGAGTTTGCGGCATCATGAAATCCGTTCAGAAAATCAAAAACTAGTGCCGCTACTATGGCGCCTATGGCAAGCCCTATCATACAAAATCACGTGTATTTTAGAACGACGTCTTCTATAGAGTCAGCAACGTCAAGACATCTGTCAGAGGCTTCTTCCAGTGATTCGTAGATATCCTTCAGTTTTATAATATTGATAATATCAGTTGTTTCTAGCAAGTCTCCAACAGCCTTTCTGTATATGTCATCTGCATGATGCTCTATTTCGCTAATGGTACGACAGTGTTCTATGATAGACTTGTTTACCTTCAGCTTGTTCAAGCTTGTAATCATGAGATTGATCTCTTTTGCAGAATACTGAATATCCTTTGCCAACTCCAACATGTATGGAGGGGGAGACTTTATCTTGAAATTAACAATTCTGCCAGATATGCCTTCAATGTAATCTATTATGTCATCTGTCTTTGAAGCGATGCGTGAAATATCTTCCCTATCAAGCGGCGTGATGAATGTCTTGTTTAGTTCTTCAAAAACAGAATGAGTTAATTGATCGGCCTCTCGTTCTATCTTTTTTATTTGGGAATGGTTTTCAGCTAGTTTATCAAAATTGCTAAATACATCCACCAGTAGTTTTGCTGCTTCTTCTGCCTTGCAAGCCAGAGCATTTAGAAGCGATAAAATCTCCTTTTCATTTGACTTTATCCACGACATCCATTGTGTCATATAGCTACTCTCTAAAACTTCATAGTTAAATGTCTGGTGTATATAGGCCACATGATCTATATAGTCATAGATTTAGCTACGATCACACAGTTTCAAAAGGCAGATTTACTTGCACATTATATTCTAACTATTGGCTACACTTTCAATCGAAGAACTCAGAGTTCAATATCAATTACGTGATAAAACGATTCATGCAGTGGACGGAGTCTCCTTTTCCCTTGAAAACAACGAATCACTAGGCATAGTGGGGGAGAGCGCCTGTGGAAAAAGCACTCTTGGATTTGCAATCATCAGGTCTGTTCCAGGCGGAAGGATTGTTGGAGGAGACATATTGCTAGATGGAAAGTCCACGTTAAAAATATCAGAAGAGGAATTTGCAAAGACAATCCGTTGGAAGAAGATATCAATGGTATTTCAAGGAGCGATGAACTCGCTTGATCCGGTTTTTTCAATCAAACAGCAATTCGAAGAGATCTTGAGAGCTCACAGTCATAGTGAAGACCGCCTGAAAATGATAAATGATGCCATAGATTCAGTCGGTTTGCCCTCCACAGTGCTGGACAAGTTCCCTCACGAACTTAGCGGAGGCATGAAGCAAAGAGTGGTAATTGCCATGGCATTAATCTTACGACCGAATCTAGTAATTGCAGACGAGCCTACCACAGCACTTGATGTACTAGTTCAAGCCCAGATCCTAAGTTTGCTTAAAAAACTGAAAAAAGAAGGCATGACACTCATACTGATTTCCCATGACCTTGGCATAATATCTGAAATAGCAGACAAGGTTGGAATAATGTATGCCGGAAAAATAGTTGAATTCGGCACTTTGCAAGAGGTGTACTCAAATCCCAGACACCCGTACACACAGGCATTACTCAAATCCATGCCAAAAATCAAAGACGAGTCAGAATTAGTATCTCTAAAAGGCAACCCGCCCAACTTGGCTAACATACCAGTAGGATGCAGATTCTACGACAGATGCCCACATGCGATGGAAAAATGTAGAAAAGAGCCTCCAAAAATCAAAACAGAATCAGGTCACGTGTTATGCTGGCTCTATGAATAGGATAAATAAAAATTTAAAAATTTTCTCAGTGAGAATAGGTTGTTTGGTTAAGACCGTTGCCTTGATAGTATGCATTGTAAAGGTTCAGTGCGTTCTGTAATGCCATCTGAGTTCCTTGTTCAATCTCAACATTTCTATCGTTTGAGTTTTGCTCATTTGTAGTTGAGCTAGTAAGGCCAGCATAATTTGTCGATTGAGTTGCTGCAAGGTTCTTTGCATGAATCTCTTGGAATATCTGAATTGCTTTGCCTAGTGAATATGTCTGTGCTGCATCTAGTTGACGGCCTTGGGTATTCTCGTTTGTAGTAGCGCCTGCTTGAAGATCAAGATATGCGGTGTCAACTTTTGCAAGAGCGTTTACAAGAGCAGTTGCTTGCGCGTCCATAGAATTCCAAGTCTTATCAATTTGAGCTTGTCTATTGCCTGTGTTTTGTTCATTTGTTGTGCCATAAGCCTGCAGATTGGTATAAGCTGCATCTATCTGAGATAATTGCGAGACAATAGACTGAGATGCATTCAATGATTGATCCCTCGCGTTAGCAATCATGGTGCTTCTGTCTCTTCCCTGCTCATCAGTTGTTGTACTATTCAAGCCCGTATAGTTGGTAGATTGCAAGTTTTGAAGCTGTTCTACATGAATCTTATCAAATTGCGCCAAGGCATTTTGCAAAGATGTATGTGAGCCTGCTGCCAAGTCGCGCCCTACAGTATTCTCATCGGTCGTAGTAAAAGATAAACCAGACCAGTTTTTTTGTGACCCGTTCATGTTATCATATTGATACTTGTCAGAATAAACCAAGGCTGCTCTTTGTTGAGCAATAAGTTGTCTCTGAGCTATACTAGACCATTGATCGTCTGCAAATACCATCTGACTTAGGTAAATAGAACTTCCACTTAGAACTAAACCGCTGATCATTACTACGGCTAGGAGTTTGGCGTTCACGTTTGAGTATCATATATTATGGCCTTTAAAACTTTGCGATGGTAAGAATTTGACCAAGTGATCGCCTAATGCCTAGAGTATCCACAGCCACGAATTAACGGTTGTGTTAATAATATATGCCATTTTGTACTTTATGCCATAAGATACCTTTACAGTTTTCTTGATATACTTGACAGAGAGGTAATTGCAGTGGAAGAGATCTTTTCTGTAAAAAACCTGAAGAAATACTTTGTAAAAGGAAGATTTGCACGCAAAAAAGAGACAGTAAGAGCAGTTGACGACATATCATTTTCAATAAAGAGCGGCCAGACATTTGTCCTTGCTGGCGAATCAGGGTCTGGCAAGACTACAGTCGCTCGTTTGATATTAAGGGCAATAGAACCAGAGTCAGGCGAGATAATTTTTGACGGTGTGAAAATAACCAATGACGCGTCTAGCCTCAGAAAGATAAGGACTGAATGTCAGATGATACATCAGGACCCTTACGCGTCAATAGATCCTAGAATGAAGGTTTTCGACATAGTAAGAGAGCCGCTAGACATACATGATATCGGCAAATCAAATGAGAGAAAAGATCTAGTTTTTGAAGCACTAAGAGATGTGAAATTAGAGCCCGAGGAGATTGCCTCAAAATACCCACACATGTTATCAGGAGGTCAGAGACAACGTGTGGCAATTGCCAGATCCATTACAACCAACCCCAAGCTAATCATAGCTGATGAGCCAGTCTCAATGCTGGATGTATCAGTCAGGGTTGGAATTTTAGAATTGATGAAAGAATTGCAAAACAAACACGGGATCTCATTTTTGTACATAACACATGATCTTTCCACTGCAAGATACATAGGCCATGTGATTTCCATATTATATCTTGGCAAGATTGTTGAAACTGGGCTCATCAGCGACGTGCTATTGCATCCAAGACATCCATACACACGGGCACTAATGGATTCCATTTCTGAGCCAAACCCAGACAACTTACAAAGAGAGAAAAAAATTCGCATCAACAATCCCATTGAAGTGAATGTCTACCAAGGATGTAGATTCAGAGCAAGATGTCCATATGCTATTGAAAAATGCAAGCAAGAGCCAGAGCTTGAACCGGCAGGAGATCAAAGATCTGTTGCGTGCTTTGTAAAGATAGACTAGTTTGCAACTTGCGACATATTAGAAATTCTATGCGATACAACATGTGATACGCCATTTCGTGGAAACACACCGTAGATCAATTTTGCCTTTTGTACTACAGAATCCTTTAGTGATACCATTATGATCTGGCTTCCTCCAGACCTATCTTCAAGTATCTTGGCTAGTCGTTCGGTGTTTTGCGCATCCAAGTGAGCGTCAACCTCATCAAGAAGATAAAACGGTGACGGCTTTAGTTTTTGAAGAGCAAGTAGGAACGTAATTGCGGCAAGAGTCTTTTCTCCACCACTAATTGATGTTGACTCTCTTTTTGGTTTATCTGGAAATTGGACCAGATATGAAATTCCTGATGTGAATATGTCATCCTCATTTTGGATCTCAAGCCAGGCATTTCCTCCTGTCATCTTGTTGAAGATCTCTCGAATATCCTTGTCTACCTTGTCGTAAGATTCCAAAAATGTTTGCCTCTTATCCTTATCTATTTCTTCAATGAACTTTACAATAGAGTTCCTTTCAGCTTCCAGCTCATTCTTTCTGGCAGACATTGAACGATATCCATCTGAGACCTCAACATAGGTCTCTGGAGCCCGCGCGTTAAGAGATCCAGACATCTTTTTCTTCTCAGATTCTAGCTCTACAAGAATTTCATCAACATTGAATGATTCAAGCATAGTCTCGTAACCATATGAAAGAAGAGTTTTACGGATTCTTTCTTCATTTTCACCAAGATCCTTAATATCACGCAAAATGGAATCAGATTGTCTTTCTATCCCGTTGATTTCTTTTGTGAGTGTTCTCTCAGATTCATAAAGGTTCTTCAGTTTCATATCATATTCTTTGAATGTTGATACCGAGGTGCCAGACGTAGAGATCAGTTGTTGTTCTTTTTCCCTCAATGAGACAAGTAAGACATCAACATTTTCCTTTTCTTTTGATGATGCCCTTGATTGCATCTCAAGATCGTGTTTTTCGTGGTTTAGAGAAGACTGTTCTTCTGATAAACGCCGCATGTTTGCCTTATGCGAGTTTTCCTCGTTGACAAGTTCGGTAAGTCTTGTACTTAGTTCACGAAATTCAGTAGAAATTGTGCTATGTGCACCCAATAAAGTGGCTTTTTTCTCATTTAACGAAGAAATTGCGGTAGCAATTCTTGCCTGTTCTTCTTCAGCATAATTTTCTCTAGTTAACGATATTCGCTCTTCCAGAGATGCGATATAGGACTCGGTCTTTGAGAGATCAACTAGAATGTGCTCTTCTCGGAGCCTGAGTTGTAGTATTCTCGACGAGATCTGGTCTAGCGATACAGATATTGTCTTTAATTTTGATCTCACATCTGTAAGGCTTAGGTCCACGTTAGCAAGTCCGGTCTCTGAAGAGTGATACCTAGCGTCCAGATTTCTTGCTATCCTTTCAATTTTCTTTAATTGCCCGCTCTTGTTTTGAATGAATTTCTTTAACAATTCAAGAGATTGGATTAGCCCATCTACCGAAGTACTAAGAAGAATTATCTTTGTGAGATTAGAAACCTTAGAATTCATGTCTACAATTACTGCACTTGCATCTGCTTCAAAAAAATGGCCGTCAAGTGTAACTGCTTTGTATCCTTTTTTTGATAATGCATAAGCCGCCTCTTTGGAAGAAACAAGACCTATACTTCCAAAGATAAAGTTTTTGAGCGACTCTAGTTTTTCATCGCATTTTATAAAATCTGAAACGACTCCAAGTATTCCTTCCTCTTGTGCTAGGGTTACCTTGGAATTAGATACAGCGTCTAAGGGAATAATCCTAATTTTTGGAAGTTTCTTTTGTTGGGCAAATTCAGCAATACCAAGAAGAGTAGCAAAGTCGTTTACAACCAGTGCTTTTAGCCAGTCAGAACCTGTGGATAAGATTGCTCTCTCATATTGTTTATCCCAAGAAAGCAATTCATAAACAAGACCTCTAATTCCCAATCGCTTAGAATCTTCTTTGAGCTTTGCGATAGAATAATCCTCATGCATTACTTCTTTTACAACTTTTATTTTTGCTTCATATTGAGCAGCCGCCTTGCTTGCCTTTTCAAAAATCAATGTGGTTTCTTCAACATCTTTTTCTATCTTTGTTCGTTTATCACGCAAGTCTGATAGTCTGGATTTTAGTTCGTTAATGGTAAACTCATGACCTGCTCTTACTTGCCGGAGCTTTTGTTCAAGGTTGAGCAGTTTTTCTTTTTCGTCTGACAATGCTTTTGTCTTAAGTGAATTTTGATCAACTTTGTTTTGAATGTCTAGCTGTTCTTGTTCTAGTTTTGAACTTGCAAGCTTTGCATCATTTAGTGTACTAGTAAGATTTCTTACCTTTTCGTCAGTTTTGATTTTGTTACTTGTAACCTGAGACTGTTGTCTCAGGGTTTGATTAATTTCAGAATCAACTGAGGCAAGCTCTGTATTGATGTTCTTTTTTGATTCATTAATAGTGTTGATAGAATTTTTCAGTTCTACAATTTGAGATTCCAAAATGGAACGTTTTTCATGCATGCCCGTTAGATCAGTCTGAATTTCTGGTAGTCTGGCTTCTATTTGCGCCATTCTTCTTGCATTGGTAACCAATTTACTATTTGCCGATTCTGACTGGTGCATTGCGACAGAAAGTTCTGAATCGATTGACGCCTTTGCAATGTTATATGCGTTGACCTCTTCCATGAACTTTTGTTTTTCTTCTTCGAGTTTCTTTATCTCATCTCTTAACTGTCCACGCTGTTCATCGAGTTTTTTGTATTCAGATTGGACGGCATTAAGATTCCTCTCCTTTGATACCTTTTGAGCATCAATGCCCCTGAGATTATTTGAGGCTTGAATAGCATAAAGCCTCTTTAGTTCTCTGTCTAGGAAATCATATCTGAGTTGGTTATTTCGTTCCTCCTCTAGTTCATCAATACGCTTCTTTATCTCATCCATTCTGGCTAGCGCGATCTCAAGTCTTCTGTCTGCTTCGTCCAGTTGTTTTAATGCCTCTGTTTTTTTCTCATCAAAATAGGCAAGCCCTATAATATCCTCAATTATTCGTCTTCGCTCTTCTGAGTTAAACTCTGAAATTCTAGTAATTGTGCCCTGTTGTACAGTATTTAATTTGTGAATGCCACAGTTTGCTACTTCCAAGAGATCTAAAATATGATTCCTTAGTACCTTTTTTTGGTTCAGATAATAGATATTCTCACCTGATTCGTCCATCTCCCTTGTGATTGTTACTGTATTGGAATCAACAGGGATCTTTCGATCAGAGTTATCAAAGTGACAGCTTACCCGAGCTATCTTTGCTCCATGGTGCGCATTGTCCACATCGTGTAGCAGTGAACGTAATCTATCTACCCTCATAATCTTTGGTGCGTTCTCACCCAAAGCAAACGAGATCGCGTCAAGAATGTTGCTTTTACCAGATCCATTAGCGCCTGAGATGGCTATAAGGCCAGGTTCAAAGTTAACTAGCGTATTCTTGTACCCAAACGATTTGAATCCAAAGATCTCTAGCTTACGTATATGTACCAATGAAGTCGGTGGTTTGACATCTGAAATAACAGATTATTGACAAGTTTCATTGACTAGGCTAACAATAATTACAATGTGTGACTATTTCTCTCGTTTGCCTTCAACAAATTCCGTGAAAGCCTTCATTGCCTCAGTGTACGGCATCTGGATGGGCGGATGTTTGAAGCAGTAAGACGAGATGCTTGTCATTGGTCCTGAAAGCTTCCTGTCTAGAGCTATCTTCAATCCTCGTATGGCGTCAATCATTATCCCCGCGCTGTTATATGCATCAATCACCTTGAGCTTTAGATCAAGTTTAATTGGTATCTTGCCAAAGTATTTGCCTTCGATGTTAATGTAACAAATCTTCTCATTATCAATAAAATCAACATAGTCACTGGGGCCTATTCTCATTGGTATATCATAGTCTGCCATTGCCTTTACTGCACTTGTCTTGCTTATTCTCTTGTCTTCAAGTCGCTCTTCATCAAGCATATTGTAAAAATCCATATCTCCGCCTATGTTGAGCTGATAAGTACCATCGATTAACACGCCTCTATCTACGAAAAGTTTCACTAGTGTTTTGTGGACTACAGTGGCACCGAGTTGACTCATCACATCGTCTCCAGCAAGCGGGATCTTCTTTTCTGCATACATTTGCTGCCATTTTGGTTCGGATGCGATAAACACCGGAATTGCGTTAAGAAATCCGATGCCTGCCTCAAGTGCCTGGCTTGCATAATGCCTTACGGCTTCGGTGCTTCCTACAGGAAGATAATTCACGAGCATTTCGGCCCCGGTATCCTGCAATATTTTTTTGACGTTGACCTCCGGTTCTTGAGAAGGTGTAACTATTCGACTAAGGTGTCTTCCTAGACCGTCCTTTGTTGGTCCTCGTTGGACTGTTATTCCCGTACGAGGAACTTCGGCAACAGTGATGGTATTGTTGGGTCTTGCATATATTGCCTCTGAGATATCTTTTCCAACCTTTGTATCTGCCACATCAAACGCCGCTACCACTTCGATATCTCCTGGTTCGTATCCTCCCAAGTTATAGGCAGTCAGCCCTATGACATCATGAGGATTATCTGAATAATATTTTGCGCCTTGAATGAGTGCAGAAGCACAATTGCCTACGCCGGCTATAGCAATCTTGATCTTCTTTCCCAACTTAATCGATAGCTACCAAATTATACCTACATATTAATTACTTGTGATTTGCAAGTGCAGAGGATTTTATATCCGAGACTTGACTCCAGACATGTGATAAATTCCGGTAGACCTGTAAAGGACATCTCAATAAAAAAAGATGATGCCATCGGCGTTATTTTTGAACAAATGTCAAAGTCAGGCGGTTTTGAGTCAAGAAATCTAGCAGACGGACTAGATATTTTATCTTCAATGATAGAAGATACCGACTGTTTGAAATTTTTGTCCTTTGTTGGGGCAGTCATATCTACAGGTCTTAGAGGAGTAATTACTGACATGGTAAGGAACAAAATGTGTGACGTAGTCATAACCACTTGTGGTGCTCTTGACCACGACATTGCAAGACATTATTCAAATTATTTAGAAGGATCTTTTACTCTTGATGATAGTGAATTAGCAGACAAAGAGATTCACAGACTTGGAAATGTCCTAGTTCCATTGAAAAGTTATGGTCCTCTAATTGAAGAAAAAGTTCAAGCATTTTTACAAAAAGAATACTCTAGTGGAAAAAAAGAAATGTCAACACATGATGTCTGTAAAGCAATAGGCGCCAATCTTGGCGAAGATTCTTTTCTATACTGGGCAAACAAGAACAACATACCTGTAATAGTTCCAGGAATAATGGATGGCGCAGTAGGCAGCCAGATTTGGATGTTTACACAAAAACATAACGATTTCAGACTGAATGTTGCCGCGGATGGAGATTTGTTATCTGGCCTAATCTTCAAGGCAAAAAAATCTGGTGCTTTAATGATAGGCGGAGGGATCTCAAAGCACCACACCTTGTGGTGGAATCAATATCGGGGCGGATTGGATTATGCAGTGTATATTACAACTGCGCAAGAGTTTGACGGTAGCTTGAGCGGTGCGCTTGTTAGGGAAGCAATTTCTTGGGGGAAGGTAACACAAAATGCAAAACAGACAACCATTCATGCAGAGGCAACCACGATTCTACCATTTCTCTATTCTGCACTGCTTTCCAAGATCAAATAGTATAGATATTTTTTTGATAAATCTCTTTGAAGCCTAGTTTCAAATAGAAATCAATCAATCCATCTTGTTGATATGTTTCAAGCATAAGTAACTCCAGATTACGTTTCTTTACTTCATTGAGAGCAAAATCAATTAGCGAGTTAGCAAGACCTTTCTTTCTCATGCCAGGTATTGTTCCAAGACAATAAAGTCCCAATATTGAGTTTTTTTCACATAGTGCCACGCACGAGCTAATTGAATCATCTACGTAATACTCTATAGAAGAAATTGATTTTTTTACTATTCCATCTACAGATGTTATCCAATCATGACAGTCATATGCATCACAGAACGTTTTTGACCATAGCATGGAATCATCACTAGATATCATTCGTGCCTTTGAGATTTTTGACGAGTCGGGTGTTTTTGTGAGAACGTGTTGGATGTCATATAGTCTGAAATTTTTCTTGAGCAGATTTTCTTCAAGTTCTGGATAATTCAATGCGTAAACATACGGAATTGTGCCATGTTTAGCAAAGAGCGCCAGTGCATCATGTATCATGTCGTCACTGACACAGGTGATGTTTGTGAGCTTGTCAAAAAAAATGTCATTTAAAAGATCGGGGTTAAAAAAGAACGTGCCGCATTTGAGAGTTATCGAATTTGCCCACAGGCCAGTGAAAGACTGGTCTACTTCTTCTAATTGTGATATCAGATTATTATTCCCAATACTTGACATATTCGTTGAAAATCATTATAGCCTATATTACTTCCTGCAATTACTTTGGAGCAAATATTTTCAAATATTTCAAGCGCTTTTGGAGAATTCAAGTCATCATCTAATGCAGTAAAAAATCCGTCAACTAACTTGTAGAGTTCGGAATCAGTTTTTTCTGATACTTTTGTTCCGGCAAGGTTGATTTTTTCTAAGAGTTGTTTTTTTACAACAATTTGCTTTTCGTCAAAATCAACATCTTCGCGATAGTGTGCAGAGAAAACATAAAGTCGCAGCAGATTCTGTCCATACTTTTGTGTCAGATCCCTCACCCATACAACATTGCCAAGTGATTTTGACATCTTTTCTCCATTTGAGAGAACAAGGCCCACATGCATCCATATCTTGACTGGGTTTTCAGATGTTGAAAACATCTTGTATTGAGCCAAATGTGCTTCATGATGAGGATACAAGAGCTCCCTTGCTCCTCCATGTATATCGTAATTTGGCCCAAAATTTTCCAGTGCAACAGTGGTGTCTTGCATATGCCACCATGGAATCCCACCGCCAAACTTACTTTTCCATGAGAACCCAAAATCGTCAGAGCAATTCCACAACATTATGTCTTCTTGGTTTTTCTTGTTAGGCCCTATATCCAACCTATGAAGTTGAAGTTGGTTTTGTGATTGCTTAGATAACATCCCATATTTTCCATCTTTTGATACATCAAGATAGACATTGCCGTTTGCATAGTATGCAACTTTTTGTTCCAATAATTGAGATATATGACCTTCCATATGACAGACATAATCTGAAACATATGCAAATCTGTTTATGCTTTTTATATTCAATAGATTTAGATCTTCGGCAAACTTCTGTGCATAAAATTTAGCAATTGCATGATAGTCTTTTGATTCATCTTTTGCTTTGTTGAATACGTTTTGATTAATGTCTGTCATGTTGACTAGAACGTCAGTGTCATAACCTCGTTCGTGCAAATGCCTACACAAAAGATCGTATGTCAGAAATATCCTAGCATGGCCCAGATGAGTATAGTCATACAATGTCGGACCACAGATGAATATCTTTACCAAATTTTTCTCAAACGGTTCAAATCTGTCTTTATTCAAAGAAAAAGAATTGAATATTATCATGATGTAATTGTTATCGTCCACCTTGAGATAATATCGGGGTTAGTGTTACAGTAGAGCGAATCTTTGAGATCCTTCTTATTTTATAAGTCATTATCTCTTCTAGAGTGGCATTTGAGTCAGCTTGAATTTTGACAAAGATATCATATACCCCATATGTTCCTCTAACTTCTTTTACCTCTGGAATTTTTGCAAGTTCACTTATGATTTGTGTTTCTGACCCCAAATCACAATTTACCAGTATGTACAATGTTTCCATGTAAATCGATAATATTTGGTGCATAAAATGATATCCATGATTTAAAAGGATGTAGCAGGATGGTATTCCATGGGTAACGAAATAACTGTTAGAGAATTGAAATCAATCAATATGGAAGGAGGTTTTGTAGTAGATGGTTTTCCTTATGCTGGACTGGCAAATGCCATAGCCACCGAATCTTTGATAAATACAACATCGAAATTCGAATTGGCCGGCGTACTTGATTCAGAATTTTTTCCCCCCATCAGCATCGTAAGAGATGAGATACCTAACTTTCCTGCAAGAATATTTGTGAATGAGGATCTCAAGGTAGCGGTATTTTCATCTTATCTAACACCACATGAATCACTTCACAGGGAGGTGGCAAGAACCATGTTAAATTGGGCAAATGATCACAAATGTTCGCTCATAGTAAGCAGTTCTGCGGTAAAAACTGATGAAAAACCATTTGTCATAGGAGTTGCCAGCACTGAAAACGCAAAGAAACGATTAATCGATGCAGAAATTCCAATACTTAAAAACGGTACTGTTCCCGGCATTCCAGGGATTTTGTTAAATGAAGGTGTCATTACAAAAACTAACGTAATAGTCCTTTTGTACAAAGGCCAAGAGACTGGACCAGACTTTAGAGCTGGTGCAGAAATTTGCATGGCAATGGCAAAGCTTATTCCAGGCGCAGCATGTGATTTCCGAACTCTGATGAACGAGGCAGAAAACATTGAACAGAGCCTGAAACAAACAGAACAGGAAGCTGGCCCCCTGCGAGATGCAATGTACGGATGAGTTATCAAGAGCGAGAGATCGCAAAAGATAGTCTGCCAAAACATCTCAGAGTATTAGATTCGGACGAGGGGATAAGAATAGAAGACAAAATAGGATTTGTTTTTATCAATAAAACATCTAGAAGATACTGCGTGAACATATTAAAAAACGGTTTTGATGAATTTTTCTACATGTATAATGCTGATGAGGTGTTGAATTTTTTGGCAAACAGGATAGATCCCCTATCAAAAATTTACTTATATTAGATACTAAAATGTCCATATGACTACACTGCTAGAATTTGCATTAACAGTCATTACAATCTCAGTTTCCGGCGTCATGTCTCCAGGACCTCTTTTTACAGCAAATGTGGCATATGGCATAAGGGGCGGGTGGAAAACAGGAATTAAAATGGCAGGTGGACACACAGTAGTTGAGCTTCCACTTGTCATACTTCTTGGAATTGGCGCAATTTCATTTACTACATTCCCACAATTCAGAGAATACATTTCCATACTTGGCGCCATAAGCCTCTTTGTTTTTGCTGGGCTGCAGATTAGAACCACATTAAGAGAATCAGCTTCTGGCAATTTACCAAAACACGGTCCATTTTTCATAGGAATTCTATTTAGTGCACTCAATCCATTTTTCTTAATTTGGTGGATTACTATAGGCTTCAAGTTAATTTCCGATGCCATACTGCTATACTCATTTGTTGGAATCGGCATAATGTTTGGATTTCACATATGGATAGACTATACGTGGCTGGGAGCTGTGGGATTTTTATCTAGTCGTGGAAAAAAGATTCTTTCAACGAAAAATTACAAGGTTTTCATGATTGCACTAAGCGGAGTTCTGGTTTATTTTGGAATAAACTTTCTAGTTCAAGCTGTCCATTAACCGCAATCAAGTATTTCCATGTTGCCTTTGCATTCATTGTCAAACTGAGATATCTTGTCATTTAGTTGAGAGCATAGTTCTGGATCTTTTGTTTGATCATAATTTTTTAGATCGCCTTCAATGTCAATTTGTTTCATTGGACATTTATCGATAAATCCAGCATCATACAATACAACTACTGTGATCACACCAGATAATACTATGACCAAGGCATGCTTTAGAAACTTGCTAACCATCTTCAGGTTTAGAAACATCAACCTCAATTGTCGATACGTTTCTTTCTTTTCCGTCCTTTGATTCCATTTTTTCGGAAAAAATCCTCACACCGCTGACTTTGTAACCCACCGCATTCATCCTCTTAACTATCATTTGGGATACATCCACTGCCGCAGTTATGCTCTTACCCCTTGCCTTTATTGTTACAGTAGGTTCATTTGCAAGCAATGTCAGAGTAGCATTCACATATGTAAGAATTGGTTTTTTACCAATGAAGATTATATTTGGCGGTCTTGGCACAGACCAACTCTTTTTGTGTTTTATTTAATGGTTCAGTTTCTTTTTTTCTATGTATTTCTCAAGAATATTATCAATATCTTCCAATTTGGATTGCTTTACTTCATCAACAATTTCTTTTTCTTCTATTTCATAGCAATTTAGAAGGTCGTTTTTGTCCTTGAAAAAAAGCATCACCTTTTCTTGGTAAATGCAGTAATATGGTTTGTCAACATCCATTTTTTCGGGCTGTAGTTTTATTCCTTCTTCACTTATTGAAACAGGATAGTCCATAATGTTCATTAATAAGATCGGTATTTAGATGTAATTTGAAAAATTTGGTAAAAGATGCCAATTGCGTTACTGATTATACAAAAACATAATGAAAAAACAAAATCAATTCATTTAATGAATTGTATAAAAATGCTTTACAATAATGTAATAAGTAAAATAACACTAGAAAAACTCATGAGCCAGCGAGTCATCTTACACATTGATTTTGACTATTTTTACGCACAATGCGAAGAATTGAGAAGACCGGAGTTGAAGACAAAACCGGTTGTCGTTTGCGTATTCTCAGACAGAGGTGGTGACAGTGGAGCCATAGCAACTGCCAATTACATAGCAAGAAGATATGGAGTAAAATCCGGAATGCCCATAAAATTTGCAAAAAGAAAGCTCAAAGATGTACCCGAAGCGACATTTCTTCCTACTGATTTTGATTACTATTCAGAAGTCTCAGAGAATGTAATGAATTTGATTAGAAAGTATTCAGATGTTTTTGAATACATAGGAAGAGACGAGGCGTATCTTGATGTTACAAAGAGAACAGAGGGTAATTTCACAAAGGCGGCACACCTGGCTCAACAATTAAAGAATTCCATTCGCGGCAATACCAAACTTTCATCAACGGTTGGAGTTTCAACAAACAAGCTTGTATCAAAGATAGCTTCTGATTTTAAAAAACCTGATGGACTTACGGTAGTGGAACCAGATAAGATCGAGTCTTTTCTTGATTCGCTGCCAATCAAGGTCATACCAGGGATTGGAAAAAAATCTGAAGAAAAATTTCATGAAATGGGTCTTCAGACAATATCTGAGCTAAAAAGATTAGATGTGTTCTCACTTAATAGCCTGTTTGGACGAAAGATTGGAACTTACATTTACAATGCAGCAAGAGGAATTGATGATGAACCAGTATCGCCAAGAGCAGCGCCAATACAATACAGCAGAATAATCACATTAAAGCAAGACACAAAAGATTTCGAATTCTTATCAAGAGATCTTGAACAGCTTTGCGCCGATGTACATGAGGCCATTGTAAGGGACAACCTTGTTTTCAGGTCTGTTGGAATACAGTTTGTTCAAGAAGACCTTTCAAACAGAACAAAGTCTAGAATGTTGAGAAATCCAACATCTAGTCTTGAAGAATTGAAAAAAACCGCACTTCAATTACTCAAAGAATCCCTAGAGGATCAAAAGTTGCGTATCAGAAGACTAGGGGTAAAAGTTTCTGACTTTTCAGAAGTTGCCGGGCAAGTAGACATTACAAGATTTTTTTAAGGTTTAAGCCCTACGTGTGTTGCAAGTCTTTTATGTTCATCAGGAGTAATCCATTCCACTTGCAAGTAATCTATTATCTCATCATGATCCATGCCTAGCCTTTTTGCTTCTTCAACAGCTACAATGTATGCCTCAATTTCGGTCGGCCTATCCACATAAGAGTACGATTCATCATACAGGTCCAGACCTTGTCTTTGTTGTTTCACATGTACAAGTTCGTGCACTATGTCAAGGTAAAGAATTGTCTTATCAGAGTTTTTCAGATGATTCAACCCAATCACAATTATAGCGTCTTTGTTTTTTACGTGCATGTAGTGGCTGCTCGTGTCCACAATTACCTGTATCTTTGAAAAGACATCATCCAGTTCTGTATCTGAGCCAAAGATCTTTTTTAGAATTTCAACTTTCTTTAAGCCATCAAAAATATCTTCTATCTCATAAGTTCCTGGATTTACTTCTCTATTGATTTTTATCGTATTCATGTTTTGCAACTTCTACTTCATTTTTTTTCAATCGTTTTGTTTCTATATATGTGACAATGAGTAGAAAGACAAAGAGCCACGGAAGAAACATTATCTCGCCTGCAATGCCATGAAATGACTGGAATTCATTTACGTTGGTAGATACTTTAAGTACAAATAGTGAAAGAGACAGTATTCGAATTACATTTACTCCAATAGTTCCAATTACTCCAAGTACAAAGTAAACAGCCTTTCTGTTTCGTGGTATATTCATCTTTAACAAAAATGCCATCATGACAAGAGAATAGATGATCATACTATGAACACCGGCCGATGGCCAGAATACCTGAAGTGCGAATGGACCATGATCGCCGTTTAGGAACATAATATTTCCATGCGCGCTTGCAACTCCCAGATTAAAGGCCGTTATCAAAAAGACGTCTAGCCTTACAAGATATGGTACAACATACTGTAACGGGCCAAGTGAGTCATACGGAAAGAATGCGTCAAGTGATAGAATTATTGCAGTGCCTGCAGCATAGATTGGGCCTGCTGGAGATATTCTTATCCACCTCTTGCCAAAAAGTACAGTTAATGTAGATACAAAGAAGACTGCAAATACAATAAAGTCCCACATCCAGTCCCATGAATCTAGTAACAAAACATGAAACTGGGGCGCAATTGTAGCAAGATAACTTTTGAGGCCAAATTCTATAGCTACCAAATATACAATAGCTGCTCCTGCTAATGGAATTGCCGCGATGAGTCTTTTCTTTGGAATCTCAAGTTTAATGCCTATCAATTCTGCTGCAACAAACGCCAATGCAAAGAGAAGCCCTCCTCTGCCTTGATTCCAACCAAGACTGAAAGTATCCGGAAAGGCAGCCAATGCAAACATTATTGGCGATGCAATGATCGCTATAGCAATAATCATACTTCGGTTTTGCAACAACTAGACTCAAAATGCGTTCAATAAAAACGCTAGCAGTTAGAAATAATCTTTTATTGATTTTTGATTTCGTGCTTTATGTAATTTACTTCTTGATAACCATTCTTTCTTAGCTACACTCATACCTTGACATGCGAGATCTAAGCCTTGTTCAAAATTGTATACTATAACCGATTTTTGTTTTAGCGCCATCCTCACTCCTTCTCTTACTTGCCAGACCCCCACAGGAACTGCGTATTCTGGCCTTATCTCACGAAGTACCATAACTCCTGCCTGGACATTTGTTGCCAAGAGATATTCAGTAACAGCAAGCCGTGATGCAAAATGAGCCCCTGCAGTCTCTGGGTAGTGTGAAAGACCCTGCACATCTTCAAAATCTGACCCAAATCCGATGTTTCCATCCTGATCGTACCACGCTTCTTGCATCTCAAACATCCACCTACTTGGGAAAATTATTATGGCATACAAATTACCGAGATGCTCATATGTGAAAAGATGACAACTGTCAATCTCAGAAAAACTTGTTATTTGTTTAATCATAGATTTAGAAATGATATCATCTGTTGCAGTTATGCCCCATTTTGTAGGTACAAGCTTCCTATTTTTTCCAAACATTCCAATACTGAAACACTTTTGAATTTTGCTTACCTCTATACCGCGATTGTAGAGTTCAAGGACAGCATCCTGTGCCAAAATGTCTTTGTCGTAAAATAATCGTTGAATGTTCTTGTCTGAAGATGAATTTGAGAACGTGGCACTCTTTATTTCACCAACTGGACCAAAAGGCGCATTCTCTCCGTCTACAAACAAAGAGGGCCGGGTATTTTTTACAAATTCTACTTCAGAATCCGTAGACCGTGATGACATTGCAAGATCTTGTAAACTCTCAATATATCTCCCATGAGGTTCGTTTATTGGAACTGCCTGGATTCCTCGCACCAGCGATAGTCTATAGTTCACAATATCCTCCAAGCTCTTTCCCAGCCAAGATTCAGGCAAGTCCATGACTAGGGTATTGCCGTGGATTGGAGGAACCATTGGTCCTACCAAGACTTTTGGATATCCATAAGAGCCAACAAAAACTGAAGGCGGGCTAGAACCTTCCACATAATTTGAAGAAAACAGATTGGCATACTTTGACAGATATTCGTTCCAGTTAGATTCTATGGCTTTTCTTATCTCGGAGGCAGTCCGGGGCAACTATTCCTCAGTATTCTTCGCGACTAATATATCTGACATAATCACTTTTGAATTATATTCAACTGTTTTCCAATTAGTATCAAAAATTGGCAGATGCGGAAACTTTTGGAATTGAAAAAGGCTATGGAAGGCAGGCTGTAGACTGGATGAATGAAGAGGCAAAGAGATCAGATTTGAAATTTGAAGCAAGATTGTACGATCATGAGATAACTACCAAAAATTTTGGCGTTTTTGAGATGTTTTCATGGATTGGAGAATCAAAGACTGCACGTGACTTGGTTGTTGGAGCAAGCAAGCGGTTCAAGATCAAGGTCATAGAGGGAGGATATAAGACATTACGATTGGTTATCAAAGTATCATCACGCAATGAATATGGAATTGTACGAAAAGGAGATCGTATGATAGGACAGATCCAGTTTACCTCTTCACGATTAACAAATAGCAAATGGATTGTGAGTAAGGAAGAGCGAAAGTAGAGTCAGGATGTCAAATCCAGTTCGGCCTTGGCAAGAATTTGTGCTACTCTTAATGGTTCAGGTATTGCACCCTGTAATGTAAATGCATCAAGTAGCTTTTTTGCTTCTTTTATGTCGCATCCTTCCACCCTAAGATAAATATCATGTTTTGTGCGCAATGATATCTTGGTCCTTGTGCCAAGATTTTGATATTGTATGATTTTGGATTCGTAAGAATTGGGAAAATGGTGCCTAATCGCTTCTTCCATTCCATCAGACTCCTCATATGTCACACCAATAATTGGTATCTTGATTTTTTTCCATAGTTTTGTCATGTCAACAATGTTATACATCGATATAATCAACCCTGAAATCAAAATGAAGCTAATGTCATTACGGTTTAGCTTATCATACATTGATATCATGGTATCAGTAGCATCATCTCCTTCAATTGTGGCTTTACCAAAAACAAACCCATCAATTACAAAGTCTCTTCGCATCACAACTCCTGCCAGTTTTGATTTTAAATCAGTCTCCCGAAAGCTCTCTGCAATAGCAAGTCCACGCAAGCCTTTTTTCTCAAGCCTGAGGTGATTCATCTTTGCCTCTTTTTACAAATTTCTTATAAACCAACCCTGTTACGAGAACAAAGATGGCTGTGATAGACGACCATGCGATAAAGGCGACCATGTTAAAATTAGCCATGTATGCCAACAGTAATCATATACAGATATTTTAGTTCATGGCGCAGATTCTTTGTTTAGATTTAGTGGTTGGTTTTGGCACGTACTGACAAGTTACTGTGTCATAGACTTGACCACATGGATCCGATCATTTGCCAGTTCTTCAGAGCTATCATATGTCATCTAATTAGCAAAACCTTGTTCAAGATCTGTGACTAACAAATAAATAGGAAAAAATAGGAAAAAATGCCCCCTCAAGTGAACAGCATACGGCAATCATACGATAATCTGTCCACTTCCCACTATTCGTATTGTTTGCGATTCGGGTTTTAAAATCACACATATATCATTTTTTACAAATACCGCGGGTTTATTGAGGGAAAGCTTCATGGGTTTAAGAGATACCATTTTGGCAGCTCTGGTTTGCAGGCCAATATTGACAAGAAATGTCTGGTTTTCTGTCAGAGTATCCTTGAAGAATTTATTTTGTAAATAATCTAATGAGATATCTTGCGATACACTAATTTCATCACCAACACACAACTGGTCTCCCCTTTGAACATCATCAGATACAATCCCCTTTACTGCAAGCCCTACTCGTGCAGGTGACACGGCCTCTTCGACTGGATCATCGTGCATCTGGATAGACTTTATCACAACCTCATCTCCTTTTGGCAACAGCTTGAGCTTGTCATATACCTTGATTTTACCTTGAACGACTTTGCCAAGTATAACAGTGCCTACGCCTTTTACGTCAAAACAATGATCAATTGGAATTCGCGCATTTCCTTCTCGAGATACGGGTTCCAGTAAATCCATTTCTTTTCCAAGATCTGGCAGTTCTACCAGTTTGTATTGTTCTACAACAGTTCCTTTTATCATCAAAAGGAGTTTTTCTCTATCTACTTCATAAGAGTGAGTTAGCAATCCTTTGTTCTTTTTGAGTACATCAAGGGCAACAATCTGCTCGCCTGTGAATTTATCAAGTTTAGATACATGAAAAATGACATACTCTCCCATGTTTATGGCCTGAAGAAGAGGCGGAATTTTCTCAGGAAACCCTGTAGGTACGGTCCATGTTTTTACAAAATCTGCGTCTTTTTTATCATATATGGTAATATCAGTGGCAGTGCCTTTTTTGCCAAAATCCTTGGCTATTGATTCATCACCAAGTAATGTATAGTTAATTGATTTCATTTTACTTTTCAAAATTCACAACTAGTAAAATGTCTTGTGTAGTTATGCCAAAAAATAGATATCATATCTAACGTGACGTCGCGTACTAAAACGAATGAAATAGACTTGATTTCGAGTTGATTATACCATACCTACCTTATGTACAGTAACAAGACCATTATCTCCAATAATTTCTTTAATCGCTGGCAGTATGCTTTCAATTTTTTTTAGATCATCGATTACCTCTATGACTAGAGGCATGTTAACTGATATTCCCTCTACCTGAAAATTGGATTTGCCTCGTTTACCAAATCCAGACACTCCTGTCCACGTCGTAGCACCAGAAATGTTTCCTTTCTTTAGAATATCTAATATCATATTATGAACACGTTTTCCCTTGAATGTGTCATTACGCTTTATCCTTATCATAAGCGACCACATATCCAGTGTTCTCATTTAAATCCCCCACCTAGAATCACACTTGTTAAAGCCCTGCCGCCAAATATAGCTCCAAGCGACAATCCTACATTAGTCATGACATTGATTGCAACTAGCAAGTATTGTTTGTTGTCAATTAGATTTGAAGTTTCAAGTGCAAATGATGACATAGTGGTCAGCCCCCCACAAAATCCTATTGCTACAAGCAACGCATATTTTTCATCAAGATTCCATTGCTGCGAAAAGACCACAAATGCACCAAGAATAAAACTCCCAATGACGTTTACAAGCAATACGTTTACAGGCAATACGCCAAGTAATAGTGGCGATTTTGTAACGCCATACCTTAGGAAAATTCCCGCCGTTCCTCCCACTGCAAGAAATACTAGCTCTATCATTTTCATACCTGTCTAGTGTATGGTTGTTTTCCCGCAATATTTTTGGTTTTGATTTTTGTGTTCATTTGTCTACCTTCTAATTTTCATTAGGTAGACATTATCAGCATCAATTGATGCGGTTTAGAAACTTATCATCCCAAGGCTAATGTCATAGCCTGCATGTTCAGTAACTCCTAAAGCACATTTATAACTTTTGATCAGCTGGGTGGTTTGTCACACGTAGATACAGCCATAGAAAAAAAGTCAGATTCTGGAGTATCTTCCAATAAGTTCAGTCTTGTCTATAATATGTCCATTCATGACTTGTTCCAAGTCACTTCTTGTTGCATTCTGATCAAGATTAAGAATGGTATCAAGGGCATAGATGGTGAAGAAATACCTATGTGTCCCAGTTGGAGGACATGGTGCATTGTAGCCATGAGTTCCAGCACTTGTAATTCCTTGAGGAAACGCCACGTCATCACCTGCAGAGAATACAGTGTCATTAGTTGAAATGTTCCACATTATCCAATGGGTAAATGGTCCTTCTGGCGCATCAGCATCAACAACAGTGAGCGCAAGGCTTTTTGCAGTTTGTGGAACACCAGCTATTGCAAGAGGCGGTGAGAGACCATCACCATCACATGTATATTGTGACGGAATCATTCCATTATTTTCAAATGCTGAACTTGATGTTACAAAAGTTCGACTGTGCCGTGTTTGAATAACATTTTCCTGTACAAGTATGAAAGAGATTGGAACTATTGCAGCAACAAAAAGTATCACATAAACTAAGGGGCGCATGCAAGAACTAGGCGCTGCTTTTAAATAAATTAATTCAAGGTAGCTAATGCCTTTTTAAAAAATAGATAGGAGAATTACAAGATTTTAATAGATTTAAGAATAAACCAGAACTGTGGTCGTAGACGTAGTTAGGACAATCAGTAGAGTGGGCAAATGGTCTTTGAACAGGGCAGTAGGAAGAAGAAGACCTCTGATTGCAGTTTTTAGTCTCACCCATTATTGTAATTATTATTTGTAGAGTGACACAATTATTGTCCGCTTTTGTTGACAGGGATACTGTCCGCTCTAAATCATGATTTTCTCCTATCTTTGATAAAGTATCTCTTATCATTGTATACGGATGCAGGCGTCTTCCATCC
>JBOGRD010000014.1:0-41763 GCA_050749405.1 Nitrosotalea sp.
TCTGTTTTTTGTATACTGCGTCTGCCAACAAGAAATAAAATTCCGGATAAAATCATCTCCTCTGAAGAGCCAACCTTTGGTTTTACAAGTGTAAGAAATGCACCAAAGCAGATTGGAATTGCAGAGACCAAACCATGTGTGCCTGAAAATAGCGCGTACGATATCATTCCTGTTATTCCAAGAATAAAAAATTGCTTCATAGAGATTCTGCCAAATACTGGAAAAGTAAGGACAGGTTCGTTTAACGCGCTGACGTCTTCAAACCATAACATCTCGGTCTTTCTTATCATTGTATCTCAACAAAAAATAAGATAAAAGGAACTTTCGTTATGGAGCAAACAGAGTTCCTATCTTTGATGTAATGGAGCCATCTGCTGCAGTAGCTTTGACTATGATAGGTATCTGCGTACCTGATTCAGGATTTGCTGGATTTGGCGCCACTATACCTGAGTAGCTTGCTGTCTGGCCTGGACTTATCGATGATGGACTAAGGGTGTAAGCAATAGAACCTCCGATTTGAGCGGTTACGTTGTTTAGTACCTTGCTGCCGTCATTTTTGATGTCTACTGCGGCATAGTAGGTTCCACCAAATGTCTTTGTAAACTCGCTGTGTGCAATCTCAAGTGAGGCGCTTTGGGTCAGAGAGTGTATCCCGCCATTGACAGCAAATGCCACAACTGCAACGATTGCTATTACGATTCCGATAATCAACGCTATCTCCATTGACTGCGACATGGCTTTCCTTGATCGGGGATTGTACATCACACCAAAAACACTAGTTTCTTTTTAAGTACAATTCATCCTGCCTTTTTTAGTATCGTGGTATAGTATCACGTGAATTTCAATATCATAATTTTTGTTTTAATAGTATCAACCTGGATATCGCTTGTTCTAAATAATTTTCCAGTCTTTACAATTTCTTGCACCAGTTTGGTGCTGGTGACATTACTTTCAAGGCCTGAAAAATTTGATTTTAGAAAAATACTTGATAAGGTCAGAAAGATAAATCTGCAAAAGCTGATATCACTTGATGTAAAAAGATCAGCCCTGAAGGTTCTTCCCATATCAGATGCACTACCAGTGGTACTATCAAAGCCAATACTTGATACCAAAGTATTTCAAAAATTGCAAACAATTCTTGAGACTCAGATAGAAGGAAAGATAAGGATGGCAGGAAGGCCCGCCAACCCTGGTACCATGGTAAAAAAGAGCATCTCTCTTTCTTTGCTGTTTGTATTTATCACACTGCCAATTGCGGCAACACTTGGAATATTTGTTAACTCGATCTTTTTTGCGCTCGCCGCAGGTCCGATTGGAATTGCTTTCCATCCTAGTATAGCACTAAGACTAGCCAGATCAAAAAGAGATACAGAGATCAATCACGAGCTTGCATACTTTGTAAAATATGCCGGGATAATGCAGAGTGTCGAGAAGTCACTCTACGATTCGCTAATTGGTGTAATAGGATACAGCCTCTTTGACATTATCGAGACTGACGGAAAAATGGCATACCGAAACGTCACCATGTTTGCAATGGATACATTTGAGGCGCTAAACGACATTGCGCTGCATCACCCAAACCGCGCTTTCAAGTCGTTTCTCCTCAGTTACGTAGCAACGGCCCAGACAGGCGGGGACCTTGTAAATCTCGTTGAAGGAGAGGCAGACTCTTTCTTCGAGTCTCTAAAATCCGGCATCAAAAGATACGTAGAGACCTCGTCAACCTTTGGCGAGATTTTACTTATCATACTGCTTATCATGCCAACGTTTCTGATAGCTACATCATTTCTGCTTCCTGGCAGCTCTGTTATTTTGCTGGTTCTCATAGGAGTGATAGGAATTCCAATGATAAGTCTTGGTCTTGTAATAATGATAGACACCTCACAGCCTCGCAATCAAAACAAGGTGACAGTGAGCACGCTGGCATTTCTTGTTGGAATAATCATTGGAGCCATTTGTATCATTTTGCAGCAGCACCCATGGTTTATCATAACATCAGGTGTGCTAGGATTTGCACTAACCAATTCATTTTTTACAGTACCACAGTTTACGCAAATAAAAAATTTGGAAAATGCCATGCCAGAGTTTCTCAGAGATGTTACAGAGTACAGAAAGATTGGATATGATATGACCATATCATTGTTCCAACTCTTTGGAAAGCGAAAATACAACAAACATTTTGACAAGTTATTTGGTACAATATTTTCCAAGCTAAAGTCAGGACAGACACTGTCTTCAATTGTACCAGCAGAAAACCGCTCCTGGATGACAAGATTGATAATTTTCATTTTAGGAAAACTTGCAGACACTGGAGGCGGAACACCGCTGACACTTGAGCACCTGACAAGATTTGTATCAGATGTCATCATAACAAAAAGAGAGACCGTATCTGCTCTTAGGATGCAGATGTTTCTTGTCTATATCGGTCCTGTTCTCATGGTCTGGGTTGCCAAGGTCTCAACATCGCTTCTTGCCAAGATGGGCGCTAATCTGGCATTTTTTACAACATCTGGAATAGGAAACACATTTTCCATAACGCCTGACTTTACAGATGCCGTAAACATAGTGATGGCCATTTCATCTATTGCGATGGGATTTGTGTTCACAAAGATCAGTATGTTCACACTAAAGGATACAAGAAATGTTGCAATCACATCAGCAATAGTACTTGCTGCAATTTCCCTGTATCCGTATCTTCCTTCAATTTTTTAGAGAATGAGAGTCCAAAAATTATACCGCTAAGGGTCGGGACCATCAGGTCCATAGAATTTTTTAATTAAACTTAATCGCATTTACATGAAGATATTGAAAACGTCTGCTTAGCTAGAGTTACAAACACTTGACAAATTGATCAAGCGTGGAATATCAAGATCCTGTTTTCATTGATTACAATGAACACTAATGTTAAAAGTAAATGAAATTGATAAAACCACCTTTGGATTTGAAAAAAGATCGAGCCTGTAGTTTACGGAGAATACATGCTCAATGTTTTATAAATAATCTCCTCAACTACCTCACGAGATATAAAAGATGGAAGTCTTGGAGATGGCACTCAGTACAAACAGGATAACGCTGAGGCTACCAAATAGTGTATTAAATGCATTAAAAAAAGAAGCAGAGAAGAGAGATCTCCCACTAAATGCTCTTGTAACGAAGATGCTCAACAAAATTGTCTCTTTTGACATGCAACTTGATGCAATGCCAACTATACTCCTGTCTCATGTTTTGTTTACAAAAATGATCGATAAAATCGATGAAGCATCAATGCAAGAAATTGCAATGGAAGGACCAAACATAGTCAAGAATCTGTTCACGATTTTGGGTTTGAGATATGAACTTGATAATGTAATAAACAACTACCTTGTAACACTAGGAAAATACTGCGGATGGTACAAATTCAACCCTGAAATTACTCGCAATCATTACAGACTCCTTTTTGAAATAAGGCTTGGATCCAAATGGGCAAAATTTGTAACTGCGTACATGAAAAATATTTTGGAATCATTAAAGATACCCATAGATAACGAGTCAGTTAATCATAATGTGATTATTTTCGAATTTGTAAAACATTGACGCCGCTTGACGCAGATCGCGTCAAAGTTTGACGCAACTTGCCTCTAAACTCCTATATCATTTCCAATAATGGAAATAGTAGTGTATTATACTACATCACTTGTTAAGCAAGAATTCAAGTCAAATGTTCTAGTTCTTGAACGCTTTGCAAACGCATTTTATAGCAATACGTCAATGAAAAAGACACATCTTCATTTGGCATCCAGGTTGAGATGGGATTCTTTTAATACATACCTTGAATGGTTGCTAAGTAAAAATTATGTCGAACGATTTATTGATGATGGAAAAGAAAAATACCAGTTAACCGAAAAAGGAAGAGAAATGTTCAGCAGACTCTTAGAATTTCTTGAATGTGTTAAATTAAATAAATCAATAAATGTTCTTTGATTCTATTTTTTATTTTTTGATTCGGCTTATGTGAGTTTTTACATAAGACATAATTTAATTCTGTCATTTGAAAAAATTTCTTTTAAATCCTGATTTGTTATAAATCTTCCTCACCACTGACATGTGCAAAGGGTGAGCGCGGGCTATTAGCAATTTCCTGTTTTGGAAATAGCAATGACAAGAAAAAAACATCTCATACTGACAATACCGGCAATAGCAGTGCTAGCTCTTAGCATGTCTATGCTACCAGTATACGCAACTACGCTAATTGTGAACGACCAATATTATAGCACCGGCCAAAAATATTGGGGAAATAAAATTAGCCCTGATAATGGTTATTCAGGCACTTTAGGTAAGTACTATTATTGTAGGGACAACAACGGAAATGCTAAAACGGGTTGTCCAACACTAATTGACACTAGAACCAATTACGTGCGTGAGGTAACCCAAATGGCAGGTAATAAGAAACTATCATACGAAACCACCATACAGGGGACTGATCCATGGGGTAATTCTGACACCGGCGGCGGTGCAGCAAATCATAACTCCAACTTTCCAAGGTCGCCAACAGCTCCTTCAGGGTCTAACTATCAATTGACCGCTCAATACGCATGGTTCGATAGCACCGGATTTTCGGATAGCGTGCCTTCAGCTCTAGCTACAAACGGTGCAGTGAAAGCCACTCTGTTGACTGATCTTTGGTTTAAGGACACTTCGCATACAACCAACTTCCTAGTGATTGACTTCGCCCTTGCCAATCTTCAGAACAACAATGGCCAGTGGAACGAGCAATCAGAGACCATAGGACAAGGATATAGTTCGCCATTCGTAGATCAGGATGCAAGCAACAATTGTGTATATCACTACAGTGTTGTGGTGGACAATAATATAAACGGAATCCAGGATACGTGGAGACAAGCTCCAACAAGGACTATTAATGGAGATATTGCTAACGCATTTAGCAGTTCGACCACTTATAGTAATACTGGACATACAAGCTGCACCACAACCATTCCTGATGGATCCACATACACAACTAACTGGCAAATGGTTGACTTAGAGACAGGCGTAGAAGTCTACACCTCCACAGGACAAGTACAGAACTACGGAACCATTGTAGGCGCGTTTTCGCAATCAGCTCTACAATATTAAACCCCCCTTTCTTTTTTATTATGATAAATTTTTCGTATAGAGAATCATTAAAAAAAGTATCATAGGTTATTTATAGTTCAATGATGAATGGAAAACAATTTTAGAGATATGATAAATCCCCAACACACATTGAAAAGAATTGGTTCTATTAGAACAAATTATGTTTTATTAGCGTTATTGATACTTTCAGGATTTACCCACATCTGGAATGCTGCAGAGTTTCCTGATATTTTCTTCGATGAGGGAGTCTATATGAGAAGAGCCATGCATGTTTTATCAGGTCTTGGTCCTCAAGAGGCATCATTTTATGATCATCCTTTTTTTGGTCAAATTTTTCTTGCATCAATTCTTGGTTTAATTGGATTTCCTAACTCTTTTCATCCCTCAGCAAGCACAGATTCAATTTCAACGTTATATCTTGCTCCACGAGTAATAATGGGAATACTTACAATAGTTGATACACTTTTAATTTTCAAGATTGCGGAAAACCGTTATGGTTCAAGGGTAGCACTGATCTCTTCCTTGTTATTTGCAGTGATGCCAATCACTTGGCTCACGAGAAGAATACTGTTGGATTCAATACTATTGCCTTTTCTCTTGTTATCGATTTTATTAGCTCTAAGATCAAAAAATTCGAAACATCAAAATCTTACAATCATACTCTCAGCAGTTTGCCTTGGATTGGCAATCTTTACCAAGATTCCGGTATTCACAATGATACCATTGGTTGCAGGCATAATATACTTCAACAATGAGAAAAGACCTAAACTGGTAGGATTATGGTTACTTCCGGTGATTCTCATACCTCTACTCTGGCCACTTCAGAGCTTGGAGACTGGTCATTTTAACCTCTGGATACAGGGCGTGCTTTACCAAACACAAAGGTTCAGCTACGGTTTGCCATCCATATCATATTTCTTTTTCCAAATAGATCCTGTTTTATTCATTCTAGGAATTGCAGGAATTGCTTTTTGCATTGCAAAGAAAGATTATTTCATTTTGATGTGGTTCATACCTTTCATAATTTTCCTTCTTGCCATAGGCTACAACCAATATTTTTACTGGATTCCCGTATTGCCGGTATTCTGCATATCAGCTTCTGTCCTAATTGCAAGAGCACTTGGACTAGTCAAGAGAGAAAAGCTAAACAAAACCTTACCTATTGCAGTAGTTTTAGGAATAGGTGTATTTGGTTTAGTAAGTACCGTGTTACTTATCAGTACAGATATGACATCAGCCGAGTTCCAAGCAACTTCATTTGTTCTACAAAACGTGAAAGATGATGACAATGAAACTACTATTCTTGCAAGTCCATCCTATTCGTGGATTTTCAATTATGTATTCCATAAACAAAATGTACTCATTGATTATTCCCTAATACTTTTCCAACCCATGGAAACAAAAAAGGTCTTACTTGTAGCGGATCCTCATTTTCTAATAGATATTGGACGGGGAGCACAGTTACAGGAAATTTATAATGATACCAAAACTGTTGCGGCATTTGATGGAAATGTATTGAAGTATGATACTTCTCTGTATCCTTATTCGAGTTTAAAGGTAAACTACGAAGGAAGTCATATAGAAATAAGAGAAAAATAATGTTCTATTCCCTAGCTAAAATCAAGAATCATTAGCTGAATAATCAAGCCAAGAATATCAATGCATTACTTTCAATAATTCTAACCCATTCAAAAATGTCAAATTAAAAAACATTACTTGATCACAACACGTGTTTAGTGTGAGCGTCGGCTATTAGCTATTTTCAAAATTTGTAGTGATAATGAGTTTTAACAACACACAAAATCGACGACACAAAACACTCGGAAGAAACACTTCATTTGCGTTAGCAGGTGCGCTGATGACCATAATGATGGTATGCAATGTCCTACCAGCTTTGGCAACATCGAACAATCCTGACTACGGATATGGATGTGGAGCAGACTACTGGGGCGCAAAACCCCATAACAACAATTACGGAGGAACATACTTGTTTGGTAGAAATACTAATTGTACCGTCCTTCACGGTGGAGGCATACCAGGAACTGGAGATACAAGAACCAACTACTTCGAAGCTGAAGTGATTGACCATCTACAAAGCAATACTGACTCTGTATCTGAAACGTCCATAGAAGGATGCGATCCATTTGGCGTCTGCGACTCTAATTCAGGTGCAGCACATTCTACTACATTTGGTAGCAGCGTGTTAGGAAGTGACACTAACCTGGCACTTATAACACCACAGTTTGTATGGCTATCAAATAGCACCAACAAGCCTGTTGATTCAAAAGCACAAGCAAATGTTTTAACAGATCTATGGTGGGTGCCTAAGGATGGTTCTACAAGCTACGCAATAGTGATAGATTATGCAGAAGCAAATCTCATCAGTAGTGGAGGAGGCAGTCCTACATGGAAAATAGGTGCAACAAGTGGAAACTACTCTGATTACTTTGTTAACAAAGTAGGTTCAATCTGTGTCTATCATTTCAATAAAGTGATAGACAGCAACTCTGCAGCCAACACTTGGAGACAGGCCAGTACGTATTCCAGCATATCCTCAGATATGACCACTGCAACTGCAAGTACTACAACATATGCGAAGTTTACTAGCAATACTTGTAGTACTACTATACCATCGACTGAACAGGGCAATTCCAAATGGCAGTTAGACGATGTTGAATCTGGAACCGAGGTTTACACCACAAATTCAACCCCTACCACCAATACTGGAACAATAACTGTTGGCTTCTCAAATACGGAGCTTCAGTACTAATCCCCCTCTCTTTTTTTATCTAGAATAAATTTTTAATTTAAAAATAAACCAATGTAACTGTCTTTCCGTTCATGTTTTGCCATGATAACGAGGAGAATTTGTTCGTAATTGCATGAAAAACGATCTTAGCACATAAATTTGATGACAATTTGACTAGAATCGAACTTGATCAACGAGACAATGTTGAATAAATACGATCCTAGTGGAATCCACGTAATATACGACAAATGGCACGAAATTGCCAAGAATTATTTCGATGCAGGCCACGAACTTACTGACCTCAGAAGCATACAACAAATAG
Organism: Nitrosotalea sp.; assembly: GCA_050749405.1. Classification (GTDB taxonomy): domain Archaea; phylum Thermoproteota; class Nitrososphaeria; order Nitrososphaerales; family Nitrosopumilaceae; genus Nitrosotalea. The sequence goes on from JBOGRD010000014.1 coordinate 8,184, forward strand.
TCTTTGCAGGAATGGGCAGTTCGGGTACAGTTGGCGATGTTTTTGAAGCACTGTATTCACAGACCGAACTTAATACAACAGTGGTTAAAGGATACGTTCTTCCAAAGAATGTAAATTCAAATACGCTAGTAGTGGCAACCAGCATCTCCGGGAATACAGACGAAGTGCTCACTGTGATCAACGAAGCAAAACATCACGGTTGTAGAATCGTTGCTTTTTCATCGGGCGGGGAACTTGAAAGCTATTGCAGAAAAAACGACGTAGTCTTTAAAAAAATTAGTCTGTTACACTCTCCAAGAGCATCATCAATTGCCTTTCTATATTACATGTTGAAGACTCTATTACCAATTGTCCCAATTAATAAAAATCAGATTATGGAATCAATAAGATTATTGGAACAGTTACAACAAAGAATCAACTCAACGAATCTTAATTCCAATAATGATGCCCTAAATCTTGCTTCCTGGATTTCTAGCCCTCCCTTGATTTTTTATCCGCATGGATTGAAGGCTGCTGCTGTCAGATTCAAAAACTCGCTACAAGAGAACTCGAAGATGCACGCAGCTGTGGAAGATGTCATCGAAGCATGCCATAACGCGATTGTTGCATGGGAGAACCCATCTCACATGAAACCGCTTCTGCTAGAGGGAGATGATGACCATCTAAAAACAAGAGAACGTTGGAATATACTCAAAGAATATTTCGCACAAAATGGAATCCAATACAAGGAAGTAGTTGCAGTAAATGGAAACATACTATCTAAATTGATTTGCCTCATTTACTTGTTTGATTATGCATCAGTATATCGGGCGGTTTTATCTCATATTGATCCCTCTCCCGTGAAATCAATAGATTTCATAAAAGAAAAATTATCAAGTTACACGGTATCAACTGAATCGTTGATTAGAAAATGAGTTTAAGGTTTTCCTTAATTCAATACTAATGCCAGAGAAGAGAGTTCTAGCTCCAGATCTTTTCTTTGAAAGTCCATCTCTTGTTTAGTATAAAGTTTCCAATGGAAGCAATTGCCACAGCTATGAAAAGAGATAATGTGTAACTCATGTGTTCTGAGCCTACTAAGAGGTATACCATTCCGAGCTGAAACGCTGCACCAATTCCACTAAATACCAAAAACGAACCATACTGCCGTAGTGTTTTCTTCAGATTCATGTCTCGGTCTTCAAATGTCCAGACCTTGTTTAGAATAAAGTTTGAAGTCATTGAGAATATGATTCCAATCATAGTCGCGTAAATGTACCAAAGGTTTGACAAGACTTCACCGAAGAGGAATGATACAAGATAGTTGACAAGCAGGCCGGACGCTCCAACGGTATAGAATCGTCCTGCCTTTGAGAGGAAACGTACAGATGTTCTTCTCTCCTTTATTGTCTTACCGTATCGGTATAGATTCCATACCGATTTTACGTAATCAAGTATGACAGATGTGCCTAGTTTGCTTGAGCCCAGTTTTCTATCTGTAAAATTGTATGGAATTTCCCTTACTCTCGCGCCTTGCGCCTTTACCAGTATTTCCAAAAGTATCTTGTATCCGATTGCGTCAAAATTGATGTTTCGTATAATGTGTCGTCTGAATGCAAAAAAGCCAGACATTGGATCCTTTATTTTTATTCCAAGGCTACGTTGTGCTATCTTTGTGGCACCCTTGCTAATCAATTTGCGTTTGAATGGCCAACCTGTTATGGAACCTCCTTCCACATACCGTGATGCAACAACGATATCACAGTCAGATTTTTTCAGTTCTTCTATCATTTTTGTTATGGTCTCAGGAGGATGAGAAAAGTCACTATCCATTACAACGACTGACTCACCACTTGATGCCCTTATGCCTGCAAGTATGGCAGAGCTCAGTCCCCTTTCATCTTTTCTAGTTATTACTTTGATTTCACAACTACCACCGACCCTTAATTTCTGTGCATATTCCTCTACTATTCTTCCTGTCCCATCTGGAGAGTTGTCATCAACTACCAATACCTCGGCATTTGTTTCTGCTGGAAGACATGATAATATTGTATCTAGTATCTTTATGATATTCTGAGATTCGTTGTAGGTGGGAATTATAATAGAAAGAGATTTTGAACGAGTAGATATCTCGGTTTTTGTCAATGACATTTTAATCGCTACACCTTTTTAGAATTTCATGCCTAATTAAATTATTAGCCAACTATTCACATTCGTTTTAACGTATATGACCTATGTATGGAGAAAATTGTTTGATCTTAAACACTGATTTAACGGTGAAAATGGTAGTTTAGTAGACTTATGAATACAGAATTTTGAGATGAAGTGGGTTGGAATTGTAATCACAATAATTGGTACAGCGTGTATGATCTCATCACTTTGGAACAATTTAATTAATTTGATTGCACACAGATCATTTCATCTTGATTTGGGTATAAATGACAATACATACAGAATATTTCTCTTCGGTGCGTTCATTGGATTTGGTCTGTTCATGCATATATACGGAAAAAGGAAACTTTGAAACAATTTACGATAATTCACTATAAAAGGTAGAATTCAAAATTATCTACTTGGAAAGTGCACAAGTCGTTTTTTTGAAATTAATACAAACGAAACAACAGAAATTAACAGAGCAATTGTTGTTGTACTTCCAAATTCAGGAACTATTTGAGTTCCTATGATCTGTATCTGTTGATCCCCCTGAAGGAACTGAATTGTTACTGTTCTATAATAATTATCAGAGTTATTGTCTTGAACCTTAACCTCGGCTCCACCAATTAATGCCAGAAACGGAATATCCTGCGCAGCATCTGTTCTGGAATCTACTAATGTCCTCGGAATCCGTAGCTGTAAAGATCCATCTTGAGTTGAATTTATTGATACTATGAGAGAGAGTTGCTGTGGATCTATCGTCATGTCCTTTACGGTTCCTCCATTTATGGTGTAATTAACATCGAACGTTTGTTGGCTGTTGGGGTCCTTCACTTGAAACATGTTGCTAATGGGTGTAACTGAACTCTGGAATGAAAAGGTGGTCTGAGCTGTTACATTGGGTAACCCATACTGGACTTTTATAGTAAAAGTTCCACTGGATACCCATAAAGGGCCAAACGCATCTAAAGATTTCGTAAATTTACCATCAGAGGAAACATCGATTTGGGCCACCTGGATTAAATTATTCTTGGAATCCAAGATCTGGATGGTGAGTGGCGTTTGGGGTACCACTGCTGCGACTTGACCAGAAATGACGATAGTATCTCCTAGTGTGTATGAAGGTTTGTCAGTAGTCACTGTAACTGACGGTGCTGTAGGAGATGTCTGAGCTGTTTGAGCAAAGGTTGGCACTATATCGATCAATAAAATAAAAATTACAAATAGTAAGAAAAGACACCGCATCACAAACCATCTTTGTTGAATATATATTTCCTTTACTAATATTTCATCTCATTAACATATGATATGTCTTTTAGAGAAATCATATTCTGCCTCAAGACCGCTCTTTTTTATTCGATATTTTTTGATATATGAAAATGAAGTAATGAGTGTTTAGAAAAGTTTAAAGCTCAATAAAAATTTGGAAAAGGGGTTTTGTAGCCACCCCGATGGCTTCCCACTTTTCTTAACCGGTGATTTTTCAGCTCTTAAATCATTTTAACCATATTAACTTCGAAAAGTTTAAAGCTCAGATTCGGCTAGAGTAACTAGAGCCCAAAAATTGTATCGATAGCGATACGGAGACCATCGGACTCGCATCTAGACGTATAAAAAACCAAATTTAGTCTTAATTTTTTTAAAACGATTCGAGGCTTTAAAACAGTAGAATATTTGCATGCATGTATGATATAGAATTACTGAGGCAGATAGCTGCTCTTTCCATGCTGTCAGTCGCAACATATTTTGACATAAAGAAACGCGAAGTAAATGATATCGTTTGGATAATCTTTGGTGGAGTAGGTTCCATATTGTATCTTTTTGAGCCAATCGATTCCATTACCGTTTTGTATCTTGGAATTGGTGTTGTAATAGGCATAGTGTGGATCCTCACCAGGGCTTTTGGTCAGGCCGATGGGCTTGCCCTGATTGCACTTGCCATAACATTGCCAACCCATGACAGACTGCCTGTAGCTGTGATTGTATCAGTAGGTGTACCGTTTCTTGCAGCACTTTATGGTCTCTGCTGTAACATGACATACAACATATCTGATCTGTTACATGGAAGGCTATTTTTTGGAGTTTGTGAAAAACCATACAGAAAGGCATTTGCATTTCTTGTGCTGCATAGAAAAAGAGAACATGAAAAGTTTGTATTTAGCTCACAGGACAAAGACAAGTTCGTATTTCATTTCAGACCAAAAACAGATCAAGAGTTTTCAAATAATTTTCAAGGACATGTAACCTCAGCACTGCCCCTTATTCCATTCATGCTGGTTTCAACAGTTCTGATACTTTTACTCTAATCTTTCCAAGACCCTTAAAAACAAAATGATTCTGATAGTTGGCGCCAGATCATCAACCCCCCCAAGAGAGTGCAGTCCAGCGAAAATTTTTCCTGGATTGCACTCTTACTTTAGTCCCATCGAATCTAGAATACGGTTAATGCTTCAGTGATTTGAAAATTCGTTCTATTACAAGCCCACAAATAATTACGGCAAGAGGAACTACGGCAGACCAAAAAACATATTCGGGTACTGTAGTAATAGGTGATTTCGTGACAGCATTTGGTCCCGAAATATTTTCTATTACCATCCATGAAACAAGACCTGCAATTCCTATTGCCCCAAATCTGTAAATCCTGTTTAACGCATTATACAGAGACTTGCTTTTCTTTGCCCTTTCGGTGATCTGTGACGGAAGTATCATTATCACAAATTTTGAAGAGCGGTAGTATTTGATTTCCTGCGATTTTGTATTTTTTGCTGTCCTGCTGATTATAATGATTCCAATGTCCACCATTTTCTGAAGATGATACCTTACAAGTTCCAGAGACAATTCTGTTTTTGTTGCAATCTCAGATGTGCTCATCTCCTGGTCAAAAACCAAATCCAGTATCTTTCTGCTTACGTCAGAACTTAGAACCTCGCCAATCGATTTTATTTTTTCCTGATCGGTCGAAAAGATTTCAATTTTTCTTGTTGTGTCTACATTTTCTCTAGAAGGATCAATCACAAGCAATTAGCACCGGCTGGGTCTATTAAGCATACTTTAACTTTTACGGTGAAATTCAATTTTCATCAAAACCTAATATTCATTTTTTGGATATTATACCAATGACTTTTAAGAACAGTCCAAACAAGGAGAACAAAAAACGAATCGTATTGTTGACAGGTTTAATTCCATCGCTAGTGGTGTTAAGCCTTCTTTCAACTTCGTTTCCAAACGCGGAGGCTGCTCAATGCGGTAATCCACATTGTTACGCAACTCAGAGTTCCAGTCAATCTTCCCTAAGTGGGGAAAAACACACCGAGGTAGCTACGAGTTTGACAACATCCACTACGTGTCCCACCAATAGTGAATTCATTACGGAAGAGGGATGGATAGTTTTTGCTAACGGTGACTGGGTAGAATCTGGGTTTGTCGATGGATATATTCAAGGCAACTGCAGAACCTCTGATCACAACTACTATGCATATTCTTCCGGCGGCTTTTATCAAGAATTTGATTCAGGAGCCGTATCTGTTGGAAGCACGGAGAACTATGAGATGCAAGATACAGATCACGACAAGGCATGGGATGTGTACATAAATAGTGTAAATGTGGCTCATTTCACATTAGCATCAGCTACTGCAAGTTATGTGCAGGAAGGAGAGGAGACAAGTTACAATTCCTCAACCGCCCCAAAGACAAGCACTACCAGTATTCAGGTATATACTGGAACCCCTGGAAGCTGGTCAAACTTGAGCAGCGGAACAAACCCCAATATGCAAGACACCACTTATGGCCTCTGGATTAACAATTGCACACCAAACTACAATCACATCACTGCAGGAATGGGAGATACAGCAAGTTGCTAAAGCAAGAGAACCGAACAAGAATAGCCGCAATAGCTGTGTCAACTATTGTGGTTCTTATTGGTGCAGTCGTCCTGCCGCAACTGATTAATGCGCAGACCGCTCCGGGTTCAGACAATAGACCATTCGGTCAGTTTAGCAAATATTTGCCTGCGAAACATCCACCGCCTGTATTGTTGTCGGACATATATGGAAACGATTCCCCATCCATATCTTCTGTCGATCAAGCTACCGGGTTGTCTGCAAAGATTGCCGCGTATCTTCCATCAGGTCTTGAGCTGAAAACAATCAAGGCCAAAATAGAGCCTAACGGAGGTCCATCTAAAATGGTGACTCTCATCTATGCGCCAAAACAGGTGAGCTTTGATACAAAGACCACTATGAATGACGTCCTAGATTACAATGGAGTCATCGTGTTGTATATGACCGATCTGTCCACTGGAGACAGAGCAAAGTGGATGAATGATTACATTGCATCAATTCCAAGCACGGGTGCAATTACCATTCATGGACAAAAGGCAATAGGAACCAACGGAATACCACAAAACGGTATGAAATCCCAAGTGATATTCTATGATGGAAATACAGAAGTCATATTGTTCTCAGTAGGATATTCTGAATCAGATCTAATCAAGATTGCAGAATCCATGCGATAAATGACGATCTGGCATTAAAAGAAATGTCTGATCCTCTCTCCTTTCTTTTTTGTTTTCCAAATCTGAAACATTAATTCTATTGTCTGAATCTTTCTTTTAAATCCACAACAGATATTGATTGTGTGAAAGGCCTTGAAGTATTGCAGATCAAAGTCAACAGGATAGAATTAGAGGAAAAGGTCAGTGCCAAAAAAATTATCAGACTAGAATCAAGAAAGGGATTTGGCCTTGACTCGCTTATTATGGTAATTTCTGCAATTGTCATCATTGCCATCTTGATTGGTATCAGCAAGGCCTTCATGACCACGCTAGAAAATTCCTATGTCTCGCTTACCACTACCATGCCAAAGTTCGATCCCACAGGCAGTTATGATATCACGGCTCAGAACTCTACATCAATACAGAATACCGCAACATCACTTCTCTCTGTATACAACATGCTGCGGTCTGGTACCATCTGGGCAATAGGTGCGATACTTGTGATTGCTGGAATCTTGTTCATGCTAGAGCAAATAGAGGTTGTTCCTGCATCGACTGCATTTGGAATCATCTCTAAAGGCAGCCTCTACTTTCTGATTCTGTTTGGATTCCCGCCACTGTGGGACCTTTACGCTACTGGAATCGAGTACGGCTCAAGGGCAATAATGGACCCAACGGGTACAGGTCAGACGCCACAATCTGTCATCAAGGTGTTCGATACCATCAACGGGATGGGAATCTCGCAGGGACAGGTGCCCCAGGTTGACAATTCTGTTTTAAACAATCTAATCCAGCTCTTCAACGGTGCAAATATTGTTTCGACTTTTTCAGACCAGGGCAAGGCATTCATACTTGGATTGATTGGCGGCCTGATTGCACTTGTTGCGTCATTTCTGACATACATGTTTTCAGCAATAAGGCAGGTCCTGACGGCTGTATTGGTCGCAGGTCTGCCAGTAATTTTGATCCTGTCACTTGTACCATGGTTTCAGGGAATCACAAGGAGATTATTTGATACGTTGTTTGGGTTATCAATCGTTCCAATATTTTCCAGTCTTGTGATGGTAACAGGTGCTGCATACCTTGGCAGTATAACAACGCACCCGGTAGAAGAACAGTGGTTTGCATCGGTTGCAGTACTTACACTTGCAACATTTGTTCCAACCATACTGGTTCCTCTCTTAGGTTCGCTATTCAGTTCCATGACAAGTATCGTATCATCTGGCGTAGGCTTTGGCGGTATGATGGCAGTAACAGCAGCAAGGACAGGCCAAGGAATAGGAAGCGGTTCTTATGGTGCAATGCAAGCAGTACAACAACAGGGAATGGAATATGGCATACCATACTCGGGCCTTGACATGGCAAAGGCTGGATTAGGCGGCGGCCTTGCAGGTGGATTTGGCGGGCTGGTAAAGGGCACCTCCCATGCAGGCTCGCAGGCCCTAAGGCAGGTTGGTGCAAAAGAGGTTGCATATGATATCCGTGACATGGGCACTCAGGTTGCAAAAAAGTTTCAGGATGTGGCACAGCAGCATGGCATCAATACCATTCAACCTGCAGTAGATCACACACTTACTGAAAACTCGGCAGGTGTAATGAACAATCTTGCAACCATTCCTGTTCCGCAAGAGCAAAGAGATGTACACATGCAAAGCGGCATGTACTTGTTAAATCTAGCACATGGTTCAATTGAAAGTGGCAACTATTCCCAGATACTTGACCACCAGTACTTCAAATCAGTTCCTGTCAGCGATAAAGAGAGCTTTGCAAAAGCAGTCTCTGCAACGATTGTAAATCATGGGCTTGAGCCTCAAAAGCTTGCAAACATTTCTTACAATTTGGAGAAGATGGGAGGTCTGACTAGTGATAATATAAGAGAGTTTATACGAAATCACAAGACAAATGATACGTCATATGAAAAGGCAAAATCTCAAACATTAGATGAGAATCCAACTCTTTGAAAACAGTCAAGTTATTTTAGGATTATCTGCTCTAACATTTTCTAATTTTTCTCTAGCAACAATTGCAACAAATTGATACAAACTATATTCTTTTTTCTTGAAGCTGGGTTCTCGTGGTTTACAGATCTGCACAGTCATTTCAAGTGTCCTAACGGAAAAATCCTCAAAGTCTCTAAACACGTCAACTAGCATAGATGCTTCCTTATCAGTCATGGTATCGTATCTCCACTTCAAGAAACCTGGCAAGTCTACAAAATCTTTGTACGTGAGATTCTGATGATCGACTACCAACAAATACGGATCAACATCTGGTGTTCCAATTTTTGCGTTCTTGACATACTCGTTGAGGTAAGTGACTCTTCCAGGCTTGAGGAATTTCATTATATCATTCCAGTTATTTTGGAACCATTGAGCCTCTGAACGCGAGTGTACATCCTGATCAAACTTGTCATGTTTTTCAGTATCTTTTGCAGTTGATGTACCCGCAGGAGTGTTTCCTGCATACTCTTGGTTTACCTGAGAGATGTCATACCAGACTTGATTTGCAGGATTTACCTTGAACTCTACTGATTTTCTACCTTGTGGAGTCCGAATCACAACTAACAACTTGTCTTTTTTTACTGCCTCAAAGCTTGCAAGATAGTCAAAGTTACATTCAAACTTGACGCCCTCTCCCTTCTTCTCAAAGAGAATGCCGTTGTTTAGCAGGTACAGTATACCCTTTCCAACTTTGTGCATCTCAGAATCGTAGAACTTGATTATCTTGACGCCTGTAGGAAGGGATATCATGGTATGACATTATTCCTTGGAGCAAGATAATCCTTTATGGCCTTGAGCGTTATTGTATCACTCATAATATAATATAGCAGATTGTGATATTTAAAAATATTTATACATATGATGATATGAATAGATACAGGGCTGATAGATGTGGTAAAAAAGTATTTTCTGACTGTAACAGATGAGATGGCAACAAGGATTGAAAAGGAGATGAGAAAGCGAATGATAGAGACCGTTCCAGAGACTGTAAGGGCAATACTGTCAGAATACTTCATGAATAAGAAATTGTGATTTCATAAATAAACAGGCTATTACGTAGGACAGATCCTAGGGTTACTGCCAAAACAGTTGGTGTGCACCACCTAATTTTTTATTGAAAGATACAGAGTTTTCACTAAGATGTGCAGTATTTCAATAGTTTAAAAAAGTAACGTATCTTTCCTCTAGTTTTAAAAATTCAGGAAAGTCGCTAGTTCAACTTATTTACACAATGTATAGGTTTCAAAGTATGGCTTTTTTGTGACTAACAGAACTATTTCAATACTTTTGCCAACCATGTTCAATGAGTATGTTTTAAGAAATTCTACCATTGTCCCATGGCAGCGGTCCATTATATGGTCTTTCACCAATGGTGAGAAGTTGTCCTGGGCATGTATTGATAAGATCAAGTAAATAATCGCCCTTTGGAGTATTGGGATCTACGCTTATGCCATAGGTAATTCTCACTATACTGTTAGTCAGATTTTCTGCATTCAAAGTTAGTTTTATCTCTTCTGAGGTATATGGTACAAGAGGATACGTTGAATTGACTTTTTGTATGTCGAGTTCTTTATTAAAGAATTTAGCAAAGGTTGTGTTTAGAAAAGTATTGGAGAGAACATATTGGGTTAAGTTAGAAGGATGACAAAGGTTTCCTTGGCATATGTCTCTTGTCGAAAATTTGTAATCCATCACAATGATTCCACTGTCTCCAGGTTTTAATGTAAAATCATAAAAAGGCAGTGAGCCCTTGTAGATTTTTTTTATGCTAGTAAATCCTTTTGCATCTACAAAGGTAGATGCATCTGTTACAGCTCCACAACTTAACGTATCAACCCCCACAATTTCTGATGCCATATTAGATTGTGTGTAAAATGGATACAGATAATAAAATACAAGAACAGAAATTACAGATGCTAAAGTTACAGTTAGAATAATTTTTTTTCTTGATGTTATCATATGCTTATTAAAAAAAATAAAAAAAATAGGGTTTATTCACCGTTACTATTGTGATAGTTTTGATTGAATGCCCCATTTGATATTGATGATGTGTCTGCGTTTAGATTTGTGAATGATGGGTACGGATTTTTCATGACATCATTTACAGATATTACTCCAGAAGTGGTGATTTTATGACTGGCACTACTGTAATACATCCAACCTGTTCCCATGGATGTATTATTGGTAAATTGGGTCAAATATGCCATTCCTGTACTATAGGTTGGTCTTTCCACTGCAAATATGCCATAGTTACCCGTTAGCATTGTGCCGGAGTAATCTATTGTTCCTGTACATTGCACTCCTTGAGTATTGTCAGCAATCGTAAAATCGTATTTTCCTTGATTTGCCATGCTGGTTCTATCTTCATTAGTGATATCAGAAAAGACTGAATTACCATGATGATAGGAATATCCAGTACAGTAGACAGTTTTGTCATTGATTGCCTCATACCATACGTAATCATTGCTGCCACAACCAGTACATGTTACATTTTGATCAGTGCCAGCTTGTACCATTTTAACTCCACCAGTGCCTTTCTCAATTCCTACCCAAAATGCTGCTGAACATACATTTGTTGCACAGTTTTTACCTGATGGCGAACTCACTGTAGGCATTGTCCACGAATCTGTCGCTTCTTGGATTTCTGTACTGGCGGAGCTATCTCCTGCTAGTTCATAGGCCGACCAGTTAGTTGTAGGAGCAGTATGTGTGACATTTGCATTTTGTTCTGCTACATTGAGTACTTTATCCAATGATGGGTCTAAGGTCACGATCACATGTCTCAAGTACTTTCCATTGTTATCATTTAGTGTGTAGACAATATTGACATTATTTAATGTAAGATCGCTACAATCAGTTGGATTCCACGACCACTCTGTGAATATGCTACTGTATTCAGAGTTATGACCTTTTATCATGGATTGCAGTTGATTGTTACTATCAGATAAAGAACGAGCTTTAGTTTTGTCCATGGATTGTATTGTCTGATATTCTGAAGGAGTAAACCTGCTTGCACAATCAATAGATTGGGTTGTAGATGTAGCTGCCGCATTTTGCATTACTGGAGCAACGACTACAAACATCAGCATTGCCATCACAAACGTCGCAGTTGATGTATACGCAATTTTTGGTTTCATTTTTTATTCTCCTTTTGCTTTTTGTCCATATGAAGGGGCTTTGTCTTCATACCACACATGTGAACATCTGGGTCTTCTGTAAGACACATCTCATAGCGGTTAATGTTAAGCATGTCCAGTACATTCAAAACATCATTAATAAAGTGGGCAGATTACTTTAGCTCAGAATAGCTCATTGTAGCTCAAAATAGCTCATTGTAGCTCAAAATAGATCATCTTGATATTATGAGTTGATCGCGAAAGAAAAAGTAAGGTAACAGATGTTAGACCGTCTAAAAAAATTAAAATAAAAAAGAAGAGAGAATATGTTTAACATGCATGAGGCTGGCTATACCAACTTGACCAATCTGCAGTGCCACTACTCTGTAAACTGCATGCATTCCATTTTGTACTGAGATGCAGGACCATGTCAGAATTCCACCGTTTGTGGGAGATGAAAAATAAATGAGAGAAAGTGTATGTAAAATTATGCAAAAATTGTTCTCATTTTATGGGGACCACTCCAATAGAGATACAGCGTTCTTTGGAAAGTTGCCTGTCACGTAAATACTGTCATTGCTTGGATTTACTGCAATGTCAAAAACAACATTATCTGATTTTAGATATCCTATTATCTTGTTATTTTTTCCATCTATTATTGCAATGTCAAAAGATCCTATTCTACCATCAGGGTCAACACCCATCGCAGCATACAACGTATTGTTATTCGGATCTACTGCCATGCCACTGGCAGATATAGGAATTCTATCAACAACATTATTAGTTGTACCATTAATGACCGAAATCCAATCGCCCCTGTGATGGTTATCTGGGTCTGAACATCCCCAACAGGAAGCATAGATCAAATTATTTGATGGGTTTACAGCAAGCGGAACTACTCGTAATGCTTCTGGAATTGTTGAAATTCCAGTAATCCCATTGATTCCAATTGTCACGTTAGCTAAAATTTTGTCAGTTGTACCGTCTATCACAGTAACACCAAATGGTGCTCCATGAGTATCTTGGAAATTGTCGACATAGATTTCGTTGGTCTTTGAATTTACGCCAATGCCATAAGAAGATCCTCCAAGCCCTAGGATCGTATCTATGACAGTATCCGTCTTCCCGTCTATTACAGTTATTCCGCCGTCTGGAAAGTTCCAGTCACTTACGTAGACTTTGTTGGTTACTGGGTTTACTGCTACTTGAATCGGTTCAATCTTGTAGTAAGTAGGTGGATTTCTCGCTGCATCAAATGCTATTTGAGGTGGTTGGGCTCCAATGTCAACTAGATTTATGGAATTTGTTATTTGGTCAGACGAGCCGTCAATCACTGTTACTGCAGTGTTCGAGTCTCTGTTTACCACATACACTTTGTTTGTCATGGGATTTACAGCAACATCCCATGGATTACCATTTATTGGAATGTAAGCAAGGGTTTGGTTTGTATGTGCATCAAGAACATGGACTCGTTTTTCACCATAATCGCATACATATACTTTGTGAGTTATTGGATTTATTGCAATTCCTGCAAAATAGGGTTTCATATCACTTGACGATAGAATTTGTGTATTTCCCATAATGGTATGATGAGATAGTAAGACAAACATGCCAAACGAGATAAGTATTCCTATTGCAGTAATTATCGAAAGATGTAGAGTTTTCATTTTCTGATTTTAATTCTACTTCTACTTCGTACAATAGGTGTCAGAATATCTGCAAAGAGTATGATGGGGAAATACGGAAATCCTAGAACTACGTATGTACGAATTATAACTATCCTTCCATCTTGTTGGATCCAAGTATTTAGTATGGAAAAAAATGTAAGTAATGTAATGAGTGAAACTATTCCTATAATGAATATCAGTTTTGTTGTCTTACTCATATTTGGAATTTTTATTGTAGCCTTTCCCCAATATGATCTGACTTTCATCAACTTTATTGAGTCAAGCTTTCTAATAAAACAGGGGTTCATATGCTGTATTCGAATTCTATATTTATCATCTTTTTCATAAGAGAATCAGAATATTATCTGATGTATGTATTTTTTTGTCAATATGTAGAAAAGAATCAATTGCATATTTTTGAAATCTAAATAAAAAGAAGGATGGTGATTGGATTTGACGGTTGTTTGATCCTAGCATCAATAACTCATTGTTACTTTCGCAGGAGTATTCGAAGTGCTTATAGTGGGGGTGGTTCCGTATCCAGTTGCGTCACCTGACGCACCATTGTTAGATGTCCAACCATTTACAGATGTGTATTGTGTTCCTAGAACAGTATTTCGCAAGCCAATATTGTAGACTATGCTGCCCCAATGATAGGTTTGTGTGTTATCTGTTGATGAGTCTTCAGTCATTGGACCCGAATCCGCATATCCGTTAGGATTCTTATACGTTAGCTGGAAATAACTCGCATTATCATTCGTGAAACACTCTGAAAACGTATATCCGTTACTAGACGAGCTATCATCCACTGCAGCTTCGTAACAACCACTTCCCAATTCGTATAGGTGTTCAGCAAAGCTATCTGTCTGGGAATTTACAGTTACAGACAAACTCATTGGATATCCTGACTCCTCATTTCCACTGCTATCATGAGCATCCATTTCAGCATACCAAGTATTCGATGACAATCCTCCTTCACCAGCTATATTGTATAATAGAACACTCTGTAACCAATCACTACCGCTTCCATCCCAACCATTTAGATCCATGAGTAAGTCGGTGTATGAATTGGTTGATGCTTTTGCAGTAAAGCTCGAGTCAATTTCAGCTGGTTGTGTATTGCTACCTCCATTAGGATATGATGTTGGCGTAATTTGAGCTGCTGCTTGCTGACATGGAGGAGAACATGTTCCTGCCTCAACTCCACGATGATAGGGATTTTTGTTTGCTGGTCCCAGATAGTGAATGGTAGCACCGGTAGCATTCCATGATAGAACTCCCACCCAACCTCGATGGAGTTTTATCTGTTCAGTTATGTGTTCTTGAAATTGGATAGCCTGGGCAGGTTCACGGATTTCTCCTTGAGGTTGCGCGCTAATGTTAGGCAACACGGTCATTGGCGACAGCAATACTAGTGCGATTGCTAGTGTACCTAGGATTGTTGTTGCGATTTTTGTCTTGTTGTTTTGCATTTTCATGTTATTACTGCAAAAATTATTTTTGAGATTAATAAGATGGTAGGATTATTTTAGCTCAAAATAGCTCATTGTAGCTCAGAATAGCTCATCTTGATATCATGAATTGATCGCAAAGGAAAATGTAATTGTTCTTGGAGTCGACTCTGTCTTTACCGGCTCGTGCAGCATGGACTCTGCAAATGACCGTACAAACTCGCACTCAAATGCCGAATATTTCTCATTGATGTCATGGTGTACAGAAAAATAGTGTACCGAACCATGTACCCTGTGCTCAGACTCTGGAAATCGCTTAAACCACATCTCCAAAAACTCTACCGCAGTAATCTTGGCAGTACCATGATAGAACATTTGCATGTACTCGTTGGCATGCCTTGATCCAAGCTTGTTTGCAATCTTGGCAAGTCTCTTCTTGTCGGTACCGTCAAAGACCTCCCTTAAGACATCTTTTGGCGTAAGAACACACCCGATCTTTTTGAACTTTTGCCTGAATATGTGTTCTTTTCCTATTTGGTTTAGTAGAACATTTAGCGAGATCTCTTTCTGCCTTGACTCTCCTTCAAGTAGAGGATAAAGTTCACTCTCTATTCTAAAAGAATAGGGATTGTTTTTCTGTTCTCGTTTGCAAGCAATACTTTACACCGTGCAATCTACCGGACATTTTCCTATTTAAGGGATCCGCATAATTATCCTGTAACATACAAGGAAATTATAGAAGGAATTTCCCGTAAATAGTTACCAACAATTTATCAATGATATCATAAAAAATTCAAGCATTGCCAAGGGGAGAATACAGTACACTTACGCTGCGAAACGAGACCTATGATAGAATCATTGCGGCAATCCACAAGGCAAAGAAGAAGAACCGTAAAATGTACACAAGTGAGTTTTTAGAGATGTTGCTTGACATCTACGAGAAAAATCCAGGATGAATTGCAAACTGTGCTGAAAATCGGTCTCTTGTCTTCAGTTGTTTTTTGTGTTACCTGCCAAGTTGGTAGATTATTTACTCTTTGAGTAGTTTTAAAACCGCTGGCATCATAACTGTTGCTGCAATCCCCATCCTACATAACTATGAAGGGTTAGCCAATTCACATCAAAAACCGCCAGAACATTCCACCCCTATACCACACGTACGATAGATACCAAGTTAGGATCAGATTTAGGATTTACTTGCATTTTGCACGAGTTGACTTTACTAGACATGTATTATTTCCTGGGTCTGGGCCTATTGTATAGAATTCATTCACTTATTTTTTGTACAAACTTGGCTAGATTTTGGCTATTGTCTTCAAGCCCACCCAGTTCAGTCTTTATTTTTTCTACCACAGCCAAATATCCATTCTCAAATACCTCTTTTAGAGCAAAATTCAGAACATCTGGGTTTTGATAACAATCAGAAAACGTAAGGTTGTGATCTGATAATATATCTCCTACTCTGGTATATCTCACAATGCCCATCTCCATGAGAACTTTCTCCACAATTACTGCAATCACGTCTCCAAGTAGCTTTTCACTGTCTCTCATTTTTTTAGCTACTCTCCACATCACTTCTTTGCTTTGCAGCATAACCCTCTATCCACCCAGTTTTAGCGTTTACTAGTACCTCTATCTGCTCATGTGGCGTATCAACTAGGATTCTCCATGTTCTTCTTCCCCCCCCCCCGGTGTCGCCTGGCGGGTCCGGAATAACGGCTACCTTGGTAATGCCATGATATTGTTCAAGAAATGCTCTTGCAATTTCTTTTGCACCATTCTCATCTATTACCATTAATTTATCCGGGACGCTCATCATATTTAGGATTATACGCATTTTGTCCATTTTTTTGTAGCCTTTTTGCATGTCATATCAATACGTGTCATACACAAAACAAGATCCCAAGACCCTGACTATCCATATGACAAGTGAGGATTAGAATCCTTACACTGAGAAATGAAATCTACGGTAGATGACCCCAACCACGTTCAATCAAAATATTTGCAATATTAGATTTCACGTATGCAGAGAACCAGCCTCTGATCTAATGACTAATCGAAGATTATCACACATCTCATTTCTAATGCTTAAGAAACTTTTGATTTATTTCATCCCATTGTTTGTCTATTATGGCACTGTCTATCCTATTAGTATTAGATTCTACAATAGACATAGCATGATGAGTAATATACTGTTGTACGTTTATCATGCTTTTATCTCCATATCCTGGACTTGAGCTATCAAATGTGGCCTCAATTAAGATAATTGGTGGAAAAGATTCATCAGTAGATCTCACTGTCAGTTTTAATGTATTCTGTATTGCACTTGACTCAAAAGTAGGGCTTGAACGAATGAATCTTTTTGCCTCATTGATTGCAAATTGCTTGTATGAATCGGATAATAGAAACCCACGCTGTACAAGCATGGGAAAACTTTGTCTAGTCACACATACTGGAGTACCATCTTGTTTTAACCATAGAACAAGAGTTTGTTTGCATTGGGTGTCTTCCACTGGTGTTCCTGACTTGTATTGCTGCAATGGTGAAGTTATGTGATTTGGTCTAGTGTAATTTTGTGCTCCGGGCTGGATAAAGAAAGGTACTTGATCATTTAGAGAATAATATGTCCAGACATTACCAGTGGCATCACTATAAACTATCCAATCTTTTATGGTCCCGTTTTTTATGGCATCAATCATTTGCGTTTTCATCATCTGCATCCAGCTGTCACCCTTGTATTGATAGTAGGGAGCCCACTGTTCACGCAGTAATTCCTTACTTGGTCCATGTTCACCCGCACGATCAAAACACGGGGCATTTGGCCAATCATCACCTACAAGACATGCTGCTTGAACTGGATGATTTATCATAATAGTGACCGCTAAGAAAAAAATAGACAAAACGAATGATACGTGTAAGATTTTCATTCTTGATGTGTACTGGATAATATTGTTTAAAAAACTTTGGAATAATTTAGAAGATTCATTCCCAGTTTTAATAATCAAATGTGATTCAAAAGTTAATTACAATTTGAAACAAGGTCCGATAGGTTTTTCGGTTATGAAATGAATAATATTAGAAATTCATTTGTAAAAAAAGAAAGAATTGTAGATGTTTAACATCCAACTGGTTCGTGAGTTAAAGATGCCCACGTTGCAGTCGTCCCACTTGCTAGATTTCCCGAGGTGATTACCTGCGATGGACTAACAATACTTCCACTACAGGTTCCATCTTTATTTGCAGAACCTGACCAAGAGATTGGAACGCTATTGTAGCTACCCTTGTACTCTTGAGCGTTAGTGGCAGATACGGTGCCAAAGTAACTTGACCAGTTACTAGAAGCTTGAGAATCCCAATTCTCCAACCACACCGAATTGTCGAATGAGTCAAAGGCGAGTTGAGGAGTTGTACAAGAGATTGTAGTAGTTTCTGTGAAGGAATTCGTACCGTTGGAGATGTTAATTCCATAGTCTGGTGTAGTGTATGCACAATCAATTTCACTATATATTGTTGACACACTATTAGTCCACTTAAGCCCGGTATTGTAATCTTGTTGGTTATTATGCACCGATTCGTCCACGTATACTATATCCATCGTGTTTGCAGAAATACTGCATCCACTACAGGCAAATGCAGTTACAAGCCAGCCTCCCTGTTCTAAACAATCAACATTTGTGCAACCAGAACTTGGATTAAATTCTGCATTGACTAATTGCTCTACATATGCTCCATTCAAATGACTAAAGATGCTTGTGTTGACTGAAGGCGCATTAAGTTCTGCATAATTCCCATAATAGGAATTTGACCCGCTGTTTACATCGGTTTGTTCTGCCATAGAGTAACCAGGTGATCCAGCTGGAGAGCCTGCTGGGCCACGACAGATATGTGATGCCGCACTGGGATAGTCTGCTGATACAACTTTCTTGGTTGTAAGATCCACTTGTACCCATGCCCACCAATCAATATCACATGAAATAGATGCACTACTAGAAGGTGCTTTTAGATCAACAATTGCATATTGCCATTTAAAATCAGGTGTTCCAGCCTTGTTGTTTCCAAGAAATGCCATGTGTGCATACTGCCATCCATGAGACCAATTTTGTAGCTCTGGGACTGACAGTGCAGCATTGATTATTTCTTGATTTTCAGATTGTGATAACGTAGGAGGAGCATACCCCCATGACGTGGTAAAGATTCGGCATCTACATTAGGAATTATGACTGTTGGTGATACTAGTACTAGTCCCATTATCAAGGATGCTAGGATCGCTGATAAGTTTGTCTTGTTGTTGTGTATTTTCATTTTATCGATTTCTCCTTTTGCTTTTTGTTTGTATGAAGGGGCTTTGTCTTCATACCGCACATATGAACATCTGGGTCTTCCGTAAGACACATCTCATAGCGGTTAATGTTAAGCATGTCCAGTACATTCAGAACATCATTAATAAGATGGTAGGATTATTTTAGCTCAAAACAGCTCATTGTAGCTCAGAATAGCTCATCTTGATATCACGAATTGATCGCAAAAGAAAAAGCCAGAATAGAAAAAATACCGTCCAGGCTTTGGTAGAAGAATGAGTACATTGGTTTCATTCGTCCCGGATAGTATCTTTCATTATCAACAAGCTTGATTAAAAACATAGCTGTGATTTTCCGATCTTCCAACTATACACGATCGTGGTACAATTCAGAAAAAGATTGTTTGATATGTGATTTTCTTCATGTGAGAATATCCGGTACTCATAAATACTTGGCGTATCGTACCATCTCATGCTTTGCAATCTATCAAAGAACGGCATCCAGTACGCGCATTTCTTTGGCAACATGAAACTTGACCTTGCAAGAGAGCTACAAGAACTGTGGAGTGATGTTTGCGATTTAGCTGGAAAGAACGGCTACATTGTAGATATAGAGTTCAACGTTATATCTATGTACCAGGAATACGGTTCTAAATTGTCAGTGATAAAAATCATAGCAGGCAAGGACAGGCATGTAAAAAAGGTAATCAGGCGCGTCTTTGAGGAAGCAAAATCAGATCCAGTTGAACAGTACGAGATGATAGGCATAGACGGCGGCCTTCCGATATGGAAAGAGACCGGCGTACGGCAAGACTAGCCTGCCATTAGTCCTTTCTCTTGCAGCATTGCGTGCAAATTGTGCACGGCCCTGTAGACCTCGGATTCTTTTTTGGTGCCTGCGCATACAAGTTTTCCCGAGGCAAAGACGAGCATGACGGCTTTTGGGTCTAGCATCCTGTGAATAAGTCCTGGAAACTGCTCTGGCTCGTACATGGAGCGCGGCATACTCCTTGCGGCAGGTTCCAGATGTACCTTGGAGCCAAGGTTGACTGATGCGACAATATTTTGTATGGCAACATCAGGCTCGCTTTTTATCTTGATGCCTTTATTTCTGAGCTGCTCGACAACTGTCTTTACCACCGAGATTGACTGCTGCTCTGATTTTGCACCTGTGCATACCATCTTGCCTGAGGAAAAGACTAGCGTGGCAGTCTTGGGGGATTTTAGCCTAAACACCAGTCCCGGGAACTTTTCTGGGTGGTACTCGGCGTCAGGGAAACGTTTTGTTATTTCTAAAAGGTTTATTCTCTGCCCTACCGATGCAGTGGAAACAACATTCTCTATGCTGACTACGGGTTTTGGTGCCAACATCCGGTACATGGAAAAGTCCGGTAATATATACGAAGTTGCAATTCTGGTACAGTACAGATATGTTGGAAAGCATGGTCCTTTTTACACTACTTTTTATGGCAATCTCCTTTACAACAAAGAACAAAACTAGAACCGATATGACACCTGGAATGAGTGACATTAGAAATACACTGCGAACATCCATCACTTGGAGCAGGGCAAATGCAGCTACCGGGCCTGCAACAGCCCCGATGTTGTCAAGTGCTCTGTGGAAACCAAATGCCTTTCCTGCCATTGTAACCGGAACAGAATCTGCGATAAGCGCATCGCGCGGCGGCGTTCTTATGCCCTTTCCTACTCTGTCTGTGACTCTTACCGCAAAAGCATCAAGCCAACCGTGGGTGGCTGCAAAAAATGGCTTGCTAACAGTAGAAAGTGCGTATCCTATTATGACAAGAGCCTTTCTCTTTCCTATTTTATCAGAAAGGGGTCCTGACACCATTCTTGATGAATAGCTGACAAGCTCAGCCGAGCCCTCAATTGCTCCAAGAGCTGCCCTTGTTGCTCCTAGATTTGTAACGATAAAAAGCGGTAAAAGACCCAGAATCATCTCGGTCGAAAAGTCTGTAAACAGGCTGACTATGCCCATGGCATAGACATTGCGCATTCCAAGACGTTCCTCTTTTTTAGAACTGTCTTTCGAGCTCACACACTGTATTTTTGAGCTGAGATTATAATTCTAGGGTTGGTGGTATCTTGGTATTGTTACTTTAGTAAGGTTATCTTCCATGCAGGATGGATCTCGTTCCATCCGTGAGGAGTATCGGTAACCCATGCACCGTATACGTCTATTTTATCACCGTTCTTTGGGATTGCAACATCTGTGTTGTTCTGGTCCTTTGGTACAATCTCGATGACAAGCATGTTATTTACTTGTTTGATGTTCCCATCATTCAATAGTTTCTTGTATGGTTCATCAACATCCAAATTAAATTGGTAATCCCCATCTTCTGGTTGCTTTAGCCCAGTCATATCATGAACTATTCCAACAGCTTCTTGACATGTGGATAACACTTTAAATCGGGCCTGCCTGTCAACACCGTCTAACACATTTCCTTGTCTGCAATTTGGATCAGAGTTTGTCTGCATTACCGTTTGAGGACCAAAGTAATTATAGTATCCATATACAGCAATAAAGGCAATAACTACCACTGCTATTGCACCAAAGTATTTCTTTTTCAATAATTTCCCGCATTTGTACCCCTACTTCAAGTATTCTTTTTGTTTACTGCTAGAATCAAAAAAGATGGGCCAGTTGAAGACTTGAGTCATGTAAGATTAGTTAGTTGAGTTTGTAAAATTGCTACCGAACGACTTTAATTCTTTTAGGATCTGCGCTTCACTTGTAACATTGAAAGGTTGAGTGTAGTTTTGATTAAATGACATTGTATTGTTTTGTAAAGATTGGGTCAGATTACCTGTCGGTTGAGTATTACCAGTCTGATTTATTGAAGGCAACGTCTTGACAAGTTGTGTCTGGTTGACATTGTTTGTACTTTGTGGCATTGTACCGGCAGAAACCTGACCATACAAAAGAGGATTAGAGCATAATTCCTTAACACCAATGGTCTGATAGATGTCATTTTGTACATTGTTTGTTTCTAACTTGAGCTGGTAAAGTACTGGAGGGTCAGCACTATACCCTTGTGAATCATATATTGTCTGCTCAATCGGGAACGGAAATCCGTCTTTTATGTATAAGGTGTTGTCTTTTACTACCTCAAATCCAACCTCGTAAACTCCAGTTGAGTTGAACCCTGTATCAATTGAGGTAAACCTGTTAACAGTCAGTTGCGGCACGGGAGATACGTAATCGTCTACAAAACCCCACGAGCTGCCAATCTCCAGCTTCTGTGGCTTGAACGTATTTGCATATTTTTGAAGATACAGTAACGTGTGTGAAAGCGACGTAGCATAATTCATGCTGGAACCGTCTGTAGTTATCGTACCAAAGTCTTCAGTGACATACAGAATGGACAGCCATTGGCTTGTAGAGCCGTCAGGTGTGAATACTGCCTGCACTATCCAGATGCCTCCGGTGTGATCCTGTAACAATGATAAAAAGTCAAGCTTTGCCTGATAACATGTAGTAGCACCGTTTAATGTTGGCTTGATGGTACGATCACAAACGTGATAAGTAAAACTCTCGCCCGGAGTGATTCCTTTTCCGACATACCATGATGGATACTCTTTTTGTTTTTCAATTACCAAATTCTCAAAGCTGTTGTCAAATCCTATTGCATATGCAACCGAAGAAAACAACAGGACCGTGATTGTTGCAACGGCAATAACAAGTCGTAACACATGTAAAATGATATAGATTCTTTAAAAAGAGAAAATCTCACCTTAAATTTTAGACTTTATCAAATGACATGGCAAAAGAAGAATTTTCTTGGTTTGAGCTCAAGCCCCAGCAAAAGTTCAAAGATGATGAAGAAAACATGATACTGAATATAATACAGCATGCGTCAGAGTTTGCGTTCTTTGTTTTTCGTGACAGATCTGAAATGAAAATGATTGTCAGGACTACAAATGATCAGAATCTCTTCAAGACTATTCCAGGCATCACTGCTGAGCCAATTGAAAAACCACATTTTGAAAAAATGATTACAAAATATCTGACCCTAAAAAATAATCGCACCATGGTTCCCCTTGTAGACCTTAAGAGCATAACAAAGAGCAATCTCTATTCAAAATTATGGACAGAGCAAAGAGGCTGCATGATGTCCTGTTTTGTTTGGAACCAGACCAAAAAGACCTCATCTGAGATTGACAGAAAGATCAACGCATTTGAGAGACGAGCCGCTACAAAAGGCGTTACTCTCTCAGGCAGGGACAAGGCAGAGCTTGCAGCTGCAAAACAGAGGCGAGAAGGCCATAGTTACTACAACTGTACCATAGTATTTGGAGTACAGACCAGTGCCCCTGAATTATCAGAACTGCAGGCTAAAAAACGCATAAAGTTAGAGCAAGAGAGAAAGATATTTGAATCAAAGGTAAAAAACCTCAAATCGCTTGACAAAAAGGAGTTTAGAAAAGAATACGACATCCTAAAAGAATCATACAAAGATTTAGTCAAACAAATTCAAGATGATTTTAGAGCAGACGCCAAGACTGTAAGAGATGATATCAAGGAAACAACCAGTATACTTGATAAGACAATCAGCAATGTTTTGCTCAACAGTTTTGCGCACAGAATTGCTACGCACAAGGTCAGACTTTCATTTGGAAAGAAAAGTCTCAGACAAAAATTAGCTGAGATCTTTGGCATTGGTACCATTGATCCTTATACCTTTGTTCCAAAGAACCAACACTCCAAAAGTATGGTACTAACCGAGGTCGAACTTGCATTCTTTATATCATTGCCACAAGAGCATGATGTACAAACAATCAACTTTAGCATCGGTCCCACTCCCACCTTTGTACATGGTCAGACACAAGAGATGAGCGATACTGATCTGACCACTGACTTTTGAACTTGGAGATTTTTCATTAATTGAGATGTATTTGGTTTCACATTTGATGTTCTACTTTTTCGATCGAATCTGTTAAATTCAAACAAGGAAGAATGGTTGTATGTCTTACAAATGCAAAGAATGTTCGTTAGAATTTTTCTCGACAGAAGGCTTGGAGGTTCATTATACCAAGGCACACAAGAAAAATGATCCAAATGTGTTGGATTCTTTTGCTTAGTTGTATTGATTACTTGATCTGCTCAATCGTTTCCAAAACCTAACGCTGCCGCAAAACTTTTCCAGTACCTTCTGACAAAACCATACCCAATCACTCCGACTATCAGAATCAAGGCAGCTGTAATTATACCACCATAGTGATAAGTTGAAGGAGATATGGAATTATCAGATTCAAATGTATTTGATGCCTTGCCTCCCCATACATTGAATGCAACAACAGTAGCATTTGCATTTCTGTCAGGCAAGAGCAGAGTACAGCCTCTGGTGCAGGTATCGTTCTGGGCCTTGCCATCAATGAGAATCTGTGAGTATGGCCCAAAGATATTGTCTGGATAGATGTTTACCAACCCCTGGTATCTAGTAGCGTTGAGGATGTTGTCCTGGTCTGTATTTATGACATATCTCCAGTTGGTATCAAACTGGAAACCGCGCTCAAGAAATGATAACTGTTTTCCCCCTGCAGTAATGGTAACGTTGTAAGGCGACGGCTGTTCATATACCAGATTTAGAGGCAGATCAAGAGGATTTTGTGCAAATACCTTGTACACATCAGGTATTACCATCGAGGTGAGATTTGCCTGCATGTTTATCACACCAGATGCTGCAGCAACGTCTTGCTTTCCATACATGTCATCAAGGACAATTCCTGCAAATATCCTGTCTCTGTCATGGATGACCTTTTGTCGTATGAAATCCTGCTGATATGTGGCATTCTCTGTAAAGTCAGGAACCATCTTCAAGTGTAGTGGGATGTGGTTTATCGAACCATCTGAATGCAGTACTATTACGATGACATCGGTGCTGAATCTGGTATGAGGATATCCAAAGTAATATTTTGTCAAGTCGTACTTGTCGTATCCAGCAAAATTTGCCGACTGTAATGAATTGATTATTGTCGAGTTGTCGTATCGTGTCTTAAGTATTGTATACAGTATTGGATGATTGAAGATTATCTTGCCATATCCAGCTTGTACAAACATGGACGAAGCTCTTCCAGATTGCAAGGCGTTGTCATGATAGCTGAAATTTTCATCAACGATATCAGCAGGATAAGCACCTGACCAGGTCATGGACTCGTTTAGCGGTACAGGTGTCAGAATCTTGTAAGCAAAACTGGTGTACGCAAAACTGTTTATCTTGCTTCTACGATCTGAATGAATTACAGCAGAACCATCGTCTTGACCTCCACCAATTGAACCATAATAGTGAAGTGCAACAGCAGGCCTCTTGCCAAAACCCCACCAGCTGTTGTCTTTTAACACAGCATACGGATAATTCTTGTAGACAGGCTTGTACTGTACCACCAACGCAGTAATAGAGTTGTCACCTTCACCTATCTTGCGACCCAGATTGTAAACAGTTGTATGGTAATAGAAAATGTGTCTGTGAATGTCACTTGATGTTGTGGAATTGTATGCAGTGTGACCTTCTTCATACTCGAAATTGTAATTCCACGGCTCTATTGCAGGTTCTGAAAATGTGTATGGGCAATTTCTTTGGTGACACTCGTATTTTCCAATAAGTACAATGTCTGACGTGGAATCTGTATGAGCGTCAATTGTGCCAAATCTCTCATTTTTCCATTTGTAATGAGGATCAAATACAATGTTGATTCCATCCCAGACATAGTATGTGCCATCGCCGTTTCTCATCTTGTAGCCATCATGGTCTGTCAAATTTTCGAACTTTAACGCGATAGTTACTTGCGGTTTTATTATGGGTGGCGAGTACGAATCGCCGCCCGATGTATAGCCCTTGTAGCACTTGTCTATGCCACATACAAGTCCAAACGCAACAACAGTTTGCGATATGCGTGCACTGGTAACGGTGGTGCCAATCTCTGCATGACCATATTCGTAGTAATGGCCATTGCCTTGATCATCATAAGATACTGGTCCCTGCTGTATGGCGCCAAGCGTCAGGCCGCTTGCCTGGATAGGTTTTGGATATATGGACCAACAATTTTGGGTCCATGATACCAGAATTCCAAAATCAAAAGCGTCTCCAGGATAATACGTACCATCTGGATTTTGTCTTGTAAACGTCTGCCCCTTTATTGTGATCGTTGAAGCATGTGGATAGATATGTACATAGACATGACAGGAGGGATCCACGTACCCGTTTGTATTTGGTATCGATATGAAAGAAGCAATAACTAAAATCATAATTGGAATTGTGGCCTTTGTTTTTTGCATCCACTCAAAAGATTTAGAATGTTAAAAACTCTGTTAGTAAAGCGAGAATTCAAAAATTGAACCATTTGATGTGACAAGCTGCATCTTAGTTCCTGACCTGTCCGTATCAATTACTATTGGTTCTCTCACAGGCAGAGATTGTGTTCTGGTGCCGTTGATGTATGATATTGTATATGATGTCTTTGTTCCATCTACCAGTATGCTATCTACCTGAAGATTTGTCATGCCATAGTTTACCACCTCCACCTCTGACCCTGCAGACGTGTTCCTTCCTGCAATAAACGACACACTCTCTGACATTTTGTTCTGGGAGGAGGTCAGCATCTGTGAAGCGCTTTGCTGCTGCTTGCCAAATTGATTTGTGGATGCAGCAATGACAAGTCCTGCAATTGCAAGTGTAACTGCAAACATCAGTGCCGCTGAATATATCTCAGATATGGCCCTTCGTTTCATTATGCCATAAAGGCTTGAGAGAATTAAAGGACTTGAAATCTTTGATCACAAAGACTATGAGAAAAGATTTGGATACTGAAATTACTTTAGTTTGACTGATTCTTTTTCCAGTTTTTCAAACTGTGGGCCCTGTGCAAATATCCAGAAAATGGAGCCGTCCTTGTCATATGCGATCTTGTTTGATGCTTCTAGATATTCTAAAATTTTGTTAAACGTCTTGTATTGTAGCTGTTTTGGCAATGATAGACGCAGTTTGTTCTTTGATGCAAATTCATGCCTTTTTGAAAGAACATCCTCTACCATTATTACAGTATCAAGATTGGGGCTGTGCCCTTTGTCGTTATTTTCTAAAATAGATCCGCTCATTTGATGTAATTTGGTACATTTTTGTATATATACAATTCTACCCAATATGAGGCTATTTGTGCCTTGGGCTCTTACCTTGCGGATTGTTGAATGCATCTAACGGCGTGATTCAGCCTAGTTTGCACCACAGTCACATTTTACGATCTTATCGAGTGAGTTCTGTGATGACTCGTGATATCTCGTTTGATGCTATTCCTGTTACCCTTGAAACAGCATCATACTCTTCAGGAGTAAACTTTGACACGACACCAGCTATTGTAGTAGCCCCTAGTATCTTCTGAACCCTTTCTTTTAGTTCAGGAAGGTCGATATCTGAATACCATGAAAGGGCATATAGATCGGCAATATCCTTTATGCGCTTGTCATCTTTAGTTCTATTAGGCAGGGATTTTATCTTCGTAGCAATCAGAATTTCGGGTGTTGGCAACATGAATTTACCTCCAAAATAAGTTACAGAAGTGAATTTTTTTCCAACAAAGACGTGAGAAAGTAGAGACTCGTCAAGAGGCGGAAATCCTACAATCTTTAGAGCGTCAGGATGTATATTGTCCACCAGAGGATCTACATACAGCTGGAACAACTCGTAAGAAGGTCTTTTTCTTGATTCTACTTCGGTAAGTTCCTTCTTTGTATTAATGTCATAGTATTTTACAAATCTTGAACCCAATCCATTAAATCTTCTATCTTTTAGAATTTTTACCGATTGTGCAAGTGCCGATTTTTCTAGCTCTGATGCGGACCACTTTGGATCTACATGAAATCCAAGATCAATATCCCGCGAGCCAAGGTAATTTCTTCCATTGGCTTTGTTAAATCTTGTATTTACTGTCAGATAGACTGCCCATCCACCTAGAAGGCAAACAGGTTCCTTCATTTGTGAAAATACAGCTGTCAGATGTCCCTGCGATATTTCAGTTTCATATTCTTCGTACAGTGTTCTTTTCCTCCTTTTCTATAAGCATCTCTGCAGCTTCCGCCGCTACTGCTCCCTCTACTAACAAGTCCACTATCAGTTGTGGCACAGATACTAAAGTCAGTCCTTTTTTAACTAGAGAATTGTAAAAGACATGATTGTCCGTCATAAGTATTCTGACATTTCCTTTTCCAACCAGACCTTTTTTGGACAGGATGTTATGCCATTCCTTCAGATCCTTTGAATCTATGTAAAAGTCAACCCTTGATGGAAACAGATAACTTTGAACCAAATTTTCTGCAGAGTATGTTGTAAGTGCATACTTCAATTTGGTTTTACTTAGCAGCTCAAGTGGATCTTTTACCATGTATTCTCTACTCTTTGGTTTTATCTTCCAGTCTTTCCAGATGTTGACAATTCCCCGATAATTGATCACCTTCGTTCCCTTCACCAAGTTCATCTTTTCTAAATTTCTGAGCGTTTCAATAACCCACGAAATGTTTGCACCAGACATCTTGACTATCCTGTACTTTGTCATTTTCCCATCGGGGTTGTTTAGCAATACTCGCAAAATCCTCTCTCTAACGTACCCTCTTCGTTCGATTCCGTCATCTATTGGTTTTGTTTTTATACTTTCCAAGTTACCAATATATTGGTTACATTATGACTATTTAAACCCAACCAACATAACTCGACTTACAGCGCAGTTCTGTGTATCAACGGTAAAACTTTGCTCTTACTGTCAAACCATGATTCAATTTTTAGTTTCCTGTTACCTGAGTACTTGTGACAAAAGTAGAACCATCCTTTGCCATAGCATTTATCCTGACAGTATAGATTCCACCATATGTAGAAGCGGCATTCAGTATCCCTTTTTGCTCCAATATTGTTTCAGGATTTATTGTAGTATCATTTTCGGGTAAATTGTATGTCATGCCATTGATGACAACTGACAAGTTTGTTTTCACAAACGATTTGCTTCCCGTATTTTGTAATACAACATCATACCATGTCAGTGTATCTGACTGGATGCTTGTAAGCGATGCACTGCTGATTGTATACTGGACATTTGATGATAAAGTGTTGTTAGAGTTTATCATGAAATTGTATACAAGGACGCTGAGGCCACCTGCTACTAGTACCAACAAAGAAACTGCATATGCAGAATGAATTGCACGCCTGTTCATGTTAACAAAACTGATTCACGTTTTAAAGACTCGGATGTTTCTCCCTCTTAGGCTGTTTTAAAAATACTGGATCATTGCGAATCAGTTTGCCTGTCCTGTCGTAAACACAAATGTAGTAAAGTGTCTGTCCATACGATTCTGTTTTCTGTTTGAGTCGTATAAAATAATTTTGTGTCTCAAACTTTTGTCCTACATCAAGAGTGATTATCTTTTTGGCAAGCTCACCTTCAGGAATTCCTACAAGGTTAGCTATCTCACTAAAATACTTGTAGTACTTGTTCTTAAGTTGCATTCTGATTTAGTGGTGACGTGCCAAACATCTCGAGCTCTTCCTTTGATGGTGTGATGTATGCCCGCAGTCTATAGTCTCGAGTCAGGATAAGAGCTTCGCCTGGGTTGAATGACAGTACCATATCTTTTTCCTGTGGAGAGAGCTGCAATGACCTGACCAGCTCGTCTGATGCAATCTCGTTGTTCCGTAAAATAATCTTGGTCTCGGAATTGTCAAAGAACGCGCGTCCTGCCTCTGTCTTTGTGACATCCTCCACCCTCTGGGAGATGAACATAAAGATGACGTTCTTTTTTCGTCCCATGCGCGCAAGCAGGTCTACAAACTTGGCTGCGCTTGCAAACCTGAATATTAGATGTCCTTCGTCGATTAGCAGTATCTTTGGAGTCTCCACAGGCGCAGAACCTATCTTTTTCCAGAGCTTGGCAAGCGCCAAAAAGGACACCTTTGCCACATAGTCCTCTGCGTATGTACCCTTGAGAGATATGATTGTCTGGTCAGATACCTTGGGCTCGCCTCGAAAGAGCGTTGCCATGGGTCCTGTTACAAGGTTCACAAGGTACTTTTTTTCTTCCTCTGAGAGTTTGCCATAAAACTCGTCAAGATTCCTGACACCATCGCATTTTGCAAGAAACGAGTTTACAACAAGTGGCGGAGCTTGGGCAATTTCACATAGTACGTTTACCGCATCGCTTGACTTGTCAAACATCCTAAATGGATCAAACCCGAGCTCCTCTCCTCCTGTAATTCTTATGGGTTCGATCTTGAGGTAGTGTGCAATCTTTTCGTACTCTCCCTCCGGGTCTACAATAAATGTAAGTGCGGTAGGATACTTTTCCATTAATCTTTTTAGAATAAGTTTTGCAGTAACAGATTTTCCTGCACCTGAGCTTGCAAGAATTAAGATGTTGTAATTTGCACGCATCGAATAATTGAAAATAATCGGTGCACCAGTGCTGTAATTGATACCGATTGCGATACCGTTTGGTACTTCTAACATGTCTGAGCTTACAAAGGGATAGAAGACATCGCATGAGTCAAGCTCGACGTACAGTTTTTTTCCCCATCCTTCAATCATCTTGGCTTGACTTGCAGGTGTGTTGTCAAAATGTGAAAGCGATATTCGAGTAAGCTTTACAAATTTTTTTGATGCGACCTTTAGTGATTTGATATCATTTGCTAAAATTATTGCATTTGCAGTTACCATGAATAATTTAGTGTTGTTCTTTTCTAGTTCGGACACTGTCTGAAGTCCCATCTGGATCTGGTTTACGATTTTCGAATTGGTGCTCTGCGTAGACCTCATCAGGTGAATCTTTTTTCGAAGTTTGGATACTGCCCTGTCTTGTTCTATTGGAACAAACTGCAACATGATTGCATCACATGCAGAAAGAAGTGAGTAGACCCAAGCAGGAGAGAGTGACGATGATGGAGAGTAAAGTGTGAAGCACTTGGCAACTTTGTCATTTTGTAAGAGTACGTGTTTCCAGTACTCTTGTTTTACCTCAAACTTGGGCGGGTTTGGTGCAAAAAAATAATCATACCCCTGGCTCTCAAGGATGCCATCAAGCGGCTCTGTGCTTGACATGAACGTTCTTAGGATCTGAAGATACCTTACCTCGTTTCCCATGTCTACACTCAATGGCTCCTTTGTTACCGTAATCCGCAAAGGTTCCTGAATTGATGATAGCAGGTAATAGAAATGTGATAGAACAACTGCCTGCTTTTGTGCAGGCAGGGTGAAAAAGTTGGTAGGCTTTACTTCATAGGTGTAGATTGTCTTTGCCTTGATCTTTTTCACATGGTATCAGAGAATGTTTGCTTTTAAGGGACAGACAGCATCATGAAGAATGACAGGTTGTGTTAACTTGAACAAAAATTTTATTCATGCCTGAAATTCTGCTAAAATGTTAAATACGATCAATCGATCTACGGATCGAAGTCAGGGGGTTGCACTACGGCTACTCCCCAAAGAAAAGACGCGGTGCTTTCAGTTCCATGACCCCTTGACTGATTGCATCATCATAAAATGAACTTGCATTTAACAATTTAGATTGTTGGATACATAATTGTGGATCAATTCTTTAGTTGGAAAAATTAATTTCAAGAACTTAGTCAGCAAACGAATAATATTTTTTTAATATTTCAAAGACCTCGGGTATATCATATGCCTTTTTCTCAAGACATTGATCTAATAGTTTGATTCTCTTTTGCATGTCACTGACAGGTTCCACTCCAAGCAGTTCTGCAACGTGATAGAGTCTCTTGCTTTTCTTGACTAGTTCTTCGAGATTATCTAATCCAAAGCTGTCTGTTTTTCTGTCATAGCTGAAAAGATCTGTACTTGTGATACCATCTTCTATTGGATTGATCTCAGTCAGAGCTCGTATTCTGCGTATTGCTTTGCCGTCAGGACCTTTGAGTCTTGTAGAATGGATTGCAAACCAGAGCAGCATTTGCTGCGATGGTTTTATGTTGATTGGCTCTGCTGCAAGTCTTGTCAGTGCAGATTGTATATCGGAGCCATGTATCGAGCTCAAGCCCCCGTGTCCCGTTGCAGCGCTCTGAAACATCTCGTTTGCTTCTTCTCCTCTGACCTCGCCTACGATGACAAAGTCCGGCCTCATTCTAAGTGATGCCTTGATTAGATCCATTATACCAATGTCGTTGTCAGACCTAATCAGCGGGCTTGTCCTGGTCTTTAGTGATACAACACGTTTGTGGGGGATTTGAAGCTCCGGGGTCTCTTCTATAGTAAGTATTCTCCACCTGGGGTTTGCCATGGTCATAAGAGAGTTGATAAGCGTGGTCTTGCCAGAGCCTGTCTCGCCTACTATGAGGCCAAATGCCTTGGCGTCAATTAGCATCCAGACGTATGCTGCCATGAGTCTTGATATGGTTCCAAACTGCAGGAGATGTGTAATGGTATAAGGCTTTGATGGAAACTTGCGTATTGTTATGGTAGGACCATTAAGCGAGACCTCGTTGGAAAAAGTGACTGTAATCCTGTGCTTTGCTTTTGTGGTGCCATCCATGATAGGCTTTGATATATTGACAGATTTTCCAGTCTTTTGTACAAGCCTTGACACATATGAGTTCATCTCGTCGGATTTGCCGATTACAATATTGGTATCAAGTATGTGAGATTCAGAATGTTTTCGGTGGATTATGCCAACATCTGTATCAAATCTTTCAGCAAGGATTTCTTCAACATCGTCGTCATTTACTAGAACATCAAATATGCCATAACCAATGACCTCCCTTATGATGTAATACCGTAGACGGTCAAAAAACTTGGATACCTTTTCTACTTGGCCAGTGTCTTGCGCCTCTTTCCATATGTGAGTCTCTAGATGATGTATCTTCTCCTGGTCTGTCTCCAGTCTGTCAATGAACGGAAGCGAGTTCATCAAGTGCTCTACCATGGTTCCATAGATCTCATACTCTTCCTGTGAAAGAGGAGGCTCTTTTATCAGGTACTGACCTGTAGATGTGATATAGACTTGGGCCTCTCCTACTGGATATTTGTCAATGACTTGGACCTGACCGATATCTGCATCAAGAGCAGTGAACTTGAAAACCATGACCTAGAAGATCTCTTAATCTATTAAAGGCCTCTATGATACCCAAAATCCTAAAGGTAGACTGAAAATTTTTTCAGCGTACCTTTAGGAAAATTCCTTATGGAGCCTCACCGATTTCAAGAATTTCCTGTTTGACCGCCATGCTGTCATGTGAGCAAGACCAAAGACCAGAGAAACAAGACTCATAGATTGTATGCCAAATTGAAGATTGAAGATATAGCTTGATAAAACAAGTAGGCCAATCTCAGCCAAAGCTTGCAATGCTATGGATCTTCTTGTACCAAATTTTTGAACAAAGAATCTAAAGAGAAAGTTTGCCTCATATTTTATAAAAT
>JBOGRD010000015.1:0-41139 GCA_050749405.1 Nitrosotalea sp.
TATGGCATAGTCCAGGGGTTTGCCAATGGCCTTCACAAGTACTTCGCCTAGTTTTCCTACTAGTACATTGGTGGCATGTGGTGCGGTCTCTTGATTGAAGAATTCTTTTAGCATTTCTCTTCCCTACAAATCTCCATAAATCACAATACGTGTTGATCCGTATTTAGGGTTCTGTCATGGCATCTAACAAAAATTCAGGCATAGCCAGATTATGATGCATCCGAATCTCTTGGCAGGATTTCAAGAGACCTGTTGAAACACTCTATTGCTTCACCATTTCTTCCCAAGCTGCGAAGTGCAACTCCCTTTTTATTTATTATATCTGGATCGTTTGGATTCAATGCTAATGCATTTTC
Organism: Nitrosotalea sp.; assembly: GCA_050749405.1. Lineage (GTDB taxonomy): Archaea > Thermoproteota > Nitrososphaeria > Nitrososphaerales > Nitrosopumilaceae > Nitrosotalea. The sequence continues at coordinate 357 of JBOGRD010000015.1, forward strand.
AAAACATTCTAATGCCTCTTCGTATTTGCCATCTTCTACAAGACTAGTTCCTTTTTTTATCAAGTCTTGTATTTTTGCATCCATGTATGATAATGGCTGTTCTTGCTTAAAGTGATTTGCCAATGTCAGTTAATCTAATAGCCCAGAACAGTTGCAAGCCTGTGTCATATTTTATATGACCTATAGCACATGGTACCATTGGAAGCATATTGCAAGAAGTAAATAAAGGAAATAACGTTGACAGCATTCTGCTTGAAAAGTTTCAGCAAGAGATATGGAGCAAGGTTCCTCATCTAGAAAAGCCAGAGGGAGCAAAGGTTGTCAACGCAACACCGCTGATTGATATTACTGGAGATTTGAAAGAGTGTGCAAAAAAAGAATTCAATCTAAATCTTGATGGTAAAGATCTGAAAGTTTTCGGCAAGTTCGATTCTAGCTTGCTAGCAGGCTCGATCAAAGTAAGGCCTGCAGTACACATAATCCATGATGGCATAGTTACAGGCAAGATTAAAAGTGGACAGAAAATAATCGAGGCTACCTCAGGCAACTTTGGCATAGCCCTTGGACAGTTGTCTAAACTTGGACTGGAGGTAGTTACCCTGGTCTCAAGAAAGTTGCAGGAAGGAGTCTTTGAGGAACTGCGAAGCGAGAAAACACAAATCATAAATCTTGACATGGACATCTGTCCTGCTCCTGGAATGAAGGACAATCCAAATATTTTGGCTGCAAAAGCAACCGCTGCAAATATTCGCTCACAATTATCTGATCTTGGGTTTGATACTGCCATTTTTGATAACGCAAGCTCTGAGATACAATCGGTTTTAGCTAGCCAAGACATCATAAACTTGGCAAAGCTTCTTGCAAAGATCTACGGTTGTTTCTGCCCAGAGCAGTATGACAACGAACTGAACATCGATGTACACAGAACTGTTACCGCAAAAGAGATAGACCAGCAGTTACATGAAAAAGAAAATTCTCTTGCAGACTTTAGAATTGTCTGCACATTTGGTACAGGCGGCACGTCTGGCGGCCTGAGCAGATACTTGTCTGAAAAATATGGAAAAAAATCATTACATGTAGTATTCCCACAAGGTGATCAAGATGTTGCAGGAATTAGGACAAAGGCCAAGGCTGCTGGCTTGAAGTTTTACGAGCCAGAGCGATATGCCGGACAACATGAAGTAGATTTTGAGCAGGCAAAGCGTCTGCTAAAGTTTTTTGTAGACAAGGGTCATGACATGGGCGAAAGCAGCGCACTTGCACTATATGCAGTAATGCAGATGGCAAACATTGGCGGTTTTGGGGGAAAGTTTGTCGTAATAGTTGCTGACGGAATACAAAAATACAAAAAGAATCTGGAAGCAGTCGGAAAGAAGCAGAACCGTATCCAGGTCTCCCTGCAGGAAGCTGTATCAAACATAGGCGACTATGACAGAGTCATCTGGGTTCATACCCAGTTTACCCCACGCGAGGAAGGGATTGAACTTATTGCAAAAACTTTGGGCGTTGATAAAAGTAAGATCTCTGTCCCAACGGCAAGAGATGTCGAGTGGCTATTATCAAAACAACAAATTCCTGAAGAGATGAATAAAGCTCTGGAAGGGTCTGGCAAGTCATTGCTTGTCTGCATGGCTGGAAATACATCTCTTATGGCTGTCAAAGTGCTTGCTGACAAGGGCATTGCAACTGAAAGTTTGACTGGCGGGATATCGGCACTCTCTCAAGGAAAAGGCAGACAAATTTCTGAATTGATACGAGTAGCTACGGAATAACAAACCATTGTAACCGTTGTTCTTGCTAAGTAATTTGCCAAAAATTTTCTTTACCCAGTCTAAGAGACATAATTCAACTCTACCCTTCTACGTAGGTCTTACTACGGTCACTGGCTGGTTCTTGAAAGTGAGGAGACGACTCGTAGGGGTACTAGGAATTGCAATGGTAAACATTGCTCGAAGATCTTGTGATCCATCACAATAGGTATAGAGAAGACAATTAAAGTAGACAGGGAGAAGATCTTCAACTTGGTTACAGATTTTGAAAGCTTGCCAAACAAGTTTCCACAGTTTTTCAAATCTGTAAAGATAGTATTACGGGATGGAAATACGGTAACGACCGAAGATCATGCAATTATGGCCGGAAGAGAGGTGCACCAGACAACAAAACACATACTGACTCCGCCAGAGATTGACGAGGTTCTTCTTCTTTCTGGAGATGCAAAGGACAGCCATATCGTAACAACATACACGACTGTCCCAGAAGGTACAAAGGTCGTAGTGGAAGGAGACTTTAAGCTTGCAGGCAAGCTCAAACTGGTAGGCTTTATAGCAAAAGGCAAGATAACAAAGAGCATAGAGGAAACAATCGAGCAGTTTGGAAAAGTTGCAGAAAGCTCCTAGTGCATTGCCGTATGGGAAGATCAAATCACAGATAGGAAACTGCCATTAGCGATACTGTTACTTGAATACCAAATTTTTCAAGTTCATACTTGTAAGGCTTGAACTCTTACAGGACTCTAGCCTTCTGAAACAGTCTTAACCTTGTTGAAATTACTATGGTACCAATTATTGATATGGTGATGATAATCCATGCAAGAGAGCCAAACTCTGGAACAACCTGGGTTCCGATTATCTCAACCTTTTCAGTGCCATCAGGGAAAGATATTGAAAGAGTTCTATCGGTATTTGTCTTGGTTTCCTGGAAATCGGCCTCTGCGCCGTCTTCTAAAACAAAGAATTGATCATCAGATGCTCCTGTCTTGGCATCAATCAATGTTCGCGGCAAAGTTATTGTCATGGTACCATCACTGGTTGTTTGCAGTGAAACAACAAGCGATGTTTCCTGGGTGTCAATTGACATGTCGCTAACTGTCGCGTTGGTAATGTTATAGTTCACGTTATAAGATTGGCCGCTAATTGGATCCTTTACTCCGTAGGTACTTTCGGATTGTGCAAAAGAAGGTATGACTATCAAAGAAATTGTCAGAACTGCCAAAATCAAAGATGGCATCCAACTCATTGAATTGTCTGGTACTGGCTTGTATTTTTCTTTTGCTTGTAATTTGGCCCTTAAGATATCAATGATATCTTGACCAGACATGTGTCGCTGAGGAATCCTTCCAGATCCTTAAATATAGAAATTGAGAAATTTGCTTGTGAAGACTAGCTCAATTTTACTTTTATCTCTAACAGCTACGCTAGTTTTTCCTGTAGGATTTTCTGGTGTACAGGCAGATGACCAATCAAATGATACCGCCCAGACCAGCTCAGATACAAACCAGACAATATCATTTGGTTTCTCAAATCAGACCAATCCAAATGGTGCAGAAAACATCGGCCTGCAGATATCCAATTTTGTACATAACGCCACAGCACTGTTTCAACAAGAAAAGGCCGAAAACATTCAGGCAATAAAAGAGTGCCACCAGAAGATGCAAAATGTCACATCTGAAAACAGAACCCAGGTAATTGATGAGTGTCATGCAACTATGAATACCATAAGAGAAAAGTACCAAGACGCAAGAAAGCAATTCCAGGAACTATTCAAGCAATTCAGGGAGAACATTTTAGTACTAAGACATGATGCGGAAGGCCAACACGTTTCTGACCAAGACAAGCAGATAGCCATGAAAAACATAAACGAGGATGCTGCAAAACATGGGATGACCGGGATCAACACTGCACTAGAACACATGAAAGGAATTGGAGTGAACGGAAGCATGGGAATTGAAAGGACATTAGAACATGTGAACCAGACAAATAACGAAAACAATAATCAACATACAACATTTATTCCACCAATGCTCCATGGCCAGGGCTCACACGGCCCACTAACCGCACCTGGTCAGTCTGGCTCACATGGAAAACATTAGGAAACATACGGAACAGTTTTGGCTGCAACCAGCTTGTTACAGTATTCACAGTGATGTTAAAAGATTAGAGCGCAGGAGAACCAAGACTATGTCTTATGCCTAGGCCTGATTTGCGCAAATTACAAAAAATCGTCTGTAACAGTAATGACGGACGAGGGTTCATCAGCAATGGCATCTATTATACTACATGGAAGAAAAGGCCTCAAAAGACAAGGAAAGCGTTGAGGATCTAGAAATAGATACCTTTGACCTTCTAGAAGGAAAAATGAGCAATGTTGCAATAAATCGATTGCATAAACAATTAGTTTCCTCCTAACGTTAAACCATCAAAATGAGATGACGTCTCAATTTAAGGAATGAGAATTGACTAGAAACTATGTGATTAAATCATGATACATCTGGCAGTTCTCCCATTTTTTTCAAATTCCAAATTCAAAGTTTTGAGTCTTATATGATTTCACATTGTTTTGATTTTATTTTAAAAAATTCTTGTGGTGGTTGAGTAGAATGCTTTCTGTGAGTGCTGATAATGGAAGGACTTGTTATCACTCTAAATGAAGATTATGATTTTTTGAAGTTATCAATAAATCACAGATGAAATTTTCATGAAATAGTCGTCAAAAAAGGTGCTCGCTAGAACAGATAATGTTCCATCAACCCCTTACTTTTCTACAATAAAGTTGCCATTCATACCAAGCTCGGCGTGTCCTGGAACAGTACAGATGTAGTGATAAAGACCCGGAGTTCCTGCCACAAACGTAACCTGTCCTGCCTCCCCGGGCTTCATCGGGCTGTCAGGGGTCTTAAAGGCTGAATTCCAAAGAACCCCACTTGGGTTTTGAGGGTCGATGACTACACCAAATGCATGAAATGACTTGGTTGGGTTGCTCAGGTGTACTGTAACGGTGTCTCCAGCGTGTACCTTGATGTCAGGATTTGCACCGGCCGAGCCTATTGTACCATTAAAGCCGTACTTTGAGAAATCAGGACTGATTTGAAAATAGAGCGTGAAATCAACCTTGTTTTCGTTTGGAGGTACCGTTCCACCAGTGCCTTTTGGAATTGTGCTAGTCGTAGTGGTTGCGGGAGCTGGGGGCTGGGTGGTAACTGTAGTGGCCTTTTCAGGCGGAGCTGCGGCGACAAGGCCTTGGTTGTCAAGGGTGACAAGCGTATTACATTTAACGGCCTCAACTGGAATGCAGACACGTTTTCCAGCATACATCGTGCCTCCAAGCACCACTATGAGTACGAGTCCCATCGCGACATAATACCACCTAAACTTCATCAAGTTAAGCTATGTCAAATTGGTATAAAAAACTGGATGTTGATTCACACTGGTAGCGAACCCTCAAGGACGCGCACAGAGCGGTATTAGTCTCGACAGATATGGACCCTTCATCGGTTTCAAATTCTGTAATACTAGTTAAAACAGATAATTAGGCAAAATTATGATTTGTTAAAAAAAGGAAAAAGGATTGTGGTTTGTGTGATCTTACTGGACTGGATAGAATCTTAGCTGCAAGACCTTGTTACCATTGTTGTCGTACGACCAGAAGTAGTTCTGGAAAGTAGGATCGAATACGTTAACACAGACTGTCTTGCCAGTGGTCTGATCTACGTAACACAGAGTGGTAAGCTGATTAGTCACATTACTGAAGGTTGACTTTCCGCCATGTCCTCCAAATGATACGGTCTGACCAATGGAACAAATCGTGTCGCCAGTAGTCGGGTCGGTTGCGCATGTTGTGAGGCTACTTGAACCTCCCGGTATTCCTACAACTCTTGCCCATACTGTATATGCAGGATTGCCTCCAACCGTGTTTGTGGGCGGTAGCTGGAAGTTGGCAGTTCCATCAAGGCAGTTGTCGTCCAAGACATAGAAAGTGGTACCTTGTGTAAGGTCGATGTTGCAGTGCCCTCGCAGTGGAACATCTATCACATGTCCTCCACTCCCGTCAGCAGTAGGAAAATTTTTTGTGTTGCTAACACCAATGATGTTAAGGTTAAAGTGAGGGCCACTTGGTGCGCCATTTCCTGTAGCAAACGATGCCTGTGGAATGCTTGCAAGAGGCATTATTGTCAGTATGGCAAATGCAGTAGCAAGAATAGTTGTCAGATGTGGTTTTTTTGCAGTTGTGGTTGTTTTTGTTGGTATGAATCTCATTAAAATAACATAAAAGATTTTTGTGTTTAAAGAGTTGCGTAGGATTCCTACTAAATGACAGGATGGGATTTGCGATCAGATTTTCTGTAAAATTCCATATGAAATGTGGTAAGTTATTTTTCTAACAGACCAAGTTTACAACTATATCAGGTACTCAAAGTCCGTAGAGCCCTCAATTTATCATCATAGTATGGGTCTCAACAGATCAGGATTCACATCGGTAGCGACCCCTCGAGGCGCGCATAATATGATATGAATCTCAACAGACTAGAACTTTCAAAGTTTCGAATCTTACCAGAAACAATGATTTACTATTGTCTTATTACATTGCTTTACATGAGCATTCTGTAACCACTGCACCCTTTCTTGATGCAGCCCATTGCAATAATGGAATAATAATATGATACAGTTTAACACCATCGTCGGTTAGACTATATTCAGTTCTTGGAAGCTTTTCATCAAAATCTTTTCTGAGTATCAATCTGTTTGATTGCAGTTCATTTAATGTATTTGTCAAGGATTTTGCTGTAATCCCTTTCAATTCTCTTCCTAATTCGTTAAACCTGATGCTTTTATGATTGCCGATCTCGTTGATTACAAGCAAAGACCATTTCTTGCTTATTATGTCAATTACACCCTGTAGGGGACAGAAAAGCACAATACTTTCTCGTTTCATACCAGTATCTTTGAATAAACTTCACAACTTAAGTAGTTTCCTTTGTATACTGGTACATGGTAGAAAATCATACATTTGAAATATTCTCTGCAAACTGTCCGTTGTGCAAGAATATTGAGATTAGAAAGAATGAAGGATGCAGCCAAACAGTCCATGACGTAAACAACATGACTACAGAAATCAAGGAAAAAATGGAAAAATATGGGATAACGGCAGTACCTACCACGGTTATAGACGGAAAATACAAAATAGTTGGAATGCCTGATTTTCCTCTAGTATGTGGTGAAGATCTGTTCAAAAAGCTTCAAAAAGAATATCCTCTATGACGACAGAAGCACAAGAGAGGAATCTAGGGGTGGCATCTTGAAAAACTTTCGAGGCACATGTGCTTGCGCGTCTGGTGGAATAGGAATATGTCTTTGTACAGTTTTCATGAGCTTTGGTATAGTTAGTTCTGCTGTAGTAGGAGTAGCAAAAAATGCTAATGACATGTCCAATATGGGAAACATGACTGGCATGACTATGACATCACAAAACATCATCGTGACATTCTTCTCTGGTTTCTGGGGCGAAGTAATTTTGTTTCTTTCATTTGGTGCAATGTTTTCTGGAATATGGTTTAGTGGTAACAGAAAGATCCTACCAATCTCAGCCGCTGGTGCCATAATACTATATGTCAGCATGTATGCATATTTTTCAATTAGTTTAGAAATTATTGGTGGCATCGTGTTGGCTTTTGCATTCGTATCAGCTTATAGTAACAGAGTTGCAAGGACAATAAAACTAGCATAGGTTTCAAATAATTTAATCAAGATGGACATTTAGGTACAAATAGAACCTGAACTGAACAAATTGTAGATTTGTAGGATTGATTTCTTGTCATAGTCGGGTTGATTGTTCTACATTTTACATGCAATCTTGACATTCTTTGAGGTATAGTACAATGAAATTGCCAGGACAATAATTGCCGCCAATTTCAGTTCTAATCCTTGAAATGGGAATAATGCCAAAGCGCCACCAAGACCAAATACGCCTAACAAAGGTGCAGTACATACAGGACATCCTGATGCTATTACTCCAGTAAAGGCACTACATGCGCTGGAACCCGCACCCTTTTTGAAACCCAAACTTCCTGTCATATGTTTTCTACAAAGAATCAGTGCTGTGTTTAACCCTGTCAGTATTGCTATGATAAAGCCCATAGCCACTGTGGTTACAGTGAAAGATATTCCGTACATTTGGATGTATTTTGGTAACGGAGTAGGCGTAAAATCAAAAGTGAGTGACCAAAAGAGCGCGCCTAACGATACTGAAATTACGATTGCAGTGATGGCATAAGCTGGTTTTTTTAACACTTGACCAACGGTACTCATGTTGCTCATTTTGCCTGCACTTTCTTTGTTAGTGATGAACTCTGTGAAAGGCAGTTAGGAATTGTAGTAAGCATTTTATCAAGTTCTAAGACAAGTTTTTCTTTTGTCATGTATCCAACAAGCTCTCCTACGTTTCTACCGTCACAAAACATCCTAAGAACCGGGATTCCCATTATACCGTTTGCCTGTGCAATGTCCTCATGTTCCTCAACGTTTACCTTGGCAAATCCCAACTTTCCTTCATACTGCTTTGAAACTTCGTCAAATATTGGCATTAGTTTCATGCACCAAGGGCACCAGGGAGCCCAGAAATCAACTATTACAGGGATTTTTGATGATGCTACTCTGTCCTGCCAGTCGTTTGAAATATCAATCGTTGCCAATTAACAACACCGCACAGCATGTCTTGCAATCTCTCTTGAGCAGCTCTTGTGTTTGTTGCAGTAATCCTCACACTGCTGCGCTAATTTGGGATCCTCGTATCTAAAACCACACGCATCGCACAGATACAGTTTTTGATCTGATTCTGTTAGTTCTTTTACCATGTCTTCACTATGAAATTCAAAGTATTTAAGATACAAAGTTCGTAGTAGAATAGTTACTATGAAAAACCAAAGTAATGCAATTTGTTTGTGTCCGCTCGATGGCGTAATAGATACAATTGGGAAAAAATGGGGGCTATTGATAATAAACGAAATTGGCAACCACGGTAAACTTAGATACAATGAATTAATGTCAGAACTGAAAGGAATCAGTCCCTCAACGCTGGCTTCAATGCTAAAGGATTTGGAAAAAGAAGATCTTATCATAAAAGAGGTTTTCAGAGAGATTCCTCCAAGAGTAGAATATTCACTGTCTGCAAGAGGCAAGGAACTTCGAGAGGCAATAATTCCACTGATAAGATGGGCTACCAAGAAAGGAAACTATACAGTTCACTGTACTTGCAGTCTAGTTAAGAAATAGATGACCATTAGATATGGAACAACATTGTCTTATGTCCCCGAGTTTGAATTTCTAATTCAAGCTAATCTTGAACTGTTCAAACCAATACTTTAGTATCAATTAAGAGTGAACTGTTTGTGACTCCAAAGACTCTCCAGATAGCTACTTTTGGGCAAGATAAAGAGGGCATACTTGCGGGTTTACGCAACTTTCCGATTCATAAACTCATCTTACTCCATTACAAAGATGATGTAAAACTGGTAGAAGAATTTTCAAGTAATCTTCGCTCCACCCTTGGCATTTCTATCTCTCTTAGACTAATTGCACAACCCGACATAATTCGAAGTGCCATGGAGTATGTTTCTCAAATCATAAAGGAAGAGGGAGCAAACTATGAGCAAATTTTGATAAACGTAAGTGCGGGCGACAAAATGATAGGTTGTGCAGCACTCTCCTGCGCATTTGTAAATGGAATCAAGGCATTTGGGACTGACATGGAGGGAAATCCAATGCTTTTGCCTATCTTGAAGCTAAGTTACAACGAGATGATCTCTGACGCAAAGATCAAGATTTTACATGCAATAGACAATGCGGGAGGCTCGGTAGAAAGCCTTGATAATTTATCAAAACACTGTGAGTTTGGAAAACCACTTTTGAGTTATCACATACACGGGAGTTCGGAATCAAAGGGCTTGGTTCAGCTTGGACTTGTAGATGTTGAAAGATTAGAACGTGGGAGAACCAAGATTACCCTGAATACCCTAGGCAAGATGCTTATTTCTACGAAATAGTTTCGATATTCCTCGTATTACCATATCTATTGGACAGGTCTCACAGTATACGGTGTGATTTGCCTGATGTTGTTCCAATTTCTCTTTTGATTCAAATTCCATATTGCATTCTGTGCATATATTCTTCGGCTCTTTTTTTTGATTTGCCATTGATACACCATATGCAAATTAGCATAAAAGGAATTCCTTGAACTGTTCAATTTTTAATTCGATGATTTGGAAAAATACCTTTAACTGATTATTTTGGATTGGATATTAGATGACATACAAACTTTCACAATATCCAAGAAAAGCATCGATCGGATACGGGGCAATAGCAGGCTTTGTTGCAGGGATTGTGATGATGGGCGTTGCCATGTCAACAACTGTAATGATTGGCATGCCATATGATACAATACCAAAAGCCATAGGAACTGCATTTGGTTCTCAATCAGATAATGCCGTGGCAGCAGGCCTTGGAATGCATCTTCTAACAAGCACACTGGTTGGAATAATTTTTGGCATTGTGACTTTTAGCGCACGCAAGCTGCAAATAACAGGACTTGGGAAGGGTGTAGGATTGGGACTGGTTACAGGGATGATAGCGTTTGTTGCAATATCAATACCCGTCACAACCAACGTGCTTCCACCGATACTTGTCAAGTTTATAATGCACATGCATCCTGGGATGACCCAACAGATGGCAATGGGCGTATTGCAGCAGAAAAAGATGCTTATCACGTCAACTGCCATACTAAGGCATTTGGTGTATGGCGCCATACTTGGAGTAATGACAACAGTGTTGGTACTGCGAAGGAAGGCAAAGACTGTACAATAACGACTGGTTGTATGTCAGAGTAGGTGTGCATGATACAGTCGTTACAACGACTCGTCCGAACATGACAGGGATTCACACTGGTAGCGAATCCTTGAGGATTCAAATCTTTTAACTCTGACCTACAAAAGCAGATCTAGTAGAAATTCTAGCTATGCGTAAATATTGCGATTTCCTATTTATTGTATGGTCAGCCTAGGTACAGCAAAATTAGCTGGAGTCATTATGACAATAGGCATAGTTGCCATGGCAGGTACCAACTTAGCCTTTGCACAACAACCATCATGTGGAGAGCAAGCTTACGGATACATCGGGTGTACTCCACTAGGTGCAGCACAATTGTATGGAGGCGTTTTGGTGGCAGGGGTAGTTGCTTTTGCCATAGCATGGGGAGTAGCGGGGCGCCAATACCATACGATCCCATAACTTCAACTAAGATCTCAAACCTGAACGGAGTCAATGCCTAGAACAAATCATGATTCATCAACCAAAGGAAACAGAAAAATCAACCGATAAGGTGGCAGTTCCTTGAAAACTATTTTGTATCCTGTAGGAATTTAGCTAAAGTCAAACAAAAACTTTGATGGATCAGCGTCAAACTCAGACTTACAGTTGGAACAACAAAAGTAGACGTCCTTTCCATCCATGGTTGATTTCAAGCTAGTTTGTCCTGCATCCACTTCCATACCACAAACGGGATCGATTGCCATTTCTGTCATATAATATGCAGAAGTGCAATATAACTACGATCTAAATATCAGTAGACATTAGAACTTCAGACTTATAATCATCTGCCCATGTAGTAGAGATCCTGACCTACTGCGTAAATACTGGAATCACGTATTATATGCAAGGATATGGCGTCAGCAACACATGTCACTTGGGGCCTTGGTAACTCACTTATCATATCGCTGATTGCCATTCTGTATATTCTACTTCCACTGCCTTTCTTTTTAATTGGAAAAGCTGACAGCAAAACCATATTGAGCTTTTACCAGTATACATTACCATTTCTTTCCGGCGGTTTGATTCTGCTCTTTCTATTCAAGCAGAACAGAATAGTCACTCCTACAAAAAAAGAGAAGGAAAGAATTGGCTCAGAGAGAAGGCAGATAATCAGGCTGGGTACACTTGCAGGTTGTGTAGCCTCATTTTCCATATTAGTGCCAATATTTTTGGGCGAGTACTTTACTAATTTACCTGAAGGTACGTATCTATCAGTACTTGGGGCGGTGATGGGCAATTATATCGGAAATACCCATTACAGTTTTCTACTGGGTTTTATGGCACATCTGATAACCGGTACTGCCATAGGCGCAGCATTTGGTTGTATAATGTCGATATCTGAGATCTTTGATTTGAGGCGTCAAAGTCAGACAATAGCATTTGGCACAGGTGCAGGCTTTATCACTTTTCTGGCCCTTTTCAATCCCATCTCCCGCCTAGGTATCGAACCGTATCTGCAACAATCGCTACAAATTACAATGAGCGGTGCTAACCAAATAGCAATTGAGAATGCCGCAAGGAACATAATGTCGAATTTGCTGGCAGGCTCTCTTCTCATACACCTAATTTACGGATTCATACTGGGGGTAACTTTTTACACTCTGGCAAGAAAGTATTCCAGGTTCGGTAGATATTACTAGTGAACCCCAGTTCTACTTTTTTGTTCTGGTTACTGTAGGGCCTGCGGTTACAGAATGTTCTTGTAAGATTATGCGTTGAGCCAACAGCAACAATCATCCAGAGTGCAATTTGGACATTCTCTTCCCGATTTCCTGGATTTGCACTCTTCTGGCAAACACCCGCAATCTGCACATGTCATTTTACTATTCAAACATGGTCACTTTGTAATCTTACACTGTGCTGTTATCCCCTTCACGGAAACATAGTAAGTGTATCCCAAAATACCAATAGAAACCAGACGTAACGGAATCTCATAGTTAGTAAGAAAGGCAGTTGCAGTCCCACCAACGGCCCCAAATGCCGATACAATTGCAAATCCAATGGACCCACAGCTGCAAGTTCCGGCACTTGCTCCAATTATGGAACCCAAAAATCCAGTTCCTGATTTCCTAACTCCACTTTTCATCAATCTAATACGATAGATGCTAAGGCTAATGACAATTCCAGATAGAGCTGCAACTATTACAATTAAAACAAAATTAGCAATCTCATATGTTGGAACATAAAAAAGAAAATTTGGTGAAAAGAAGATAAATTCCGAGATTATAGAGAGAGCTATTAGTAGAGATGAAAATATGGATATGGTCAAAGCTAGGTATCTTTTTCTTGAAAAGACTAGTCGTAATGCTTCTCTTTGCAATCTACCCTTTCAGGGTGAAACAAATTATTTAACAATATTTCCAATTTGAGTATATTATCTTGAACTGTTAAAGTTTTGATTGATTTGAGTTTCATCTCAGAATCAATTTGGAAAAAAGGTTAAATCATAAAACCCAGTCTAAACTGCAGCAATGAAACAAATTCATAGATTATTTGTTCTATCTTCTATCTTGCTGATTGCTGGTACTTCTTATGCTTATGCTCAATATGGTGATAACATGCAAGGAAATAGCATGATGAATAATACGATGTCTGGCGGGGGATCTAGCAGCAACCAAGCCATGATGAATGATAAGAACATGTCAAGTAGCATGATGAACGGTGGAAACATGTCAGGTGGCGGCTGGGGCAACAACAATACAATGATGAATGAAAGTAGCATGATGATGTCAAGCGGTAGTATTGATCTGTCAATGGCATCACCAGTACGAGGTTCTACAAGTGCTCCTGTTACAATAGTTGAATTTGGGGACTATCAGTGTCCAAAGTGTGATGCATGGTTCAAAAATGAAGAGCCTGCCATCCAGTCCAATTACATTGATACCAATAAGGCCAAGCTATACTATGTCGACTTTCCGTTCTTGGGTGCTGATTCACCAGTGGCAGCCCAAGCTGCACATTGTGCGGGAGATCAGGGAAAGTACTGGGAGTATCATGATTATTTGTATGCCAATCAACAAGGCGTTCAAAGCGGATGGGCAAGTGCAGACAACCTGAAATCATATGCTGCTACTTTAGGACTTGATACAGCCAAGTTCAACTCTTGCCTTGATTCTGGGAAATATGCTGACGCAGTATCCCATAACAAGGACATCGGAGTTTCAAAGGGAATACAAGGAACACCGGCATTTTTCATAATTGGACCCACCGGTACCATGACTGAGATCATGGGACCGCAACCTGCATCTGAGTTTTCTACGGTAATTGACCAAATAAGCACTCAGACAGTACCTGAGTTTGGTTCCATTGCATCAATTGTGTTAATCGTTGCCGTAATTAGTGTAGTCGTGTTAACTGCAAAAACTAGAGTGACCTCAAGACTGAATTTGGTTTAGAATTATCGAGAATTTTTTAATAGCCAAGATTCGGGTTTACAAGATTCATAACAATATTGTTTACCTAATTGGAATTAGTGAATCCTGTAATGACACATACTCAAAGCAAATTACAATCTCTGATTTTTTTCAAGATCAGCAACATATTGCCTGTATGAATTCAGCAGCATATCGTACAAATCAAACAACCTTGAGGCCGAAGGTCCTAGAATTGCTGCACTGATCTCAGGATCATTTATCATGTTTTCAGGCTGGCGCAGTTTTTTATTTTCATTGACCTAACTCACTCCAGACTTTCTGCTAGCTTGTCAAAGGATTGGTTCCATCCCTGCTTCATATTATCTAGCATTGTAAAATTGATTACCTCCGTAGTGGGATATTTCAAAGTCATTTTTGTCTTGCCGCCTTGATCTTCAAAAGCAATCGGAAACCCTTCATCACAGGCATATCTTTTAATAGTTATGTAACCATAATGTTGTTAGAAGACATTATGGTAGCACAGAAATTAAGACTAGGCCCTACAGAATTAAAGCTATGGCTCACACTGGAGAAGGAAGGGAAGTCTGTCTTCAAGACGGATGACGCGTATAGGATTTTAGGAACAAGCAAGGACTCTGTGAACACTGCCCTTTACAGGCTCAGAAATAAAGGAAGAATTAGGGAGATAGAACGTGGCAAATACCTCCTGATCCCTGCCAAATCAGGAATTGAAGGCAAGTGGGCTGAAACGCCCTTTCTTATTGCGTCAGAACTCGTGCATCCACACTACATTGGTTTCTGGTCTGCGCTAAATTATTGGGGCATGACAGAACAGGTGCCTGATATAACATATGTAGTTACAACAAAAAGAAGGAAAAAGAAAGAGCTAACATATGGACCAATCAATTTCGAGTTCATCACACTTTCAAAAAAGAAATTCTTTGGAATCGTAGAAGAGAAAATCGAGGACGGAGCATTTAACATCTCTTCCAGAGAAAAAACAGTCGTAGATTGTCTTTTGTATCCGCAGTACAGCGGTGGCATTGACGAAACGATTAAGGGAATATGGGAATCACAGGACGAGCTTGACTTTGAAAAGATTCTTGATTACTCCAAGAAAATAGATGTGGATGTTGTCACCCGCAGAATTGGATACATACTGGATATGCTTGGAATTAAAAGTGACATTACGGAAAAAATTGCAAAAGAAAAGCCGAAAGGTTTCATGTGGCTTGACCCAATCGGACCAAAGAAAGTTCTAGATTATGCGAAGAAATATGGTCTTATCATAAACAGGACAAAGAAGGATCTGACTAGCTGGATGGGATACTAATGATCAGCAAAGACGAGCTAAAGAGATTGGCGGGAGAGAAAAACATCAATGTGTCATCTCTGAGCAAGGACTATGCTCTTGGATGGATCTTGTTTGGAATATCAAAAAGCTCTGTAACAAACAAACTTGTATTCAAGGGAGGAACAGCACTTTCCAAAATCTACTTTCCGGAAAACTGGAGGCTCTCAGAGGATTTGGACTTCACCATACTTGATACGGAAACTGGTCTTGATTCAATAGTAAAGATACTCAAGAACGAAGTACCCGCTATAATTCAAAGAGAAAATGGGATGATAGTGGTTTTGAAGGACAGACCACATACCAACGTAGGTTACCTTCAGAGCAGGTTCCAGTATACGGGTCCTCTCGGAAAAGATATTATAAAGATCGAGATCTCAAGGGAGGAGGTAATTGGCGAATTCAAAATTGAAAGGGTTCCACGTGTTTTTGATTATCCGGAATTTGAGGCATGTGTCTACTCGCTGAAAGATATTCTTGCTGAAAAGATGCGTTCCATGCTACAGCGCAAGAGGATAAGAGACTATTATGATGTTTGGAGATTGCTGAAAGTAAGAAAGTTCGACAAGGAAAAAGTGACGAATCTATTTTTGGAAAAATGCAAGAGCAAAGGAATTCAGTTCAATGATGTGGACCAATTCTTTCCTGATGATCTAGTTAGTACGCTTGAACCCTATTTGGAAAAAGGACTTGGCAGGTTAAGCAGAGAGAAACTTACTCCCATCCAAACAATTCTTAATGAATTAAAAAAGTCGTTGAAAGAGTTTCTTGGATGAAATTCTTATCTCTTATTCCCTGTATTCATCTGACGAAGCAGAGCGACTAATCTCCGAAGGTGGGCAATACGTCGGAACGTTACCAAATGGAAAGGTAGTCGTCAAAAAGGTGCCCAGTAAAACAGTTTTGGCTGGTCCGTGGGTTACCGCCAGAACTGTAGTGGGCACCAAACCACATTTTTTTCAAGCTCAGCAACATATTGCCTGTATGAATTCAGCAGCATATCGTACAAATCAAACAACCTTGAGGCCGAAGGTCCTAGAATTGCTGCACTGCTCTCAGGATCATTTATCATGTTTTCAGGCTTGCAAGATCATCATTAGGCATGCTTACAGATTGCAATATGTTGTTAAAATTTTGATTGGTTGCTTCACTTCAATAGCAGAAAGGGGCAACACCATGTTCAAGGTCCCAGTCACAAGTCCCAGTACGATGTTGCCACATTAATAGGAATTAACAGATGCGGTCTACATAACCAAGGGGTTGCCAGTTCCGATGAATGATGAAGTGTAGACCGCAGTGATTGTGTTTGTTTTACAATATCTAAGGGTGTTCTATCAATTTTACATATGTTATGTAGAACTATATTCCCATGACAGAAATGCTCATGAATTTATTGCAGGCCCACTTTATGTGTACATTTTAAAAGCGCATCACTGATCCCAACTTGTCTGCCTTTACAAAACCAAAGTAATTGTGAATCTAAAGATAAATGCCATACAATATCATCTTCTAAAATCAAAAATGATTCATGCAATTTTTTGCAATCATTTGAATGCGTTAATCTAGAATTAACATGACACAAATAATGGCAATGTCTAGCGTCTAACGCGTAAGGATTTATGATATTACAAGATTGGTGGTTCACTACTCTTATGGGAGTAAAAGAACCCATGAGGCCTCCACTGAAAGGAGACATCAAGACAGATGTCTTGATCGTAGGTGCCGGTGCAGCTGGTCTTGCATCTGCTCTCAGACTTGCAGATTCGGGAAGAAAAGTTACCTTGATTGACAAAAATATCTGCGGTGGAAGCTCAACAGGCAAGAGCGCAGGTTTTCTTACTCCTGACAGCGAGCTTGAACTATCCCAGCTGTTGCGCAGATATGGTACAAAGGGTGCAAAGGAATTGTGGGAGGTTGCTGCAAAAGGTGTGGAAATAATGGTATCGAACATCAAAGAGCACAAAATAGAGTGTGATCTTCAGGTACAGGACTGTCTTTACATAGGAAAAGGCAAAGGCGGGTGGAAAGATGTCCAAGAAGAGGTAGAGGCACGCAAGAAGCTTGGATACTCTAGTACGATATACACAGAATCAGAGGTGCCTTCTGTTCTTGGTTCAAAGGCATATTCTGGAGCAATTAGATACACGGGAACATACGGAGTAAATCCACTCCTTTACGCACAGGGAATAAAGGGGGTTCTCTTAGACAAGGGAGTTGAGATCTACGAATCCTCGGAAGCACTCTCCTGTGATGACCATACTGTCCGTACACATCTTGGATCTGCCACTGCAGACGAGATCATCTTTTGCATTGACAAACCAAAACAAGACATGACAAAATATTATGAGAACGTATATCATGCGCAGACTTTTCTCTCTGTTAGTGAACCGTTAGGAGATGACGATATTGCAGAGCTCTTCCCCCAAGGCCCGCTACAATGCTGGGACTCTGATCTTATCTATACATATTTTCGGCTAACTGGAACAAAGCGGTTGCTAGTTGGAGGAGGAAATATGCTAACAACTTATGCAAAAAATGACACCACAAATTCTCATGTCATAAATCGAGCCATAGGCAATTTGAAGGAGAAAATTCCTTCAATTAGGAACCTAAGATTCATCCAGTATTGGCAGGGCCGCATCGACATGACACGAGATCTCATTCCGACCGTAGTGAGGGATCCTGCAAGACCTTGGATTCATTTTGTGCTAGGATGTGTGGGGTTGCCATGGGCTACATTCTGTGGAGATTTTGCCGCAAGAAATGTGCTTGACAACAAGGAAATTGACAATGAGAAATTTTACCGATATTTTTCACCTGACAGAAAGTTTCTCATACCAATATGGATGGAAAACATACTAGGCAAACAGCTAGTCTTTACCATCAATAACGCATGGGCCAAGTACAGGCAAAAAGACACAACAAGTAAAAATCAGTAACAATGTTTTCAAGATGGATTAATTTTGAACAAACAAAAAAAATACTTGTGAACGATTAGTTTGCAACGGATTGTAAATGATTGCCATATTTATGATATGTTGCATTTGCAGAGTTTATGTCGTCTTTCCTACACTGAATTGACATAGTACACTTGACTTGTACGAATACTGGATGATGGTGCCAAGGCATAAAACTCATCTAATTTGGTTAATCTAGCCTTAATAGATATCGTGCATATTATTATCATGATGGGATTTGAGGAATAGAGCCATGTATTATGTAGGAATTGCAGTTGCTGGAGCGGCATTTTTGTTCCTTGTGTTCAGGGAGGCGATGAACCACGCCGCAGTTGGTGTTGTCGGAGGCATAGTAGCTGCTGGCGTAGTTGGCGGTTGCGTTATCATTGGATTTTCATCTGAGAAAAAAGAACAAGAAAAAACCAGTCGCGGTTAGATTGTAGATCCCAAGAAAAGACTAAGTTAAATAAAAAATGGTTCTCTAGTTCAAATGTTGTCAGATTTTGCGTACATACCGCCCCAAGAAAAGTTCGAGTCTTCAAATATATTTAGATTCATGAAGAAATTTGGAATTAAAACATTAACAGAGTTGCTAGACAGATCAAGATCTGACCTAGCCTGGTTCTGGGATGCTGTAAGCGACGATCTAGGCATTGTTTGGGATGAAAAATACAGCAAGGTATTTGATACAAGACTTGGAAAGCCGTGGCCCAAGTGGTTTGTAAACGGAAGAATCAACATATACAAGTCTTGCGTGGAAAAATTTCTAAAGGTACAGCCAGACAAGATAGCTTACATCTGTCTCTCAGAAGACAACTGTGAGCGTACTGTAACCTATGCTGAGCTTGACAAAGAGGTTTGTCAATTGGCAAATGCTCTAAAATCACTCGGTGTTGCAAAGGGTGATGTCGTTGCAATTTACATGCCCATGATTGCAGAAGCTGTATTTGCAATTTTGGCCTGTGCAAAAATTGGAGCCATTCATACAGTCATCTTCTCAGGGTTTAGTGCGGATTCCTTGAGGATTAGATTGCAAGATTGTAGTGCCAAGATTCTCTTTACAACAGACGGCTTTATCAGAAAAGGAAGACAGGTCTCACAGAAGAAGGTCGTAGAAAACTCATTGGTTGGGACCAAAGTATCACAAATGGTCAAAGGATTGCCATAATACACATCATCCCATTGGAGTTCTATGGTCTACAACACAATTTACTTGATATGATAAATTGTTTACTCTAAATCTCAAATAGACTTTGTGGAGTTCAGACCTGTAAGGATTCGAGTATATATCTGGATTCAGACCTATGAAAGTCAGCTTGCGTTAAAAGTATCATCTATTGTAAGGGTAATTCTTGTTTTGTAGTAGAATGACATCCAAATGCTTTTCAATCAAAAATGTCCTTCAGATTCATGCTATCAAGCAAATGCATTCTTGTTATACTAGTGATTTTAATTCTAGGAGTAACAGAACTGCAAGCTTATGGTCAGTTTGGTGATGGGATTTTCAATCCTGCTAAAAACGGTAATGGACCATTAGCCCTTTCTGTTTCTCACATGGCTTTGATAAAAGATACTAATGATACAATCGTGAAACTCAGATTATACAATGCCAATACTAATCACACAATTCCGCATGTTACATATTTACTAGAAGTAACAAAACATGATAAAATGATCATGATAGATTGGTTTCACTCCCATAGTGGGGAGTTGACAATGCAAATAACTCCTACTACCACTCTTGGAAAGTGGGTAATTTTGGGAGACCAAGAACCATTTCTCGGCGGATGGATGCAAAAAGACAATAGTCCCTTACGTATTTACGCACCAATTTTTGAAAAAGGAATATACCATATACATACAGAAATTCTCACCATCTATAACGACAAAAATCTTTTTACCCTTGATGAAACACCAAAATTTGATTCTTGGATAAACATGGGGTGCCCTGATGGTTTTGTATCTGTTACAAAATCAAGTGATCACAATGATGTTTGTGTAAAACCTTCTACAGTGCAGAAGCTTGTTGAACGTGGATGGGGTGTGCTAGTGGAACCAACTGTTAAATCAAACAAGATAATTCAATATGGAACACTTTCTGGTAATGTATCTAGAACAGATTACATGCCATGCGTATTACCTTGTAGTAATAGAATTTACTACCCAAGCCCAAATTATGAGGTGGATGTTTTTACAAATGATGGAGTCACACTTGTGGGAAAAACTTTCTCTGATGCTCATGCACATTATTCAATACAACTTCCAGCTGGAAATTATACAATCATCAGACATGAATCCATTAAACAGAATTACACAGTTTCAGTATTTGCAGGTAAGAACACAGTCTTTAACATCATTTACGGCGATGCTGAATAGCTAGATCAACCGATAAGGTTAACAGTTCCCAATATAATTATGCTTATTAAAAACCTGTACCGTATTGTCAAAATTCAATTGGATTCATACCTGCAAGGATTCGAGTCAATACATAATTCGAGTCTTAAATTATGAATGATTCTATTTCATTGAATCATTTTGAGAGAACAAAATCTAGATCATGGAAGTGAAGGTGGAGTTGTTGCTCCAACCGGTGTTGCAGACGCGGTATTAGACGGTTCACTTGTTCCAACTGAATTAATTGCCGAGACACGGTAGGTGTAGGTTGTCAGTGGAAGTACATTTGTGTCTGAATAAGTGGTTCCAGTTTTGCCAGTGTTTGCAACAAGAGTTGACCACGTATTTCCATTGTCAGTTGATCTCTCAATCATGTATCCTGTTATTGGAGTACCACCATTATCGCTTGGTGCATTCCAGCTTAGATTGATTTGTAAAAGATTAGCTGTTGCAGTCAATCCGGTTGGAGGTGTTGGTACTACATTGAATGTAGTTGCGGTTGCAGTGTTAGATGGAGAGCTTGTTCCAACCGAGTTTATTGCAGATACTCTGTATGTGTATGTGGTACTGTGTACAAGTCCTGTATCAGAATATGTTGTTCCAGCAGAACCAGTATTAGCTACAATTGTAGTCCAGGTCGTTCCACCATTGGTTGACTTTTCAATCATGTAACCTATGATGGAAGACCCGCCATTGTTTGAAGGTGCAATCCATGATAAAGCAACTTGGGCATTACCAGCTGTTGCCCGTAGATTTTGTGGGGCAGATGGTGGCAGATACGGATTTTTCCAATATACATTAAATGTAATTCCATTTGTTGTAAACCAATAATACTTGTAGTTTACGTTTGTAGCAGGATTATATGTACCTGGGAAGCCAACGTTTTCACTAAAAGTAAGGTTTTGATTAGGACCTGCACCAGAACATTGACTTTGGTCATATCCAAGTGTATTGTCGTAAGTCCAAATTTGCCCAGGCTGGGTATTGCCTTGACTACTCTGGTTTGCAACCTTAACATTAACTGTCAAGGAGAATGTCTGGTTATTTAGCATCTGAAAGGATACATTGTTTTTCAGCGGATAGTAAGATTGGTTTCCAGCAATTATTGTAGCATTGGTAATGTATGCGTTATATTGGTTGGTACAAGATGGCGGACCCATTGCAAATGCATTGTGTGAAATCATGCCAATTGATATTAGGAACAGTGAAGCAAAAATAAGTATCAGCCAATGATTCCTGCCATTGCTACTTTTCAGTAGATACAATGTATGTATTCTAAACTCAATATATATCTCGATATACTAATAATCGCCTATAAGATCAATACAGATAATTTCATAATGTTTAGCCAACTGCAAAACAGTGGTTTAAACAGTTTTTTCGAATAACCAACCAAAAATACTTTCTAAAGATACTTTTTTGTATTTAGGGAAGACTCAGTCTAGGGAAGCGATGACTGCGTTATTGGACCAACGGAAGTTGTGGCTGATGCAATATTCGATGGGGAGCTTGTTCCAACATCATTGATTGCCGAGACACGGTAGGTGTAGGTTGTAAGTGGAAGTACATTCGTATCAGAATATGTAGTAATTGTACTGCCGGTATTGGTCACAAGTGTACTCCAAGTAGTACCACCATCAGTTGACCTTTCTATCATGTAACCTGTAATCAGAGTTCCACCGTTGTCACTTGGTGCATTCCAGCTTAGATTGATTTGTAAAAGATTAGTTGTTGCAGTCAAACCTGTTGGCGGTGTTGGCACTGTATCAAATGTTCTTGCTGATGCGGTATTGGATGGAAAGCTGGTGCCTATCGAGTTTATTGCAGAGACTCTATACGTGTAGGTAGTGCTGTGTACAAGTCCAGTATCTGAATAGGTAGTAGAAGTGGATTCGGTGTTAGCAACAACAGTAGACCAAGTTGTACCATTGTCTATAGATCTCTCTATCATGTAACCTGTAATTGCAGAACCACCGTTATTTGCAGGAGCTGTCCATGATAGATTGATTTGCGATGATGATGTTGCGGTAGCAGAAAGATTTGTTGGTATTCCAGAAGGAGTTATAAACTGAACATTGTATGTTATGTGACCGCCAGGATAAAACCAACTGTAAAAGTTAACAGATTGTAAATACCCTGGATATGATGGTGTGTTTGGGTTATAAGGCAGATTCCTAGAAACAGTCACGTTTTGGTTAGGACCTACAGTGGTGGTTGTTCGGTCCGGAATGCAGTGACCATTACCATAAAACCATACATCATCATCGTACCACGTGGTACCGTTAAGTGTATTGCCCTGAGAACTTGTGCTTGGTGTGTGTATGACAAATTTTACACTATAACTACTGCCAAAATTCACATCAAACGTTACACCCGGATTTGCTATCGCATCAAATGTTTGACTCCCGTTGTTAATTATGAAAGACGTTATTGGCCCATCATATCTATTAGTACATGTTCCCGGTGCATCACCCATTGCAAATGCATTGTGTGCAAACATACCAGATAATACTAAGAATAATGATGCAAAAACAAGTATTAGCCAATGATTCCTGCCATTGCTACTTTTCAGTAGATTCAATGTATGTATTCCAAGCTCAATACATATCTCACTATGTTAAGAATTTCCTATAAGATCAGTACAGAAGTTTTGTAGAATTCAACTTTGCCAACAAATCACACTTTCCGTTATAACGAGAATTGGGAACTTTTTATACGTAATTTAGGGGGATTCCATTTTTACTCTTTATCAACGAACTCGTTTGCTTTTAATTCAATTAGTTTGGATGCAGATCTATGAAAGTCTACCTGCGTCAAATGGATCATAACTACATTCGACCACACATGACTTTAGACGATCAATCTTCTGCGGAAAAATGCGGAATTAAGATTGAAGGTGATGACAAATGGATAACATTAGTTCAAAATGCTAGTAAAAAATATCAACTCAACACCTTCATTAATCTTATATTGCTTCGTTTTTTCATGCTTAATTTAAGAACAGACTTAATTGCAAGAGTTTGTATTATTACGTCCATTTACTCCATAATTTCCTACTTTGTGATACAGAAGAACTACTCACAAGATCAATTAGCAATGGGTGTTCCAATGCTCTTTGTTATGTTTGGAATAGTGATACTGATCAGTATTCTGTATGACCTCAGAAGATATCATGTGACAAGTTCCAAATGATAACGCCCGACGACTTTTGACAGTGAGAATATCCGACATCAATGATACCGAACCCACCTGCCAAAGCCTGCGGGGTCAAGATTGAAGGTGATAATAAATGGCTAACACTCATACAAAACGCAAGTAGGAGAGAAGCTTAACATACATCAATGTCCTTTATGCCGTATCAGGATGGATCTTGATTATGATTATCCGTTCAAGTATTTTTGGTGTGATGATTGTAGGATCAAAGTTACTAGATACTTGACTAGATAAAACACTATTGATGATAAGTGTAATTCATTAACCTAAGGACTATCACATCCTTATGCCGGATTTAAGTCAGAGTCTTATTGTAAGAGTTGTTATTACTACAGCGATCCTCTCAATAATTTCCTACTTTGTGATTCGGAAGAATGTAGTATCACCAGACCGATTAAAATGGGCTATTCCAGCCCTCTTTGTTGTCTTTGGAATCTCGATACTAATCCAAATTCTGTATGTCCTCAGCACAAAATAAGGTTCTGTATAGTTAACAGTCAACGTAAGATCAATTTTAAAATTCTGAGTTTTAGGATTGCCACTTGGTTTGTCAAGATGATGTGGGATTCTCTCTAATGGGGTTCCGATCTGCTGTGCGGTTTGAACCTCGACCCACAAGAAACATGCCTCCGCCAACTAGTATTACGCCGAAAAGCGCTAGACCGCTGGCAATTGGAAACCCAAGCTTAAAACAGTTGGGCCCACCAAGGCGAGCCGCAAAGAAAAGTGCTCAGCCCTAAGATAAAAAGCACCCATCCAACCAAAGCCAAAGAACCGCCCACGTAACGACCGTATGGATACTCCATCGTTATTCGCACCCATAAGCTCCTATGCTTTAGATTTATAGATATTTGAACTGTAGGCTCAGTCATAATAGGAATGTCTGTCTTAACCTATTATGGCAAAGTCAGTACTAATTCTATGATATTGCTATACTTTATTTTTCCAAGCAACAGCTTGAGGCTGGGCTGATGCAGTTAAATGAAAACGGCTTTTTGGTCAATAACGAAATCTCTTGTTAAATTAGTAATTAGCTATACATCAGTATTCCGGCAATAACAAAAAGGTTTACCACCTCCCAAAGGATGAAGCTTACTACAATGGATTTTTCTTTGTGCGCCATGCCGTAGAAAATCCATGGCAGGGTGACGACAAACATCATAATCCACGAGGTGAGAGAAACGCCGCTTGCGTTTTTGGTGCTGAAAATTTCGTAAACCTGCGGAAGTACCGTAAACGGCCCGACAACGCCGGCAAAGAATGTGATGCGGTCAAGAAAATGCACATAGCGAGGGCTTGATTTGGCCGGCACGCTTTGCTTGCCCAGCGCCTCTTTCAGCCGCCGCTCGATTTTGTGTTTAAACCCAAGAAAATGCATATCCTTACTGTATCAGTTTGCTCCTTCACTGTATTTACGCCTTTAGAATTAAAATGCCTGATATGGGATTTATGCTAAACTTTGAGAGATTTGAAAACAATAGTTAGAATAAAACAGATTTCATTTTATTTGAAGATGTCATAAGGTGAATCGTCCAAGATTCTGTTTTCTCAAATACAGAAGAAATAAGAAAAATAATTTTACGTATACAGCAAGACAATGTTTCCACAAACCACAAAATTACTTTTCATCATCATAAAACTCAGGCCGAATCCTGCTTCCATACAAGGCGGTGTCCTTGGCCTCCCTTCTTCTTTTTATCCACAGATGAATTCCGCCAAATGTCATTGCTCCCAGAAGAATCATTCCAGGAATTATCCACATCACACCAAGTGCCATGATATATCGATACCATGATATGATAAAAAGTTCCTGAAAAACACATTCCAGAATAATCGTGTACAGTTTCCACTGGATGCAAAAATTTCAAATAAGTATAGAAAAAATGACGTAGTAAAATCGTCGCGTATAGTCTCTATGTATGTGACTGAACTGATGTATTGGGTTGTTAGTAACAGCCAGCTCACCCCTCGCCGAAGCTTGGGATTTATACTGCTGTTCTATCAACGCGATCTTCTTTCGCCACCCTTTACCTTACGGACGGATACCTTTTCTCGGGATGGGTTTCCTCCTTAGATGCTTTCAGGAGTTAGCCCAAATAGCTTAGCTGCACGGCCTGCCTTATCAGACAACCGTTAAACCAGTGGCTACGTTGCTCTGTTCCTCTCGTACTCGGAGCAACTTCCCCTCAAGTATCCACGCTTCCATCAGGCAGAGTCCGACCTGTCTCACGACGGTCTAAACCCAGCTCATGTTCCCCTTTAATAGGCGAGCAGCCTCACCCTTGGCCCCTGCTGCAGGGCCAGGATGGGAAAAGCCGACATCGAGGTACCAAACCGCGGGGTCGATAGGAGCTCTCGCCCGCGACGAGCCTGTTATCCCTGGGGTAATTTTTCTGTCACCACGAGCCCCCAATAGTGGGGACGTCATGGATCGCTAGGCCCGACTTTCGTCTCTGAATCCCGTGCGTTTGGAGATCCAGTCAGTCCAGTTTGTGGCCTTGCCCTCTTCAACGGATTTCTGACCCGTTTGAACCGAACTTTGGGCCCCTTTGATATCTTTTCAAAGGGGTGCCGCCCCAGCCGAACTGCCCACCTGCACCTGTCCCACCATTACAGTGGTAAGAGGTACGAAAAGAAATGACTGGTGTTACACTTTCGCTTCCAACGCCCCCGAAAAGGCGTTAGCATGGCTACCAGTTACTCTATGCACTTCTCGCCATACCACAAGCACAAGCTGCAGTAAAACTCCACGGGGTCTTCTCTCCCCGATGGAAGATGCTGGACTGTTCGTCCAGCTTATGTGGCTTCACCGGGTTGTAGGCGGGGACAGCGGGGCCCTCGTTGTTCCATTCATGCACGTCGGAACTTACCCGACAAGGCATTTGGCTACCTTAAGAGAGTCAGAGTTACTCCCGGCGTTTACAGGCCCTTAGCTCAGTTGAACCCAAGTTTTAGGTACCTGCACTGGCCAGGATTCAGTGACTATACAAAGGATTTCTCCCTAGCAGTCACCTGTGTTTTTATTAAACAGTCGGGACCCCCTTGTCACTGCGACCTACGATGGCAGTTCTACACTACCGCCGCAGGCATCCCTTATACCAAAGGTACAGGACTAGTTTGCCGAGTTCCCTCGCCTACGGTATACCCGATACATCTTAGACTTCTCATCCAGCGCACCTGTGTCGGATCTCGGTACGAGCCTACAGGAATCTCACTACGTCACCTTTCATGGTCTCTTGGAGTCGAACAAACTCAGCTAACGCCAAGCCATTCCAGCCTCGGGCGAGTTCTCGTCATTACGACACTCCCTAACCCTCAAACTGTTAGACAGAACGATGGTTCTGCTTGTCCTATCCGAAAGCAAGTGACTAGATTATAACGTCTCCTGTAAGGTGCAGGAATGTTAACCTGCTTCCCATTCATCTAACTCTGTTGAGGTTAGACTTAGGATCGACTAACTCCCGGCTGACGACGCATTGCCGGGAAACCCTTACGCTTACGATGGTGGAGATTCTCACTCCACTATGCTGTTACTGCCGCCAGGATCTGCAATAGACGCCGGTCCATAGGACCTCACAGCCCTACTTCTACCCAACGCCCACGCCTAACTACCATGCACCGTGCTTACGCACGGAGATCTGAGGTATCGGTGCTTTGCTTTAGCCCCGTCCATTTTTGGGGCATCAAGGCTCGGCAGGTAAGCTGTTACGCACTTTTTAAAGGATAGCTGCTTCTGAGCTTACCTTCCTGCTGTCTTGGCCTTAATACGCCCTTCAGTTTGACACTTAGCAAAAACTTGGGGACCTTAACCTCAAGTCTGGGTTGTCCCCCTCTTGATTACGAGCCTTACGCCACGTAAATCCGTATCCCTGCTTCTACGACGCACATCCCTTCGGAGTTTGAAAGGGTAGCGAATGATTTCTCACCCGACATACCCGATCGGTGCTCTACAGGACACGCTGTCTCCACAGAGTCTGTACTGCGATACACTTCGTTAGGAACTAGCGATCACCAGACTAGATTGGTTTTTGACCCCTATCCCCACATCACACAAACAAATTGCACGTTAGAACTGCTACAGACCTCCATCAGGCTTTCGCCCAACTTCGTCTTGTGCAGGGATAGATCGTCTGGTTTCTAGCCTTGCCGCTATGACTCAACGCACTTTCACACGCTTCCCCTCGTTTATCACTGCGGGAACTTGATTTCTCTTCGCCTACGCTCTGATTGAGCTTAAGCTTGCCATAACAGTAAGCTCCCTGGCCCGTGTTTCTAGACGGAACTTACGACACTGGAGCTATGAACGCCAGACCTTCAGCTCTATTGCTAGAACCTCTAGTCTGACAAAAACCCCTTCCATGCCGTAAACGTCTGTAACCAGTTGGTTTCAGGCACTTTTCACCCCCCTTCCGGGGTACTTTTCAGCTTTCCCTCGCGGTACTAATACCCTATCGGTCTTGAGAAATATTTAGCCTTAGATGCTACTTTCACCTATATTCACTGCCCACTACCAAGGACAGCTACTCTTGTTATAGTAAGATCCCCTCCTCTTTTGCTCACGGGGCTATCACCCTCTGCGGCGGATCGTTCCAGACCACTTGAGCTCTAATTTGAGGATCGTAATACCATAACGACACCACATCTCTACCAAGTTACCATGGCAGATTCAGTTTGGGCTGTTTCCATTTCGCTCGCCGCTACTTAGGAAATCTCTGTTGATTTATTTTCCTCGTGGTACTCAGATGCTTCACTTCCCACGGTTCGATCTCTGCTACCATTGTAACAGAGTATGCTTACGCATAGGATTCCAATTCGGACATCCCAGGATCAATGGTCGCTTGCACCTACCCTGGGCTTATCGCAGCTAGCCACGTCCTTCATCTCTTCTCAAGCCAAGCCATCCTCCAACTGGCGTCGGCACATCAGCATATTCAGTCACATATTACACGACTATACACGACGATCATCGCTAGTGCCGGGTCTCGACTACCAGCTACGTCCTTCACCGGATAGTTTCCTATCCAGTTGCATCTTTTGTGAAGAAAGTGTGTGAACCCACACAACCCAATTTTCTAAGGAGGTGATCCGACCGCAGGTTCCCCTACGGTCACCTTGTTACGACTTCTCCCTCGTTGCTAAACTCGTGTTCGATGATGACAATTAGTCATCACCTCGCACAAACCCAACTTCGATGAAGCGACGGGCGGTGTGTGCAAGGAGCAGGGACGTATTCACTGCGCGATTGTGACGCGCGGTTACTAGGGATTCCATATTCGTGAGGGCGAGTTACAGCCCTCAGTCATAACTGAGATAGTGTTTAAGGATTGCCTCCACCTTTCGGTTTCGGGACCCGTTGTCACTATCATTGCAGCCCGCGTGTAGCCCCAGGGTTTCGGGGCATACTGACCTGCCGTGGCCCCCTCCTTCCTCCACTTCAGCAGTGGCGGTCCTCCTAGTTAGCCCAGCTTTTCCTGAGAATAGCTGTGGCAACTAAGAGCAGGGATCTCGCTCGTTACCTGACTTAACAGGACACCTCACGGCACGAGCTGGCGACGGCCATGCACCTCCTCTCAGCTTGTCTGGTAAAGTCTTCAGCTTGACCTTCATTCTGCTGTCTCCCCGGGTAAGATTCCTGGCGTTGACTCCAATTGAACCGCAGGCTTCACCCCTTGTGGTGCTCCCCCGCCAATTCCTTTAAGTTTCAATCTTGCGACCGTACTTCCCAGGCGGCAGACTTAACGGCTTCCCTGCGGCACAGCGTTAGCATTAAGCCAACGCTTCACCGAGTCTGCATCGTTTACAGCTGGGACTACCCGGGTATCTAATCCGGTTTGCTCCCCCAGCTTTCATCCCTCACTGTCGAACGTGTTCTGGCAGACCGCCTTCGCCACTGGTGGTCCTCAGAGGATCAGAGGATTTTACCCCTACCCCCCGAATACCGTCTGCCTCTCCCACTCCCTAGCCTTGTAGTATCTCCAGCGGCCAATCTGTTGAGCAGATTGATTTAACCGGAGACTTGCAAAGCCAGCTACGGATGCTTTAGGCCCAATAAACGTCCTGATCACTCGAGGTGCTGGTATTACCGCGGCGGCTGACACCAGACTTGCCCACCCCTTATTCACCGGTGCTTTTAGGACCGGCAAAAGATTCCTTTAGCAGGAATCACTCGGACTAACCCAGTCGTGCTTTCGCACATTGCTAAGGTTTCTCGCCTGCTGCGCCCCATAGGGCCTGGGTCCGTGTCTCAGTACCCATCTCCGGGCTTCTCCTCTCAGAGCCCGTACCTGTAATAGTCTTGGTGGGCCATTACCTCACCAACAAACTGATAGGCCGCAGTCGCATCCTATGGCAGTAAACTATTTCGACCATGGGCCATTCCAGGCACCATGATCCATCGCGGTTTATTCTCAGTTTCCCGAGGTTATCCACGTCCATAGGTTAGCTTGACCACGTGTTACTGAGCCGTCTGCAGTGTATTGCTACACTTACTCGCATGGCTTAGTACCAATCCGATAGCAATCAGGTCCGGCAGGATCAACCGGATTCGTTTAATCGGTACTTTATTTCAAGTACCTTGTCGAAGTACGACTTTTAATCACACATTATATTGGGAATTGGTGGATTCACACACTTTCTTCAAATTTCAGATAAAACCGTTAGGTCATACCCACATCTTGTATGCGTAACTGGAGGCCTGTGAATCATACGATGGTACAATACCAAGTTGTCATCACAAGCGCCGCCTTGCTGTTACGTATGCAAAGAGGAGATCAAAACGAAATAATATAAACCCTTCAAAATCGATTCCTAAAAAATGCATTTTTTCCGATCAATAATATGGGTCATCAACTCTAGTTTGTTCATTGTCTTCTGCAGTTGAAATCTACAAGAAAAAAACTAGAAAATCTGCCAGGATTTTTGAGAAATCAAAAAAGTTCCACATCAATGGCGTAAGCCATAACATAAGATTTTTCAAGCCATATCCTTTTGTTACCAAGTCTGCAAAAGGCAAGTTCATTTCAGATATAGACGGAAACAGGTATACAGATTACTGGATGGGGCATTGGAGTCTCATACTGGGCCATGCCGCACCGCCTATTGCAACTCTTGTCAAAAAACAGCTGCCATCATGCTGGATGCATGGAACCGTAAACGAAATGACGGTATTGTTCTCCGAAGTAATACAAAATGCAGTGCCAGTAGCTGAGAAGATTCGTTATGTCTCCACCGGTACTGAGGCCACAATGTATGCAGTAAGGATTGCAAGATCTGTTACTGGAAAAAAGACAATTGCCAAAGTCGATGGGGGCTGGCATGGTTATACAACAGACCTGCTCAAGTCAGTCAACTGGCCATTTGATCAGTCAGAAAGTCGCGGCCTGATAGACGAGTCCCATGTCATATCAATACCATACAATGATCTTGAAAAATCCATACAGATACTGCAGTCAGTAAAAGATGATCTTGCAGGTGTAATCATTGAGCCGGTTCTTGGCGGAGGAGGTTGCATTCCTGCAACAAGAGAATATTTATCTGGAATACAAGAGTTTGTCCACAAAAATAATGCACTCTTTCTGCTCGATGAAATAGTGACAGGGTTTAGATTTTCATTTGGATGTCTGTATCAGACCATGAAGCTCGACCCAGATATCGTAGTGCTTGGAAAGATTGCGGGCGGCGGATTTCCAATTGGGGTGATATGTGGAAAAGAAGAGATGATGAAAATTTCTGACACGCAAACCCGTACAAGGCTTGATAGATCATACATTGGGGGCGGAACATTTTCTGCAAACCCCATTACAATGACTGCAGGCAGAGCGATGTTACAGTTCCTCAAGAAAAATCCTGTCGTGTACAAAAAGATAGGACGTCTTGGAGACCAAGCAAGAGATGGACTCGAGAAAATTTTTGATGGAAAAGCTGTCATCACCGGAAAAGGCTCTCTTTTTATGCCACACTTTTTGGCAAACGACATCACCGAGGTAAGAAATGCAGCAGATGCTGCCAAGTGCAACACTGATCTGTTACACCAATATCACTTTGAGATGATTGCAAGAGATGGAATATTTTTCCTTCCAGGAAAGCTTGGGGCAATCTCATATGCACATAGCGAGTCTGACATCAAGTGTCTAATAGAAGCATCAAATAGATTTGCAGCTTCGCTAAAGTAAATAGCGATATTTATTAACTAATAATTCTAGATTTGTTCTCATGTACAAGATAGCCATAGGCGTTGCAGCACTAGTCTTGCTTATTCCTTTTGCATCCCACTCTTTTGCATCAAATATTGAGATTGATATACACACAGGCTCTGCTGACCCCAACCAGCACCTGACATTTTACCCTCCCTCATCGTCAGCATATGTTGGCGATACCCTAGAGTTTGGAAACGGTGATACTGTAGCTCATGAGGTGACATCTGGAACCCCCAGCGCAGGCGCAGATGGTAAATTTGACAGCGGTACGCTAAACCCCGGCCACTACTATTCGTATACCCTTACAGAATATGATGTTGGCACAGTCAACTTTTACGACAAGGCATACCCATGGATGACAGGTGATGTCATAGTTCAGGAAGCACCAGGAGGATACAAGGTAATTCATAATGTTGGTGCAGATGTCGGAGACGGCAAGACAACATTTGATGTCCAGTACAAATCCGTAAAAAACATCATCTCAGCTGAAGTGGGGGTAAAGGACAAGTCGCTCAGTTTGATGCTAGTAGGACAGGCAAGTCAGGGTAGCGACCTAGTGATCAATCTTCCGACAGGCCTTGTTACTCCACCATTCTTTGGAGTACAGCTTGACGGTCAGTTCACAAAGAACTTTACCGAAACACCCCTGCAAGGTATGACGGTTCTCACAATACCCATTACGCCACTTACAGAACAGGTCAGCATTGTAGGAACACATGTAGTGCCAGAGTTTGGTCCAATTGCCGCACTAGTTCTTGCAATATCAGTTGTCACAATAGTACTGTTTACAAGATTTACGCCAAACCGTATACTGGGATAGCTGCGCCGTGTATAGGCTGCGCATCATCTGATGCCAAAAAGAGGACCACTCGTGCAATATCATTTGGCGTTACCCATTTTGTATGATCAGCACTTGGCATTGATTCCCTGTTTTCTTTAGTATCAATAATGCTTGGTATGATACAGTTGACATTGATTCCTTTTGACTTTACTTCTTCTGACAGCGATTCGACCAATCTTATCACGCCGCTCTTTGATGCAACATATGCTGCATCAGATCCTGCACCCTTGAGTCCAGACCGTGCCGAGACATGAATCACTTTGCCGCCAGACTGTTTTATCATCTGCGCAACAACATGCTTGCTTAACAAAAATGCAGTCTTGAGGTTGATATCCATCATATGATTCCAGTCTGTTTCATCTATCTCAGTAATGGGTTTTCCCGCAATGTACCCGCCAATCACATTTGCAAGCACGTCTATTTTTCCAAATCTCTTTACTGCCTCAGAGACCAGAATTTTCACGTCGTCTTCTTTTGTAAAATCACCCCTCAACAAAAATGTGTTTTTTGACGTACCGCAGATCTTTTGCAGTGACTCTAGAGAGTCGCTAGAGTAATACGTCAGGACAATAGATGCCCCTGCCTTGAGAAAGGCATGGGCCACCTCAGTTCCCAATCCCCCACTGCTACCAGTAACGAGTACAGCTTTTCCTGAAAAATCATAACGGTTCATGATAAAGCAACTGTAAGGCACATTAAAAAAGAATCTATCAAGTGATCATATTTATCAAATGATACTACAATGGTATATCATGTCAAAAGAGAACAAAAACCAAGATTGGGACGAGATGTGGACTGGATACACCCAGATGCTAAAAAAATGGACGCAGAATTTGGAAGCTCTGCAAAAGACAAGTGCCGAGGTACAAGAAAAGTATAACGAGGTCATGTCAAAAGCAATTAGTGAGTCAAGCCAGAAGACAATAAAGGAATTTCAGGAGAACTGGCAAAGGGCTATGACAAAAGCAGGCGCCGCTGCCTTCAAGCAATTTGGCGAAAGCTGGCAAAAGTCAGTCAGCGAGTCAGGACTTGATCAGCTCCAGACATATGGAGATATGATGAACAAGTTTGCCGAAACATGGCAAAAGATGTGGCGAAACTAGACGTCCAAAGAAGAGATTAGCTCCTGTCCACCTGTTCACCACTAGTCTTGGACTCCACCTCGTCTGCCATCAGATCAAGCTCTGAGGTATCCCCAAGTTTTTGGTATGTCAATTTTTCAAGTGTCTTGAGTATGCTTTTTGCAGAACGATACTGTGGAAGTTTTGGCTCGTTGAGCTCTGCATACAGACCAATTCCCTGAATGCCGTTCATCTTTGCAAATCCCAAGATGAGACCGTTAAATCCAGTAATTATCGAGGCCTCTGGCGTTGTCTCAATTCCAAGTTTTCTTACCTGGTCTGTCATTTCAAGGGATGTCGTAGTAACAAATGTCTTGGGTTCTTTTCCAATGGGGTTTTTTGTATGAAACCCTCCAAGTGTATAGATGAACCTTGTCGAATATTTTTTTGCTACATTTATGACATCTTGGCATAACACGTTGAGTTCCTCTGTTGAAGACGGCTGGCCAGAGCCTCCACCAAAGACAATTGTATCCTTGCCAGATCGATATTCCCATTTTTCTTCGGGCACATCAATGTAGCCGCCGTTATCTATAACATAAGCAGGGTACGATGGAAGAACTTCACGAAATACAACAGTCTCTAGATTCTCGTTGATAAAATCAATCACTATGCTTCCCACATCTCCCATGTCTTGCATTGCAGCAATCATGAGTGGCTTTTGCAGATCTGGCTCTTTTATTTGCGAAAACTTCACTCTAGTTCTTTATCTCGGATCTGATTAATACTTTGGCTCTCTACATGACATATAAGTAGAATTTTTTAAAATTCAAATCATGGGCAAGTATGAGCTGCCGCCTCTTCCATATTCTTACGACGCACTAGAACCGTACATCGATGAGGCCACTATGAAGATCCATCACAGAAAACACCACCAGGCTTATGCGGACGGGCTAAATGATACGCTTGCAAAGATAAACGCGTTATCACACAAAAATTACATTATCGGGATTTTGTCCGATATGAGCACAGTTCCAGAAAATGTAAGGGATGCAATCAACTTCTACGGCGGAGGATATGAAAATCACAGGATGTTCTGGGATAGTATGAAGCCAAGTGGTGGTGGCAAGCCGGGTGGAAGACTGGCAGACGAGATAGGTGTCCATTTTGGAAGTTTTGACGAGTTCAAAAAAAAGTTCTCAGAGGGCACCACATCCATACAGGGAAGTGGATGGGGGTGGCTTGTGTATAACCAGACATATGCTAAAGTGGAATTTATGACAACTCCCAATCAGACAAGCCCGTGGACACAGAGACGTGTTCCCCTCCTGGGCTTGGATGTCTGGGAGCATGCGTATTATCTCAAGTATCAAAACAAGAGAGCGTCTTATGTTGAAGCATGGTGGAATGTTGTCAACTGGCCCGAAGTTGAAGAGAGATTTATCAGAGTATCTTCATAATGGCAGCTTCTTGGCTCCAAAAAAGATGACGCTTTTTAAAAATTCTCTGGAATTATGATATGTACCAATGATTTTGCTAGTTTTAACATATCTTTATACGCCTTTAATTTTTTCAATGCATCATGGACGCGTATCTTGAAGAAGAGTTGTATGATTTGATGACTTTTTGCATTCAAAATGCGCCAGCGTCTACTGACTATGACTCCAAGAAAGCAAGGATTCACGAGGTAGGTAAGGAGATCCATAGTGATGGCGGAGCAGATGCAATGGAGAACATGTATTTTGCCATACAAAACAGAATAAAAGAAGAGATCCAAAAAGATGCCACGCCATATCGTTCATGGTGGAATGGAATCACAGACGAATGGAAGTATTAAATCAGCAGATACTACGGATTACACTGATTGTCTTAATCAGTTTTGAAGTCCTACAGTACTTTGATGTACGTAGATCTTTAAAGAAGATGGTTTTCTTTGCTTCTCATGTCTTTTGTTTGATAAAGATTAATGATTTTCAAAATAAATATTTAAAAAAAAACCTGCAAGTTATTGCAATCACATATTTGATAATTTCAGTTTCAGCTGTTCAGTTTCAACAATATTTTTGCAACACTTGAGCCGATCATCCTGACTTGCTCTTCTTGTTTTTTGTCCTTCAGGATTCCATCTGCATCAAAGGCTTCGTGAGCCTTTGCAATAGCAACCTGCTCTGGTATGACAAGCACCCCTATATTTCCAAGTATTGATCTGACATGAACCAACCCTCTAAGACCACCTAGTCCTCCTGGAGAAGCACTCATGATACCTGCAACTTTTCCTTTAAAACAAGCTAAACTGGCTTCGCCTTCAGACTGGCGCGATGCCCAGTCAATTGTATTTTTAAGAACAGCCGAGATAGAGCTATTGTACTCTGGTGAAGATATTAGAAAGCCTTGATGAGTCAGCATCAGGTCCTTTATCTTACGCGCAGCAGGAGGTAGTCCTTCTTTTTGTTCCAAATCCCCGTCATAGATGGGCATAGGAAAATCTCGAAGATCTGCCACAGTTACATCGGCACCTGCTTCTGTTGCACCAGTTGCTGCTATCCTGACTAGTTTTTTATTAAATGAATCAGTGCGGGTACTTCCTGCAAATGCAAGTATTTTTGGTTTTAGCATCATAATGTCATCTGATGGTAATTGTTAGTACACATTATTCAACATTACATAAGATTTATCCCATAATATTCTAATCCTATAAGACTCGACATTTTCAGTTCCTTGCAGCATAACTTTGTCTTAAATTTAGGAATTTATCGCATCTTGAGAGTCCAAAATTATTTCACAATTATAGGAATGCCTATGCCAGATATTGTATCGCATCCTTGGGTACCTTGAGCGGGAAAAATAGACCAGAACAGATACGAACCAGTGGGGGCAGTAAAGAAGACTGAACCTTCCCAGCCGGCTTGGCCACCTAATTCCTTAATTCTGGGCTCATGTTCAAATGACCCGAATTCATCATGTGCGCTCTTCTGGATAATGTTGTCACCAGAAACTGGGAAGGGAGAAGGCAAGTTAAGCCCTTGATTTGTAATTATCACAACCTCAATTTGTTTGTCAGGATCTAGGTTTTGTCCTGATTTGAACCAAGGATTCCAGACATGAAAGCCCTGACTGTACCACGTGTATGGCACGCTCATATTGGTAATACCAACTTTCATCTTGGCTTGACCAAGAGTGGAACCGTGAACACATGCATCTTCGATTTTGTAATCTACCTGATACAACTTTTCACTATTGCCAGTAAAATGCGCCTTTACATAGAAATCCGCTAATCCGTCTTTGTCAAAATCTAGGTCTGGTGCAGTGGTATTAGAAACATAAATCTTTGAATGGCCGTTTCCAAGTATTGTAAGGTCCCCATCACCATAAGAATTTGGCAGAATGACAATTGATAAAGTTGCAAGAGCGATGGGAGCTAAAATCGTTTTTGAGATCATTTGAATAGTGGAAAAGTTTTGCGAGTATTTACGTATGATCGTTACCTCTAACTACATGATTGTGTTATCACGTGATTTGAACTGATTTTGGGTCTATTTGTGACCAGAAAATCTGTATGTCATATTCCAAGCCTTAAAGCTACTAATCTATGACAGTCTACTATATCTACTGTGGTCTACTACAGGGTTGTTTCCACAAAGTTGACCGAGGAGGAACACAGTAGGCTACTTGACGTATGCAACATAGTTGGCTGCCCTCCCTCTGCAATGATAAAGGAAGCAATACTTCGAGTAATTAATACTGGACAAAAAGCATCAGATATAGGATTCAATGTCCCGCAAATATCAGTTAGAGAATCAAGTGCAAAACATCATCAGATAAATGAGCAGCCTCAGCATTCCGAATTGGCAAGACTTCTTGGAATAGATGAAAACCAACAGAACCCGTATAATGATAAAATTACTCGGCGGTGGACCTAGGAAGACCATTCTCACTGAATAATCTTGTCGATTGAATTATTGTTTTAATATGACACTTCAAATCTTGTAATATTCGTATTTAACCAATTAGCGGATGTCAACATGGAATTACACACATACGTCTTCATGAGTTTTTATTAATTTAATTAGAATTTGTTGATAATTGAAAACTGTAAGACTCATAGTAACAAATTATCCAAATTTGATTGTTTTAATTCTAATGGAATCTTCTTAAAAAAAATTATTACTGATCTGTGTTTAACAAATAAATTAAAACTAATTTTCGAACAGAGATAATCTTGTAGTCTACAAAGAAAACACGCGCATCGTTTTATAGAGAAAAGGACTACAGGAAATTAAATTGTTCAGCACGAGAAAGTCGGATCTGGTCATAAACAAAAGGAAGCTTAAGAGAATAGATTGGAATACGGTCAAAAAAATCATAATAGTGTTACATCGTGACGGTAAAATGAAAAAGACCAGCCTTTCTATGGATTGTAGAATAAGTTATGATCGGGGTCTTGTATATCTGCAATGGCTTGAAACTTTGAGTCTGATTAACAATGAAATTGATGAGGATGGATTCGAATTGATTGGCCTGAGTAGCAGAGGAATAGAGCTCTATAAAAAAGAATTTGAACTCGAACAAATTGATCCTTTAAATTAAATTTCTCGAAAAATTATTGTGCAAAAGACCAATGTGTGATGTTTGACCCCCGCATATGTTGGTATTAATGTAATAGAAAAATTTTATCTGAAAATGTTACTTGTTGCTGGAGTAATTATCACGACTGTGAGCGCGACTTATTTATCATTCTCAAGAAGAATTAACAATGACTGAATTCAACTTCAGAAAAAATCCATATGCGCTAGCTAGAAACTTGACGGCAGTTCTTGCCGTAACAGCGGCCATACTTGTCATGCCAACATTACCTGCATTTGCGTGGCAAGACAGCTTTAGTGGAAGAGCAATAGGAGTTTCTGTGACTTCGCCAATTGCAAATCTAGACCTAGCTGATACAGGACCACTGCCCTCACAAGGTGGGGAGATAGATGCGACAGTTCTTTATGTTAACAATCAGTTGGTGACTGGCGATGTACTGTTGTCAGTAACAATGGGGCTTGATGATACAGCACAGAGTACAGCGGCAACCTCTGATGTTACCTTATTACCGGGCTCCCAAAACCAGATCACCGCAGATTTTGTCAGAGCAGACTCACAAGCAACCTGTAGTGGCGTAACTGGAAGTAGTGAGATAGCCAACTTGAGTATTGGAGGGCAATCTGTAACAGTTACAGGTGCACCGAATCAGACGGTAAGCGTACCAGGTGTGTTCACTCTCATCATAAACGAACAGACAAGCTCTTCGGATGGCACTAACAACATAACTGTCAACGCACTAGACCTCAAACTTGCTACAGGCGAGCAAGTAATAGTTTCAAGTGCCCACAGCGATATCACTTGTAATCAAGGGACTTCCCAGACTGTTACCAAGGACTTTGTGACAGGAGGAGGATATATCATTGTCAACAATGCTCATGCAAACTTTGGCTTTGTGGCTGGCTTCAAGCCTAGCCAGAGTACAGTAAGCGGACAGCTCAACTACATTGACCATGGTACAGGAATGCATGTCAAATCTGTAGACATCACGTCATACAGCGGTAGTGAAAACTCCAGAACATTTTCCGGTGATGCCCAAATCAACGGAGTATCTGGTTATACTTTCACTGTAACTGTCACTGACGATGACTCTGGAGGAAATGATATGTTTAGCATCCAGTTGTCAAATGGATATACCGCATCTGGCCAATTAGCGGGTGGCAACATAGAGTTGCACACCTAAATCTTCTTTTTTTAGTTTGAACTCACTATTAGTTCTAAATTTTGGTTCGAGTCCTGTAGGACTCGCTTTCAGTTATGATGAGTCTGAAGGGATGTACGGTACCCAGGATGCGCTTTTGAGACTCAACCAATTGTTTGTTTGAATCATGCAATTGTGTATACAATTGCGGAATTTAAGTTTTGATAAAACAATTGTTTTGTATTTCTTCCAATTGTTTTTTTCTAAAAAACATAAAACAAATTTTTCAAAATCGTTTAGTGTGTATTGAACTAATCTAGCTAAACCCATAAGGGATTTTAACTAAAAGTTAATCTCTCCATATTCTAGTCCTGTAGGATCCCAACACTTGACAATGCATTAAAAGAATGTTAGAGAATTAGAAGAAGAAAAGCAAAAATTAGAACAACTCTGAATATCTGTTTCCTTGCAACGCTATTCTTATCTCCCGTTCCTTATATTCACCGATTTATCACATGTGATCAAAGAGAGCATTTGCGGGGATTCTATACTGTTCAGTCACATTGACTCCCTGTTCTGATACGACTGTTACTTGTTTGAAATCACTACCATCTGGTGGGGAGAGTGTAATCTTTTCGCCTGGATGGAGTACGGGAATTACATCAGGTTTTGCGGTTCCACCATATTCTACTTTGACATTAGTGAGAGGGTCTATTCCAGTATTTTTTATTTCAACATGAGTCTCGGTTCCCAGGTTATCCTTTACCATGATTGGGTCGACAGAGATATCATATTTCTGAGATGGAGGAATTATAGGAAGAAAAGTTATAACAATAAAGATCAAGAGTGCGCCAAGACTTCCGCCAACTATTACGACAAGTGCTGGCGTTTTCATATCAATATCCTGTGTGGTAGTGTGGATTCTTTGCCTCTATTGGATAGTAATACTTGCCTCCAATTCCCCATGGATCGTCCATGTTGGCCGGCTTGCCTTTTGCAGAATAGTATATCAATGAGGCCAAGAATACGGCAAAGCTTGCG
>JBOGRD010000016.1:0-20412 GCA_050749405.1 Nitrosotalea sp.
GATTTATGTTTACATTGAATGGTACAATGGGAAAGGCTTTCTTTGCTGCAAGTACCTGTGGAAGCTCGTTGAGGTCATACATTGGATAATAGATGCCAGTAGTATTACCCCCAAGTCTTGTGGCCAAATCTGTTGATATTACTCCTGATGCAGAATGTGGTATAGTAGAAATCATGCTACAAAGTAAGACAGCTGTTACAAAACCAAAACAAACCCTAGACGATCTTTCTATCATGCTATTTACAATCTGGTTAAGGTAAACATCTTGTTACATTAAAATGTAGAATTTTCTAATGCTCGGATAAATTTCAAGCCATCTAGCGTGGCCGACTTGTAGTCAGCATTAGCCAAATTGGGTTCAAAGGATACATATTTGCCATATCCGATTCTATTCAAAGTCTTTACAATCGATGTAAAATCAAGATGTGCGCCTCCCGGCATTGCTCTGTTGTTGTCAGAAAAATGAGTGTGTCGCAAGAAATCTTTAGAGTCCATTATGGCCTGCTCAAAAGAACTTTCCTCTATGTTCATATGAAATGTATCAAGCAATAACCCCAGATTGTCTTGATTTATCCTATGTGCAATATACATGGCGTCTCTAGCTGCGGTACAATGGGGGGTACTGTATCTGTTTAGCGGCTCTATCAATAGGTCCACGTCGTGGTCTGAAGCAAATCGTACCAAGGACGATAGTATGGGAATTGCCTTTTCTATTGTAGATTTTTTCTGATCGTCAGATAAAACGCCGTGATTTGCATCAAAAACACGGCCATCATCTGCAAAGAGGCATACATTAATTTCATTGCCTCCAAGATATTGGCACATCTCGATGCATTTTCTCACATAATTTTCAGAATGATTCACTATATGTGGATCCGTACTCAACAACTTCCTGTTCTGCCAGTCCTTGCTTGCCCTTCCCCACATTCCAGTTATACCACAAACAGGAAGATCATGTGAGGCAAAGGTTTCTCTGAGATCTCTTAGGTTTGTTTGCTCAGGTTCGCCAAACATCTCTACTGCATCATATCCCTGCTCTTTCAACCTGACAAGTGTTTGCTCAATCGATTCCAGATTTCTAAATGAAGAGAGAGTGACAGAATACTTGAATGCCAATTGCTATTGTTTTATCCATTGTCTCGTTTTTTATCTTTATCGTGGATATCATATATTTACTAGATGATTTACAATGTCAACGCATTTTACAGTGTTTGAATTTTTTGCCAGTCCAGATTTGCGATTTGATGCATAAACTGCAAGCCCCTCTCCAGTTTCCAAATTATGTGGTCTTCCGTGCGAACCTTTTATCAGGTTTGTATCAAAAGGTATTGAATTTTTTTCTCTATCAAAAAATAATTCCAACGGGTCATATCCAGGTTTGCGGTGAATGTCTACCGTACCAGCAAATGGAGGGGCCTTTTGAGCGTCATGCCACCAGTAGTAGCTGAACCATTT
This sequence comes from Nitrosotalea sp., assembly GCA_050749405.1. Taxonomy (GTDB): domain Archaea; phylum Thermoproteota; class Nitrososphaeria; order Nitrososphaerales; family Nitrosopumilaceae; genus Nitrosotalea. The sequence continues at coordinate 1,456 of JBOGRD010000016.1, forward strand.
ATCTTTTGCAGATATTGCTATGATCTCCCCACTCCGTTCATGATCAATTTTTAATCTCTTTTTTTCTTCCTTTGAGAGTACTCTATCTATTCCTTGAAGATCTTCAAGCACCCTTCGTGTTTTATCTGTAAAACCATCCTTGATGTAAACATGAGCTACTTGATGATCTACCATGGCAAACGCTTTGCTAAATTCAAAGTCAATGTATTCCCTTTCTCCTATATTTCTTGTATCTAGAAGACCTGCTTCCCTGAGTTTTACATTGAGTGGAATGGAACCTGAGACATCATTAAATCCGTATTCTGAAAGAATTAAAAATTCAGTCTGGTCCTTGATTCCTAATTTTGATGTCTTTTCAACCATGCCTCCAACAATGGTGTCCACCCTTTTCAAATCATCACGTACCTGGCTACTGTTTTTGCCAAATCTTTGAGCAGAGTAGTCAATGTGAGGCATGTAAACAAACATCAGATTTGGACGCGATTTTTCCAAAGTATATTCTGCCGCCTTGCCAATCCATTCACTTGATTTTGGAGACGCAAGCGGGCCCCAGTATGTAGCAAGATTAAACTCACCAAGATCTTTTTTTACCTCTTCATAATATCCGACAGGTTTTGAATAGCACCATTGTATCATACTGCCGTCTCCCATGTGAAGCGGTCTTGGTGTAATTATTACGTCCGAGTTGGCAAACATAGTATTCTGAAAAAAAAGTACTGCTGTTTTCACATCCGAAGACAAACCAGATGATTTTTTCTTCTGTTTTAGAATATCCCAGGCCCTGTCAGTTTGCACAAGCGCACTTGGTTGTTCCCAAAAGGATACGGAGTGGCTGCTCCGATCATATAGCCCATTAGCTATTATGCCATGTTCGTTTGGATGTTTTCCTGATAGTATGCTTGCCTGAACAGTGCACGTAACTGCTGGAAACACCGGTTCCATTTTTGCACTTTCTCCATTTTCAACTAATGCTGATATGTTTGGTATCAGATCAGATGCCAAATGTTCATGCTCCAATCCTACAACGTCAATGACTATGACGTGTTTTCTCTGAGTCATCTCTAAAAATATAGAGACGATGTGTTACTTAAGTTCAATCTATGTAACATAGAATTTTCTTGATAAAAGAACTGAGGGTAGTAAAAACAAAAGAGTAAAAAGTCCGTACGGCAATCCCGCAGTTCCGCCAACAAAGATGGAATCAAGAATTATGATTGCGATTACCATGTTCTTGATTGCCCTCTGGATGGCAGATGCGTCACCAGAAAGAGTTTGCTTGAAGATAATGCCAAGTATGATGATAAATGGGACCAAGATCACAAAGCTCCACATCTTGAAAAGATCAAGCAAAGTAGCAATTGCTATTGATGCTGTAATCGCATAAACAAATGAAAACAGGATGATTGTTTGCTTTCTTGACTGTATTCCACTTATTTCCTTTCTGCTAAAAAGAGCTATGATGACAACGTATGCAAACATAGAGCTAGCGGCGAAAAGAGGCTGCAAGAAATAGGGCTGAATTGGCAAATAGATGTTAGGGCTTGCTCCCAAAATTACATTGAGAAATCTTGTACTGCCCATTGTTATTGGGCCAAAAAATTTACTGTGTTTTAATCTATAGTCATATGAAAGTATTGCACAGGAAAGAAAAATGGCAATGATAAAACTTAGCCATGAAACAAAAAACGCAAGCACTACAGCTGACGCCATCAACACAAGAGCAAGCTGCATTGCTCTCTGTTTTGATATGCTTCCAGATGGTAGAGGCCTAAAGGGCCTTTCTTTTTTGTCTACCTCGATATCAAAATAATCATTGAAGACTACTCCTGATATATAGAGAAGCGCAGATGAGAGCATCAACATACCAAGACTGGCAAAGTTCAGATCAGAAACTGGTGTTATTGTGAGATACCCAGCTACTATGTTTGATGGAGAAGTGAATACATTTGGTAACCTTGCTAACTGCAAGTATTTCCTAATCATAACAAATACACCTCTAATGATAACGCAAGAAATGCAATTAAACCAATAGCATTCATGGAAAAGTTATTTCATGTGATAATCTCTTTAAGATAATCAAATGACCTCTGGGCTGCCTCTACAGGAGTTGATTGGTAAGGATAAAGCTCTACCGTAACAAATCCCCGGTATCCAACTTCGTTCATAGCTGCAAAAACTGATGCAAAATCGATTGCACCTTGTCCAGGTATAAGGTGGTTGTGTACCCGGTTATCCGCAATGTCTGCTAGATGAAAGTGTTCTGTATAGTCTGACAGCTCGTAAACTAGGTGGGCAGGATCTTCTCTTACGCAAAAAAAATGACCAATATCAAAATTAAGCCTGACATATTCGGAGTTAACTTTTTTCATGAAATTCCTGAATTGTTTTGAATTTTCTAACAGTAAGGAAGGTTCAGGCTCAACAAGAATTTTCACGTCTTCCTTTTCAGCTATTTTGGAGGCCCTCAGTAGGCCTTCGATGAACAACTTTTCTAACTGAGGAATATTGGTGGCTCGCACGCCGTTCAATGGACCTCCAGGTTCGGTAGAGATGTTTTTTGCCCCTATCTGACTTGCAAGACGCAGGCAGTTGATGGTATGTTGTATTCTTGATTCTCTCAACGCTTCATCATCTTCTATCCATGAAGGATGATAGACGTCATTTATTGCGTAAAGGGTGAATGCATTAAGGTTAGAGATTTGCAGGTTATAAGATGACAGGAGATTTCTTATGGATTGAATTTGCTTCTTGCCAAAATCGGGTGGATATGCATGCGGTATGTCGCACAGCAATTCCACACCGTCATATCCGATAGCGGCTATTTCCTTGATAGATTCCTCAAGAGAATATCTCTTGAATGCATTGGTGCTAAAGGCAAGTCTCATGAAAGATATGCATTCAAGGCTTCCAAGTGAATCGGGGCGACTGTTTATAGAAATCATACGCATTGTAGAAGGTAACTTTCTCTATATCGGCTGAGCTACAACCACCATTTTTCATCTTTTCCGCAGTCAATGGAACACTCAACGGGTCTGATACTCCCCAATCTGCTGCACTGTTTATCATTATATGATCTGAGCCATGTTTTTGTACTATCTTCATTGCTCTTTCAGGGGATAATTTTGTGTTTGGATAAACTGAAAGACCTGCCCACATACCCAGCTCCAATGTTTTTGCTATGGTGTCTTCGATGTTATGATCTATCAGAATCTTTTCTCTGTTGTACTTGTTACCATCTAGAATTTTCTCGATTCGGTTCATTGCTTCTACTTTATTGTTATGTGGAAGATGGATCATAATCAACATGTCTTTTGATGCAGCTATATCCATCTGCTTCAAAGAAACTTCCTCTTCCAAATCATTTATGAGGTTGTAGCCAAGCTCCCCTACTGCTACGACTCTCTCTCTGTCTAGATACTTTTCTTTCATTGGTTCTATGGCGTCAATAGCAAGAGGTCTTGTAGTTGCCTCCTTTGGGTTGACAGAGATACACACAAAGTGTTCGATTCCAAAATCCTTTGCCCTTTTCGTTTCAAACGTTATCATGTGTTCCCAATAATCTTCAAACGTGCCAACAAAAGTTCTGGGGCTACCTAGCCAGAAAGAAGGTTGAACAATTACCTCGATTCCAGCTTTTGCCATTGCTGCATAATCATCTGTCGTTCTAGAATACATGTGAATGTGTGGATCAAAAAATCTTGTCAAGGTAATCTTTTCCCATCGTGCTATACCAATATACTGAGCCATTTTTATGTTTACCCAAGGAGCCAAAATGTCTATACGCAATAATACTAGAAGATTGTTACTTGACGCTTTAATATATCAAATATCAAAAATTAATCAGATATCAATAAAATGAAAACCTTAGCAATTGCAGCCAATACCTTCTGTATAGTAAGAAGAAAAAATAATGTTGCAATTAGAAAGACAAATGGTGACATATAGATGACACATTCAAAGATGCATGCTGCAATGTTTTATGGTCCAAGCAATATGGTAGTTGAAGAATCACCTTTTTCCCTTGGAAAAAATGAGGCCGCGCTAAAAATAGATGCATGCGCTGTATGTGGGTACGATGCACGAGTTTTTCGCAACGGTCATCGAAAGGTCAAACCCCCGGTCATTTTGGGTCATGAAATCTGTGGACGAACATTGCAGGCAATTAATACACCCGATAGAGTTCTGTCGGCTGGTACTAGGGTTGTTGTCCTGCCCATAATACCTTGTCTTAACTGCTGGTATTGCAACAATCAACAATACAACCTATGCAATAATGTGAAGGAGCTAGGGTCAACAATTAATGGTGGTTTTGCAGAATACGTCAAGATTCCAGAGCCAGTCATCAAGATAGGAGGTCTAGTTCCCGTGCCTGACAATCTGTCCAATGAGGAAGCTTCACTATTAGAGCCCTTGGCCTGTTGTCTGAATGGTTTTTCACGCTTAGGTCAGATAAAACCAGATGATGTTATCGTAATAGTAGGTGATGGACCAATAGGTTTGCTTCACCTGCAATTAGCAAAGAAACTTTACAAAATGAGAGCTGCAGTGGTAGGGAAAATTCCTTTTAGAATGCAGATGGCACAAAGGATGGAAGCTGATGCAGTATTTACGTATGGCAGTGATACAGTAAAAGATGTTTTAGATTTCACTTGCGGCCGTGGCGCTAATCTGGTAGTAGTTGCCACTAGTAATCCTGAAGCATTGAATTTTGCGACGAAAATAGCAGCCAAGAATTCTAAAATCAACTTGTTTGCTAGCTTTTCCAATTGCAACAGTTTCTCATCTGATCCAAACTGGATACATTATAATCAAGTATCGATAACGGGAAGTTTCAGCTCAACGCCTGTAATACTACGGAAAGCAGTGAAGCTTGTCTCTGACGGAGAGATTGATTTGTCAAAAATGGTGACAAATAGATATTCACTAAGTGAAATTGAGGATGCAATATCAGCTACAGAAGGATTTCACGGACTACGGGCTGTAGTAAATAAATTTTAAGAAAAAAGAAGACATGTCAAAATAGCTACACGAGCCTTTGATTTTTCAACTGATAGTTTGACAGCTTTGATATCGTAGACACTTTAACATCCCAAAATGAACTTTTGATTATTGTATGAACTTCATTTTAACTGTGCACATCTCTACTAAAATATGCTCATCGCACAGTATGCTGGCTTGATATTACCACATCATTATTTTTCAACACATGGTTACCAGGAGAGGTGCCAGGATGTGGAAATAGATTTCCGGGTATGGGGATTGGCCCATGTTTATTGAAGGCCTGTGCAGGAAGGTAGCCTACCGTTAATGTTGTCAATATTATCAAAAAAACTATTGTACCTAAAATCATGCCTCTTTTAGCCATATAGTAGTTCTGTAATTCGTTTCTTATTTGATTATGCCATGAAGATACCATAACAATCTTCTAAGAGTTTCAGTAAAAACAGTACAGCAGATATACAATAAAACTGCAAGCCTTCGGGTTAGAATCAGATTGTGAATAGGGAAATGAAATTGTTTTACGATTTTTTCTATTATCTAGCTGTATGTCATGGAAGACAGATACATAATAATAATACGAAAAACAGTTACGTATTTGGTCCGGACCCCTCTACAAGGAGAACACTTGCTAACATAGAGTTTTTGAATAATAAGGGAGGTACCAACCCATGGTAACCAGCAGACGTTCAGCAGAAGAAAAGATACACATAGTCATGGAATCCCTTACCACAAACATCGGGACAGCAGAGCTGTGCCGCAAGTACAACATACAGCCGCCGACATTCTACCAGTGGAGGGAGAGATTCACAGAGGGAGGAAAGATGGCACTGACAGGAAGAAATGGTGATGCCTCAAAACACCTCCAAAAAGAGAACGAGAATCTAAAGAGGATAGTGGGCGAGCTGACAATAGCTAATGATGCTTTTAAAAAAACGCTGGAGGGGAGCAAAAGATGACAGTGGCAAGGACCATGATATGCCATGGTACAAGTCTGAGAAGGTCACTGCAATATGCAGGAGTGTCACGCAAGAGATGGTACTACTCCAGCAAGCCAAGAGAGATTCCAGTCAACCATACCATTGCACAAGCTGTGCAAAGGCAAGGATCTGCAAGACCCACCTACGGCACAAGAAGGATGGCAGCGATGCTCTCAAGACATCTTGGACGGCCAGTCAACAGAAAGCAGATACAGAGAATCTACAGAAGACTGGGCTGGATTGTTCCTCAAAAGACCAAATCTGATATCATCAGGTCAGCCAAGAAGATGCTCAGACCGACCTCACATGACCAGCTGTGGGAGGCAGACATGACATACATCCGATGCGGCTCTGACAGGTGGTGCTACCTATTCAATGTCATTGACGTCTTTACCAGGGAATGGATAGGATATGCCTTTGATGTAACGGCAACAAGGCACAATGCTGTCATGTCAGTCAACAATGCAATGGCATCAAGAAAGCCACACACTCCAGGGCTTGTAATACGTGTTGATAACGGACCGCAGTATATCAGCAGTGATTTCCAAAAATCAATCCAGATACTTGGGGCAGAACTCGAATTTATTTACTATCATACACCGGAGCAGAACGGGCACATCGAGTCATTTCACAAGACTCTCAAAAAAGAGTACATCTGGCCACATGATTTTGGCAATTACCAGGAGACTGAGGTAGCCATCATACAAGCATTTGATGATTACAATAACCATCGCATACACTCTGCCCTGGGATACAGGACGCCCTCGGAATTCTACCGCTTGTGGGAGATGAGAAATAAATGAGAGTATCAGTATGTAGAATCATGCCAAAAGCGTTCTCCAAGACAGGGGTCCACTCCACTGCCAGTACGTCGATTTGAGAATGTATCATCGTATATTTTGATGTGTGTATTGGTGTACCAGATAGCCGTATACTACAATTGTATTTTGGGCAGCAAGAATCTAAGATGTATCAAGCACATGCTTGCAAATTAGCATTATTTTTACAAGTGAATAATGCCCAAGTCTCAATTAACTTGAATTATTTTGAGAAGATGAAATCTAAGGAGTTGTGGCAGATGCAGCATTAGATGGAGAACCTGTTCCAACATCATTGATTGCAGAGACACGGTAGGTGTAGGTGGTCAGTGGAAGTACATTTGTATCTGAATATGTAGTTCCTGTACTGCCTGTGTTTGATACAATTGTAGACCATGTAGATCCTCCATTAGTTGATCTCTCAATCATGTAGCCAATGATTGGAGTTCCACCGTTGTCATTAGAGGTAGTCCAGCTGAGATTGATTCGTAGTAGATTACCTGTTGCTATCAAATTGGTTGGTGGTGTCGGTACTGTATCAAAAGTTCTTGCTGATGTGGTATTTGATGGAGTACTTATTCCAACTGCATTTATTGCTGATACTCTGTAAGTGTAGATAGTATTGTGTGCAAGTCCGCTATCTGAATAGGCAGTAGAAGTGGAACCGGTGTTAGCAACAACAGTAGACCAAGTTGTACCACTGTCAGTAGATCTTTCTATCTCGTATCCAGTAATTGTAGAGCCGCCGTTGCTTGATGGAACAGTCCAGCTTAGATCGATTTCTGATGAAGAAGCAGATGTGGCTTTTAGCCCAGCTGGAGGTTGTGGTACAGTAAATGTAGTGGCAGAAGATGTATTTGATGGAGTACTTGTTCCGACATTGTTAATTGCAGATACACGGTATGCGTATGTGGCACCTTGGGCCAGTCCTGTATCAGAATATGTTGTTGCAGTGGTGCCAGTGTTGGATTGTACAGTAGACCAGGTGGTGCCGCCATCAGTTGATCTCTCAATCATATAGCCTGTAATGGCTGAGCCGCCGTTGGATGAGGGTGCATTCCATGAGAGATTGATCTGTGATGACGATGCAGCTGTTGCCGTCAATCCAGTTGGCGGGTGTGGCACAGTTGATGTAGAATAGTATGCAGTCAAGGTTACGTTCTGTGTTGGCGTGATTGTATAGTAGCTGGTTGTGTTACCATTACTCCAGTGGTTAAACACATCATTTTGATAATTTCCTACATGGGCAACATATGTGGTACCAGACATGACTTTGAATGATGCTGGCGTAAAGCCTTGTACCACTGTTGTACCGTTGGTATAACGGAGTATGGTCCACACGCCCGTTATTGGATTACCCAAGAGATCGGCTGAGTTTACCGATATTGATACCTGTGTTGAACTGGTTTTGGCAGATGCGGTACTAGAGGGTGGACTTGTTCCAACTGGATTTATTGCTGATACCCTGTAGGTATAAGCTGTACTTGGAGTCAGTCCTGTATCAGAATATGTTGTTGCAGTGGTGCCAGTGTTGGATTGTATAGTAGACCAGGTGGTTCCTGTGTCATTTGATCTCTCTATCTTGTATCCCGTGATTGCAGAGCCGCCGTTGTTTGCAGGAGCTGTCCAGGATAGATTGATCTGCGATGACGATACAGCTGTTGCAGCAAGTCCGGTTGGAGATCCTGGGGCTGTGGCAGGTGCAGCTGGCATTGCATTTGCCTCATTTGATGGTGCAGATTCACCAACAGAGTTTACAGCTGTTACCTTGTAGTAATATGTTACTCCGTTTGTCAGTCCGGTATCAGTATATGAATTGACATTTCCCACAGTTATAAGAAGTGTCTCAGTACCAGAGCTAGTTGACCTGTATATTTTGTAATTTGTAACAGATGATCCTCCGTTGTTTGCAGGAGCAGTCCATGAGAGCGATGCCTGGGTGTTACCGGCAGTGGCTGCAAGACCTGTTGGTGATTGTGGTGCGGTAGCTGCTGTACAAGTACTGCCTGTAGAATAGTATGCAGTCAGGGTTGCATTCTGTGTTGGTGTGATGGTATAGTAGCTTGTTGTGTTGCCGCCATTCCAGTGGTTAAAAACAGTGGTACCATAATTTCCCACGTGGTCAACATATGTGATACCTGACATGACATTGAATGATGCTGGTGTATATCCCTGTGTTACCGTAGTACCGTTGGTATAGCGAAGTATGGTCCACATGCCAGTGATTGGTTTTCCACACAGGTCAACTGAGTTTACTGATATTGATACCTGTGTTGAACTGGTTTTGGCAGATGCGGTACTAGAGGGGGAGCTTGTGCCAACTGAATTGATTGCAGATACCCTGTATGTGTAAGCTGTACTTGCTGTCAGTCCTGTATCAGAATATGTTGTTGCAGTGGTGCCAGTGTTGGATTGTACAGTAGACCAGGTGGTGCCGCCATCAGTTGATCTCTCAATCATATAGCCTGTAATGGCTGAGCCGCCGTTGGATGAGGGTGCAGTCCATGACAGTGAAACTTGGGCATTACCTGGACTAGCTTGCAAGTTTTGTGGTGCACTAGGTGCAGTTGGAGTGATTAGTTGCGTGTAAAAGACGTTTGGTTTTGGTGTGCCATCACTTGCAAGAACGCGGCCATCTGCCCAGACAATGTGAGCAACATTGTTGGCATCAAAAGTTATTCCTTGATATTCACCTATGAAGTAACAAGGAAAAAAATACGGATCAGAGGGTGGGGATAAAGTTCCCCAAGAGAACGATGAAGGAGTTATTCTTTGGTTTGATTGCCAAGTGCTTCCATTGTCATTAGAAGATGCAGCGTACAAATCCATAAGAAGGTTGTTGGGGTCGTTAACCCTGTCGTAAAAAATCATCGTTACCCTTCCATTTGGCGCAACAGCAATCCATGGTTCGAATTGGTCTCTGCCTGGCGTGGGGCTAAATGTTGTAGGTCCTGTCCATGTTGTTCCCCCATCCTGAGATCTGTAAAGGACTATCTCGGTAGTATTGCCACCGTCAGGAGAATCATTCCAGGTCACGTATAAACTTCCATCTCGCCCAATTGCCTCAACTGGGATCTGAGTTTCCCTTTGGTTTCCTTTCCAAACGGCAAATACCCCCCCGCAAACATTATGGGTAATTAGTGGGTGAATTACACCCACATCCGTAACTGGCGTCCAAAGACAGCCAGCCCCAGCATTTGTGTTCTTCCATCCTACTACTTTGCTCTTGACAAAATCCTCATAGAAGACATATACAGTATTTCCACTAGAATCAACTATTGGCATCGCACCCACTGCATCTTCTCCTGGATTAAGAGTGCAAGGGTCTTGCCATGTAAGACCACCGTCTAACGACCTCTGGTAGACTGTTTCGGAAGAGGATTTGCCAAACTTAGTATAAGTTATATGAATGATATCCTGCGACTGATTTGCAGGATTCCGACCAACGCCCATGTACCCCTTATCAAAAAATACTGGGGTAGATGCGTTTAGAGAATCTATTATTACTGGATTTCCGAAAGTTTTGCCACCGTCTGTTGACTTTGCCACGCCAATTTTAGTATGTGTGGCATTTTCTATATCCATTGAAAAATAAAAGTTGCCCTTTGAATCAGTTACTACTGAAGGATCGTTGGCGTCAAAATCACCAGGGTTTGGTATAATTCCTCCACCATCTGTCCATGTTTTACCACCGTCATTTGAATATGAATAGCCGGAATAGGTGGAGGTATTGGGATCTTGGTTGTCGTTGTATCCAACAACAATATTCTGACCAGAGACTGCTATACTCTCCTCACTTTGGGTTCTTTTGGTGCCATTAGGAGTTGTTGGATCATTATTTATCTGTGTTATAGTGGGAGATTGGGAGGAATAACTTGCTAGTGTTATAGTAGGAGATTGGGAGGCATAACTTGCTAGTGTTATAGTAGGAGATTGGGAGGCATAACTTGTATGCGTATTTGAATTTGATGATTTAGCAGGTTTTATACAAAAATGAAGATACGCCAAAAAGGCTCCTTCAGATATCTCTCCAAGATTCATGTGGACTAGACTGCACCATACTGCAGGATGAGGAGAACCTTTAGCCTTACCCATAGCCAACTTACTGCCTGCGTCGTTTGGTAGATCATGTGAGTTTGTTTGGGTCTCAGATGGTGATACTGCTATTGCACCAAAGTTAGCTGGACTGAGTATCAATAATATAAAAATACCTAAAAATGGAGTAGGATGGTACTTTTCCACAATCTTCCACTAATTCTTTGTTAATAATAATATGCTTAATTTGTTCTATAGAACTCATCCCAAAACCCTAAAAACCCTTCAAAATGATCAATTTTGATCCTCAGTTAAGCGTGAAAGCTGTAATCCATATTATTTTCTCTCGAAAAATTGTAGTTTTGGGATGAGTTCAGTATAACAGCAAAGCAAAAAAAACCTAACATTGTCATGCATTCTGGAATAGGTTATGATAACTGTCTTCTTTATCTGAATTGGCTTGATATGTTGGATCTAATTAAAAGAGAAGTCAATTAAAAAATGTATTACAGATGCTGTTTCCACAAGATCTATTTTCCTTCTTTCCTATCTGATCGTTGTCCTGCCATGAGAAATAACGTATCAGATGCAGCATTAATCTTATGTCTTATTGATTTTGCAGGGACACCTGCCACCACATCTTGACTTGGTACATCATGTATCACCGAAGCACCAGAAGCTACAATTACATTGTCTCCGACTATAATATGATCTTTTAAAGTTGCATTAAGTCCAATCCAAGTTGAATCCCCCACTCTTGCACTTCCGCCAATGACGGCACCTGCGGTAATCTCGCAGTTTTTACCAAGAACAACATTGTGAGAAATGTGTACCAAAGAATCGATCTTTGTACCATTACCTATTATCGTATCAGAAAGGGACCCTCGAGCAATGTGACTATTTGCACAAATTTCCACATCATCGCCAATCACTAGACTCCCAAAATGAGGAAATCGATAGAGTCCCCCCTCATCTCTTTCAAATGCAAAACCTTCATCACCTAATGTGACTCCAGAGTGGATAACACATCTGTCTCCTAGAACGCAGTTTTCTACAAGAGTTACCTTATCGTAAATTACAGTATCATTTCCGATTTTACAATTCTCCCCAATTACAGTATAATCTCCTATATAACAACGGTCTCCTATCTTGGCTGTTTTAGATATCACAGCTTTCGGTGAAATACCTACTCTCTCTCTGTTTGCAAATAGCTTGTTGGCTAAATTTACAAAAACAAGCCTTGGATTGTCAAGGAAAATTAATTGATCTCCTTGCCTTGGATGCACCAGTCCACGCAAACTTTTTTTGCAAAGAATTACACCAGCATTGGATTGTGAAATAAGCTCAATAGCTTTGTCACCCTCACAAGAACAAAAAGAAAGATCATCCGATATGGCATCTACAATGGAAGATACGCCTTTTACTCTTTTTTCCTTATTCCCCTCAACTTCGTAGTAAAGATCCATGGTAGACAGTATTGATATGATATCCAACTCACATCTGTACTTTGTATCCTTTTGAGCAGAGCTTACGATGATTTCAATAATATTAGTTGGCTGCAAGAAATAAAAGAAGAGTGGATATTTTTTACAGAACAATATTAGTGAATAATATTCTATGCTTTGACACATAGAACAGTCACAAAATCAGAAATTCCAGTTTTATTTTTTATTGAGTTTGTTATTTTTGAGAAATAGAGATCCATAACTTGGAGACGAACCCATTTTATAAAGGGGTAGAATTGTTTCATCGTTCATGAAATTTGTGCGAATCTTTTAGAGCATAACCCTTATCTTTTCCTTCAAATATAAGAATAAAAATTCATGCAAAACCCATGTAAAATTCTTCTATTATATTATTAGCATACCCACTTATAAAAAGTAGAATAGGCAGATACGGATGAGAAAGAATCATTTCAATCTCTGGTTTGCGACTTCTGTTTTTTTGGTTTTATTTGCACCGATGATTAGCAATCAAGTTGTAAACGCCGTCACCACTTCCCAATTAACTGTTAACACGCAAGACCTCAACGGTGTTTCTATCTCTGGTATATACATACAACTCTATTCAAACGGCATACTGGTAAATTCGGGATACTCTCCTGTCACATTTACTGTAAATGATACCCAAATGTATAGTGTGGTAGCCAATAATTATCTTACATACATGTTTGATCACTGGCTTGATACTGGTTCAACTAGTGCAACAAGAGATATATCAATATCTTCTGATAGTACAATAACTGCAGTTTACAAGACAACATCTTCTACTGTAACTGTTGTGCCACGACCTCCAACTGGACTGACAGCCACTGCTGTTTCATCATCGCAGATCAATCTCTCATGGAATGCGCCCACAGACAACGGCGGTTCTGCAATCACCGGCTACAAGATTGAAAGATCAAATGACACAGGAACCACATGGAGTACCATTGTAGCAAACACTGCTTCCACTAGTACCACATATTCTGATTCTGGCCTTTCTGCAAGTACCACATACACATACAGGGTATCAGCAATCAATTCTGTTGGAACAAGCTCTCCATCAAACACTGCCTCTGCCACAACTTTCACTGTCCCACAACCACCAACCGGATTGACTGCAACAGCAGCATCGTCATCGCAGATCAACCTCTCCTGGACTGCTTCAAACAACGGCGGCTCTGCAATCACAGGCTACAAGATAGAGAGATCAAATGACACAGGAACCACCTGGTCTACTGTACAATCTAACACTGGTACCGCTGGAACGACATATTCTGATACAGGACTGACGGCAAGTACAGCTTACACATACAGGGTATCTGCAATCAATTCAGTTGGTACCAGCTTACCCTCTAGTACCGCTTCTGCCACTACACAAGGTGCAGCTACCGCACCACAACCACCAACCGGACTGACTGCAACAGCAGCATCGTCATCGCAGATCAATCTCTCCTGGACAACTCCTGCAAACAACGGCGGTTCATCAGTTACAGGATACGAGATAGAGCGAGCAAGAGGCAATCTGTCTTTTGGAAGCTTCTCCAACTCCACTGACACACTATTCTTCTCACGCGGCAATACTACATCATTTAGTGATACTGGTCTTGCACCTTCCACAGCATACAACTATACAGTATTTGCGAAAAACTCTGTGGGAGCAAGTAAGCCGTCAAACACTGCCTCTGCCACAACTTTCACTGTCCCACAACCACCAACCGGATTGACTGCAACAGCAGCATCGTCATCGCAGATCAACCTCTCCTGGACTGCTTCAAACAACGGCGGCTCTGCAATCACTGGTTACATGATTGAGAGATCAAATGACACAGGAGCTACCTGGTCTACTGTACAATCCAACACTGGCACCGCTGGAACAACATATTCTGATACCGGTTTGTTACAGAACACAACCTACACTTATCGTGTCTCTGCAATCAATTCAGTTGGCACCAGCTTACCCTCTAGTACCGCATCTGCCACTACAACAACGACACAGTGTGTTACATGTAAATTGACCGTAACTACCCAGCTAGCAACGGGCGGATCTCTTACAGGTATTTATGTCGAGTTGGATCAGAATGGACAGAAAATATCATCGGGCTACGCTCCTGTCACATTTACTCTGACTAGCGGAATACAATATACGGTCGCGGTGGGAAATTATAACACCTATGTATTTGATCACTGGCTTGATACCGGTTCTATATCCAATCCAAGACCAATATCCATTTCAAATAATACTCCGATTACTGCAGTTTACAAGGATACAGCGTTAACACTCTCTCCATCAAGCGGGCCTGCAGGCACTACCGTATCAGCCACAGGAACCACATTCTCGTCAATTCATACCATCACATTGACATGGGATGGTAGTACTCTTCAAACAACTCCACCTATGATAATCTCAAACCTAAATGGAGGTTTTAGTGCTACGTTCCAAGTACCAAGTGCATCATCTGGATCGCATATCGTTCAAGCAACAGATGGTACTAACACACATTCGACACTATTTACAGTAGGCGGGGGGTCTACCATTGCACTTAACACTAATTACGTTAACGTGGGCACTGATGTAAGGATTACAGGTACAAGCTTTGCACCAAGCTCGCAGATTACTGTATCATATGATGGTACTGCAATTGGAGTAGGCTCACAAGACGTAGGTTCTGGCAGTACCATTCCACTGACTATAACAACCGATTCTAGCGGAAACTTTGTCGCAATAATGCAGGTACTGCGCTCCGTTGCAGGCACACATACAATCAGTGTCCAGGACGCATCAAAAAATACTGCTAGTCAGCCTGTTACCGTCTTACCACATGTAGTCATCTTTCCAACTACAGGCAAACCAGGCTCTAATGTACTGATTCCAGCAAGCCAGGGCAATGGCTTTGCAGCAAGTTCTGCTGTTACGATAAAGTTTGACGGCAATATCATTACACCTTCTGGTAGCATAACAACTGATTCTGAAGGCAACTTTGGAGGAAACTTTACGATACCTAGTACGGTTGCATCTGGTAACCACACTATTACAATATCAGATACCAGTAGCAACACCTACTCTGCCGCATTTACTGTCGACCCAAACGCTCATGCATTTAGTTCCCAAGTTGTAGCATCAGGAGCTAACTTCCCAGCCTACTTTGCATTTATTCCTGACAACGGTCCTGGTGTGGACGGCTCTGGGGCATTTATGGTAAATGAAAAGAACACTGGAAATGTAGATGTATTTAAGAACGTAAACGGTCAGTTTGTAAAACAATCGGTACCGTTTGTGACTGTACCTAATCTTCAGGTAAATTATGAAACCAACGGACTGTTGGGGATTGCATTTGATCCAAACTGGACAAACTCCAAGATGGTTTACCTGTATGTTACAAGAAACGTAACAGGTTCTGCGGCAGCTGCGCAAGGCGAGGTCATAAGGTATCATGCCACAACAGACTCGTCAGGTAACATCATAGCGGACCAGTCTGTTGGCGAGCAGCTTGTCCTTGGTAACATTCCAGCATGGAACGACGGTCACAATGGAGGGTCCCTCAAGTTTGATTCAAACGGCAACCTCTTCATATCAACAGGTGACGGCTGGAAATTTACTGTAAGTCAAAACCAGACAACACTGCAGGGAAAGATACTTAGGATAACACCACTTGCTTCCCCTGACTCTAGTGGAAAACTCTATTCGATACCATCTACAAACCCATTTGCATCAAGCACCAATACCAGCATAAAGAAAGAGATATGGGTCTATGGAGTACGACACCCATATACCTTTGATGTAGATTACAAGACAGGAAAGGTATACCTCTCTGATACAGGCTTTAACACATGGGAGAGAATCGATAATGCTACTGCAGGGGGCTCAAATGATGGATGGCCTAACTATGAGGCACCACCATATGGAAACCCGCAAAACCTGGCAAGCTATGTACCGCAATTGTACTGGTACCCACACCAGGGAGTAGAGCCACAGACAGGCCAGGGTGCAGGCCTTGAAGCACTCTCTGCCGGGGCATTCTACCATGGAACCACATATCCAAATATGGATGGTGCATATTTCTTTGGAGATTATGCAGTAGGCAACATTGTTGCACTGCTGCCATCAGGTATGGCTCCACCCACGACAGACGCAGCAAGTGGATATCCAATAGGACAGGTTCAACCAATACTGTATGGTCTGACCGTATCTCCAATATACATGGAAGAATGGAATGGAAAACTCTACTTCCTGGACCTCTATGGAAACATAAGTGTGCTGAACTATAACTAGTCACTGATTATATCAAATCAATTTCTTTCTTCTTTGTCAATTGCTGTACTGTCATGAGTACTTGTCGGAAACTGTGTCCACTTTGTCATTTATTAATTTTGCACAAACACCAGACTTGATAAAAAACTTTTGATTTTGTATTTGATGTGCTGAGACTAGAATATTTATCACTAGTATTGTTCTATAAAAATTATGCGCTTATCTTTTATTGTTTGTCTCCAAAAAAAGAATCATGAATAATATGAATTCATTAAATAAAGTGCTAAGGAACATCGAATATAGCAGGAATACTCCGGAGCAATTACAGTTTTACACTGATGTTCAGGAATTTCTAAATGGTGTTAATTTGGAAGACATTGAAAAGCTCAGAAACTTTCCAGTCTTTACATGGAGACAACAGATAAGAAACTTTCTTGAGAAATACGAGCTTTACAATTTGATAAAAAGTGTTCCAGGCTCTATTCTTGAGTGTGGTGTAGCAGATGGTTTTGGCTTGATGTCGTACGCTCATTTTTGCTCAATTTTTGAAGGATATCACCATACTCGAAAGGTAATCGGTTTTGACACCTTTGAGGGCTTTACTGACTTGTTGCCTCAAGATAAAACCAGCAAGGCAGTCCATATGAGAAAAGGCGGTTTGCGACACGATTCGTATTCAATTTTGCAGACAGCAATCAAACTTTACGACCGCAACAGAACGATAGGCCACATTGAAAAAGTACAGCTAGTAAAAGGCGATATCTCACAAACACTCCCTTTGTTTCTTAAGGAAAATCCATACCTTGTTATTGCACTACTTTACTTGGACATGGATCTTTACCAGCCAACCAAGGATGCAATCCGTCTACTTGTTGATAGAATACCAAAGGGTGGGATTATCTGTTTTGATGAGATCAATCACCAAGACTATCCAGGCGAGACAATTGCAGTCATGGAAGAGCTGGGGTTTGGCAAACTAAGACTAAAAAGATTTGACTTTTCAACGCGGGCGTGTTATGCGGTAATAGAATAATTTGTTGACATGAAGATCCTAGTCTCAGGTTGCACCGGCTTTATTGGCTCAAACCTAGTGCCAGAATTACAAAAACAGGGCCATGAGGTTGAAGGAATTTCAAGAAAACCAGCTAACGTAAATCACAAGATGCATCTTGCAGATCTTCGCTTTAACCATCTAGCAAACAAGATCAGAACAACAAATTTTGATGCAATAATTCATCTCGCTGCAGATACAAATGAAAAAGATCTTTCTAGTATGATGAGTGAAAATGTTGTCACAACTTTGAATATTTTGGAGTATGCCAAAGAAAAAAAAATAAAAAAATTTGTGTTTGTTTCAGGTCATAATGTATATTCTCCCTCTAAAATACTTCCAATAAAGGAAGAGTTTCCTACTTCGCCATTTACAAATTATGGCTGCACTAAACTTCTCTCTGAAAATCTCGTATCTTACTATGGCTCCAAGTTTGACCTTCACACAACCATCTTGAGGGTTTCAGTTATTTATGGTAATGGATACCCACAGAAAAACACTATAGGCAAGTTTATCGAAAGTTACAAGAACTCGCAGCCCATTTTTCTGCATAGATATAAAAATGGATTCCAGAAAGTAGATCTGGTTAATGTACATGATGTCTGTGATGCGATAATTAAAGCGTTGGATTCGAATAAAAAATATGCTATTTATAACATAGCATCAGGTAAACCAGTAACCGTAAAAGAAGTTGTTAAAATTCTAAAAAACAACATTAAATCGCATTCCAAAGTTACAGTAACAGATATTGAAAAAGAGGCAGTCCACTTTTACTATGATGTCAAGGCTGCCAAAAAAGAATTAGGTTTTGAGCCAAAGATTTCTCTGGAAAAAGGAATTGTCAACTTGTTGCGATAAATTCTTTTGTTGTAAAAAATGAATTGATGTTATCGAAAAGTCCTGCAAAAACTTATCAAGAAGGGATCGAACATTGTCCCTTGAAATCCTGCCAAGAGATTTGAATACATCATAATTATGATATTAGTCCTATCTGGCCAAGGAAAATTTTTCAGAAAACTAGAAGAAAGTTACAAAGAAAAAATACTGTAGTTTTTTAAGCCTTGAACAAGAAGTGATTGTGATTCAAAAATGAAAATCCTATACTTGGGAATAATTTGTGGATTAATTATCACAACAATTTTTACCATTTATACAGCATTAGCCCAGACGACAGACCCTAACAACCAATCGATGCCCGCTATAACTACAGAAGGGTTGGCCACAAGACTTGGGGGTAATACTACTGGCATCTATTATCCAATGTATGACCTCAACGAGCTTCCACAGGTACTTGCAGCAAAGAAAGCCTTTCCCATTGTACCATTCAATGTAAACATAAATC
>JBOGRD010000017.1:0-16357 GCA_050749405.1 Nitrosotalea sp.
AGAGCCGCCGTTGTTTGGAGTTTTCCAAGATAGATTAATCTGCGATGATGATGATGCAGTAGCTGTCAGTCCGGTTGGTGGTTGCGGTACGGTAGCAGATGTAGGCGTGGCGCTTGCCTCACTTGATTTTAAGGATTCACCAACAGAGTTTACAGCTGTTACCTTGTAGAAATATGTATGACCGTTTGTCAGCCCGGTATTAGTATAGGTTAGAGTTGAGCCACTTACTGAACCAACAGGTGTTGCCCCTTCACTACCAGATGCCGTACCACGGTATATGTTGTATTTTGTAATGGCTGACCCGCCATTGTTAGGAGCTGTCCATGAGAGTGATACCTGGGACTTGCCAGCAGTTGCAGCAAGTCCGGTTGGAGATCCTGGTGCGGTAGGTGCGCTAGATACAACAGAATACGCATCACCGCCATAAATGCTAGCAGAGCTGGATGTGATCAAGTTATTGCTTGAATCGTATACTTGGATGGTTCCAGATAACGGAAAGAGATATTGGCCAACATCAAGTATGGCAGTACCACCGGAGACTTGGCTTGTGGCAAGTACATTCCCTGATCCATTCACAATTTTGACTGTTGCGGTACCACTTGGAAGGTTCGTTACCGTTACATTTTCATCAGATGCTGCGTAGTAAGCCTTGTATGTTGAATTTAACAGCTGTCCAGCATAACTGCTTTCTGGTTCCAAAAATGCATTAAACGGACCTGGCATTTGTAGATTCAGAGTTTTATTCTCATACACCGGTGTTCCGTCAAGATATACCTTGAGATAGTTGGTTCCATTTGTGATAATTGTACAGTCACGAGTTAATGGCTGGTTGGCGCTAGAGTCATACCACAGTGTATTGAATTTTGTACCGCCAGAAGTTAGTGAAAATACTGCCCATGTGGTACCGGCTGAACTAGTTCCTGAGGCACATGTGACATAGTTTGCATTTCCAGTTGTTGAGCTAAGAACAAACAATCCATTGTCATAGAAGACGTTTGGTGTTGGCAGTGTTCGAGTGGGTGTTGTTAGTATGGCATTAAATAGCATTGCGTTGGTGTTTTGTGTTACAGCATAGTATCCATCGTAGCTTCCACTAGATGGAGCTTTGACTCCAATGTGCAGCCCTTGTGTATCCCTCCAAAATGTGTAATTATTTGCTCCTGCACTACCGCCAAATGACCAGTAGCCGGGATTTGCCTGCAGCTGTTGCTGTGTTTCAGTCTCATTAGTTAGCGAGTCAGAAACTACTAGACCAGATTGTACTTGGTTAATTGAATATGCTGTACCACCTGCACTAGTAGTGGCAGAAGCTGTGTTAGATGGGGAGCTTGTACCAACTGAATTGATTGCATATACCCTGTATGTGTAAGCTGTACTTGCTGTCAGTCCTGTATCAGAATATGTTGTTGCAGTGGAAGCAGTGTTTGCTACTATGGTGCTCCATGTGGTACCACTGTCAGTTGACCTCTCTATCTCGTAACCAGTGATTGCAGAGCCTCCGTTGTTTGCAGGAGCTGTCCAGGAGAGGTTGATCTGCGATGACGATGCTGCAGTTACTGTCAGTCCGGTTGGAGGTTGTGGTGCAGTAGCTGCAGCTGCAGGTGTTGCACTTGCCTCACTTGATGGTACAGATTCGCCAACAGAGTTTACAGCTGTTACCTTGTAGTAGTATGTTACTCCGTTTGTCAGTCCGGTATCAGTATATGAATTGACATTTCCTGTTGTTGCAAGGAGTGTCTCAGTACCAGAGCTAGTGGATCTGTATATCTTGTAATTTGTAATTGCAGAGCCGCCGTTGTTGGATGGTGCTGTCCAGGAGAGGTTGATCTGCGATGACGATGCTGCTGTTGCAGCAAGTCCGGTTGGTGCGCCAGGAGCTGTTGCAGGTGCTACCGGTGTTGCACTGGCTTCGTTTGATGGAGAACTGGTGCCAACAGAGTTGGCTGCTGATACGGTATAGTAGTATGCTTGGCCGTTTGTCAGTCCAGTGTCGGTGTATGTGGTTGATGTGATACCGGTAGCAACAGGTGTTGAGCTCTCCCCTCCAGATGTTGTGCCCCGATATACATTATATCCTGTGATTGCAGAGCCGCCGTTGTTTGCAGGAGCTGTCCATGAGAGTGATACCTGGGTGTTACCGGCAGTGGCTGCAAGGCCTGTTGGTGATGATGGTGCTGTAATTGATGAACCAGATGGCATCACACTTGCTTCATTTGACTGCAACGATTCGCCAACAGAGTTTACAGCTGATACCTTGTAGTAGTATGTCTGGCCGTTAGTTACGGTAGTGTCGGTATATGAATTGACATTTCCTGTTGTTGCAAGGAGTGTTTCTGTCCCAGAACTAGTAGACCTGTATATCTTGTAATTTGTAACAGTAGAACCACCATTACTTGATGGAGCAGTCCATGATAGGGAAACTTGTGCATTGCCTGCTGTTGCTTGTAGATTTTGTGGAGCAGATGGAACAGTTGTAGTTGAACCGTTAGTTGAATAGTATGCAGTCAAGGTAACACTCTGTGTAGGTGTGATGGGATAGTAGCTGCTTGTGTTACCATTACTCCAGTGGTTAAACACGTTATTTAGATAATCTCGTACATGGACAACGTATGCAACACCTGATGTAACGGTAAAGGTGACCGGTGTATAGGCCTCTTGTACAGTTGTACCGTTGGCATAACGAAGAGCAGTCGACATGCCAGTGATTGGAGTTCCTGACAGATCAACTGAATTTACTGTAAGCGATAGTTGTGTTGTACCACCTGCACTAGTAGTGGCAGATGAGGTACTAGAGGGGGAGCTTGTACCAACTGAATTGATTGCAGATACCCTGTATGTGTAAGCTGTACTTGCTGTCAGTCCTGTATCAGAATATGTTGTTGCAGTGGTGCCAGTGTTGGATTGTACAGTAGACCAAGTTGTGCCATCAGTTGATCTCTCTATCTTGTAACCAGTGATTGCAGAGCCGCCGTTGTTTGCAGGAGCTGTCCAGGAGAGGTTGATCTGTGATGACGATGCTGCAGTAGCGGCAAGTCCGGTTGGAGCACCTGGGGCTGTGGCAGGCGCAGCTGGCATTGCATTTGCCTCATTTGATGGCGTAGATTCGCCAACAGAGTTTACAGCTGTTACCTTGTAGTAGTATGTCTGGCCGTTAGTTACGGTAGTGTCAGTATATGAATTGACATTTCCCACAGTTGTAAGGAGTGTTTCTGTCCCAGAACTAGTAGACCTGTATATCTTGTAATTTGTAATTGCAGAGCCGCCGTTAGATGATGGTGCTGTCCATGAGAGTGATACCTGGGAAGGTCCAGCTGTTGCTGCAAGACCAGTTGGTGATTGTGGTGCGGTAGCTGCACTTTGTGTAGTGGCAGATGCAGTACTAGAGGGGGAGCTGGTACCGACTGAATTTATTGCAGATACCCTGTATGTGTAAGCTGTGCTTGCTGTCAGTCCTGTATCAGAATATGTTGTTGCAGTACTACCGGTGTTTGATTGTATGGTAGACCAGGTTGTGCCATCAGTTGATCTCTCAATCATGTAGCCTGTAATAGCTGATCCGCCGTTGTTTGCAGGAGCTGTCCATGATAAATTAATCT
Organism: Nitrosotalea sp.; assembly: GCA_050749405.1. Classification (GTDB taxonomy): domain Archaea; phylum Thermoproteota; class Nitrososphaeria; order Nitrososphaerales; family Nitrosopumilaceae; genus Nitrosotalea. Next base: position 3,597 of record JBOGRD010000017.1, read on the forward strand.
GCGATGATGATGCTGCTGTTGCTGCAAGTCCGGTTGGTGGTTGTGGTGAAGTTGATGAACCAGATGGCATCACACTTGCTTCATTTGACTGCAACGATTCGCCAACAGAGTTTACAGCTGATACCTTGTAGTAGTATGTCTGGCCGTTAGTTACGGTAGTGTCGGTATATGAATTGACATTTCCTGTTGTTGCAAGGAGTGTTTCTGTCCCAGAACTAGTAGACCTGTATATCTTGTAATTTGTAACAGCTGATCCTCCGTTGTTTGCAGGAGCTGTCCATGAGAGCGATACCTGGGTGTTACCGGCAGTGGCTGCAAGACCGGTTGGAGATCCTGGTACAGTAGCTGCACTTTGTGTAGTAGCAGATGCAGTGTTAGAGGGGGAGCTTGTGCCAAGCAAGCTTATCGTAGATACTCGATATGTATAAGATGTACTTGCAGCAAGCCCGGTATCAGAGTATGTTGTTGCAGTACTACCGGTGTTGGATTGTATGGTAGACCAGGTGGTGCCTCCATTAGTTGACCTTTCAATCATGTAGCCTGTGACTATGGTTCCAGAGGGTGCAGTCCAACTAAGGTTAATATCTGAACTTGAAACAGCAGTTGCAGTAAGATTTGTTGGAGGACTTGCTGATATGATTTGCGCGTTTGCAGTGTGTATACCAACCAATGGTGTTGATATCATAAGCGCGAGAACCATCACTGTGTAATAATAATATATTTTCTTCAAATCACACACTTACTACTCCTTGAGGTTTATCTGAATATAGTCAGATTTTTCTATAATATTAATACAGTTGAAAATAGACTAGAATTTTTAAGGAATAAAGTTTTGAGTAATTAATATTTCATCCCCTAGATCTAAAATAGCCGCATGTTCTTTTATGTATTCATCAGATTAAAACACAAAATTGGTTTCTGTTTAATCCAATGGTGCGGTTAAGTCGGAATTTCACCGCTGCCTTTCTCTGGTTTGATGAACGTGCAAATGTCTACACCATAACCGCACAATTATCTTTATACTCTATTGTTCATATATGACTTGACCTAAAATCCTAGGTAACAGTCCTCTATTATATGATCCAGTAGGCTTTCAGTTCTTTCATAATACCTGTACAAGAAAGTAAAGTGCATAATTTGCTCATAAATTTTTTGAAGGTTCAAAACCTAAGAAGATGAGTAAAATATGTAACAATAATCAATGGAAATTAACAGTCAAAACAATAAACCTGATTTAACAGAATCTAAGCATAGCATAAAGTTAGAGAAAAAACGTATAGAAAAATATTAGTCGAACATTAAATAAAATACAAACATAGGCTTTGCATGAACATATTAGCTATCGGGGCACACCCCGATGACATTGAGCTAGGATGTGGAGGCACTCTCATCAAGGCTGCAAGACAGGGACATGATGTTTACATGTATTCAGTTACCAGAGGAGAATCTGGAGGCAATCCAGATGAACGAGTAGAGGAACTAAAACGCTCTGCAAAGTTTATTGGTGCAAGAAATCTATGGATAGACAATTTTGAAGATTCAAGGTTGAACGTGACAAGTGATCTTATTAATCACGTGGAATTTTTCATAAACAAAGTAAATCCAGATATCATATTCACACATTCACAGGGGGATGTCCATCACGATCATAGAGCTGTAGCATTATCGACGTTGGAAGCAGCCAGATTTAATTCAAATGTCTTGTCATACGAAATTCCCCTTAGTAGGAATTTTGAACCCAAGGTTTTCTTTGATATCTCAGATATTGTTCATGAAAAGGTAGAATTAGTTGAGATATTTTGGTCACAGCACACCAAACTTTACCTTAAATCAAATGGAATCAAGGGACTTGCAGAGTATCGCGCTCTTCAAAGTAGATTAAATACGAATGCAAAATACGTAGAAGCCTTCGAGGTCCTCAAACTCTGTTTTGACAATGATTTTAGGTTATGGACTGTTCCATATGAAAAAGGAAAAAATGTCACTAATGTTGAAAACCTAAATGAAATTGTAGAGTTTGTATAGAATTATCAAGGAAATCGTGTTACGTTAATGTGATGCCAAAGACTAGTCTGAAAGTGTTATAATGCAGAGAAATCTGGGCTGGATTGAGATAATTGATACCATATTGGAAGTCTCTGAAAAGAGAACCTTAACGACTCATGTCATGTATAGGTGTAGCCTTAATTCAAAACAAATTAAGCAATACATACAATTTCTGTTAGATCATAGGATGATTGAAAACGTATCAGATTTGACGTTGTCAAAACGACCCATTTACAAAATTACTAAATGAGGTGGACAATACTTGCTGCTTACAAACAACTAATGTGCTCTGTTGACCAACTCCAATGGTCAGATCAAGTTATTCTAGTCACTCCCTCTACATACCCATGAATCTGTTATACAGAGATGCCTTCAGTTCAAGTTCTTTATTCCACGATTTTATCACATCATCTGAGATGAGAATCTCGTCTCTCCTGACCAGTTTTTCATTGTAATCTATCCAATTACGCATAAGATTGGTCAGGAGAGTCTTATCCAAAGCTTGTCTGGTACAGAAAATTAGATCAGTATGTCAGTGATTGGTGGAGTTGGTCGACAAAGCAAACTAATGGAAATCTTCAAATAATTAATTGTTTAAGGTTAGTAGATTTTTTCTACTTTCAGTTATCAATTCAAGACTTCCAGGACCTACATTGAAAAGCAAATCTATGATCGACAAATCCGGTATGAAAGATTTTGCTAGGCGTTGTTTGTACGGTATTGGAAGATAATTCTGATATTCGAATTTTATGTTGTGTTTTTCAAATAACTTTTCGTCAATGTAATTTTTGCCTCCAGTACCAGAGATGTAAGTATCAGCGCCTACTTCTTTGCATGCATTTATCAAGCGTTCAGTTGATCTTCCTTGCACGTTTAATTCTGACTCCCTTATAACATCGATCTTGAGTCCTAACCATTCGATTGTCTTTTTGATAGTATGAAGATCAAGATCAAACAAAAATTTCCAGTCTCGTTTATACAATGATTCCAGATGATCTTTATACAAATAGAAATATTTTGCATTGGCATAAGACTGGTGTATTTTTTTCCAATGTAGTTCGCGCCATGATAATTCGTTGTTTATTTCTACGTCCATGTTAGGTATAAATTTACGATCTTTTTTTATAGGAACTGTAATCCATGTCCATCCATTTGTTGCAATTATCTTATTTCTGTTAGTAAATCTCTTGTCATATTGTACTTTATCCATTATGACATAAACATCTGCCTGTGCCAGTTTATGAAAAAACCCCGGGTAAGGAAAGTATTGAGGTTGATGCACTACAGCTTTCAACAACAGATGATGGTGACCATACTATTATAATGTAACAGATATAGTCTAAGATAGAAATGTTACACAATAATATTATAGAAGAGGTTTATAGAAATTACTCTAATCAGCAACTACCAAAATGATTCAAAACTTTGGCATATCAAAGGACAATCTGACTTTAATAAATCAATAAATAGCAATAGAATCTGAATACAGAACTATCTATCAGATTCTTTTAACAGCAAAATGACATATAACAATCTATGAAGTATAGAAGCAGAACAGAAATAATTACAACAATCCTAGAAACTGCATGAACTGGACTACCAAGACAAAGATAATGTACAATGCATATCTTTCATATTCTCTAGTTGATTATATGAAACTGTTACAAGAAAATGGTTTGCTAACATACGAGAAAGGGAGGCGCTTTACATGATAACTGAAAAAGGAAGACACTTTTTACATGCGTATGATGAAATAATTGGTCTTGTTTCTTCCAAGGCCGACAGCAAGGTAACAAGCCTATAATCGTAAGATTGTAATTCATATTGTTAGTTCCCTTTTTTAGGTAAAACCAGATCGATATACGCGTGAATGAATAAAATATACAAACTTTCGAATGTAAGTTTTTTCTAAGAGATTTTTATCTTCAAAGATTATTGATGTATCTTGCAAAGAGCTTTAAAGCTAGAAACGTTTCTCTGCTCACATGTGGAACCAAATTAAACCTACAAATTTTGAAACAACTAATTGTACTTCTTGCAGAGGCAAAATAGTTTTAGACTCTGATAGAGGCGAAAAAATCTGTAGCAGTTGTGGAATAGTCATAAATACAACTTATTTCGATGAAACAGGTTGCAGAGATATAACATCTACCAGTGTAGAAAACTCTAGCCTTGTTGAACCTACATCCCTTATAATGTATGACATTGGACTACCCACCTTAATAGATAAAAAAAATGTAGATGTCAATGGCAAACAGATCGAATCTTATACAGGAATGGAGAGACTTCGCAGACTAAACAAATTCACCATTTCCAATGATTCCAAGACAAGAAATCTAAACAAAGCTATAAGAGAGATACGTAGAATCACACAGATTCTTGGGATGAGTTCCCTAATTGCAGAGAGATCAAGTTACATTTACAAAAAAGCATTAAACAGGAAACTGATAAGAGGACGATCAATAACAGGCATTGTTGCAGCAACAATCTATATTGCATGTAAAGATGCTGGGGTTCTCTTTCCCATTGACAGAATAGAGGCTCTTCTTGAGAATTGTAACAAAAAAAATGTCATTCATTATTACAAACTTCTTCTCCGACAAATGAAAATGAATATAGGCGTTCCAGAACCATCAAAACATGTTTCCAGGATAGCTGTTAGAGCCAGGTTGTCTGGAAAGACAGAACGCAGGGCACTAGAGATATTGTTGCAGATAGAAGGAGATCCGCGGTTGTCTGGTAAAAAACCAATATCGTTAGCAGCCGCAGCTCTTTATCTAGCTGCACTCCAGATAGGAGAACACACAACTCAGTTAAGAATTGCAATAGCTGGTGAACTAACTACAACAACTATTCGAAAGCGATACATGGAGATAGCCCAAATAGTAAAGCAACGACTAGGGCTTGATCTATTGCCTCAAAAAGAGATATTAGAAGAATTAAACCCAGATCAAGAGCCGACAAATTCTGTTGAAGTCGTTCAATTGGTAAGATCATCATGACAGTAGACCTACATCAACCTCGTATAGATATTGATAATTTTTCATCACTTCTTGATGCCGTAATTAGAACTTTGCAAAGAGAGCGATGGAGTGGAATAATCAATGGTGGTAGAATTAACCTAGGTCTAACCGAACTTAAAATCCCAAACCATCTTGTTGTGGTAGGAGATTTGCATGGCGATCTGTATTCGTTAAACAGAATTCTTGAAGAAATAAACTATAAAAAATTTCTTTCAAATGTCAATAATAAACTGATTTTCTTGGGAGATTATGTAGACAGAGGAAGTCATTCTATTGAGGTTTTGTATAAGATATCTCACCTAAAACAGTCATTTCCTGATTCTGTTATACTAATGCGCGGAAATCATGAAGCACCAGAAGAATTTCCCTTTGTATCCCATGATCTACCTATGAAAATAGCACAAAGCTTTGGGGAATTAAAGAACACAATTCACAAGAAAATTCTTGAACTTTTCCAATTGTTTACGTTAACTGTCATAATTGAAGGAAAGATCTTGTTGGTTCACGGCGGGCTGCCAGTAATAATAAACACAGAATACAGGGAATTAATTTCAAGAGCTTCTGCTCAAAATCATAGCCAAAACGATATTTTGGAGGATCTCCTGTGGAATGATCCAAGACCAATAGATGGTTGGGAGGTTTCCCGCCGTAGGTTTGGCAAACATTTTGGAAAGTCAATCTCAAGAAAATGGCTGGAATTAACAAATACGTGTGCCGTGGTGAGGGGACATGAACCATGTCATGGATTCAAGGTTGATCACGAGAACATGGTAGTTACAATATTTTCTTGCAAAGAATCCTATCCAGACTTTGAAGGTGGTTATCTTTACATAACAAGTAGCCAGTTACAAGACATATCTAATGCAGAAGATCTAGTACAACATATTAGAAAAATAAAGGGATGATATGTAGTAGATTGCAGATACTCTACGTATTGTACTCCAGACGTCACACTAAACATTATTGGTGTATAACCTGTAACCAAACTCCATTTTCAATACAGTATGAAACAATGTTACATAACATGGTTACATTTTATTTCTAATAAAGCAGATAAACAAAGAGAGTGATTATACCATATGTCTTCAACAAACGTCCTGGTAACTGCTACTGGCGGTATTGTGGCACAGGGAATCATGAAATGTCTCAAGCTTGCAAATAGTCAAAAAAAACCCAGTCATAATTATAAAATCATTGTAGCTGATACGAGTGCCAAGGCTGCCGGCTTGTACCGTGGTGATGTTGGAGTGTTTGTACCTCCTGTTACATCTACAGAGTATCTTGATTTCATCATCAAAACGTGCATTGAAAAGAAGATAAAGGCAATTTTCATAGGCTCTGACGAGGAACTTTTACCCCTAACTCTAGCTAAAGATGAAATAGAAAACAAGGCAGGAACTATAGTCATTACGAATCCTACAAGCGTATTATTAAATACTATTGATAAATGGAAAACATTCGAGTTTCTAAAACAAAATAATCTTCCCTGTGCAGACTCGGCTCTGCCTGAAGATAAGGAAGAATTCATTAAGAAACATGGATTCCCACTAGTAGTAAAGCCAAGAGAGGGACATGGCTCTTTGCATTTTTATCTTGTTGATGACATGGAAGAATTAACAAATGCTATGAAATCAATCATAAAGATCGGCTGGAGACCCCTCTTACAGCAATATCTTCAGGATGGGGACTCGGAATTTACCTCAGGTATAACTATAAGCAAAAAAGGGAAAGTGATGTCATCCATTTCCATGCGTAAAACCCTAAAGAATGGGCAAACCTACAAGGCATTCATAGATGATTTTAAGGATGTTCGCCAATCCGCAGAAGAGGTAGCAGTCAGAATTGGTGCAAGAGGACCTATCAACATCCAAGCAAAAATGGTCAACGGAGTACCCAAAATATTTGAGATTAATTCAAGAATTTCTGCAACTTGCCCCCTGAGAGCTGTTGCTGGAATAAATGAGCCAGACATTCTATTTCGCAATATGACACGAGGAGAAGACATCCATATAGAAAGATATGAAAGACTAGTATGTATGAGATATTGGAATGAGGTTTATGTTCCATATTCAACGTATGAAAAAGCTGAGCATAACAAAATAATAGAGCCATCAGATTCGTTTATTCCAAATTACTTTTGAATTCAAGTCAAACAAGTTTTGAAAATACCACGGTTGCTGCTCGTTTTATTACTTTGTGGGTATAAATCACCGATGTTATAGCTGCAAACACAGACGCTGCAAAATATCCAAAGGTCAAGTTTTCCAGTTTTGTATGGTCTGATGATATTCCATATGTTATTATGATTATTGAGGATATAACGACTACAATTAGGAGAAACTTTGTTTTGTTAAACCACGCCAAAAACAAGCTGTTGGCTGTAAAAATGCACATAAAGATATTAGCTACGGAAGCAATCTGGAGTATCCTTATACTGATCTGAGTAATTCCTGCATGCATCATCAGGGGGGGTGCTACAAGGTTGAGAACGCCTGCAGTAGCAACGGCTACTATCATTGAAACTATCATCACTCTTCTGTAGGTAGCTTGTATGAATACGTTAACAGAGTTCTGTGAGATTGTGGTTCTTATACTAATATTATTTATCCTAATATGAATTGGCATCATTATAATATATTGAATTATCGAGGCAGGCAGCAAGACGACCAAGGCCATATCTGCCCCTATGTGATAAGGTGCGTTGAAAGCCATTGGCAATCCAAAATTTCCCTTGAGAACTATTGGATTGTAGATCCAAGATAATATCCTGTCTGAAAACATCGTAATTAGATAAAACATGCCATAGAATGAATATGGGATTGTTTCCCAAAGTTGAATACTGAATCTCGATTTTATGGTCTCATCATTTACACTGAGGGGTTTATAGAAATGAGGTTTTTTTATGTTAAAGGGTTTTGCAAAGCCTTTCACTAGCTTACGGTGTTGATCGATTGAAAAAATAGATAGAGCGATAAACGCAAGAATAAGTCCTACAAAATATCTTGTAATTCCTGACGGAATAATCAGTTGCCCAAAATAATATGTAGATAACAGGGCCGCAAAGGCAAACGAGTATGCAACAATTAAGGTGCGTACCCTTTTTAGTGCATAAATTATCATGTAACTTGTCCGATGTAACGATACGGTTACCATACTGATTATAGTAAGAGAAAGAAGGTGAAATGAAATTTTTTCTATGTATCCGAGCACAAAAAGAGCCCCAGTGGTTACCAGCAAGACAACTCCCATCATAGAATAGCTACGTTTCATTAGTCGCTTTACTTCACACATGTTGGTTTGTTCATAATAATATAGTACCAACCTATTGAATACCTGAAGGGTTCCTTCTGTTACTATGACCCCAAGGAAAACTCCTGTCACAAAAGCAGTGGTAATTTGGATCGGAAATCCAAGTGCCATCCACAAGGAAACTCCAGTAAGAAACAACAACGCTATAGAGCCAAGCCATGGAAAGAGAAGCCCAATAGCTTCTTCCATTCTTTTTGAGATTTTTGGAGTCTCTGCGCTAAAGGATTTAATAAATAGCTCCTTGCTCTTTTCTCGCATTTCATACATGTCTAGAAAATTGAATATGTAATTTGCAAGAGCATGATAGTCTGCAAAACCAAATTGTGTGAGAGTTTTCAATCTATAGCCCAGACATTCTATTAGTACCGCGATATCAACAGTATTGTTTATGTTGGGTTGGATTTCAACTATGGAACGAGCTATCTTTTGCGCAAACATTCTTGATTCCTTTGAGATCATCGATTGTGTAGCCAAGTTCACACCAAATCCTATGCTGCCATTTTTACCACTGGTTTTGACTTGATATATTCCACAACATCTACCAAACCATCTGAAACAGTAGATTTAGGTTCAAACCCAATGGCAGTTCTAATTTTATCAATAGATGCCAAACCAAATTTTACCTCACCTGATCTTGGGGGTCCGAATTTGTGAGAAACATCTTCGGTTTTTGTAATTAATTTGAGCGTTTTTAGTAGTTGTAGTATACTAATTGAGTTTTCTGTTGCTACATTGAACATCTCTCCAACGGCTTTCTTTGATTCCATGCAGAGCATGTTGGCCTGAACTATATCCCTTACATCGATAAAATCTCGTGTCTGCAGGCCATCACCATACACTGTTGGTGTTTTACCATTCAGGAGTTGATTTGTAAAAAGTGTAATTACACCACTGTAGTCGTTTAGTTTTTGCCTTGGCCCATAGACATTAAAGTACCTCAAGGCAGTAGTTTCTAATCCGTATGTGTGGTAATACGCGTTAAGATAGTCTTCTATTGCAAGTTTCGTTGCACCATACGGAGAATATGGTCTGCATACCTGATTTTCAGATGCTGATCCATTTACAACTCCATACACGGCAGCAGAGGATGCAAAGATAAATCTTTTCACTTTATTTTTTACGCAGAAATTCATCACTTCAAGCGTCATGTTGACATTTACATCATGAAATACCATCGGCTCAGAAACTGAACGTGTTACGCTTATCAACGCTGCCTGGTGAAATACAACATCGATATCATCAACGGTTTCAAGTAACTTTTCGATATTTCGCGCATCACCAACTACAATATGCAACAATTTGTTATCTTTATGTTGTTGTAGGTTTTCAACTGTGCCTGTACTCAGATTATCAATTACAAATGTCTCAATCCCTCTTTTGATCAATTCATCTACTATGTGACTTCCAATGAATCCTGCACCGCCAGTTACAACCACCTTGGAGATTTCTTTCATTGTGTAATTACCTCATTGGATAATGTTACGTTCTTGACTTTGTGAGATTCCATAAGCTTTTCATACTCATTCTTGTATTGTTCAACACATTTTTCTAAGGTAAAGTTATCACTAACCTTTTTCACAGCGGTCTCTTCAAATTTGCGCCTAAGGTTTTCGTCCTTGATAAGCTGTATCACAGCATTAGCAATCTCAAACGGTCTTCTGCTTCTCACAAGCAATCCGCATCCCTCGAGTGCTTCTCTTACTCCGCCAACATCGGAAGCAACAACAGCTTTTCCACAAGCCATCGCTTCAATAATCGTAAATGGAAATCCCTCCGTTATGCTGGTAATGACTACAACATCTGCTGCGTTGAATGCTTTTTCAGGCTCCTTTGTACCCCCCATAAATTTTACACTGTCCTCAAGTTGTAATTCTTTTACAAAACTTATACATCTCAGGGAATAGTCAAGGTCGGTTGATGTTCCATAGATCAAACATTGCAAATCAGGAATCTGTTGTTTTGCATATTTTACGGCTTGGATAAGACAAATGATATCCTTGTAAGGGTTTATTCTAGCTACGGAAACGATCGTAGGCCTTTTGTCCTCCCGTACGACTTGGATTGGTTTGAATTTTGACGTGTCAATTCCATTATAAATGACCTTTATCTTGGCCTGGTCTGCCCCAAGCGTTTTTTCCCAATCTTTATTTATTTGACAAACTGGCGTTATTGCATCTGCAACAGAATAGACGAGTCGGACGATATTTTGTGAAACAACTTTCGATAATAGCTTGGATGGCTCGTCAAACATAAACACACTATGAAATAATATTATTTCTCGGTATGCGACTCCATGTTCGGTAACTATCAGTGGACAATTACTTTCTTTCTTTGCATATATAGCAACTAATGCCGGAAACCAAGCAAGCGAAGAATGTATGATATCGACCTTTGGTACCCTGGTTGCCAAAAATTGGATGCTTGTTCTGAAGGTTTGGTAAACCATAAGAGCAGATTCCTTGAGTACAACACTACGATAAAGTGGCTCTTTGTAGAGTTCTTCAACCAAAATCTCCCACGTCATGGGATGTTCAAGGCACTTTTTTCCATCATATTCCAGTAATAGTTCGTGTAATTTTATGACAGTATCTGCAAGAGCTTTGGTATTGCAATGATCGGAAATCATGGAACTTACAAAATCTCTGTAGAGTGGCAGGAATTTCTCTTTGATGACACGCTCCGTAGTTCTAAGAATTTTTGTAATTACATGATAATCGTAATGGCAGTATTCTTCATATCGTACAGTACCATAGATAGGTACCTCAATTACTTTGGTAACATGTTTTGGAATAATATATTTTCCATTACAGTTAGGATTTGAGATCTGGTTTAATATTACAAACTCATAATTGGTCATAAAATCTATTAGATTTTTTTCCCAAGTGTAAACTCCTCCTGTAGTGGCACTAGGATAATTATCCCAGTTAATCATCAATATCTTTTTCAGAACTGGTTCTCCTCGTTGTAATCTTGTCAAAAATGCGTTGAATAATTGGTTCTTCTGTCTTCTCACTTTTTGGCACTATCTCGCTTAAAAAATTCTTTATTGCATTATCGATGTCAGCAGAAATTTCCATGCCTGTTTGATGCGTGGAGCCATCTTCTTCGGTCTTTCTCCATCTCAATAATTCCATAGCTTCTTTTTCGCCAGAAAAAGGATTTACCTTTCTTGAAAGTGATACATATCTTTCATAAACATTGCGAGCTTTGTTATCTTCACAGGCGAGGTTATAATATTCATAGGCTTCTTGATATGACCAAAGTGCTTCTCTTACCGAGTTTCCAATTATTTGCTCTGCATTTTTTTCATAAAATGTTGCTGCCTGCAGGTTTAGTTGGCGTGCTGCAGCCAAATTGCCCGTATGGATAAGACATTCTGCTGCACATGAGCAGCTTAGTGCAGCTCTTACAAGAGAGTTTTCTCTTATGCATTCTGTTGCATCTTTAAGATAAAAAGAAAATGCCTGCAGATAATTTCCTTGGTCTTCTGCCTGTATGGCATTAAACCATAAATTAGATTCATTTGTAATTCTATCTAGCCATGTTTCTATCTTTTTCAATCTATTTGAAATTTGTAATCATGTGTTTTAAGTAAGATGGAATTTTTTACAAGTAAAATCTTGTAGAGAAATATTCTAGATCAAATTTCGCGTTTTACATCAAGTTTAATTTTCTTACTAAGATTATCTAATAACATCTCTTCCAAGACCAGTTGTGGTGTACATTGATTTCATAGAACAATCTTACAATGACTTTATCAGCAGGGGATGGATATTCAACCCACTGTTGGTCACTATGACTTGGTGGCCAAGATAACATCTTCTAGTACAGAACACTTGAATGAAACAATTGAAGAGATTCACTGTAATGATAAGGTTCGTTCAACAAAAGTTCTTCTAGGAGTGGCTAAGATAACTGAGACTGCGTAAATGTTGCCATCTGGCTTATTGGAATAGCTGCAAGACTTGCCCATTTTTTTATTTTCGAGAATCTAGTGAATTGAGTTTATGATGTTCAGGGCATCTTGTATCAATTCGTCTGCCTGGCCTTGAGCTATTTTCTTTCCTTTTTGTGAGTTTACTTCGTTGATAAAGGCGTTCAGTTGGTTCTTTGTTACAGTTGTATTGTTCGAGTCAAGTGAATCTATTGCTGCCTGAAGTTTGGAGTCTAAGCTTGTTGTCTCTCCTTCCTGCAGGTTCATTGCCTTTACAACATGGGTAAGATTATTCATTGCAGGAACCATGTCTGAAGATGTAAGGTCAGTAAGATACTGGTCAAAGTATGAGGGAAATACAGCGTACGGATTTGGTTCTGTCTGGTCTGTGATATAGACCCATTTCAAATATTTTGTTGCCATGTAAAGCCAAGTTGAATTATATGTTG
>JBOGRD010000018.1:0-7316 GCA_050749405.1 Nitrosotalea sp.
TACTGATATGTTTGTTCCCGTGTAATCGATTTCATACTGCGTGCCGTTTGCCTGAACTGTTGTTTTGACTGCGTAAGCAAATGGACCGGGAGTTATTGCCAGAAGTGATATGGTAATTGACATTATTACAATCAATGTAATCTGTATGGTTTTCATTTTGTCTGATTTCCAACCTCAATTATCTTTGATTTTCCCAAATCTACAAACATTGTTCTTTCCGGGTAATGAATCAAACTTCCATTATCTAGTACTGTTACTGGCATTACCTTCATTCTAATATCAACTGTATCACCTACTGTCCAGGGCAAATCACCTAGGATGATAGGACCAGCTTCGTATGAAGTAACACTGCCAAATGCAATCGCATGATTTTGTGCACCTGCGTTAATAATATGATTTTCAAAACCCGCTTTTTTAGTACAAAAAATCCCATCGCAAATGTTGTAAGATATTAATTCTGAACCTTCTTTTGAAGTAAAATTGAGTTGAAAAGTTTTAGATGGGTGACAAGATAAAGAGGGGCACATTAGATTTGGATTATAATCGTAAATCACATTGGCTTCAATTCCAAGTGAATTATCTTTTGTATAAGTAGAAAAATCATAAGAACTTGTAAAAAACCAGATTATGAAAACTCCAATTGCTGTAGCAATACAAACGCTCCCAATTAATGAAAGATGCAATGTTTTCATTCCTTAACCTCCGGTAGAGTTTACGACTGTAAAATGCTGTATTGCGAGATGGCCCCACTCGTCGGCACCAATCACCGTATATTTCCCTACACCGAACGGCTGTTTTGTGTTGTTCCTGTCCCAGTAGCCATCGAATCCGTAATTCATGTTTAATCCCTCCGAGTGGCATGGCTCTCCAAAATATCTGTAGCACATTATCTCTTTTACATGATAGCTTTGCGGTTCAAACTCGTATACCCTACCGGTTTCCAATTGCGAGATTCCGCAATCATACTTGTTGAAAAGCTGCAAGCTATTTCCTCGAGTAATGTTTTCAGGCGTATAGTATCCTTCAAGAATTGCAACCCCTAACTGATTTTGTTGGCAGCGGGAATCAAGTTTTTGGTACGCCCATTTATTCTGGGCTTCTGCATAGATTGGATTATCGTATGTATTATTGACAGAGATCTTGATTGCCACAAATTCCTTTGTATGCATGACACCAAGGCTGACAGAGAGGTCAAGTTGGAGCGCAGATGATGGATCAGGGAGTTGCGGTATTGCAGAACCATTTGATACGGCCCAACCAATCTGGGCAAGCCGTAGTGCCACGTATGAGTTCACACAGGCAGAAGTGTGGTCTTCTGCCTTGATGACTAGTTGCAAGTCATAGTTGCATGTGATGTCTTGCGCTTTGATTCCAGACCTGAATTGCTCAACCGGCAAGGCTCCACTGTGTGCTGTTGGTACGGGATTGGGCCTATTGCTTGTGCCATTAAAGAAAAATGTAGTACTGCCCAGTTCCTGAGAACCAGAGGATACCGTTACCGTGTAATTTCCCTTTGTAGACCATAACGGAGCCAGTGGAACGAATCTGAGAGAGAATTTTCCGTTTGATGAGGGCTGTAACTGTGAGACCAGTACCAGGTTGCCCTGGGGATTTTGGACCTTGAGATCGATTAGATTTGGAAATAGGTTGTTGAGCGTACCTGTGATCACGATTGGACTGGATGTTGTGCTGTTAAACGCGACATTGATTGTTGCAAGCGAGGACAGAGTAGGATGAAGTGCAGGGTGAGTTAGATTGCTTTGCATTGTCATATTTGCAGGATTAGGATATGATGGTGGAAAATTGGCAGTACGGTTTCCAGTTATTGCGTCTGCAGTCCCAACTGACAAGGTGACATAAAACATGCAAATAAAAATTATTGAAAGGTGTATAGTTTTCATATTTATTTTCAAAGTGTCAAGGCTGGAGTGCTACTTGTTTGTAAGTCATGCCAGAAATTTCAACTCCAGCAAGTATGTCTACCCCTGCCGCGCAAGGAGGGTTCAATCGATCAATGTATGTAAAGTCTGATTCATTTACCTGATCTGCCGTATATCCAACGGCTAGCGGATAGATCTCACAGGCAAGTTTTGGTATTGACTGATCATAAAAACCGGTAGCGTTTGCTAGTGGTTTTATTACGTATGTGACTGTAAAGCTGGTACCGATTGGATAATTTGCAAGATCAACTGCACTAGGAATTGTTGTGATATCAAACGAACTTGTATAGTCCTTGCCTGCAGATACACTGAACATATTGTCATGTTTTTCATAGTGCAGATCTCCTATGTGAAGAGTATCAAGGGCAATTACGTTCTGACAAATTTGACCATTGCAGTCTTTGTAATTAGAATAAATTGTAAAAGTAAGCCTGACGCAAGCAGTAGAGTTTGATTTCATAAGAAGAACTGGCACTGTGTTAGAGTCATGTCCTGCTGGTGCAGTATAAAATTGCCCGCATACGTTTGTTGATGTGTTTTGTACAATAGAATGTTGTTGCGCAGTTGAACCAGTCATCATTCCCCATCCTCTTGCCACAAGCTTGATTGCAGTACCAGGTTTTACACATGCAGGGGAACCGTCTTCTGCTTTAATGACTAGCTCTAATTCCTGCCTACATGAAACATTGTTTGCTACAATTCCTGACTTGAATTGTTTTAATGGAGGCAGGGGGAATGACTCGATCAGGTTTTTCCCAGTAGCTGCAAGTTCCATATTTAGTGGGTTATTGTTGACTAGAAACTTTACCGAGTCATGAGTTACCGTAATTCCGGCCTGCGGTCCAGTATGCTGAGTTAACGTGGTAACAATCTGGTCCCGGTGTTGTATTTGATTCCATGTACCCCTTGTGCCGTTTGGGAATATCTTGGTGCCGTTTGGAAAATACTCGTGAAAGTCTACCGGCATACCGATGGTAGACCATATGTTGTCTCTTACTGCCAGCGTCTCAGTGGTGTTGTCTGGGAACTGGACCTTCACTGACTGTAAGGGATTGAAAGGCATCGGAGCGGTAAGACACTTGCCGCAGCCCGGAAACGTAAAGGATACACCGTGAAACTCTATTGTGGTATCATTTGGACGAGTCTGATCAGAGGGAGCACCTTGCAAAGTTGTGATATAGTAAGTTTGGTTATCAATCTGAGCTGTTCCGTTCTCGTTATCCAACCCTTGGTATGGACCGTAGAAGTGCATCATACCGTCTTCGTTGACTAGTTCTGTAACAGTCAAGGGCTCATACACCTTTTGCCCTCCATATGTGACAAACAGCGAATATTCACCTGTCTGGTTTATCATTGGAACATTCTCGCTGTTTTCGCTGACATAGTACACGTTCATGTCTCCCTTTGAGCCGTTTGGCTGCAGATCGTCATCATACCATACAGTCTGGTTCTGACTGTTGACAATCAAAGCAATTGGAAAGGCATTGCCCTGAGACTGGTTTTTGGTTTCTACAAAAAATGAGATTGGTTCACCTACTCCGTACTCTTGCTTGTTCATGATAATTGTAAGAGAATCGCTTGCATTGGCAGGTTGAATAGTTAATAGAACAATGGCAAGTGTCACCATAACTGCGATTCCGAAACCGGTAATTATTGAAAGATATAGAATTTTCATCTTGACATCACTCATGGTATGGTTGACTGCCCACAGTAATTAGTAACGTGTGCCCTCCAAAGGATGGGAGTTCAACCAAGTAGGTGCCCTTTGACGCATCGCTGTCTGCAGTTATTGTCATAGTAACCACCTGAGATGTTGTATGCGTACCAATTGGCAGTACCTCCAATGGCGGCTCAAACAAGACATTTACTCCAGGATGGTCAGTCACATAGGCTTCAATAGGCCCTTGACCATTTAGCGGGCCTCCAATGCAAGCCCCTCCTCCACCGGGACCGGTAGAGCATGCTGTAAAGTCATGGTTGCCGTTGAAGGTGACTCCCGGATACTTGGCAAGCTCCTCAAGGCTTGTTATCTCATGGTAGAAAATGGCATAGTTTGTCAAGTTGAGGGATTTTGGAAGCGGTGTTGGATAACTCTGCCCTGGCATCTCTGTAGCCTGTGCATCAATCTCAAAAGTTATGGTTCCAGTGTTTCCTTGTCTGAGTACATAGTCCTCCTGCGTTCCATGGTACAGCAGAGTTTCATTGTATACACCGTCAAAGCCTGTATAATTTACGATCCGGTGTGATTCCGAGTATGGAAGCATAAGGCCGGAAGAACGTGGAAGATGTCCTGGAATTATTGTAGAGTTTGTGTCTAGCTCAAATTGCGGATTACCACCTGGATATACAGATTCACTGACTGCCCAGCCTCTTTTTATGAGCATGTAGGCAGAATCAAGTTTTACGCAGGCGGGAGAACCGTCATCTGATTTTATTACAAGAGTAAACCCATCTGCACATTTGACATCTTCAGCCTTGATTCCTGATTTGAATTGTTCAAGTGGCAAGGCCTCATTGTGTGCAATTGGTACTGGAGTGGGCCTATAGCTTGTGCCATTAAAGTAAAAAGTGGTACTGTCCAGCACCTGCGAGCCAGAAGATACCGTTACTGCATAATTTCCTTGTGTTGACCAGAGGGGAGCCAGTGGTACGAATTTGAGAGAGAATCCGCCACTTGATGACGGCTGCAACTGCGAGACTAGAACCAGGTTGTCCTGAGGGTTTTGGATCTTGAGAACGATAAAGTTTGAAAATATCTTGTATACTGTACCTGTAATGACAATCGGACTGGAGGTTGTTTTGTTAAACGCGACATTGATCGATGCAAGCGAGGGAGGAGTCGGATGAAGTGCAGGGTGCGTTAGATTGCCTTGCATTGTCATATTTGCAGCATAAGATAGCGGAAAATTGGCAGGTATATTTTGTGTTGTTTCATTGGAGTCATGAATAAAAAACTGGAATGATTTTGATGCGGTATAATCAATGTTGGAATAGTCCGTAGCTGTCTGGTTTTTTGCATAGGGAATTGTAATGTTTGCATTTGCAGTTCCTGCCTCTACTGCCTGGTAGATTATTCCAGGCTTGTTGGCATTTGATATTGTTACCTGACTTTGCGGATCTACTTTTTGCAATATGGCCTCTGTGGTGCATGTTACGTTTGGGCGAACTTGTTTTGCATGAGCATCAAACACGACAGAGAATGCAGGAGTACATGAACCACTTGTCAGATATATCGGATATGGTGAACTGTTGAGAATTGTTGCACTAATCAAAAACGTGTCATTGACTTTGAGCGTACCTAGCTCTACCTTTACGTCGAGAATTTGGACTGGATCCGTAGAATCTGCATGGACGGGTTTTGCGTATGACGTTGCAATCAGTAAGTACGCCATAATGATTCCAAGGAATAGAATTTTCATTTTGTATCTGTACTGGATAAGTCTTGTTTAAAAAAGTGGCGCAGAATTTCTAATTTGTATTGATATCATAGAACAATCTTACAATGGATTTATCAGGCAGAAATAAAAACCTGCAAATGTTAGGTTTGTGGGTTCCCTACCATCCGGTCATTTCTTGCAAGCGTTTCCTTCCCAAACATACAAAACCCACATTTTTTATCCTCGTATTAGAAAGATCTTTCTAATACCGCATGGGTTGTTCAAGCCAATACTTTCCACCAGTACTGTATATTCCTCCAACCATACGATAGTGATACGAGATGGAGCTGTAATAATCCACTACAACGCAGTGATATCTATCACATTCTTGATGGTGCGAAGTTGGAACATACATTATTGGAACAAGGAAAATAAATAAAACAAGTCCAGCAACAGAATATCCGCCAACTATTATGAGTTTGATAGTTTTCATTTTATTATCATTACCCAAATCTGGGTCCAGAAAGTGCCGTGCCATGATACAAGTCATTTCCAACAGTCACTACAACAGCGCTGTGCCACCAAAACCCAACAAAATATGATTTTCCAATCTCAGATGACGGTTTGGATACAATCTGATACGTTACTTTTACAACGTGGTCATTGAGGTCTTTTGTACTGGAAAGTTTTACCATCACATCTCCCGAGTTTCCCAATAATGGCACATCATTGCGTACCATAGTTTGGTTTATCTCCATTATATCCGGAGAGCCCAGTAAATCAGATAGGGAAGAGTTTGGTTTTGTAGGATCGATATTTGCAATTGCATCTTTTGTTGTAACTTTGCAGTTACTGCCCGGATATGAATTAAAATCATAAGTGAATATGATAGATGCGGTGGAGTTTGGTCTTAATGCAAATTGAATCACGCTTGCTACAAGATTTTTGGTCAGATTTGTTCCCTGATAGAGTATACCGTTATCTGGCAGATCATCCTTGGCAAATCCGCTTGTGCCAACTATAGAGTATGTTGGTTGCGGTATTGCACAATCTTTCTCACCAAATGGTTTTTTGTCGGAGATATTTACCATAATGTCTCCAACTTTTTCATTCCATATCCACCATCCTTGCCTTACCAACCTTGCAATGCTAGAATCAAATACACATGCGGGAGAACCATCTTCTGTCTTGAGGATTAATTGTAGACTATTATTGCATTTCACATCACTTGCTGACATTCCTGATTTGAACTGCTTTAGTGGGGAGGCCACCACGTTTGCATCAGTATGATTACTTTTTTCCCCTGTAATAGGCTGCGGTCCACACATCCCTGGTCCTCCAAGGCATATGTTTGGCATTACGTAAATGGGGAGAGTAGAAAGGAATTGCTTTCCACCTATTGTCTCGTTGATTGCTATGTAATGGTTTCCAACTGATGCAGTTGACGTTCTCACAATTATTGGAATATAGTAAATCTGACTTGAGTTTAGGACAAAGGATGTCTTGTTTATCTTGACATCTATTGATGACGGAAGCGGAACAACTTGACTGTTCTGCTCAAGGCCTGCTACCGAAAGGTGCACCGGAATTGAACTGTTGTCACCAGTATCATATACGACACCGTATGTACCGTAGTTGTTACTGCTGATATTTGTTGTCCACTGCAGTGTGAAATTAATTGGTTCCGCGCTATGCAATACTGACATGTTGAAATTGTTTTCATATGGAAAATAGACCTGTGCAGTTGAACCGTCCTGTGATTCTGCCCTTACTGTAAATATCTTTGTGGATATGGGATTACTTCCAGTCAGCGATTGAACCATTCCAGCAATTGTCATGATGCTTTCTGTGCCGTCTGGTCCGGTGTTTACCTGTAGAGTGACACAATTATTGTCCGCTTTTGTTGACAGGGATACTGTCCGCTCTAAATCATGATTTTCTCCTATCTTTGATAAAGTATCTCTTATCATTGTATACGGATGCAGGCGTCTTCCATCCT
>JBOGRD010000019.1:0-5367 GCA_050749405.1 Nitrosotalea sp.
TGTCAGCCGCCGCTGAGGATGACGATGTAGTGCCGTTTGGCGCCGCTGAGCGTGCGGATCGAGTCTGGGCTGGGCGAGTCGTGTTGACCTTGTTGGTCGGCGCCGCCACCGTGCCGAGGTCGTTGTAGGCCACGGCCCTCCCGCTGATTCTTGGACGGAGTCGCGCGGGAGGGCCGTGTGGTGCGCTCGGAGGCGCGGTGGTCACGGTAGAGGCAGATGCGGTCGGGGTCGAGGAGCGGTTGCGTGCGGGTGCGCTGGTGTGTCCGGTGTGTTCGGGGGTGTTGGTCGGGTGGGGCCGGGCTCGGGGCCGGTCGGTTCGTGACTCGGGAGGTCCTTTGTGGATCGTTCCGCGACGGTCGAGGTGCACGGGTTGTGGGGTGACTCATGTGTTGCTGCCGGTGTTGGTGCTGGTCCGGCGGGCGGATGTCGCCGCGGTGATCGGGTCGGCTTTGGTGGCGAAGGCGGCTGGTGTGGGGCATCGGCGGATCGCTGCCGGGTTGGGTCGTGCGGCGGAGACGGTGCGGGGTTGGTTGCGCCGTTTTGCCACGCGGGTCGAGGTGGTGCGTGCGGTGTTCACCTGGTGGTGCCGGGCGTTGGCACCGGATCCGGTGCTGCCTGGGCCGGCGGGCACGGCCTGGGGAGACGCCCTCGCGGCGATCACCGCTGCCGCGGGGGCGGTCGTGGCCCGGTTCGGGCTCGGCACGGTGGCGTGTTGGGAGGTCGCGTCAGCGGTGTCGGCGGGTCGGTTGCTGTCCCCGGGCTGGCCGTCGGCGACTCGGGTTGGGTGATCAACACGAGTTGACCCTTACCCCCGTGGTGATCTTGCTGTGATCCTCGGCGTTCACCCGACCGGACCAGCCGGACGGGCGTGACCGAGGAGGTGCACCGTTGATGGCGGGCAGAGATGACGAGGCGGCGGTCAGAGCGGAGCGGGCCCGGGCGATCGGGCTGTTCCGATACCAGCTGGTCCGCGAGGCGGCCGACCCTGAGCTGTCGACCAGGGCCCGGGGTCGGTTGGTGCGCGCCATCGCCGCCCGTGAGCACACCGACCCGGGTGGGCGTCGGGTGCGGGTTTCCCGTGACACCCTGGATCGTTGGATCCGGGCCTGGCGTCGTGGGGGGTTCGACGCGCTGGTCCCCAGCGCCCGGCAGTCGACTCCGCGGCTGCCCGCCGAGGTGATCGAGCTGGCGGTGGCGTTGAAACGAGAGAACCCCGAGCGGACCGCGGCGCAGGTCGTCCGGGTGCTGCGCACCCAGATGGGCTGGGCGCCGGGCGAGCGGACCCTGCAACGCCACTTCGCCGACCTAGGCCTGACCGTGCCCGCCTGCACCGAGACCCAGTCGGTGTTCGGCCGGTTCGAAGCCAACCGACCCAACGAGTTGTGGACCGGCGACGCCCTACACGGCCCGGTCGTGGCCGGCCGCAAGACCTACCTGTTCGCCTTCATCGATGATTATTCCCGGGCGATCGTCGGGCACCGGTTCGGGTTCGCCGAGGACACCGTGCGTCTCGCCGCCGCGCTGCGCCCCGCGCTGGCCTGTCGCGGAGTTCCCGAGACCGTCTACGTCGACAACGGCTCAGCGTTCGTCGACGCCTGGCTGCTGCGGGCCTGCGCGACACTCGGGATCAAGCTCACGCACTCCACTCCCGGCCGCCCCCAGGGCAGAGGGAAGATCGAGAGAGTGTTTCGTACCGTCCGCGAGCAGTTCCTCGTCGAGATCACCGGCACCGACGACGGCCAACCCGGTCGGCACCTCGTCGCCGACCTCATCGAGCTGAACCGATTGTTCACCGCGTGGGTCGAGACGGTCTACCACCGCCGGGTCCACACCGAGACCGGTCAGCCACCCCTGGCCCGCTGGCTGACCGGCGGCCCGTTCCCGCTACCCACCCCGCCCGCGTTGGCCGAGGCATTCCTCTGGGAGGAGCGCCGCACCGTGACCAAGACCGCCACCGTGTCGCTGCACGGCAACATCTACCAGGTCGACCCCATCCTGGTCAGGCGCCGTATCGAGCTGGTGTTCGACCCCTTCGATCTCACCACCATCGAAGCCCGCCTCGGCGGTGTCCCAGCCGGCCTGGCGATCCCACACCGGATCGGGCGCCACGCCCACCCCAAAGCCCGACCCGAAACACCCCCAGACCCGCCACCAACACCGACCGGGATCGACTACGCCGGACTCATCGACACCGCCCACCAGACCGAACTCGCCCAAGGCATCAACTACGCAGCCCTCACCCGCGCCACATCCGCCGACAACACCAGCGGCGTGCTTCCCGGCCAACTCGACCTCTTCACCGGCGAAGAAGTCCTGCCCCTCCCCACCACCACCAGCGACAACGACAACGACGACCCCGGCCACAGCAAGGTGGCGTCATGATCGACCGCCTGCAGGGATTCTTCGGGTTCACCCGCACCCCCTTCGGTCGCGACCTCGCCCCCGGCATGCTGCACCGCCACACCAGCCACGGCGAAGCCGTCGCCCGGATCGGCTGGTGCGTCACCGAACGCCGCATCGGAGTGATCACCGGCGAAGTCGGCGCCGGCAAAACCGTCGCGATCCGCGCCGCGCTGGCCGCCCTGGACCCCACCCGACACACCATCATCTACCTGCCCAACCCCACCGTCGGGGTCCGCGGCATCCACCACCAGATCGTCACCGCCCTCGGCGGACAACCCCTCATCCACCACGCCACCCTCGTCCCCCAAACCGCCGACGCACTCGCCGTCGAACAAGCCGAACGCGGCCGCACCCCAGTCCTGGTCATCGACGAAGCCCACCTGCTCGACCACCCCCAACTCGAGTCGATCAGGATGCTGACCAACCACGACATGGACTCCACCAGCCCGTTCGCCTGCCTACTCGTCGGGCAACCCACCCTGCGCCGCCGGATGAAACTCGGCGCCCTAGCAGCACTGGACCAACGCATCGGACTGCGCTACGCCATGCCCCCCATGACCGACCAGGAAACCCCCAGCTACCTCCGCCACCACCTCGCACTCGCCGGACGCAGCGACACCCTGTTCTCCGACGACGCCACCACCCTGATCCACCAAACCAGCCGCGGCTACCCCCGCGCAGTCAACAACCTCGCCCTCCAAGCACTCGTCGCCGCATTCGCCGCCGACAAGACCATCGTCGACGAGAACTCCGCACGCATCGCCGTCGCCGAGGTCACCGCCGAATGACCACACCACCGCCACCCTGACGACCAACCCGCCACCCCAACGACCAGGCCCCGTCCGGCACCCGCCGACGGGGCCTCCCCACACCCCGACCATCGGCACCGTCAATGACGCCACCATCTGCACCCTCAGCGGCGGCTAACAAGGGGGTTGGGTTCGATGTCAATGCGGCTGTAGTCGAAGGTGCCGGACTTGCCCCGGTGTTCGTCGATGATCACGGCGGCGAACAAGAACCGCAACACCGCATTGAGCCGCTGCGACTCCCCCTCGGCGGCCAACCGATCCCAGCTGGACCGCGCGTCCGGACCGACCAGACCGGCCAGCACCTCGACAGTCGGGCGCACAATGGTCTTGCGTTGCAACGTGGTGATCCGGTCCTCGACGGTCTTGCGCATCTGTCGATATTCCCGGGTAGAAAGCTCCCGGCTGTTCCACATGTCCTTCAGCTCGGCCAGCTCCCGCTCATCGGCGGCAATCGCGGTTTCGTCCTCCTCCGAGAGCGCCGTCGCGACGGTCGGGGCGCCGGTCACATCCAGGTGGGTCAGCAACTGAACGGCGGCATCGGTGACGAACGCTTCGAGCATCGTGGCATGAATGCGCCGGGTACACCGCGTCGGACCGAGCTCGTTGCGCCGCGTGCACAAATAGGACGGGGCCCTGCCCCGGGATCCGGACATGTGCGTGCCGCACTTCTTACACACCACCAGCCCACGCAACAGATAAAACCGCGACGACCGATACGCGTGCGCCGACGCCCGGTAGGCAGACCGGTCCTGAACCTCGGCCCAGGTGCCCCGGTCGATGATCGCCGGCCAGTCCCCCTCCCCGAAGGCCTCCCCGCGAAACACCCGGATTCCGGTCACATGCCGCGACCGCAACATCCGGCGCACCGACCCGGGATGCCACAGACCCCCACCCGCGGCGAGCGCTCCCCGGGCGTTCAACGCCTCCGCGATCTCGCGGGGGGTGGCACCGTCGAGATACCGCGCGAACATCTCCCGAACGACCAAGGCCTCACCCTCGATGACGGTCTGTGCGTCGGCGGCGTAGCCGTACGGGCGTCGGGCGCTGGTATGCGGGCGCCCGTCTCGTGCCCGGTCCTCCAACGCATCCCGCAACCGCCGTGACGTGTCATCTGAGGAGCGGCATGCGTGGGCCACCTCGATCCGCAGGAAAAACCGATCATCCGGATCGGACAGATCCCGGCGGTTCGCCTGCCCATGCAACGTGATGTCATGCTCCTCCGACAGCGTCAGGAGTTCTTCTAGATCCCGGGGTTGGCGCATCAACCGATCCGGGTGATACACAATCACATGCCCCACCCCACCGGCCCGGATCGCGGCGAGCAACGCATCCCAGCCCGGACGCCTCCGCCGCCGCTGCCACGCTGAACGGTTGTTGTCCACAAACACACACCCCGGGGCGATCACCAACCCCAGTCGGTCGGCCACCTGCCGGCACAACCGCTCCTGGCGATCCACCCCCGTCTGATCCTCATCCCGAGCACTCGACACCCGGCAATAGATCGCCGCCGGTTGACCCACCCACCCCGACACACCACCACTCCCACCAGGCCGCCCACTCCGGCGAGCTACGCCTTGTCTGCGACGCTCCACACCATCCATGGCACGGAGTGTACGAACATCTAATGGGCTCGGTGATCACCCGGACCTGCGCCGGACCGATCTGCCCGGCGGCCAACGCCGCGGCGGTGTTCGCCAACAACGCCGGCAGGCTCTCACCGGTCAGCGCACGGCGCGGGGCGAGTTCGGTGGCGTGCGCGACCCGGGTGCCAGCCTCAGTCGGTGAGAGGTTCAACATTCCGGCGAGGAGTTGTTTGGTGTTGCGGAACCCGGTGGTGACCGCGATATCGCGGGATTCCAGTTCCGCGACCGCATCGAGCATCACCGAATACACCATCCGCGACACCTACTCGATATGGCGGACCTGATCCGGCAACCCCGCGTCATCGTACTCAACGATTACCCGACGCCACTGGTCGAGACAAGCGACCATCGCCTGCCTTGGATCCACCTGCGTCTCAATCACGGCACCATTGTCGCACCCACCCCCGACAATCTCGGTGCCCGACCAGAGCCACCGAAAGAGCAATCCAACGATGCGACGACCGGTCGAAAAAGGTAGGCGAACGACGGGACACGAATCAGTGGTATAGGGG
>JBOGRD010000020.1:0-3869 GCA_050749405.1 Nitrosotalea sp.
TCCAATAGGACAGGTTCAACCAATACTGTATGGCCTGACTGTATCTCCAATATACATGGAAGAATGGAATGGAAAACTCTACTTCATGGACCTCTATGGAAACATAAGTGTGCTGAACTATAACTAGAAAATAACCTAGATTATTCTTTAAGTCATATCATAGCGGCATTATATTGATAATACAATAGTATACTTGTTCGATGAAATGGACATTATGTTCTATTCCTCTTAAATGTGAAAAATGGCTGATGAATTCTAATGAATACTAATTTTCTATACGTAAAATCATCCATAGGGTTATTCTATAAGAAAGTGATAAGAAATTGTTCAATAAATGATTTATAATTTGAAGAAGACAATACCACGAAAATGTGTTCCATAATTGGATACATAGGTAATGTGAATGCTGCGCAACTTCTCGTAAAGGGCTTGAAGCGAATGGAATACAGGGGCTATGACAGTGTTGGAGTGGCTACTGTATATGGCAATAAGATCGGGGTAAGAAAAGGTGTAGGAAAGGTAGACGAAGTAGACAATACAGTAAAACTGCATGGGCTAACTGGTAAAATTGGGATAGGCCATACCAGATGGGCAACTCACGGGGCTGTAAATGTTGTCAACTCACATCCTCACAAGTCATGTACAGAAAAAATTGCCATAGTTCATAATGGTATCATTGATAATTATGATACATTAAAAAAAGAGCTCATAAAGAGAGGATATTTTTTTAAGAGTGAAACTGACAGTGAGGTAATCGCAAACCTGCTACAGCATAATCTTGACAAAACAAGTGACATAAAGAGATCAATGATACAGACTGTTTCAGTATTAAGAGGAGAGTATTCGTTTATTGCCGTGTTAGATGATGGCACGCTTGTTGCTGCCAAGTATCACGAACCACTAGTAATCGGAATTGGAAAAAATGGATATTTTGTGTCAAGTGATGTGTTAGGATTTGCAGAATATGCTGATGAAGTAATTTATCCAGATGATGGGGAGTTTATCATTCTTGATTCAAGTGGATTACAGTTTTTTGATTTTTTTGGAGGTCCTGTACCGCATCAAATTACCAAGGTCTCAAAGGAATTTGCTGATGTTTACAAAGGTGAATATGCACATTTTACGTTAAAGGAAATTTCGGAACAACCAGCCACTTTAAGAAAAGCCGGCGAGTCAACAAAAAATGAAATTGAAAAAGTTGCCGACCTTATCAAAAATGCTAAAAATATTTACGTCACCGGAAGCGGTACAAGCTATAATGCAGCCCTTGTGGCAAAGCATCTTGCTCTAAAATATGGCAAAATAAAGATAGAACCAATAATATCAAGCGAAGCTAGATTTTATCCAGATCCATTTGACGACCAGTCATTATTATTGGCACTATCTCAGAGCGGTGAAAGTGCCGATGTGTTGGAGACGGTAAAAACCGCTTCAAAAAATGGTGCTAAGGTGGCCTCGATTGTAAACGTAATGACATCGTCACTTGTACAGATGTCTTTGCATTCTGTTAGTCTTAACTGTGGACCAGAAATTGGGGTGGCTGCGACAAAAAGTTTCACATCGCAACTTGCAATCTTGTACAAGATCGCAAACATTTTGTCAAATGGACAACTGAATCCTAATTTTAAGGAAATTTCTGAATCTATAGACAATATCTTGTCTTACAGCTATCAAATTCAGGAGATATCTAAAAAGATCAAGGACGCATCAGACATTTATGTTCTTGGTAGGGGAATTCATTTCCCTATTGCCTTAGAAGCTGCGCTAAAACTAAAAGAGCTGACCTATATCCATGCCGAGGGCTTGCCTGGAGGTGAGTTAAAACACGGACCATTGGCACTGATGGATCCTGATGTGTACGTTATCATAATAAATCCTAATGATTCAACATATCTTGATACTTTGTCAAGTGCTCACGAGATAAAAGCTCGTGGAGCGAAGGTGATTGGTATATCTGATAAAAATAGTGATACCTACAATTATTGGATTAGAATTCCATCAATTAACGAACCATTTTTCCCACTACTTGAAATAATTCCGATACAACTTTTAGCGTATTACACTGCTCTTGAAAAGCATACAGATCCGGATTATCCAAGAAATCTTGCCAAATCTGTTACCGTGAAATAGATATCTTTAAAAACTGACCATGTTGCGAGAAAAGTACTGAATTAATCATCTAGTAGTTTCTATGTAAATACAGATAATCATTGTGGTATATTGTGTACTGATGACAAAATACAATTCATTTGTGGACATGTATCACGACTTGCAAGAAAGCCATTTAAAGACAATGAGAGAAGGAAACAGGAATCTGTTAAAAGAGAATGGCTTGCAAATAGTATCGCCAAAAACCAATTTTTCCACGCCACAGTGTTATTCATGCAAAGACGAAATCGAATTTTCCGAGGGAGACGTAATCTATGGTGACAAGTGGTATCACAATGCGTGCTGGCAAAATACAGAAAAAACAAAAGAATTCATATCTCATTGAATTACTGTTGTGCGATAAACCGTGAATCGTGTAGTGATATACTAGAACATTGTTACCATTTACTTTTATATCGCCATGTTGCACTTTTAGTAATGAAATACCGAAGTAGAACAGAGATTGTCTCCATGATATTGGACTCGGCTAGTGCAGGTGCAACAAAGACAAAGATAATGTACAAGGCATTTCTGTCTTATACGCAACTAAAAGAATATTTGTCGTATATGGAAGGGAACGAACTCATAAGATACGAAGAGGGTTCGCAACTGTATAAAATAACTGACAAGGGAAGAAAGGTCATGCATCTGTATGAAGAGATAGGCGATATGGTATCACCGGTAAGTGAAGATAGGCTTGCCAAGATAGTCCTGTAAATACACATTCATTTTTTATTGTACTGCTCTGCGAATGTATATTTACACTCTTCCAATATTTCGTGGTTATCTGTGGATTCTACAACGGGTACGAGCTGGTTAAAGTATGTTGGCAGTGAATACCACGGATTTGGCGCCTCTTGATCTGTAATATAGATGAATCCTGCATAATTTGACGCTAACCTGATAAATTTCTCATCTAGTTTATCAACACCATATGCCAAGATTGGGAAATTGGATCTTGGATACTCTGTGTGCCAGCCTCCAAGTGACTCAACTGGTGGAAGGCCAGAGTTTTCGTATATTACAATGTTGTCAACTGTGCCAATGTACTATGGTATCGTTCCAACGCCGGGATTTCCAACCGTAAAGGTAAGACCAATTGATTTTGCGTAATCGCTTAATTGTTTATAGTATCTTCTTTTCCAGGCAGATAAGACATTTCATCAAAGAATATTCCATTGACGTCATACAAGTTCTTGTAGGTATTGATATCTGTGATAATATCAGATGAATTTCTGCCACACCCGTTCTTGGATATGTTTACACATGGATGGTGCCAGCTGATTGAAGTTTCTTTATTCCGGGGCGTAGAGGTAAAGCATGAACATGCATCTGTTCCAATTCTTGCCATAGTAAATCCTAACAACGGTCCTGTAACATGGAATCTAAACTAGGAGATCATCCCATGTTGTACCGGGATACCTGTAAAGTGGGATCAATATTCCAGTTTTCATGTACTCCATGTTAGTAGGAGTATGGAATGTGCTGCGGCAAAAAATACCGTGAGTATTAGAATTTATGAACTATGAATGAATCCTGTCTCTAAGAATTTCTAACGAGTCATCGTTTGTATCAAAACGATACATAGCACTAGATGTAGAGTGCCAGAGATAATGTCCGCTTAGCGTGCCAGGGTTATTGTCCGCTTTAACATGCCTTGTAACTCCGTCAAGGCATGATCAAATCTACATTTGAAACCAGATTAAGAGCTGTCATGCATT
>JBOGRD010000021.1:0-3379 GCA_050749405.1 Nitrosotalea sp.
GTTTTTCAGCCATAGTCTTTTTTCCACTTACCACCCAAAACTCAGATCAATCATTTAGAGGTAACTTCTTGATGTGTGAGGGTGGTGAGCGGTATCGCTCTTTTTGCGTTTGGCTAGTGCAAACTGTGAGTGACTCCCCCGCGGAGCACTTTTGGGTTTCCCACCGCGGTAATAGCTCGATTACATGACTCGGGTGAGTAAAACACCAGGGTACCCCTTGCTAAAATCGAAAGATACTCCGTAAGGGCTAGACGGCGGCCTCTTTGCAAACATGACCAGGCACCCGTCGACTTCTTCCAGTTTGATGTGCAGGTCGCAGTTGTCTGATATTATCTGCAGATTCTTCGTGCTAGACTTTGCCAGCATCATTGTTACGTCACCATACTGCCGCAATTGGGCCGTCCCACGCGCCATGTAACTCGGTAGATTACCCGCGTCGCCGCGAGAAAAGGTCTCATAAGTGTCCATACTCAAGAGCCACAGCGTAGGCAGATGATTATCTCCCTTGATATGCAAAGCAGTCTTTTGTTGCGCCTCATAAGCCTCATTAGTACTCAGTCCCTCCAAGCTGACTATCGATGGGTGGTCGATGGATTTGATGTACGAGGATATTCTCACTCTTGATTTGAGGAGTTGATCATCCACGTACGGACTCAAGCCATCCAGTATCATTTCGGGCGTCCTCTGGCTTGAAGGTACAATTACAGATAACGGCATTGCTACCTTGCCTCAATCGTAGGAAGACTGCTGGCGCCGAAATACGAACTCACGAGATCTGCTTTATTTCGAAGAGACCTGACGCAGCTGTATAGCTTACGTCTGAGCTCGCGCAGTTTCTTTGGACAGTACCCTCTCATCCTCGACCATTTGATTTCAGCCCACAGCCACTCCACAGGATTGAAATCAGGAGAGTACGGAGGAATCCTGTATGCCGAAATTCGATCCCTGCGCTCATCGAGGAATCGTGTCACGTCCTTTGCTCTGTGGGAGGATGCGCCGTCCCACAAGACTAGGATGTAACCTGGAACCTGCCTTAACAGTTGATTCAGATATTCGATTACCTGTTCCTTCTTTATCGATCGTTCTTCGTAGACTCGAAAGTAGATTTTGCCTTCGAGAGTTATCCCTGCCATAGCTGAGAGTTTCTTCCAGTTGAAGTTGTACCTGATTTGAGGAGTTTTTCCGAGCGGAGCCCACGTCCTTCCGACGAGCGGAATGAGCGAGAGGCCTGCTTCGTCCTCGACAATCAGTGTTCCATTGTTCGCTGCTAGCTTTTTTTAATCTCGGGGAGCACGTTTTTGACCCAGTTTCTTCGCTTCTTCTCGTCCCTCTCCCTAGCTATTCCATCGGGCTTTTGGGGAGAGAAGTTGAGTGAATCGCGAAGGATCCTTCTTACGTGATCCGGATGGTACTTGATGCCGAACTCTTCCTCTATCAAATTTGCAACTCTTTCTGTCGTCCACAGATCTGTTTCGTAGCCAAATTCCATTGGTCCCTTTAGCAGCATCCTCTCCAGTCTCCTCAGCTGCTGCCTGTTCATCCTCGGACGCCTTCCCTCACGCTTTTTTGGGGCAAGAGCCTCGAGGCTATCTCCATTATCTTCGAATGCATTCCACCAATTCTTTATCGAGGTGTAGCTGACGTCCAAAGACTCTGCCAACCGAGTCTTTTGTATGCTTCCGTCAAGCATGAGCTTGACCGCGTTCCTCCTCCTTTCTTCAAGCATCTTCGTATCTCTGTTCTCCTGTTTCCACGCTGCCAATTCGAGGTCGAAGCAAGAGATACAGTCGAATCTATCTCATGTGAGGAGTGAGATCTTGAAGGCCTTTTTGTGAGAATTAATTTAGCAAGACAGCTATGTCGTTACCTGTAGTTCTGGTAAGTCTTTCAGACATGACAGTAAGAATTTCTGACTGTTAACTAAACTGACATGGGCTTTAGGACTAGAGTTTCCTAAGTCTTCTCTCAATACGACTCATACTAGATCGTTTGAGGGCTCCAATCCTTCGATCAATCATTTCGTTTCTTCTGCTGGCTACCTTTTTGCCTTCATTAGTTAATGAATACAAGATAGCTTCTTTCTTGATGTTTCTGAGCAATTAGATCATCGAGCGTTGCTTGGCAAGTTCTTTTCTTGTACGTTGTGCAAATAGCCAGCTGTACGACGGATTGTTTTTCCCAACAAGCCTAAACCTCCGATAACCTTATTCTCTGCATTGATTCCCAGTTCGCATACCTTTCCTATCTTAGAGGGCGTATTAGAAGTTCATGATCACGGCATTTGACGACCTGTCAAATGATGCATTATCGCTTTTTGAAACAAGATTGAGATCAGACGCAGGATGGAATCCAGTGAGAGCTAGAGTACAACAGATTCATTGCTTGTCTGCGCTTTAGGGCAGATGATCAGTGAAGTACGGGAAAGACGCCATTACATAGTAATGGGAGCCAGGCGCCGTAGCATGACGCTCATCATCGCAATTCTGATCCAATTTTCGCTCGTCTCCGGCAGTACCTCGTAGTCTTTTGACAATCTTCTGTAACGCCCCAACCATCCGAACGTTCGCTCGACTATCCAGCGCCATTTGATAACCTTGAATCCGTGTTCTTTCTGATTCCTCCTCTTCACGATCTCCAGCCGCAGGTCTGACCCGAACATCCTGCTCACCCACCAGACGAGCTGTCCAGCGTATCCTCCATCAGCCCAGATCAACTGCAACCTTGAGAAAACGCGTCCGACGAGAAGCGAGAGAAGCAGTCTGGCACCATCCCTGTCCTGCACATCTGCTGGATGGACCACGACCAAGAGAATGAGCCCGAGCGTGTCAACGAGCAGGTGTCTCTTTCTCCCGTTGACATTCTTTGCTGCATCGTATCCGCGTGGTCCTCCCTGTTCTGTTGTCTTTATAGATTGGCTGTCCATGATTGCGGCGCTGGCTTGAGGTTCTTTTCCAGCCTTGACCCTGACGTCCTCACCCAACTTGTCGTGGATCCGAGTCCACGTTCCATCGATGCGCCATGCCCTAAAGTAGTCCCAAACTGTACCTGGTGGAGGAAAGTCGTGCGGGAGCTGGCGCCATGGGCATCCGGTCCATATCATGTAGAGGATTGCATTCACCACCTCTCGAATATCTACAGTACGGTGCCTTCCGCCATGCTTCTCCGGAGGAATCAGAGGCTCAAGAATTTTCCATTGTCCATCGGTCAGGTCGGATTCGTATCGTTTGCGCTCTACCAACATTCAACGCTATCAATCAACGGCGAATTGGAAGGCCAACTACCTTTCTGCCTTCGCTCGTGAGTATCCAGTTATCTTTGAGGCCGCTGAGGAATCACACCTCAACTCACAAAGCGACTTTCAATACGCCCTCTTAGAGGT
>JBOGRD010000022.1:0-2649 GCA_050749405.1 Nitrosotalea sp.
ACGAACCGCAGAAAATGCACTTGCGACCCCTCAAAAAGTTGGCCGCACAGGCAAAATGACTGGTTTTCCCAACAACCATAAGCACTTATCCTATGCCTATGGTTACGAAACGCCCTAATTACCAAATTTAATATACACGCAGATTAAACGCATGACTGCAAGATAGATCAATACTCGATGCCCTGCAATCACTTGATTGGGTACATTATTTAATAACTTCCGTTGTCAAGTGAGGTTTATATGAAAATTGATATGAGTGAGCTTGTTAAACAATCGGATAAGTTTCGCGATAAGCTCGCTGTAATAAAAAAGAGACACCGAGAGATAAACTGGTACCCATACCATTCAATGGCAAACATTGGCCATATCGAAGCCTTGACGCCAAAAATCGATTCGTCCATGAATGTACTGGATATTGGACCGGCAGATGGAGATATTGGGTATTTATTCGAGAGCCTGGGTTGTGCTGTTGATTTTCTGGATAATGCCGGAACAAATTACAACGACTGCCGTGGGATAAAGTGCTTGAAAACAGAGCTCAAGAGTCCGGCCAATATCCTGGAAAAGGATGTAGATTGGCAATTTGTCCTGCAACGTCAGTATGACCTCGCAATAGCACTGGGTATCTTCTACCATTTGCGCAACCCGATGTCATTCCTGATGAGGTTGGCGCTGCACTCTCAATACCTCCTTCTTTCAACCCGGGTCTGCCAGATGGATGCTGTTGGAAACAGAATTGCGGATCAACCGCTAGTCTATTTTCTTGATACCCGTGAGTCCAATGATGATCCCACCAACTACTGGATTTTCACCCAAGTTAGCTTAAAGAGAGTTCTCAAACGCTCAGGGTGGAATATGGTTAACAGCGTTTCTATAGGTGAGACGCGAAACTCGGATCCCATAAAGCGGGATGAACGTATGTTCGTATATTGCCAGCGTGTTCCAAACTGGGTCGATCTGACAAAACATCATGATTTTTAACCAGGCGCATTCGTAAACTATATACATGAATTCTACGAACAGGCGATCAAGACTTTTCCACTAACTCTTACCAGTTATGGCTGTGGCAAAGACAATATAAAAAAGCTCACGGCATATGTATACCCATGAACTCTATCCATACAAATTCTAAGGTAATGGACTGATAACTACACATAGTAGACATTGGTAATAACAAATGAATATAAGAAATAGTAAGGCCTTGATTATTATTCTATGCATATTTATGAGTATATTTCCGATCCTGCATATTTATTATGCTGGTGGCAATACTCCATATGCAGATGAATGGGCTTTTATCCCATTCTTAAATAATGTATTTACGGGACATACATCAATATATGATTGGTTCGCCTCCCATAATGGGCATCGCTATCCTTTGCTGAGGTTACTAATGGTAGTTGATGCATATATTTCATCTTTGAATCTCAAACTATTAATGTATTTATCTGTTGTATTCACATTGTGTACATTTGTTTTAATATGTCGTCACTATCTCAAGACTGTGAAATCTAGTATCGATGAAACCTTTAGTTATATGGCAATCATTGTGATATCCGCATTATTGTTTTCTTTGAGACAGTGGGAAAATTGGCTGATGGGTATGCAAGTTGCGATATTTATGATGTGTTTCTTTGTAGTGGCAGCATCATATACTCTTACGCAAATGTGCAAGTCTAACCAGCGTTGGTATTTCTTGATTCTGTCAATGTTGTTTAGCTTATTGGCAACTTATTCATTTGGTGCTGGGTTATTGCTTTGGCCGATTGCTGTGTTATACCTTTTGATGAGGAGAGACAGGAGTTGGCACATCTCATTGCCAATTATTTATGGCATAGTTGGGATAGCAGTCATAGTCATATATTCCTACGGTTTAGCAAATAATCTTGAAATTAGAGCACTGATTAGTGACCCAACACACAGCATTGTGTACTTTATTTTATTGCTTGGTACTCCAGTAGTAGGTGATGTTCATAATCAACCTGATCTTGTAATGACATTTATCATTGGTATTGTGATGGGTTTTATCTATATAACGCTTTTTGTGTTCATGTTACGTAAGTCCAGACAACCCGATAATATCGCAATCGAGTTTCTACCATTATTATTATTTTCAGTCGGCGCGGCCTTTCTTATTACATTAGGTAGAGTTGGTTACCCGCTGGTTACAGCGGTATCCTCCCGCTATTCCACAATCCTCATATTAGGCCCGATTGCTGCATGTACTATGCTCGTATTATCCAGACCCCATTTATCCGCCAAAGTTAAATACTTACCGAATATCATTATGGCTTTACTTGTCATATTTGTGACTTTTTCGACTATATGGGAGGGGGCGATAATGACAAAGTATCGGCATGCCTATGTTAGTAATTTGAAAACAATATTGCTGAGTAAAAGCAAACTTACAGATGATAATCTACATGAGTTTAATTGGAATCCAACTATAATAAGAAGCGACATCATTATTCTTCAGAAACGAAAGTGGTCAGTCTATAGCGAAAATAATGCTAAATAAATGTAGGTAATTAGGGCGAAACGTAACCAAAATAGAGTTTCAGGAACCGCTTGAACAGGTTCTCGCGGCGGTGGTTAAAACGGTATTCGATCTCTTTGAGGTACATGGGGAAATGGTAGCGCGAAACACCG
>JBOGRD010000023.1:0-2332 GCA_050749405.1 Nitrosotalea sp.
GGCGTCCGGCCAGGCGTCCGGCCAGGCGTCCGGCCAGGCCTCCGGCCAAGTGTCCGGCAAAAAGGAGGAAAACAAATGACCAACGAAACCGCGACACGAATCATCATCCACATGATCCGCGACAACCGCGACACATGGAGCACCTTCGCGGGAACCCTAAACCTGGCGCGCATCGAGGCGCTCAAAACCGCCGTGCGAGCGCTAGAGGAAAGCGAGGGCGAAAGCAGGGGCAAATCGCTCCCGCCCTCCGAGGAAGAAAAAGCAGAATGAACCACCCTACCACAGGTGGGGGTGGCGAACGCGCACCACCACCACCCATTGTGCAATACGGCGCAGACACGCGGCATACAATAGTGCCGGGCGGTCGCGAGGTTCTCTCGGCGGCGCGGCTGCCCAGCACAAGCCCCGGAAACCCGCGTCGCCCTCTTTCCCAGAGGAGGGCAACGCGTGATCCGAAAACGAAAAACCCGAAAAAAAACAAAACTGGGGTCCCCCCACAAAAACCCATCCGCGCGCGGCCGCACCCCAAACCACCACGGCACCCGCCAGTCCGCCGACGCCACCACCTTCGAAATGATCGACCAGCTCAGGAAGAAGCTCGACCTCGGGGCCATCACGCTGCCGCAGTTCCGCAGGCTCATCCACCTAGAAGACCTGCGCAACGAGTGGGCGACGAGGATACAACTGCGAAGCATCGCCCGAGACCTGCTCCCCCACGCCGCAGGCCAAGCGCGCCACGGCAAAACCCGAATGCTCGCCGTGGTGTCCAACATCCTACTGCGCACCGAGGTCAGCGAACTAAAACAGCGGGCCGACCAGGACGCACTGGACACCACACAAGGGCAGGCAAAAGCCACAGCCATGATGAACGAATTTTTCCCCAACATGCCGCGCCCAGACCGCGAAAATGCCAGCAAAACTGCCGCCCGGTGAAGCCAAACGCAGACAACGCGACCGGATGCACCGCTACTACGAAACCCACAGCGCCGAAATCCGCGCCCAGCAGTCCCGCTATAACGAAGCCCGCAGGGCGTGGAAGTACAAAAAGGGCAACATCCACGCCGAACTCTTCGACGTACAAATGCAAGACTGCCCGCTCACCATCATCAGCGAACTCGAACTCCAATTTCCCAGCTACAAAATCCTCGGCGTCGACGGGAAGATAAGCTGGGAACTCTGGGCACCAAAGGAGAAACCATGACCAGCGAAACGCATGACGAAATGCACAAACGCCACAACGACGAGCGCACCGCGCTCCGCCTCGGACACCACATCGCCCGGCGCGCCTTCGAGGAAGCCGCCGAACGCGAACACCAGCGCCTCGCGAAGCGCCACGAGCACGAGCGCAAGGGCGGCAGCGCCCGCAGCCCCGACCAAGTCCTCGAACTCTGACCGCAGCCGCGCGGCGCGGAGCACAAAAGCACGGCGGGCCTTGCGCCTATGAAAGACTCACGCAGCCCGCCGCAATAATTCCGGTCGCCCAGAACGCGCCCGCAACCATTCCGGTCGCCCAGAACGCGCCCGCAACCATCTCCACCGGACACCAACCGGCTGCGCATTTCCGCCAGTACAAAAATGCGGTTCGCGCTTCGCGCGGTCTTGCAGTGCGGCCGCGAAAACCACGCGGCCGCCCGCCCGCCTTCACATGCTGATCGCATGTTCACCGCCGCGCGGGAAAAACCGCCCGCGCGGCGGCCCGTCTGCCGGCTCCGCAAAAAACGCGGATCGCCGGCGCCCAAAAGCGAAAAAATCAGCACGAAGCAACGCCAAAATCTCAGGGCGCATCCGCGCCCGCGAAGCAACGGCAAAATATCAGGGCGCATCCGCGCCCCGCAAAACCCCACGTGGCGGCCGCCGCCTCGGTTTCCGCTCCGCAAAAGCATCGGCTCATGTCGCCAGTGCGTGGGCGTCGCGGAGAAACGCAGCCGCCCCTGATAGAGAAAGAAGCAATCCGCCCCCCAAAGCGCAGGCCAGCGCCCCCGCCCCGTCAGGGCACGTGTCCCTACCGCCCGCACAGTGCGCGCTGCCCGCAGAACCGGCGGGCAGTCCGGCAGGGCCACGCGCGACTTTCTCCTCCGGGGGCGCTGGCCTGCTGGAGGGCGGGGAGGCGCTGCCGCTGCGAAACGCGGCGACGGGATTGTCCCCGGTGTCCGTTGGTGTCCAAGCTGAAAACAAATCCGGTGTCCAACACACGATTTCGATAGACACCAGACACCAAACGTGCTACACCCCATCGAAGAAAGGGGCACCAGCATCCGGCAACCACGACAGGCGGCGCACTTAGTAAAAGCGCACTTTCGCGTCTGGGCGTTCCACATCGCGCCCAAAGCCG
>JBOGRD010000024.1:0-2297 GCA_050749405.1 Nitrosotalea sp.
AGGATGGAAGACGCCTGCATCCGTATACAATGATAAGAGATACTTTATCAAAGATAGGAGAAAATCATGATTTAGAGCGGACAGTATCCCTGTCAACAAAAGCGGACAATAATTGTGTCACTCTACACATAAATTATGTTAGTTTTGGGATTTACAGCAACAGTGTCTGTATAACAACCTAAACCATCAGAAGGGGCATAAGCTGTTGTTACGTTTGCTGTTACAGTGTTAGTTGTACCATTAATCACCTGAATACGATACGTATTACCGTTTGCGACATAAACCATATTCGTGTTAGAATTTGCCGCAACGTCTTTAACACCATTTACTGGTATTGTAGCGATTGTCTGATCTGCAAATGCATTGTATGAAATCATCCCCAATGAGAATAATAATATTGGAACAAAAGCTAGTGTAAGCCTGCTTCTAATATTGTTACCAACTGGCATGTACAATGCATTAACTTTAGACTAATAATATATTAGACTATACTAAATTATTCTATAAGAATAATATGGACAAAATTCTACTAATTTAATTTGAAAAAAATCGCATGTTTTTCACTCTGTAGATGCAGAAATTGTGGTAGATCATATATACGGCTACAAAGACGCAGTGAAATTTTCATGATTTATTGTGACCAATTTTAATTTGTGGTAAAGTCAAAAAATGTTTTTCATGCTAACAGGGAGCCGTACCTTTGGTAGCGGTATAAACGCCACTTGAAGTTGGTGCCACTACAAGAGAATGAGTAGAGCTAGAGGCACTTCCAGTCCACTTGCAAAGCGCTGGTGAGGTGAAATTAAATTGGAATCCAGAAGTGGAGTTATAAGTAAAAGGAGTAGTTTGGTTACTTACAAGATTGTTGCTTTGATAGATCTGGATAGGAATAGAAACTAGGTTACCTGACGTGTTTTGTGCCTGTATTGTTGAAAGTAGCGATGATTTATTGATATACGAAGTCAACGTGCCCAAGTATGTTGAAGTTGTATTCCATGGATTCTGGCACCAGGGTGGACATGGGTTGCCATTTGTGCCATTGAATGGATGGCAATAATTAGCTGGATGGGAAGGGCTAGTGCCGCATCCTGTGTTATCTGTTAGGTACATGAAACCGACATAGATCGATTTACCTTGAACCCAATGCTGAGATGGAAGCGAAGTAGCATTAAACAGCTCAAACGAAAACTTGCTCTTGTCATATTGGGTATGCCATGGACCACCATTTTGGGTATTTCCTTGAAGTGTAGAATTGGTCAATTTGTTTCCAGTTTCGTTGGCACCCTCATAGATATTCAGCTCATCTATGGTTCCTTGAGAAATGTAGTTTGAATTAGTATCAGTGCCTGGGTTTCCAAATGAATACGTTAGGCTATTAGTATTGTGTACGTAATTAGTTAAGGTACTGTAATAATTCTCATTTCCAGTTGTACCGTTGAACTCGTCAGACATTATTCCTTTAAGTCCATATGGTTGATACCACTTTGTATAATTGCTGGTGTCATTTTCTACACTGGTTGCAATAGAAGCTGGACCAGAGGTTCTATGCCCATAACTAGTGTATGTGTATCCAAGTACAACTACACCTGTTTTTGTTAGATTGGCTATCGCTCGTTGATAATTTGGATCAGGGCAGGGTGCACCACAAGAACCACTGTTAGGATTAATTATTACAAAAATTGGCACGTGAGTGTAGTTGTTCTTTGTTTGATTGACAAGATTCCAGTTAAAACAAGAAGCATGATGACAAGATGAATTGGTGTAAGGATAGGAATACAACGGTATCAAAATTCCTGTACTAGAATGCCAGCTGCTCGGACTTTGAGCCGATACTTCTACAGCAGCGTCATCCCAGTAATCACTTGTCCCACTTGCAGTCCAGCTGCAGGTCACACTACCTGATACTGCAGGTATTATCGAACTTGAGGCACCGGTTATCTTATTTGTAGACGAGGCTCGCTCGTTGATATTCCACTGTTGTGTGCATGTTGGGCTCGAGAGCGTCTTGCCGCCCCATATGGAGGGCGAGTCCAAGACCCAGCTGTTGGAGTTTTTTATCGTCTGGTGTTTGTGCAAAATTAATAAATAAAAGTGGACACAGTTTCCGACAAGATACTCATAACAGTACAGCAATTAACAAAGAAGAAAGAAATTGATTTGTAATCAGTGACTAGTTATAGTTCAGCACACTTATGTTTCCATAGAGGTCCATGAAGTAGAGTTTTCCATTCCATTCTTCCATGTATATTGGAGATACAGTCAGGCCATACAGTATTGGTTGAACCTGTCCTATTGGA
>JBOGRD010000025.1:0-2115 GCA_050749405.1 Nitrosotalea sp.
TCACCCCTACCCACAGCTCATCCCCCAGGTTTTCAACCCTGGTGGGTTCGGGCCTCCACGCGGTCTTACCCGCGCTTCACCCTGGCCATGGGTAGATCACTCCGCTTCGGGTCTAGAGCACGCGACTAAATCGCCCTATTCGGACTCGCTTTCGCTACGGCTACCCCACCCGGGTTAACCTCGCCACGCACCACTAACTCGCAGGCTCATTCTTCAAAAGGCACGCCGTCACCCCGAAAGGCTCCGACGGCTTGTAGGCACACGGTTTCAGGTACTATTTCACTCCCCTCTCGGGGTACTTTTCACCTTTCCCTCACGGTACTAGTCCGCTATCGGTCATCAGGGAGTATTTAGGCTTAGCGGGTGGTCCCGCCAGATTCACAGCGAATTTCACGGGCTCGCTGTTACTTGGGATCCCCACCGGGAGGTGACGGGTTTTCGCGTACGGGAGTGTCACCCTCTACGCTGGCGCTTTCCAGACGCCTTCCGCTAACCACGTCACTTTATCAACTCCCTGCCAGGTCGACAGCCCCAGCTGGTAGGTCCCACAACCCCACACTAGCAACGCCTGTCAGCTATCACACTAGTGTGGTTTGGCCTGATCCGCTTTCGCTCGCCACTACTCACGGAATCACTGTTGTTTTCTTCTCCTGCGGGTACTGAGATGTTTCACTTCCCCGCGTTCCCTCCACTCACCCTATGTGTTCAGGTGAGGGTGACAGCACATGACTGCTGCCGGGTTTCCCCATTCGGACATCCTCGGATCTCAGCTCGGTTGGCAGCTCCCCGAGGCTTATCGCAGCCTCCCACGTCCTTCATCGGCTCCTGATGCCTAGGCATCCACCGTGTGCCCTTAATAACTTGGCCACAAAGATGCTCGCATCCACTGTGCAGTTCTCAAAGTACGGACGGACCCGCCATCACAACCCACCGCGAACCCACAACCACACCCACCAGGGGCATCGGCCACGAGCAGTTCAGTGATGATGACTGCCAACCCACAACTTCCACCAAAGGGACACCCACCACAAACAATGGACGCTTGTTCCCTCAGGACCCAACAGTGTGCCGCACCACCGATCTCACAACCGGTGCCACAATGCCAGCGTTCCACCCACATGAGCAAACCCATCCCAAGACATTCGCTCAGGACACGGCTCTGGGCACCCACACCAACCCCAATGAAGGGACCGGCCAGGCGCCAGAAATGCTCCTTAGAAAGGAGGTGATCCAGCCGCACCTTCCGGTACGGCTACCTTGTTACGACTTCGTCCCAATCGCCAGTCCCACCTTCGACGGCTCCTCCCCCGTAAGGGGTTAGGCCACCGGCTTCGGGTGTTACCGACTTTCGTGACGTGACGGGCGGTGTGTACAAGGCCCGGGAACGTATTCACCGCAGCGTTGCTGATCTGCGATTACTAGCGACTCCGACTTCACGGGGTCGAGTTGCAGACCCCGATCCGAACTGAGACCGGCTTTGTGGGATTCGCTCCACCTCACGGCTTCGCAGCCCTCTGTACCGGCCATTGTAGCATGTGTGAAGCCCTGGACATAAGGGGCATGATGACTTGACGTCGTCCCCACCTTCCTCCGAGTTGACCCCGGCAGTCTCCCATGAGTCCCCGGCATTACCCGCTGGCAACATAGGACAAGGGTTGCGCTCGTTGCGGGACTTAACCCAACATCTCACGACACGAGCTGACGACAGCCATGCACCACCTGTACACCGACCTTGCGGGGGCCATGTCTCCATGGCTTTCCAGTGTATGTCAAACCCAGGTAAGGTTCTTCGCGTTGCATCGAATTAATCCACATGCTCCGCCGCTTGTGCGGGCCCCCGTCAATTCCTTTGAGTTTTAGCCTTGCGGCCGTACTCCCCAGGCGGGGCGCTTAATGCGTTAGCTGCGGCACGGAACCCGTGGAAGGGATCCCACACCTAGCGCCCAACGTTTACGGCGTGGACTACCAGGGTATCTAATCCTGTTCGCTCCCCACGCTTTCGCTCCTCAGCGTCAGTATCGGCCCAGAGACCCGCCTTCGCCACCGGTGTTCCTCCTGATATCTGCGCATTTCACCGCTACACCAGGAATTCCAGTCTCCCCTGCCGAACTCTAG
>JBOGRD010000026.1:0-2095 GCA_050749405.1 Nitrosotalea sp.
GTTGCTGGCCGTGGCATCAACACCACGGACTTTAGGTGTTTGGGGGTGTTCAGGGTGTTCCTAGCCTCGTGTCCTGTGTCTGTTCTTGAGTCGGTTTCCGCGGTGGCGGTGGTGATGTGAGGGCATGGTTTCTGCCCGCGTGTCGCGGCGGGTCTGGCGCGCGGTTCCACGGTCCGCGTTCCCCGGCGGGCGGGGTGGTTCCTCCTTCCTGACGGGCTGCGTTCGGGGCGGTGGCTAAGCAGAAGCCGGGTGCGAACACGGTGACCCGGGGTTTCCCGGTGACGGTTGTCTTGGTCGCGGTGGCGTGCGGGAATTTCGGGCGTGCTTTCTGGGCGCGTTCGCAGTGGCGCTGCCGGCCGGGCACGTTGAGGGTGTGCAGGGCGGCGCGGGCGGCGGCGTCACCCGCGGCGGCGATCGCTTCCAGCGAGGATGAGGCGGTGACCTGGGAGGATGTCATGGAGCGGATCGCGTGGCGCCAGACGGCGGTGAAGGATTCCTCGTCCGCGGTGACCGGGGCGTTATCTTCGCGCCGCAGGGCGCGGGCCGCGGCGGCCTCGCCGCGCAGCGCGGCGGCGGCGCTGGCGCGCACCAGCTGGGTTCCGGTGAGCCAGGCCCAGGCCTCGGAGATGACCAGCCGCGGGGACCCCGACCGCAGCACCGGGCCGGACGTGCGGTTCCCGGCGCCGGCGATGGTCGCCTTGTCCTCGCCGAACGTGGTCTCCGACGCGCTCCACCGGGTCAGGTACGCCTCCCGCACCTGGTCCGCCGGGGCGGCCGCATGGTCCAGCAGGGTGGTGATCACGGTGCAGGTCTCGGAGACCTCCTCCGTCCCGTCGCCGCCGGGCAGGACCGCGTTGTGCTCGGCGGCGCGGACCGGCAGCCGGTCTTCTTTCTTCCCGGACGGGGCGTTCAGCCAGGTCAGGCGGGACCCGTCGGGCAGCCAGCCGCCGCCTTCCTCCAGCGGCAGCGCGACCGTGGCGCTCACCCGGGCCACGACGTGGCCGCCCGCGTGAAGGATCGCGGTGATCAGCTCATGACCGGGGAAGTTGCGATCGAAGCAGGTCACGCGGCCGGCGAACAGGTCCGGGCGGCGGCGCGCCAGCCGTTTGAGCAGGGTCTGCTCCCCGGCCCGCGTGCTGCCCAGGATGGCGCCCAGCATGGCCCGGCCGGCGCGGGCGGTCAGCGCCACGACCCGCAGCTGCGGAAACGGGGAGGAATCATCCGCGGTGCCCGTGCAGCCGAACATCGCCCGGTTCGCCGGCGTGTCCGCCAGGTTCACCAGCATCCCGTCCGCGGCGCACACCATCATGCCCGCCAGCAGCACCGCCGCCGGCTCATCATCGCCGATGAGCGGCCCGGCCGCCGCCCAGAACACCGACTCCATCACATCCGCCGGCACCAGCAGCCGCCAATCCGTGACCACCTTCTCCGTCGGGACATGCCATTCCCGGGCGAACGGGACGTCCGCCAGCAGCCCCGCCAGGCGGGCCAGCGACTCGCAGTACGACCCGTCCGGCATCAGGGTCATCGCGATCATCAGCCGGATGACCAGCGGATAGGACATGATCCGGCGCCGCTCCCGCTTCCTCAGCCGTCCTTTCGCGATCGCGGCGTCCGCGATCGCCTCGATCACCCCGTCGCCGAGATGGCGCTCCAGCTCGCCCAGCCGCACCAGCTCAGGCAGCCACGCGTCCGCCAGTATCCTGCCGTCGCGGCGGACCACGGCCGGGGCCGTCACCACCGGGCGGCAGAACACCGCCAGCTCGCCCGCCGACGGCACCGCACCCCCCGCCGTGACCGTCCCGCCGCCGCGAACCCGCAGGCCAGCGGCCCGCAGCACCACCGTCCCCGCAGGCGTCCCCCCGTCCGGGGACACAACGGCCCGGGTTGCCTCAGCGACAGCAGGCAGGCAAGAATGCACGAGGGACTCCTGGACGAGCGCGGATTCGATACCCAACGCCTACCAGGAGTCCCTCTCACGAGCAAAACACCCCGTGAACCATCCCGCAGCCCGGAAGAAAACC
Source organism: Nitrosotalea sp. (assembly GCA_050749405.1). Classification (GTDB taxonomy): domain Archaea; phylum Thermoproteota; class Nitrososphaeria; order Nitrososphaerales; family Nitrosopumilaceae; genus Nitrosotalea. The sequence continues at coordinate 2,025 of JBOGRD010000026.1, forward strand.
CCAGGTCACAGCCTCACGTGAACCGCAACACCTTAAGTCCGTGGTGTTGGGCTGCGAGCGGCGAAAAACTC
>JBOGRD010000027.1:0-2028 GCA_050749405.1 Nitrosotalea sp.
GCGCTAAATAGGGCTCTTCTGACGTTTCCGTGGGTGCCCTGAGCTGGGCGAACGTGGTGCACGCCGTCTCCCGCCTACGGTTTCTGGCTGGTAAAGGTCAGGACCGGAGGAGTGAAACGGCGTGCAGAACGCGAAGCTATGGCAGAAGCTGCTCGGTGTCGAGCGGACGGTGGTCGAGTCGGTGGTCTTCGACGAGGAGACGGGGGCGGTGGTGGCATCGGTGCGGCCCCGCAAGGGGGCCACCCGCCGCTGTGGGGTGTGCTTTCGGCGCTGCTCGTGGTATGACCGGGGAGAGGGACGCCGCCGGTGGCGGGCGCTGGACCTGGGTTGCATCCCCGTCGTGTTGGAGGCTCACGCTCCACGGGTGACCTGCCCCGAGCATGGGGTGGTGGTGGCGGCGTTTCCCTGGGCTCGCCACCGTGCCCGTCACAGTCTGATGTTCGAGGATCAGGTGGCGTGGCTGGCCGCGCACAGCTCCCGCTCCGCGGTCGAGGAGCTGATGCGGGTGGCGTGGCGCACGGTGGGGGCGATCGTCACCCGGGTGGTCGCTGACGCCCATGGCCGGGCCGACCCCCTGGAGGGTCTTCGCCGTATAGGAATTGACGAGGTGGCCTACAAGAAAGGTCACCGGTATCTGATCGTGATAGTCGACCACGACAGCGGCCGGCTGATCTGGGCGGCGCCGGGCCGGGACAAGGCCACGTTGAACAAGTTCTTCGACGCTTTGGGCAAGAGCCGCTGCGCCAAGCTGCGAGAAGTGTCCGCCGATGGGGCGGAGTGGATCACCGCAGTGGTCCGTTCCCGCTGTCTGAACGCCCGGATGAACATGGACGCCTTCCATGTGGTCAAGTGGGCCACCGATGCTTTGGACGAGGTCCGCCGAGAGGTGTGGAACACCGCCCGACGCGACCTGGGGGATCGGGTGCTGGCCAACCAGCTGAAGGGCTGCCGGTACGCGCTGTGGAAGAACCCGGAGAACCTGACCGGCCGCCAGAAAGGCAAGCTGGCCTGGGTGGCTGCGACCAACAACCAGCTGTACCGGGCGTACCTGCTCAAAGAAGAGCTGCGCTTGGTCATCAAGCTCAAAGGCGAAGAGGGCGTCAAGCTGCTGGCCCACTGGCTGGGGTGGGCGGCCCGCTGCCAGATACCAGCCTTCGTCGAGCTGGGCGCCAAGGTCCGCCGTCACCGAACCGCGATCGAGATGTCGTTGCGGTCGAAGACCTCCAACGCGCTGGTGGAGTCCACCAACACCAAGATCCGGGTCCTCACCCGCGTCGCGTTCGGGTTCCGCTCCCCCGAAGCGCTCATCGCTATGGCCATGCTCGCCGTCGGCGGTGTCTGCCCCGACCTGCCCGGCCGGCCCAACTCGCGGCCCCTCGACCTGGCCGCCTGACCCCAATCGGCCAACCGCCAACGCCGTGGTCGAGTCGACCCACAAAGGTAGGGGTCATCCACCGCACGGCCCTCGGCTCAGCCCGCCCCCAACACCTCATCGCCTGAACCTTCCTGGACCGGGGCGGGCCACTTGAAACAGGCCAAAACCGTGGGGCCCTGCCCCCACACCCCCGCCCTCGCCGGGAGGCAGAAGCTGAGGGGGCATTCCCACAACCATCCAGCAAAGATCAACCCCGGCCGCCACCAAAGCCGGCCCCCTCAGCTTCGCCCCCAACGATGAGCACCCACCATGCCCGGGGCGTCAAGGGGACGTTGCGGGACTCCGGCGCCGCCACGATCACCAGCGGCCAACTCCGGCGCCGCGCTGATAGCCGCGGCGCCTCCGTGTCCTCACTCTTCGCCCCTTGACCCCCCTGGCCCCTCACCGCTGTCAACCAACCTCGCCGGTGACCGCTCACGGCCGCTTCGCTCGTTGCGACCGGGGAACTCACACCCCTCACAGCTCTTGCTCCTCACCTCGCTGGTGGCCGACTCAACAGCCAACAGCCCGTCGGCACCGAAAGCGCACCCACGGAAACGTCAGAAGACCCGTATTTTTGGGGTGACGGAGGAACGTGCTGCCCAGAGGGGGTG
>JBOGRD010000028.1:0-1901 GCA_050749405.1 Nitrosotalea sp.
GTTGCAGAATGCGCTGTGGGCGCTCGGGTGTGCTCCGTTGCAGCATCGCAGCGACAGCCTGTCGGCGGCCTTCCGCAATCTCGACGCGGACACCCGGCAGGACCAGACGCGCCGCTACGAGGCGTTGTGCGCCCATTACGGCATGAAGCCGACCCGCAACAATCGCGGCGTTGCGCACGAGAACGGATCGATCGAAAGCCCGCACGGCCATCTGAAGCAGGCGGTCGAGGACGCGCTGTTGCTGCGCGGCGCGCGCGACTTTGACACGCTGGAGGCCTATCGCCGCTTTCTCGCCGAGATCGTCGGCCGCCGCAACGCCCGGCTCAAGAAACGGCTCGATCTCGAACGCCCGGCCCTGCAACCGCTGCCGGCGCGCCGCACCACCGATTACGAGGAGACGATCGTCACCGTCACCGCGACCAGCGGCTTCACCCTGCGCAAGGTGTTCTATTCGGTGCCCTCGCGGCTGATCGGGCATCGCCTGCGCGTGCGGCTCTACGACGACCGGCTCGACTGCTTTCTCGGCGCCACGCCGCTGATGACGCTGCGCCGCGGCCGCGCGCACCCCAGCGGCAAACACGCTCACGTCGTCGATTATCGGCACGTCATCCATGCCTTGCGGCGCAAGCCGATGGCACTCTTGAACCTGGTCTATCGTGACCAACTCTTTCCGCGCCGCGCCTATCAGCGCGCCTTCGAGGCGCTTCTCGAAGGCCTGGGCGAGAAGCTGGCGTGCCGCACGATGGTCGGGCTCCTGGCGCTCGCCCATGAACGCGCCTGCGAGGCCGAGCTTGCCGAAGCCATGGAGGCCGAACTCGACGCCGGCCGGCTGCCCGATCTCGACCTCCTCGGCCGGCGCTTTGCGCCCGATCCCGCCGCCATTCCCGAGATCACCGTCGCCGCGGTGCCGCTGCATCTCTATGATGAGATCGGCGCCATGCCAAAGAGCGATGCGCCATGAAGGCGAGCGATCCCATCGACGCCGCGCGCGTCGCGCTGCTGCTGGCCGAGCTGCATCTGCCCGGCATCAAGCAAGCCTGGCCCGCGCTCGCCGCCCAGGCCGACAAGGAAGGCTGGCCGGCGGCACGCTTTCTCGCGGCCTTGACCGAGCACGAGGTGGCCGAACGCAGCCGCCGGCGCCTCGAACGCCACCTCGCCGAAGCTCGCCTGCCCCCCGGCAAGACCCTCGACACCTTCGACTTCGCGGCCGTCCCCGTCGTCAGCAAGGCCCAGGTCATGGCGCTTGCCGCCGGCGATGCCTGGCTCAATCAGGGGGCCAACTTGCTGTTGTTCGGGCCGCCCGGCGGTGGCAAAAGCCACCTGGCGGCAGCGCTCGGCCTCGCACTCGTCGAAGGGGGCTGGCGCGTGCTGTTCACCCGCACCACCGATCTCGTCCAGCGGCTGCAGCTCGCCCGCCGCGATCTTGCCCTCGAAGCCGCGATCGCCAAGCTCGACAAATATCACCTCCTGATCCTCGACGACCTCGCCTACGTCACCAAGGACCAAGCCGAGACCAGCGTGCTGTTCGAATTGATCAGCGCCCGCTACGAGCGGCGATCCTTGCTGATCACCGCCAATCAGCCCTTTGGCGCATGGGACAGGGTCTTCCCCGACCAGGCGATGACGGTCGCGGTCGTCGATCGCCTCGTTCACCACGCCACGATCTTCGAGATGAATGTCGAGAGCTATCGCCGCCGTGCTGCACTCGAACGCAAACGAGGACCCGGCCGACCGCCGGCGCACGCGACAATCGCCACCAATGCCTGAGTGTCGCGGCGCGTCACTCTGAACCCGGACGATCCCCTTGCGCGACACTCAGGTTGCGGCAATCATGCCGGCGCCGCGACACCGGATTCTCATCCTGATTGTCGCTGCCTTCTCATCCAGATCGCCGCGCAATA
>JBOGRD010000029.1:0-1890 GCA_050749405.1 Nitrosotalea sp.
GACCTGAGTAGCGGGGCAATCTACCTACTACACTGATCCGGGTTGCCCGGTTCGTCGTTTTCCTATCGGCAGTGGGCAAGCGCTTATCGAACGATAGTACTATATCCGTCATAGGTATGCCTATGACCCGATGGCGATACGCCGACGCAAGGTCGGGAAGGCCATCTACCTCGAGGAGTACCGCTCCTATCGAGAGAAGGGACGCGTCAAGACCGAGTTCGTTCGCTACCTCGGCCGAGAGGGGGGAACGCCGGGCCAACCCCGACGAACCCACCACCTCCTCGACCAGCTCCGACCCGCGGGTTCCTCTCGAGCCGGCGATGTCGGCCTGCTCTGGGCCCTCGCCCAGGATCTGAAGATTCCCGCCACGATCGACGGAATCTGTGGTCGGTATTCCGACCGAAAGGGACCCTCCCCGGGAACCCTGCTGACCGTCTGGGCGATCAACCGGGTCCTCCACCCCGAGAGCGCGACCCAACTCGAACGGTGGGTCCCGACGACCGATCTCCCTCGGCTGACGGGAGTTCCGCCGGAGGCGTTCACGAAGGACTCTTTCCTCACCTGCCTCGACCGGGTCTGCGGCGAGGATCCCGACATCGGCGGCCTCGTGGATCGGACGGAGCGCCTGGACGAAGAGTTGTTCCGGGCCTGGCGGGAACGCCACCCGCTCCCACGGGAGGAGAGCGAAGTGTTCGCCTACGACCTCACGAGCGTGCTGTTCTTCGGAGTGACCTGCCCGCTCGCCGAGCTGGGATACAACGCCCAGGAGGCGAAGGGGCAGATGCAGGTGAACCTGGCCATGCTCGTCACCCGTCGCGAGCGGCAACCGGTGACCCACTCGGTGTTCGAGGGAAGTCGCCACGGGGCGGCGACGGTGCGGAACTTCCTGGTCCGGGTGCTCCGTCTCGGAGAGCGAGAGGAAGAGAAGGGCCTGGTGCCGAAGGGCGGGACGCTGATCTGGGACCGCGGCGTGGTGTCGAAGGACCATGTGCTCGCCGTCGAGGCGGCGGGCTGGCAGCTGGTCTGCGGCCTACCGAAGACCCTGTCGTCGGTACAGGCGATCTTAGACCGGGTCGAGGTGCCGTGGAGGCCGGAGACGCTCGTGCGGAGGACGAAGGTGACGACGATCTACGCGGTCGGGACGGAGGCGGAGGTCTACGGGACGCGCCGTCGGCTGGCGGTGTACATGAACATGGCGCGGGCGCAGCGGGAGCGGGACCATCGGAACGAATCGCTGGCGACGATCGGGGAGGAGCTGGAGCAGCTCTCGAAGGAGGGGGCGGAGTGGAAGGAGGCGAAGCTCCACGCACGGATCGCCGAGATCGTCGGAGGGTGGCGGAACTACGTAGAGGTGCGGGTCAGCCGAAAGGGGAAGGGACCGCGGGTCAGTTGGCGGCTCAAGCAACAGGCGGTACGCGAGGCGGAGCGACAGGACGGGAAGTGGGTGTTGCTGGCGACGGATCCGAAGATGACGGTGAAGGAGGTGGTGGAGGCGTATCTGGAGAAGGACTTCATCGAGAAGGTGTTCCGCCACATGAAGACGGAGGAGGAGCTCGAGCCGGTGCGCCACCGGCTGGAGCGGCGGGTGCGCGCGTATCTGTTCGTGCTGACGCTGGCGTATCGGTTGTGGGCGGCGCTGCAGTGGTATGTGGAGACCCACGAGGTGGAGGGGGACGGGAACTCGTGGGAGGTGGCGGAGGACCTGCTGAAGGCGCTGGGCCGAGTGGAACGAATCGAGGTGGCACTGGGCAAACAGCGTCGAGTGTGGCACCTGAACTTGCTGAAGGGGACGAAGGACGACCTCAAGAAGATCGGCTACGGGGGACTGTTCCGAGAAGAGCCGAGCTCAGGCCTCCCGACGTAGGAGGTAGTTTCCCCGCTATCCAGGTC
>JBOGRD010000030.1:0-1883 GCA_050749405.1 Nitrosotalea sp.
TCACGGAGCGGCTGCGGGCCCAAAAAATGCCAGGGCGAGCCAGCTACGGGCAGTTGCGCTCCGGCTCCCGCCGCCATCGCCGCCACAGCGAAAATCAGTAAGAGAAAACGGGTCCAGCCAGACAGGGGGGACACAGAAGCACCGCGCCGTCGCCCAAGCTACCGCCGCTGCCTCCCGCGCGGCATCCCCCTTCGTGGGGTGCAGCCGCCGATTTTCCCGCCTTGGAACGTCCGTGGGGCAGGCATGCCGCGCGGCGTCTTGCAGCCGGGCCGGCTCGGCGCCAACATCGCTGCATGTTCTGCCGCCGCCTGCTCCCGCACTGGCAGCCCCGCGGCCGCCCATTATTCGTCACCTTCCGCCTGTTTGACCGCTCTGGTGGAACAGGCTTTAGAGTCTGTGTGGCAACTTAGGTGCGGGTGATTGGCGGGGGGCTGAGGGCGGGGGGCGAAGCGTGGCGGCGGCGCGGGCGGGGGGAAAGCTGGTGAGGCGGCGCGCGGGGCGGGCCGCCGGGGCGCGGCGGTTAGGCCTGGGCGCAGCGGAGGCCGGAGCGGAACATGCGAGTCAGGTTGTAGGCGGTGCAGGCAAGGCTGAATTCCACGCCCACCGCGGGCAGTCCACGGCGGCGGAAGCGGCGAAGATGGCGCTGCTCCTTGAGCACGCCGAAAATGGGCTCGACCAGGCCGCGGCGGAGATCGTAGAGGGCACGGCCGGCGCCGCTGCGGAGCCGCCGGCGCACCTGTCGGTGGAGGGCATCGCGGATTGCTCCCGCGGGCCAGCCGGCACGCCGCCCGGTGCGCATTTCCTGGCTCAGCATCGAGTCCGGCACCAGCGCTTCCACGCCCCGCTCGCGCAATCGCCGCAACTGTTCATAGGCGAAGTAGCCCGCATCGGCCAGCACCACCCGGGGCGGCGCGCCGCAATGGCGCTCCACCTCCGCCACCATCGGCGCCAGGCTGGCATTGTCGTTGCCTGCCTGCGTAACCCGCTGGGCCACGATCAGGTGGTCCTCGCTGACGGCAATCTCGCCGCTGTAGCCCAGCAGAAAACCATCCCGGCTGCGCATCATCCGGCTGTCCGGATCCACGGGCGAACGTTGCTTGCGCCCACTGCGTTCCAGCTCCTCCAGCCGCCGCGGCAGCGAGGCCAGCTGCCGTTGCAGCCGTTCCATCCCGCCCTCCCCCAGCCCCCCCTCGCCGCGCTCCGCGCTGCTCTCTCCGGCCGCCTTCTGCTGCCAGTTCCGGATCTCCCGCCGCAGCCGGGCCCGCTGGTTCCGCAGCCGCCGCACCGTGTCCAGCCGGTCCCGGCTGGCGTTGGCCCGCACCCGCGTGCTGTCCACCGCCACCACCCCCAGCTTGCCCATCCCTCCCGCTCGCGCGAACTCCACCACCTGCGTGAACACCGTGTTCACCGCCATCCGGTGCCGGCGCAGAAACTCATTCAGCGTCCAGTGGTCCGGCCTCAGGTTCCCGGCCAGATACCGGTACGCCAGGTTCTCCCGGGTCAGCCGCTCCAGTTGCCGCGACGAGGTGACCCCCTGCGTGTAGGCATAGAACCACAGCTTCAGCATCATCGCCGGAGCATACGCCCGCTGTCCTTCGCCGCTGTAGGACTCCTCGAACTCCCTCAGGTCCAGCCGTTCCACCACCTGGTGCACAAAGAAGCACAGATGCTCCGACCCCAGCACCTCCGCCACCGACGGCGGCAGCAGAAAGCCCTGCTCCGGACTGTAAGGAATGTAGGCCATGGTTTCCTCCTCCCCCCTTCTTCGCTCACACCCTTCCCTCCGCGCAAGACAAAAATACCTCCCCCCGCACCTTAGTTGCCACACAGACTCTGAAGCCCGCCGCCACACAGGCTAAAGCCTATTCCACCGGGACCACTAC
>JBOGRD010000031.1:0-1807 GCA_050749405.1 Nitrosotalea sp.
GGTAAATGTCTTCCACCGACCGGCCATCACCCACCAGACGATCCAGCACAGACTGATCAAGACCAGCCAACGGGAAATCCGACGGAGTACGCCCACCCACACCCGGTCGCCCACAATGAGCGATCACCTCGTGGAGGGCCCCGATCATCGCTTCGGCCAGCCCCGCCACGGTCGCGTCGTCGTGCAGTTCCTGGGAGTAATGCCAGCTCAGTTCCAGGCACTTGTGCTCAACTCGTCCCACGATGTCGAGCAGGTGCGTCCGGGTGGTTTCCGGGCTGATGTCGGAGTCCAGGCCACCACACATTTGGTGATAGAGCCCGTCTCCAGCCGCGGGCCAGTCGAACTGGCCCAGATAGTTGAAACTCACCTGCGGCGCGGCCCCACCGGCTAACCCGCTGGTCTGGGTGAGGTACCGCAACGCCCCATACCCCAGCCCTCGGCCGGGCACGGCACGCAACTGCTCTTTGACCGATTTGAGTGTCGTTTCCCAGTCCCGCTGGTCGGTGAGTTCCAACGCGACCGGGAACATCGTGGTGAACCACCCCACCGTCCGGGACAGATCAACCCCGTCGAACAACTCCTCCCGGCCGTGACCCTCCAAATCCACCAACACCCGCTCACGCCCGGTCCACCCGGCCAACACCACACCCAACGCGGCCAACAACACGTCATTGACCTGTGTGCGATAGACCCCCGGCACGTCCTGCAACAGCGCCTTGGTCTGCTCCGGATCCAGCCGCACACTCACCGACCGCGTCGAGGCAACCGAGTTGACCCCCACCCGATCCACCGGCAACGCCGGATCCGCGGCACCGATGACCCCGGCCCAATAACCGACCTCGTCATCCAACCCACCAGCCGCGGCGTGCTCACTCAGCCGCAACGCCCAATCCCTAAACGAGGTCGTCTTGGCGTCTAACCCGACACGCTCCCCAGACACCGCCTGCCGATAAGCGGTGTCTAAATCCTCCAACAGGATCCGCCACGACACCCCATCCACCACCAAGTGGTGCACCGCCAGGAACAACACCGGTCGCCGACCGACCCCCAAATCGAACAACACTGCCCGCAACAACGAACCACCAGCCAAATCGAAACCCGCGCACACCTGCTCGACGACCTGCTCCATCGCCACCCGCTGACCCGAAGCGTCCACACCAGAAAGATCGTGACAACACAACACATCCACCGGCCCGACCGGCGCATTAACCTGACACCACTCGAACGTTCCAGAACCACCGGACCGGTGCTCAAACCGCATCCGCAACCCATCGTGGTGCACCACCAGCCCCTCAAGCGCAGCCCGCAGGGACCGCTCGTCCAGCTCGCTGGTCAGCTCCACCCGCACTGACTGGCTAAAACGCCCCGGCTCGACCACCGGGCTCTGGAAGAACCACTGCTGGATCGGGGACAGTGGCACCTCCCCGGTCACCAACCCCTGCTCCACCACCCCCGCCACCACCGCGGTCACATTCGCCGCTAACAACCCCACCGTCTGATACGCGAACAAATCACTCGGCATCAACATCAAACCGGCCCGCCGCGCCCGCGACACCACCTGAATACTCAGAATCGAATCCCCACCAAGAGAAAAGAAATTATCCTCAACCCCGACCCGCTCCACCCCCAACACCTCACCCAAAATCCCGGCGAGCACACACTCCACCTCAGTCCGAGGCGCCACATAACCAACCGCGGCCACCGCACCGAAATCCGGTGCCGGCAACGCCCGCCGATCCAACTTCCCATTCCGATTCAACGGCAACTCATCAAGCAACACAAACCCCGACGGCACCATGTAATCCGG
>JBOGRD010000032.1:0-1803 GCA_050749405.1 Nitrosotalea sp.
AGCAGGACGGGGTGAGCCGCCAGAGCGCCACGCGCTGGTTCCACGCTGGCGTCCTGCCGGTGCCAGCTCGTCAGCTCGCGACCGGCACGATCCTGGTGGACGAGCCAGCCAGGAGGGCGCCCGGTGTGGCGATCTACGCCCGGGTCTCGTCTGCGGACCAGCGTGGAGACCTGGACCGCCAGGTGGCGAGGCTCACCACTGAGGCGACGGGCCCGACATTGCCGCCGACGAAGGTTGTGGCCGAGGTCGGCTCCGGGCTCGACGGTCATCGCACCAAGTTGTTGGCGTTGCCTCGGGACCCGGCGGCAGGAGCCATTGTGGTCGAGCACCGGGACCTTTGCCCCTGCGGAGCAGTGTGTGTCGAGCATCTCGAGGCAGCGCTGGCCGCCCAGGGCCGGCGAGTGGTCGTGGTCGAGGAAGCCGAGCTGGCGGACGACTTGGTGCGGGACATGGTGGAGGTGCTCACCAGCTTCTGCGCCCGGCGGTACGGCCGCCGCTCGGCCAAGCGCGGGGCACAGGCCGCGGTGTCGGCCACTCAGGCCGAGGCGGCAGCGTAGATGCTCGTCCATCAGGCGTTCCGTTTCGAGGCCGACCCGAACGACCATGCCCGCTCGGCGCTGGCGTCGCATGCCGGCGCGGCCCGCTTCGCGTACAGCTGGGGCCGGGCGACGGTCCTCGAGCGCATGCACGCCCGGCGGGTCCTCATCGCCTTGGCCATGCGCCAAGGGGCCAGGGCCGCTGATGCCGGAGAGTGGGCCACCGGGCTGGTCGGGGCGGTGCCGGCGAGCCTGCCTGCCCTTCGACGGGAGTGGAACGCGGCCAAGGCCGAGGTGGCCCCGTGGTGGGAGGAGAGCTCCAAGGAGGCTTACAACTCGGGCCTCGATGCCCTGGCCCGAGGGCTGGACGCATGGCACAGGCCCCGTCAGGGCCGGCGCAAGGGACGCCGGGTCGGTTTCCCCCCGGCACCACAAGCGGCACGCTCACCGGAGCTTTCGGGTCACCACCGGGGCCTTCGGGGTGGTGGACGGCCGCCACGTCCGCCTGCCGCGCGTCGGGGTCATTCGTACCAAGGAGCCGACCGCCTGGCTCGCAGCGCAGATCGACAGGGGGACCGCCCGCATCCTGTCGGTGACGGTCTCCGAGCACGCCGGGCGCTGGTATGTCAGCCTCGGATGCCAGGTGGAACGCCCCGAGGCAGTCCCGGCGCTCCCCAGAACGGTGGTCGGCGTCGATGTGGGCGTGAGGTCCCTGGCCGCTGTCTCCACCGGAGAGGTGGCAGCCAATCCCAGGCATCTCCCGCGCTACGCCCGGCGCATCGCCCGCCTGCAAGCGCAGTGCTCCCGCCGGGCCGGGCCGGCCAGGGGCCGGGCGCCGTCGAAGCGCTGGTGTCGCTCCAAGGCCAAGCTGGGCCGGGTCCACGCCAGGGTGGTCGCCGCTCGCTCCGATGGGCTGCACAAGCTCACCACCGCTTTGGCCGCCACCCATGGGACCGTGGTGGTCGAAGACCTGAGCGTGGCGGGGATGACCGCCACGGCCAGAGGCTCGGGGCACTGGCGAGGCAAGGCCGGGCTCAACCGGGCCGTTCTCGACGCCTCCCCCGCCGAGCTGCGCCGCCAGCTCGCCTGCAAGGCCGCCTGGTACGGGTCCCGCCTGGCTGTGGCCGACCGGTGGTACCCGTCCTCCAAGACGTGCTCTGCGGCCAAGACAGTGAAAGCCAAGCTGTCCCTGGCCGAGCGCACCTTCCGCTGCGAGCACTGCGGCCTGGTCGTCGACCGGGACCGGAACGCTGCGGTCAACCTGGCC
>JBOGRD010000033.1:0-1741 GCA_050749405.1 Nitrosotalea sp.
ATTTTTCTAGGCTCATATTCTCCTTAAAGTCACTTTATCCTTTGGACAGAATCTTTGACGGAGACGCCTTCCTGTCTTGATGCCATAGAAATTCAATTGTACCTCCCTCCCAAGCTATGCTGGAGGTCCCTATCTTTGCGAGCAATGTTCTGCTGACGATTACCAACGCAATCATTCTTCCAGCTTCCCATCTGACGTAGCATTCTCTTGTGAAAAGATTCTTGACAGTCTGAGGTTCGAAATTATTCTGACTGAGGTTGAGCCTTTCGCACAGAGCCTTGAGCAGTATCAGAAGATAGGTGCATGCCAGCGCATGACCTTTAATCTGGAAGATGTTCGTCGAAGGTCTTCCATCCTCCAGTCCGATTGATTTGGCATCTCCTATGCCGTTTTCGTGGTTTCCTCTCCTTGAAAACTTTCTCCAGGCGTACTTTGCGCTCTTTCGGTAGCTCGTAATGTAGAGATAAGTTCTGTCCTCGTCTTTTACCACGATGAGGTTTGTCTTCACGCCGTAGTACGTTAGATTTCTCTTTATTCCGATCCGTCTTCCGTCTTTAAGCTTCGACCAATTTTTAATCGAGGGGATGTGCTCACGAAGCTTCGAGCTTGATTTCAGGGCAAACAGGTGTTTGATCTTCCTCTTCTTCAGCTCGTTCAGGAGATACTTTGAGGTCATCCCTTCGTCGCCAGTCAAGCTCATGATCTTGATTCCTAAATCTGATTGCTGGAGAAAATCTACGCACTTGAGCACCTTTGTCGCGACCACCTTCCCGATGTTCTTTATCCGCCCTCTCCTGTCTCTTCGGGCTTTTCCAATGAAATCATCCATCCACAGAAACAAGCCTGATCTGAGGTCAAAGCAGGTGAGCGGGAACAGTCCTGGGAGAGCCCTGTTGTACATCGTGCTGAAGACCGTTCCCCACCTCTTGATCATCTTCTTTCCCCAGTAAATCAAGAAGGTGGGATCGACCGAAAGATCTATGACTCGCTTTATGATTCCAATGTCCATCGAGCTTTTCAAAATCAGCACGAGTGTGTGCTTGTACCTTCTTCCCTCCCGCTCGAGCTGGTTGTGTTCCTCAAAGCACCTTTCAGCGTTCATCCTCATCAATGCGTCTCCGTTGCTCAGTGCGCCGTTCAATCTGCATCCGCAGAGGAGGCACATCAAGTATGGCAGCAGATTCTCTAGGAGGCCCCTGAAGAAAAACGAGATTGCAAATGTCAGGAGTATGTATGAGGACTGCGAAGAGCGCTTGCTCCCCATCTGGACTGCTTCGACGATCTTATTTTTCCCCTTTCGTTCCTAACCCTCCTCACCGTTCTGGAGGATACTTCCACACCAGCCCTGCTTGCAATCCTCTTGGATATGATCTCTGATGGAGCCGCAGGATCTTTCCCAAGCTCCTCCAGCATGACGTTGAGCACCTCGCCTTTCGCCTTATTCCGGCCGTTCGGGCCGCTTTTCTTGACACCAGGACCCTTGTGATACATGAATCATTGAGAGAGCTAGGATCGGCCAAAAGCGTCCATATCAAACCGATTAGACTAGTGGGTCAAGATTGTGTCCAAAGGATAAAGTGACTTTAATTTGTGAATCGTCTTGGATTCGTCGACCGGCGTTGTAACATCATCTTTTCCAACAATTATCAGGGTAGGTTTACAGATTTCGTTAAGGCGTCGCCGTATGTCATAATCACCAAAGTCTTTCCTCACTCTATTCTGAAAAAAAATCGAAGTCTTC
>JBOGRD010000034.1:0-1729 GCA_050749405.1 Nitrosotalea sp.
TTTTACCATAGACAAAAGTGTAGGAAACGTATAAGAATGATGCAAAAGAGTTATCCTTGATAAAATGGGACTATTCAATAAGCAAAAGGAGCCTGTGCAGCCGTTTGTACCTGATGTGGGCGAGAGTATAAAGGCAAACATGCCGGATCCAAAGATACTTGTCCACGAGACGAACTTGCAGAAGTTTATAAGGGATGCGGGGAACGCTGCCGCAAACAGGAGGTTAAGCACACCGAGAATGCCCGGAATAGGGGGCATAATGATGGGTGGCGCAATTGGCGGATTGGGCGGTGCATTGATAGGTGGACATATGGGCGGCGGGGGAACCACCACATTTAAAGGAAGCGGGCAGAGAACCCAGCAGGAGGAGATAAAGGCCGACAACCTCATACTCACCAACAAACGTCTGCTTGGGGTGATAAATGGCTCGCAGGTAGTGCTGGAAGTGGGCTATGACTTGGAATCTTTAAATGGCGTGATCTCAGGACAAAAAGCAAGGAACCTAGCGGTCCAAGAGCGTGTTGTCTTTCCTCCAGATAGAGGTGAAAAGTATAGCGGTATGCTCGCGGTGAAGATGACCAGTCCTAATACAAATTCCGAATTTTTAAACAAACTGAGAAATGGAGGATACAAGGAGGATTTGGATGTGCTCTTTGGAATCGAGGTAAAGAAGGGTCTGCTTGGAGGATACACTTTCATAGTGGAGGTATCGCAGATTTCATTTCCCCTGAAAGTGAAGGATGATTTGAATTGGAAGGATAAGCTAAAGTCTCTGAACAGGGCTGAGAGGGAACTTACTTTCATAAATGAGATGGAGGACGAGGTCGATACCGTGAAGTACGACATAAAATTACATAACTACAAACAGAACAACTGGGAACAGATCATGATCGACTGGGCCAACGGCATGCAACAGAGAATAGAAGATCTTAAGAAGGAATTTTTTGCCATCGGAAAAAAGGATATAGTGGTACTGCCAAAGGTCAAGGACGCTTTTGGGAAGTAGCTTTTCCTTTTGTTTCTTAATCAAGTAGACTTTGTCCAACAATTAAACCATTATGATGGGCAAGTTTTTCTTTCAACTGAAGTTCAACAAATGAACATATTGTAAATCATTGTTTTCAATATCATTTCCTTTTTGATATTTTCAGTCAATTTTGAGAAGGAATATTCTCCAAAAGTCCTCTTGAATGAGGATATCACACTCTCCACGATTTGCCTATCATTAAATCCCGATTCCACAGCCCACTTATTCTGATTTTCTTCGCGATTTATAATCGGATCCCTTAACCTGAAGGGGGGTCTACCGCGTTTGGGTTTTATGCCCAATTGTTCTATCACTGCATTTTTCCTTGCGCCGCCGCATTTTGTGGTCGAGTTCAATCTGACCTTTATGTTGGGTTTTATGCCATATTCTTTACAGAATTCAAAAATTCTTCTTGTATCATAACCCCTATCTGCATTTGCGACTTCCGTAATTTTTGTGAATGGCTCTAGCAGCTTCTCGAATACTTCTGAGTCTGCAACATTCTTTTCCGTTACAATCATATTGAGGATTCTTTTCTTTTTTATATCGACAAGAAGGTGTAATTTAGTCCAGTCTTTTGCTTTATTGAAACGGACTGTCTGCCACTCAAAATTGTTTGTTTTCTTGATCCCTGTTGAGTCTATTGCGATAACAAGCATTTCACCATTAATTTGAGCTGCAGTTATATCGTAATTCATTTCT
>JBOGRD010000035.1:0-1585 GCA_050749405.1 Nitrosotalea sp.
AGCGTACGAGTGATCGAGTGATACGCTGCGGTGGTGAATCTGACGGAGTGGGCGCGGCGCCAGGGCGTTCATCCCCAGACCGCCTACCGCTGGTTTCGTGAGGGGACGCTGCCAGTGCCGGCGGTGCGGGTGAACAGCCGCAGTGTCCTGGTCGCGCCCGAGGCGGCCATCTCGGCGCCGACAACCGCTCTCGGGCTCTACGCCCGGGTCTCCTCGCACGACCAGCGGGGAGACCTCGACCGGCAGGTGGCTCGACTGAGTGAGTGGGCGGCCAAAGCTGGCCAGGCGGTGGTGAGGGTGGAGGCCGAGGTCGGCTCGGGGATGAACGGCTCTCGATCGAAGCTGCGTCGCATGCTGGCCGACCCGCTTGTGACCGTGGTGGTCGTCGAGCACCGGGACCGATTGGCCCGGATGAACGCCGAGCTGGTCGAGGCAGCTCTCGCCGCCCATGGTCGTCGCATGGTCGTGCTCGACGAGGGCGAGGTCACCGACGACTTGGTGCGTGACATGACCGAGGTCCTCACGAGCTTCTGCGCCCGCCTCTACGGGAGAGGATCGGCCAAGAACCGGGCAGAGAAGGCGCTGCGCTGTGCCGAGCACGACGTCGGGCCGGCGTCGTTGACACACCCGTTGGCCAAGATGTCGTCGTGAGCCGGCGCCTGCGAGCCATCGCCGATCCTTTCGTCGTCGCCGCTCCTGGGGGGGCAAGGGTGCGCACGCGTCTGGTCCTCGACGACAGCGATGCCGTCGTGTTGGCCGCTGTCGGGGAGCACCTGGGGTCCCTGGCCAGCACCGATCTGGCCAGGCGCTGCTCACAGGGTCACCTGGACGCCAGGGGGCGGGCGTCGTCGCGCCGGGAGCGCAAGCAGGCGACGACGGCGGATTGCTCGTCTCGCTGGGCGGGGGCGATCACCCGCACCAGCGAGGACGCCTGGGCGTTGGCACAGCGGAACCTGCGAGCCGAGGCAGCCAGCCTGCGGGCGAGGATCGGCCGTATCCGCCGACGCCTGGGGGTGCCGGTCGGCGAGGGGCGGGGTAAGACCCGTGGGTACGCCACCCAGGGCGAACGGTTCGCCAAGCAGCGCCGTCTCCAGGTGCTCCAGACCCGGCTGGTCGACGTCGAGGGCCGCTTGGGCGCCGGCCGGGTGTCGGTGTGCCGAGGCGGGAGACGCCTGGCTCGGGTGCGCCACCATCTCGGCGACGCGGGCTTGGACGAGGCGGTCTGGCGGGAGCGGTGGCGTGCCGCCCGGTGGTTCATCTGTGCGGACGGCGAGGCCGACAAGGCATGTGGAAACGAGACCATCCGCTGGCATCCCGACGAGGGCTGGTTGGAGGTCAAGCTGCCGGCCCCCCTCGCCCACCGGGCCAACGCCCCCCATGGCCGCTACCGCCTGTCGGCCCCGGTCGCCTTCGCCTGGCGCGGCGCCGACGTGGCCGCCCAGGCCGCCTCTGGGTCGCTCCGCTACGACATCTCCTACGACCCCGTCAAGGCCCGCTGGTATCTCGACGCGTCGTGGAAGCCGCCTGCCGGCCCTGCCGCCGACCTCGACGAGTTGCGCCAAGGCCGGGTGCTGGCCATCGACCT
>JBOGRD010000036.1:0-1571 GCA_050749405.1 Nitrosotalea sp.
GGTGAGCCTTCACGAACCGGCCTGACGTGAGCTGAAGTACGACAATCGCCGATGGACCGATGACTATTTTTCCGGGAAGCCTTTGACCCATCGGCGTGCCCCGCTTCGGAGCGCCGCGCCAGATCGTCTTCACCGAGGAACAGTGGGCCGAACATCTCGCCCAAGATGAGCAACTGCGGGAGCGAGTAGCGGCGCTCGAAGCGCAGCTCCGGGGCGACGGTCGGCGCCCTCCTCCACCCTCGTGGGCCAAGCCCAACACCAAGAAGGACCCGGACTCCTCCCACCACAAGCCCGGGGCGAAGGAGGGGCATGAGGCGCATCATCGCCCACCCTCTACCGCCGAGAAGGACACGGTGGAGCTCTCCCTCCTCCTGCGCGCCTGCGCCTGCGGGGAGGAGTTCGGAGAACCGTTCGCATGGTCCGACCGCTGGGTGGACAAGGTCATCCCGGGCCACGTCGAGCGCCGTCACTACCGGGTGGCGCACTACCGCTGTCGGAAGTGCCGTCGGCTCACCGCGGCCCGGGTCCCGGGCCGAGCGGCTCCTCCAAGGAGCCGCTTCTGCTGGGGCACCCACTTCCTCGTGGCGGGCTGGCACGCCCTCGGGCTGACCCACAGCAAGATCCAGATGCTGCTCGAGTCCGACTACGGCCAGACGGTCTCCCTCGGCGAGGTCGACAAGATGCTGGCCCGGGCGGGGAAGCTGTTCGCTCCTGCTGTGGAGGCGATCACGACGGCGATCCGCGAGGGGAAGGAGGTGGTGGTGGACAACACCGGTTGGCGGGTCGACGGGGTGAACCACTTTCTCTGGGACTTCATCGCGCCCGAGATCAAGGCCGCGCTCTTCGTGGTGGACCGTTCGGGCGGGCATCAGGTGCCCGAGCAGGTGCTCCCCGGGAACCCGGAGCAGACGGTGGTCTGTGACGGAGGCAAGTGCTTCAACCCGTTGAAGGGGAAGAAGCGGATCCAGCGGGACTGGGTCCACATCCGGCGGCACGCCAAGGAGGGGCTGTTGGGCTACGAGGCGGTCTCGGACGCACCGGACTGGCGGTGGCTGAAGTCGGTGAAGGCGGCCGCCGATGCCGCGCTGAGGACGGCGAAGCTCCCGAAGGGGAAGGAGCGGGACCGGAAGGTGGCGGAGGTTCGCTCTCGGGTGGAGCGGCTCCTCCGGCGAGAGGTCGAAGGAGAGCCGGCGCGCAAGCTGCGGAAGTATCTCCTCGAGCGGGGCGAGGAGTTGTGGACGTGGGTCGGGACGGGAGGCCTGGCGCAGAGCAACCCGGCGGAGCAGGGGCTGAGGTTCCACATCGCCGGAAAGCGGAAGGTGAGCGGGGGGAGCCGCACGATGGTGGGAGCGATCCGAACGGCGGCGTTGGCGAGCGTGCAGGCGACGGCGCGGATGCGGTCGATCCGATTCGCCGAGGTGGGCCATCAGTTGCTGCGCGGCGCGGCGGATCCATTCCGGGTGGGGCCGGGACCCCCAGGCTCTCCGGGTCCGCCCAGCGCTTAAGCCCGCCGAACCGTTCATGAACCGGGGGACCTATCCTCCGTCAGGGCCCGGTTCGTGAAGGCTCAC
>JBOGRD010000037.1:0-1535 GCA_050749405.1 Nitrosotalea sp.
GTCGCTTTAATAGGGTCTATTTGAATTTCTTTTAGGTTTCAAGATTCCGGCCTCTTTTGACATCTCCTGAAGAAAGCTGCTGCCACGACGCCTTTCTTGACGGCGATGTAGCAACAGCGAGGACACCATGAAATTGTGTGTTATCGGTCAATGGAAGATCGCAGGCCGGTCACACATCCATGCGATGCCGAGGCCTATAATGATGTCGCCGCTGTGCAAACGGATCAAGCGTACAGGCAGGCCTAAATACATGTGCCCTAATTATATCGGCTGACCGTGATCACTCACGCTTCAGCAGCAACAACAGACAGCATCTCCTCCTTCATCGCCACAGCAACCATCACCGAAAGAGTCTCTCCAACAGCAACAGGAGAAGCTCAACTGTCTTGTCGAAAGCGTGAGGTCAAAGGAGTTTCCGTACGTTGCAAGACAAAAACAAAGAAGAGATTACGGGCGTTATGATATGGCTCAGGAAAATGAGATACCAGACGTTCTCTGCCTGATTGGGAAGCTCGTCGATGCAGCTTCAGCATCACTCAAGTTACCACCAAGAATAGACTCGGGCGGAAGAGATCCTTTCCCTGAGGACGATCTAGCCAAATTCATGCTGGCACAGCAATATGATGGGAGGTCAAACAGAGTCGTGGTCGGTCTCCTCAAGACATGGAGTAAAGAAATGGGAATCGTTCAGAACAGGCAGCACCTCTGCTACAAGACACTTGAGAGAGCATACGATGACCCAGATGTGATAGCCCTTCTGAACGAGGTGTTCTTCCTCACTCAGGAGCCAGTGAAGGATCTGGAGCATGATTTTGGAGTGGACGGTACGTGTCATCCGACGACGATAAAGAAGAACTGGGAGTCTTCGAAGGATGAGATACTCCGCCTTGCGCACAAGCAGCAATCCAAGGACGAGCGCCCTAGCGAGAGGAAGAGACACGAGTTCGAAAAATCCGTCCTCGTTGTAGGAACAACGTTCAAAATCATAGCTTCGTTTGCAAGAACTGCCACACCTCTATCGCACGAATCACCCTACCTCAAGCCTCTGCTTCATCAGGTGGCTGAGCTCTACGCATACGTTGCAAAGGTCTGCATGGACGCTGAGTACCTTTCGAGGGAGAATTGCAAGTTCGTCAAGGAAGAGATCAAGGCGATGCCAAGGATATTTCCGAAGCGGGGCGTTACACTCAACTCGAAGGGATCTGAAGCCTGGAAGGATATGCTGCTTGAATTTGTCAACGACACTCAGAAGTGGCTTGAAGAATACCATTCAAGATCGATAGTCGAGACCGTAAACTCGACAATGAAGAGGTTGTTTCCGAATCCCTTGAGAAAGAAGCTTGTCGAGAGGAGGGCGACCGAGCTTTTCGCAAGAATCGTTGTTTACAATATCCGCCAACTTGTCTACCTGTGCTACACGAAGGGGATCGACCTTGGTGGTGCGGTGAATCCGAAGCCGAGCACGCCCACGCTCAGAGACTGGATGGACTCAAAGACATAAAGTCCCACAGCCGGAGAGCTGGAAAGGTTTTAAT
>JBOGRD010000038.1:0-1523 GCA_050749405.1 Nitrosotalea sp.
CTAGTACTACTCTGGGACATGGGGCGGTAGTCCCGCTGGTGCCCGTCCACTGGAGGCTACCCATTCAAGTCCGGAGGGTATTGGATCTCCGGCATGCCCTCGTCGGAAATCACGGCGCTCGTGCCCGCGGAGTGGATGCCGGTCACCCAAGAGTTCTTTGCGAACTTCCTCGACCTGTTCGACACGGGCGCCCGAGGCGCCGAGAACCAGCAGAGTGCGGCGGCCTATCTCACCGGCTTGGTCCTCCCCAGCGAAGAGCGCAAGAGCGTCGAAAACCTCGCGGAGAAACTCCCAGGGGTCGCCCCGCACCAGTTCTACCAGTTCCTCGCCTACTCCCCCTGGAACCCCCGAGAGGTCCAGACCCGCCACGCTCAACTGGTGGGTCGGGAGTTCGCCACACCCCTCGGCGTCCTCGCCCTCGACGACACCGGGATCCCGAAACAGGGACGGGCCTCGGTGGGCGTGGCCCACCAGTACTTGGGGATCGTCGGCAAGGTGGCCAACGGCCAGACCGCCGTCAGCGTGCAGTACGTGCTCCCGGACTTCACGTTCTACCCGGACCTCTCGAGCTTCCTGGTGGGGATGGAGTTGTACCTGCCGGACTCCTGGGCGAAGGACCGGGAACGACGCGCGCGGGCGTTCGTGCCCGAGGATGTGGAGTATCAGCCGAAGTGGCGGATCGGGTTGACCTTCATCGACCGGGCGCGGGCGCTGCGGCTACCACACCGAGCAGTGGTCGGAGATGCCGGGTTCGGCGCGCCCGAGTTCCGCCGAGAGTTGCGTCACCGACTCGAGCCGTATCTCGTGGGAGTACAGCCGACGGGGACGACCCGGGTGAAGGTCGGGGAAGACGGGCCGCTCGCATCTCCGGCGGAGGTGGCGAACGGCCTGCCCACGGACCGATGGGCGACGATCCGCTGGGCCAAGGGTTCGAAGGGACCCCTGGAGATCGAGGCGGCCCGGGTGAAGGTGAGCGTCTGGGAGGGAGGCCAGCCGACGGACGAGCACGTATGGCTGATCTTCGAGCGACGATCGAACGAGACGAAGGCGTACCTGGCGTGGGGCCTCGACAAGCTGTCGCTGGTGGAGCAGGTGCGGGTGATGCGCTCGAGGTTCCCGATCGAGCAGAGCTACCAGCAGATGAAGGAGGAGCTGGGGTTGGACCAGTTCGAGGGGAGGAGCTGGCGAGGCTTCCACCACCACGTGACGATGGTGGGAATGGCACAGGGCTTCCTGATGCTGGAGCGGCGGCGGGCGGTGAGTCGGGAGACACCGAAGAAGGGAGCCAAGCGGCAACGGCTACCGACGGTACCGACGGTGCGGAAGTGGCTGAACGGCCATGTCGCGCTGGGGTTCATCCGACTGATCGAGAAGCATCCCGATCGGCGGGTAGAGATCGCGATCCTAATGGCGCAGGTCTTCGGCTCCCCGGTGTGGGTGAAGAAGGGCCGTCCCTACCTTCCATCCCTGGCCGAGTTCGCGAACGGGGAGGGACCCCCTTGAAGTCCCAGAGTAGTACTAGG
>JBOGRD010000039.1:0-1485 GCA_050749405.1 Nitrosotalea sp.
AAAACTGGAACTGCAAATGGAAACTCTGGCACTAGATATGTACCATAAATATACATGACATTTGTACCATTTTCAAAATCAATCTCAAGTGTTCTTGTGTTGTTACTTGTCTGCGATTCATGATACACTACAGGTGTTGTCTTGTCCATCATTTTCCAGTATTGTACGGTGAAATTCTGATCCCGTCCATCTTCATTTACCGAGTCAATCAGTTTTCGCGGAAGTACAAGGTGCAGGTGCCCACCGTCCACGGTTGTCTTTATTATCAGTTCTAGTGCGTTATCTGCAGGATCTGCCACGATGTCAAGTGCGCCATTTGTTATGTTATACGGTACAGGAAAATAGATGGTATCATTTATCCTGACAGGATATACCCCTTGCCTGTCATAGCCTGCATCTCTTCCATAGATGATTCCTTGAATGCTGATGACATTGTCCTTTCCCTCTGTTACCGGCAATGTGAATACCCTGTCTCCTTTGGAATCAAGATGTTCTATCAGTGGTATGCTATCTCTCAATCCGGAATACAATGTTGTGGTGTCATTTACTGTACCGACCAAATCCATGAGTTCTGAAGGTATTCTTATCTCAAGCGTTCCATCATGTGATGCAGAATAGTCGATAAACATTATGTTCGATATTGGGTCCACGCCAATGCCGGATATCTCGCCGCCATCGAGGTGGTATGGAATCACAAATGTTCCAAGCCTTGGATCCTCAAGCCTGTATGGAACGTTTGTCTCGTTGTTTTTTTCCACAAGCAAAGTGCTAAAGAATTTTCCTGACATGTTTCCATCGGTGCCGTCAAGTTCCATCTTGTACCTCCCGGAGGTGGTATTGCCAGGTATTGTGAAATTTACATTGAAAATGCCTGCCTTGTCAGCATGTGTTGATACGTCTTGAACTGGAGGAATACCTGCATGAATTGAGATCTCAGATGACGGCAGGCGCCTGTTGCATCCATCCTGTACAATCCCTGTAAAATTTATCCTCTCTCCTTGGTGATATACTCCAAACCTTGGAATCCCAGCAAACTGTAAAGGATCAGCTACTGCCATGCCTGCAAACATGTGGTCCATTGTAACTTTTTTGGTCCCTGCTGGAACATCAAATGTCAAAGTTATGCCGTTAAAGTTGGTAGATTGGCTAAAATTTTCCCCATATTTTTTATCGGTGCTTATTGTAAAACGCCCATCATTGTGAATATCTCCAATTGCCCTGCTCGGATAGCAGAAGATGGTCTCTACTGCTTCATTTGACATGTATACTGACATGGAACCGTTTTGTGTAGTGCCGCTTGTGATACCAAAATCCAGATGGTTATCATAATAGGAATTAAAATGTGCAGATATTTCATTTACTGATATGTTTGTTCCCGTGTAATCGATTTCATACTGCGTGCCGTTTGCCTGAACTGTTGTTTTGACTGCGTAAGCAAATGGACCGGGAGTTATTGCCAGAAGTGATATGGTAATTGACATTATT
>JBOGRD010000040.1:0-1447 GCA_050749405.1 Nitrosotalea sp.
GTTCCGTAACCGGATGGGGATAGCGAACACTTCGGTCAGGTAGAGGATTCGCCGTTTCCGCTCCTCCCGCTCTCCCTCGTCGAGCGCCGCGTTCAGCAGCGGTGCGGCCACCCGCGCCTGGAGATACTTCCTCACGTTCGGGATTGTCGGGAGCTTCCTCCCCTTCTTCACCTCCGAGGATCGGACCGCCATCAGGAAGGCTTGGGCCAGCGCCACCAACGTCACGTGGTGGTGCCACCCCAGCCAACTCCTCCCTTCGAAGTGGTCCATCCCGAGCTCCTCCTTCATGTGCTGGTACGACTGCTCGATCGGCCATCGAGATCGTTGGATCCGAAGCTGCTCCACCAGAGGGAGTTTGTCCAGCCCCCATACCACGTAGGCCTTCGTCTCGTTGCTCCGCTTCTCGAAGATGAGCCACCCGCGCTCCTCCGAGGGCTTCCCGCGCTCCGTCACGGTGACCCGGACTCGAGTGCTCTCGATGACCATCGGACCCTGCGACCCGCTCGCCCATCGGACCTTCCCCCAGCGACTCGTCGGGATCCTCTTCGCCACTTCCGAGCACGAGAGCGGCTCGTCTCCCATGGAGGGAACGAGCACCTGCGTCTGCTCGGGCTGGACCGCCATGACGTAGGGGATCTTTCGATCCCGCAGCGCTCGACGGAACGGCCCGGAGGTCCCATAGCCGGCATCCGCGACGGCGGCCCGGAAGGGAACCTTCAGGCCTCGAGCCCGGTCGATTAGGTCGAGGGCAATCCGTCCCTTGGGGCGGAACTCCACGGCGTCGGGAATCCGCACCCGCTCCCGTCGCGCGGGATCCTCGATCCAAGATTCCGGCAGGTAGAGCTCCATCCCGAGCGAGAAGCTGGAGAGGTTGGGATGGAACTCCGCGTCCGGTCGGACATACTGCAGACTGACGGCGACCTGGCAGTTGGCCACCTTGCCCAAGACACCGCAGTACTGCGCGCCCACTCCAACAGAGGCCCTCCCTTGCTTCGGGAACTCGGTGTCATCGAGGGCGAGGACGCCCATCGCGGTGGCGAACCGAGGGGTCATCTTCTGGACGAGGCGGGTCTGGACAAGCTGCCAGTCCCACGGGGAGTAGGTGATGAAGTTCTGGAGGCGATCGGGAGGAACCCCCGTCCGCTGGGCCAACGGCTCCATGCTCTTGCGCTCGCCGGCGGCGAGCAATCCGAGGAGGTAGGCTCGGGCATTGGCTCGGGTCTCCTCCGCGCGAGCGCCGATCTCGAGGAGGTCCTCGAAGGCGCGAAAGAACTGGTGAAGTTCGGGGAGCCAGCGCTGGAGTTCGGCGGGGAGCTTCGGCGCGTTGGGGATGGCTGCGGTCAACGAGGGGGGCAGGGTCGACATCCCCCTTAGGTCGTCCGGGGAGAATGAGCCTACCCCCTTCCACTCGAAAGGGCCACCATCTCAAGTGCGGGAGTAGTACTAG
>JBOGRD010000041.1:0-1418 GCA_050749405.1 Nitrosotalea sp.
AGAATCCAGCACTTGGCAACCGGCCGCCTGACGTGATCCGTTGAGTCCTCGGGCCTTCCGGGCCCTCCCCGATTTCCGATGGAGTTCCCCGTTGATGAGGGGGACACCGCGGACAGCCCAGTGTGAAGCCAAACCGCCGCGGCGGCGGTCGTGAGACCGCAGCCGACACAGTTCGTCCCGGAGAGAAATACCCTACGGCCCGATGGTCCCCGAGGAGGCTGTCGGACCGCCAGGTCCGCTCCGCCTCCCTCGCCTGGCTCCTCCCGCTCCTGAAGAACGCCCTCAGCCGGAGCTTTCGTCCCGCCACGCTCCGCGATACCGGCGATCTCCTTCTCCGCGCCGCCGCCCAGCGCTCCTCCGTCCACCGGGCCCGGGCCCAGAGCCGGCAGGGGCATTCCGATCGGACCGCTCGATGGCTCTTCGGACATCTCAGCCTCCGAGCGACCCAGCGGGCCGTCACCATGGGCCTCCGACGCCAAATCGCCCCGTTCCTCCCGAAGGAGCCGGTGGATGTCGCGATTGACTTCCACGACCGACCGTACTACGGCGAGCGCCAGGACCCGAAGCGCCGTCAGTACGTTCGGACCAAGGAGGAGCGCGGCACCCATCGAGCGCACCGCTTCGCCTCTCTCTCCGTCCTCCTCCCGGGGTTCCGGCTCATCGCCTCCCTGCGGTTCCACCCGAGCAATGGAGGCACTCTTCCGGCCGTCCAGAAGGCGCTCCACGACTTCGAGCGCGCCGGGGGACGACTCAAGGCCGTCTTCCTCGACCGGGGGTTCTACACCTACGCGGTGCTCTCCTGGCTGAATGCGCAGGGCATCCCCGCCGCGGTCCCGGTCCGCCTCGGATCGCGCCAGCGGAAGAAGTGGGAGCGGGGCCACGGCTCCTACTCCACGACGCACACGATGAAGGGGCCGAACCCCGGAGACCCTCCCCTCGAGCTGACGATCCACGTGGTGGTCCGCTACCAGAAAGGGAAGAAGTGGGACCGACGGGGGTGCCAGTACTGGGTCTACGCCGTCCTGGGCGAGATCCCCCTCGAGGAGGTGGCGAAGCGATACCGGGCGAGGTTCGGCATCGAGTCGAGCTACCGGCTGCTCGGGCAGGCGCTGGCCCGAACCTCGAGCCGCTCGCCCTCCCTGAGGCTGCTCCAAGCCGCGGTGGGGATGATGCTCCAGAACGAGTGGGTCGTGCTGAAGATCCACTTCGCGGGCGAGAGCCGCGCGGGCCGGGGTGGATGGCGGATCCGGGAGGAGCTGCTGAGGTTTGGGGACCTCTTGGCAATGCTCGTGCGGGCGGTGGGCTACCGCCTCGGGAACCTCACCCACGTCGAGAATCGCTCGAAGTTCCCGGAGGGATTACGACGTCAAGGATTGACGGGAGTCCTCGATGTGTAAACATTGCCAAGTGCTGGAATC
>JBOGRD010000042.1:0-1394 GCA_050749405.1 Nitrosotalea sp.
TCCACGCGCACGCGTGCACGCCGGCGAGCCCGCGCGAAAAGGGCTCGGTCGAAGCGGGTGTGCGCTATCTCAAGAGCGGCTTCTGGCCGGCGCGCCGCTTCGAGTCGCTCGCCGAGCTCGACGACCGGTACGCCGACTGGCGCGACCGTGTCTGCAACAGCAGGCTGCACGCGACCGGCCGTTTCCCGGTCGCCGAGCGTCTGGCTGATGAGCTGGCGGCGCTGCGGCCGCTGCCGCCGCTGCGGTTCGACTGGTCCGGGCACCGCTCGACACGCGTGCCGATCGACGGCTACCTACGCCACGGCCGCTGCTTCTACCGCGTGCCGGAGCGGCTTGTGCACGAGCGGGTCGAGCTTTGCTTCGACCGCGACCAAGTCTGGATCACTCACCGCGGCGTCGAGGTCGCCCGCTACCCACGCAGCTACGAGCACGGCCTGTGGCTGCCGCCGCCGATCATGCGCGCCGAGCCTCCCCAAGCGCCACCACCGCTCGCCCTACCGCGGATCAGCGTCGCGCCGCCCGAGCTCGCCGACTACGCCGAGTTGTGCGCATGAGCAAGACCAAAGCCGGGGAGCGGCTCCCCTACCTGCTCTCGAAACTCAAAGCGCCGCGGGTGCTGGAGCGGCTCGAGCAGACGGCGGCACTCGCGCGCGAGCAGGAGTGGCCGTACGAGCGCTTCCTCGAGACGCTGCTCGAGGCCGAGGTCTTCGCCCGCGACGCCTCCGGCGCCCGCACGCGCGTGCGCGCGGCCGGCTTCCCGGCGTTGAAGACGCTCGAGGACTTCGACTGGAGCGCGCAACCGAGCGCCGAGCGCCCGCTCGTGCTCCACCTCGCCCAGCTCGCCTGGATCGAGGAGCAAGCCAACGTTTGCTTCCTCGGTCCGCCCGGCACCGGCAAGACCCACCTCGCGATCGCGCTCTCGATGAAAGCGTGCGAGCGCGGCCACCGCGTCGCCTTCGCCACCGCGCAGGAATGGGTCTCCAGGCTCGAGGCCGCTCAGGACCGCAACCAGCTCGAGCAAGAGCTGCGGAGGCTCGAGCGCTACCACCTGCTCGTCGTCGACGAGGTCGGCTACCTCCCGCTCGAACGCCAAGCCGCCAACCTGCTCTTCGCCCTCGTCTCCCGCCGCTACGAGCGCGGCTCAATCATCGTCACCAGCAACCGCGGCTTCGAGCAATGGGGCGAGATCCTCGGCGACGCCATGGTCGCCGCCGCCCTGATCGACCGGCTCGTCCACCACGCCACCATGATCACGCTCAAAGGCAAGAGCTACCGCCTCCGCGAGCGCGGACTCGACGTCGCGTCCGCCGCTCAGGCTCCGTCGCTCCGCGACTCCGCCTGACCGGCGGCCACCACTTCAACCCAGCCGGATCAGTGGTGCACTTTTCAACTGC
>JBOGRD010000043.1:0-1375 GCA_050749405.1 Nitrosotalea sp.
AACCGATAATCGGCATGGAAGCCTACGTGGCGCCGCGCCAGCTAAGCGACAAGGATCCTGCCAAAGACCGCCAGTATTTTCACCTGACTTTGCTGGCCATGAACAACCTGGGCTATCAAAATCTGATGCGGCTTTCGACCATCGCCAACCTGGAAGGTTTTTATTACCGGCCCAGAATCGACCGGCAAATCCTACAAAAGTATAACGAGGGTTTGATCGTGCTGAGCGGCTGCATCGGCGGCGAGGTCAGCGACGCTCTGCGGCAAGATCAATATGACCAGGCCAAACAAACGGCCCAGTGGTACAAAAATGTTTTTGGCGACCGTTATTATATCGAGCTCCAGGACCATGGCCATCCGCAGCACCCGACCGCCTGGGCCGAGCAGGAGGGGGTCAACCAGCAGCTATTAAAGTTATCAAAAGAGCTGA
This sequence comes from Nitrosotalea sp., assembly GCA_050749405.1. GTDB lineage: Archaea > Thermoproteota > Nitrososphaeria > Nitrososphaerales > Nitrosopumilaceae > Nitrosotalea. The sequence continues at coordinate 430 of JBOGRD010000043.1, forward strand.
AAATACCGGCGGTGGTGACCTGCGATGCCCACTACTTGAAGCACGAGGACCAAGAAGCTCACGAGATCCTGCTGTGCGTGCAGACCGGCGCTTTTTTGTCGGACGAGCAGCGTTTCAGCCTCAAAGAATTCGAGCTGCATGTGGCTGATCCTAAAGACATCATCAAGCGCTGGGGTAAAGCCTACCCCGAGCTCATTACCAACACATCCAAGATCGCTGCCCGCTGCCAAGTGAATATCGAGCTGGGTAAAATCCTGATTCCAAAATTCCCGACGCCAAAAGGCCAGAGCGAAAAAGACTTTCTCGAGCAGATTGTCTGGCGGGGGTTGACCTGGCGATACGCCGGCATAAAGCGCCAGGACCTGGGCGGATTGAGTATAAAAAAGGCCAAATCATTACTGAATCAAGAAATCATTGCCCGAGCCGAATATGAGCTCGGGATAGTCAATAGCATGGGCTTCAACGGGTACTTTCTGATAGTCCAGGACTTTATCAACTGGGGCAAAGACCGGGGCATCGTCTTCGGGCCGGGTCGCGGCAGCGCCGCCAGCTCGCTGTTAGCGTACGCCCTTCGGATTACCGAAATCGATCCGCTGGAATATGACCTGCTGTTCGAAAGGTTCCTGAACCCCGACCGCGTCAGCATGCCGGACATGGACATCGACATCCAGGATTCGCGGCGCGACGAAGTGATTGAATATTGCGTCGAGAAATACGGCCGCGAAAGGGTAGCCAACATCGTGACCTTTGGCCGGATGGCCGCCCGCAACTCGGTGCGCGACGTGGCCCGGGTGCTGCAGGTGCCTTACTCCGAAGCCGACCGTCTGGCCAAAATGGGGGGGGGGGGGGGGGGGGGGGGGGGGGGGGGGGGGGGGGGGGGGGGGGGGGGGGGGGGGGGGGGGGGGGGGGGGGGGGGGGGGGGGGGGGGGGGGGGGGGGGGGGGGGG
>JBOGRD010000044.1:0-1270 GCA_050749405.1 Nitrosotalea sp.
TGCCGCTGCCGCCGGTGAGGTTGGTAATGCCGACAAAGCTGTTACTGCCATTCGCGTCGGTGAGCGTCCCGGCATTGGCACCGCTGATGGCCCAGACGTTCGTCAGGTTGTTGCCGGTGAGGGTGTCCACGCCTCCGCCACCGTTGATCAGTCCGCTGATGTGGCCGGTTCCGCTCAGCGTGAACGTGTCGTTGCCGGCACCGCCGCTGAGGTTCTGGATGTTGCTGAACCCCGTCACCAGGCCGGTGACCGTACCGCTGTTGGCCGCGCTGATGTTGAAGCTGTCGCCACTGTTGTCGCCGCTGAGCGTGTTGCTGCCAGCACCGCCATTGATGCTGGTGATACTGCCGCCGGCCAGCACAAAGTTGTCGTTACCGCTGCCGCCGATGAGGGTGCCGAAGTTGCTGAAGATCAGGTTCTGTCCATCGTTGTAGCTGCCACCGTTGGCACTCGTGAGTGTCCAGGTATTGTTGGTGGCCTCACCGCTGATCAGGGTGTTGCTGGCCCCGGCCCCGCCGTTCACCGTGCCGATGTTGGTAAACACCAGGTTGGGTGCGCCGCTGACATTTACAGTCAAATTGAACAGGTCGATCGGTGTTGAACTGTTGATGGTCACCGTGCTGGCGATGCCGTTTTGCAAGGTCAGGATGTTGGATAGCGACGCCGGCTCGTCAATCTGGGTGATCTGTGCAAACCCGCCGGTGGGGTTGGGGCTGCCCGCGGTGGTACCGCTGTAGCCGAAGGGATTGGAGCCGGTGAGCGTGATGCCCACGGCTGTGCTGTAGGCCGAGAAGTCCAGGATATTGATCCCACCAGCGCCGCCGTCCACCGTGCCGCTCACGCCCTGGCCATCACTGAACACAAAGTCGTCATCACCGCTGCCGCCGGTGAGATTGCTGATGCCGGTGAAGTTGTTGGTACCGTTGCTGTCGGTGAGTGTCCCGCTGTTGCTGCCGCTGATGGCCCAGGTAGTGGCCAGGTTGTTGCCGATGAGGGTGTCGTTGCCGCCCCCACCGCTGATCACACCACTGATGTGACCCGTCCCACTCAGCGTGAAGCTGTCAGTGCTGCTGCCGCCGGTCAGATTGCTGATGCCGGTGAAGTTATTGCCGCCGTGGCTGTCGGTGAGTGTCCCGCTGTTGCTGCCGCTGATGGCCCAGGTGTTCGTCAGGTTGTTGCCTATGAGGGTGTCGTTACCACCCCCGCCGCTGATCACACCACTGATGTTGCCGCTCCCGCTCAGCGTGAAGCTGTCAGCACCGCTGCCACC
>JBOGRD010000045.1:0-1222 GCA_050749405.1 Nitrosotalea sp.
TGTTTGCTGTGGTTCGTGGCTGCGGCGGCAGGGGTTCTGGCGGGCGCGGGCGGTGCCGCGGCGCCGTCTGCGGTCGGGGCGTCGGCTGAGGAGCTGCTGGCACGGGCGCTGGAGGTCATCGACCGGCAGTGGGCGCGGATCGATGAGCTGGCCAGGGAGAACGCGGAGCTCCGGGGGCAGAACGCGCAGCTGGTGCGGGTGAACGAGGAGCTGCGGGAGCTGGTCGGGCAGCAGTCCGCCCGGCTGGCCGAGGCGAATGAGACCCTCGCGGTGCTGCAGCGGATGGTGTTCGGGCGGAAGTCGGAGAAGGACCGGCCTGAGCCTCCTGCCGCTGACGGCGATGATGATTCTGCTGGTGACGGCGGCGGGAAGAAGAAGGTGAAGCGCGGCCCGGGGGCGAGGGCCGGGCGGCGGGACTACTCGCACCTGCCGAGGGTGGAGATCATCTGGGATTTTCCGGGCGGCGGGTACTGCTGCCCGGACTGCGGGGAGCCGTTCACGGGGCTGGCCAGTGATCACGTGACCGAGGTGCTGGACTGGACGGTCCTGGTCAGGGTGATGGCGCACTGCCGGCGCCGGTATAAGAGAGAGTGCAGCTGCCCGGGGCAGGCGACGGTGACGGCGCCGGGGCCGCTGAAGGCGATCGGGAAGGGCCTGTTCAGCAACGGGTTCATCGCGATGCTGCTGGTCGAGCGGTTCGCGGCGGGCCGGAGCCAGAATTCGCTGGTGACGGGGCTGGCCCGGCACGGGGCGGAGATCTCGGCGGCGACGCTGGCCGGGACGGCCGCGCAGGCCGCGGGACTGCTGGCCCCGCTGGCGGGGGCGATCGCGGAGCGGAACCGGGAGTCCTGGCATTTCCACGCGGACGAGACCACGTGGCGGGTCTTCTGCCCCGGCGAGGGGAAGGGCCCCGCGAAATTCTGGCTCTGGGTGTTCATCGGGGCGGACACGGTGTGCTTCGTGATGGACCCGTCCCGGTCAGGGAAGGTGCTGGCCCGGCACGCCGGGCTGGACGAGAAGACCGGGCAGCTGCTGCCCGCGGCGGACGGCGGGCCGCGCAGGCTCGTGATCAGCAGTGACTTCTACGCGGTGTACCAGTCGGCGGGGAAGAAGGCCGATGGCCTGGTCAATCTCTACTGCGCGGCTCATATCCGCAGGCACATGGTCCGGGCCGGGGACGCGAGCCCGGTGCAGCTGAAGTCCTGGACCGAGAACTGGCTGG
>JBOGRD010000046.1:0-1208 GCA_050749405.1 Nitrosotalea sp.
AGTTAACGCAGAATCGAGGAGAGCGCTGTGTCCAAGGCAAAATTTGAGCGTACCAAGCCGCACGTAAACGTGGGCACCATCGGGCATGTGGACCATGGCAAGACCACGCTGACAGCGGCCTTGACCGTGATCCAGTCGAAGAAGTTTGGCGGAGAGGCCAAGGCCTACGAGCAGATTGACAACGCTCCGGAAGAAAAGGCGCGTGGCATCACCATCGCGACCTCGCACGTGGAATACGAGTCGGCCAAGCGCCACTACGCGCACGTGGACTGCCCTGGGCATGCCGACTACGTCAAGAACATGATTACCGGGGCGGCGCAGATGGACGGCGCCATCCTGGTGGTATCGTCTGCCGACGGCCCCATGCCGCAGACCCGCGAGCACATCCTGCTGGCCCGCCAGGTGGGCGTGCCCTACATCGTGGTGTACATGAACAAGGCCGACATGGTGGACGACGCTGAGCTGTTGCAGCTGGTTGAGATGGAAGTGCGTGACCTGCTGACAGTCTACAAATTCCCCGGTGACAAGACCCCGATCATCATCGGCTCGGCCCTGAAGGCCTTGGAAGGCGACAGTTCGCCCATCGGCATCCCCAGCATCGAGAAGCTGGTGGACGCCTTGGACACCTGGATCCCCGAGCCCAAGCGCCTGATAGACGGCGCCTTCCTGATGCCGGTGGAAGACGTGTTTTCCATCTCCGGCCGCGGCACCGTGGTCACCGGGCGCATCGAGCGCGGCATCGTCAAGGTCGGCGACGAGATCGAGATCATCGGCATCAAGCCCACCACCAAGACCGTGGTCACCGGCGTGGAGATGTTCAGGAAGCTCTTGGACCAGGGCCAGGCGGGCGACAACGTCGGCGTACTGCTGCGCGGCACCAAGCGCGAGGAAGTCGAACGCGGCCAGGTGCTGGCCAAGCCCGGCTCCATCACCCCACACACCAAGTTCGAAGCGGAAGTCTACGTGCTCACCAAGGAAGAAGGCGGACGGCATACCCCATTCTTCAACGGCTACCGGCCGCAATTCTACTTTCGCACCACGGATGTGACCGGCAGTGTGGACCTGCCCAAGGGGGTCGAGATGGTCATGCCCGGCGACAACATCAAGATGGTGGTGAGCCTGATCAACCCGATCGCCATGGAAGATGGCCTGCGCTTCGCCATCCGCGAAGGCGGCCGCACCGTCGGCGCCGGCGTGGTGGCGAAGAT
>JBOGRD010000047.1:0-1189 GCA_050749405.1 Nitrosotalea sp.
TCTACTCGATGATCTCGGTGACGGCGCCGGCGCCGACGGTGTGGCCGCCTTCGCGGATGGCGAAGCGCAGCCCCTTCTCCAGCGCCACCGGCGTGATCAGCGAAATCTCCGCCGACACGTTGTCCCCCGGCATCACCATCTCCACGCCTTGCGGCAGCTTCACGTCTCCCGTCACGTCCGTGGTGCGGAAGTAAAACTGCGGCCGGTAGCCCGTGAAGAACGGTGTGTGCCGCCCGCCCTCTTCCTTCGTCAATACGTACGCTTCGGCCTTGAACTTCGTGTGCGGCGTGATCGAGCCCGGCTTGCACAATACCTGCCCGCGCTCCACTTCGTCTTTTTCCGTGCCGCGCAGCAGCAATCCCACGTTGTCTCCCGCTATCCCCTCATCCAAAAGCTTGCGGAACATCTCCACGCCCGTCACCGTCTTCTTGGCCGTCGGCCGGAAACCCACAATCTCGATTTCTTCGCCCACCTTCACCTTGCCCCGCTCGATTCGTCCCGTCACCACCGTGCCCCGGCCCGAAATCGAAAAAATATCCTCAATCGGCATGGCGAACGGCCGGTCCACATCCCGTTGCGGCAGCGGAATGTTCTTGTCCACCGCTTCCATCAGCTCCAATATCGACTTCTCCCACTTCGCGTCGCCTTCCAGCGCCTTCAACGCCGACCCCCGTATCACCGGCACCGTGTCCCCAGGAAACTGGTAGCTCTTCAGCAGCTCGCGCACTTCCAGCTCCACCAGCTCCAGCAGCTCCGGGTCTTCCACCACGTCGCATTTGTTCAGGAACACCACGATGTACGGAACCCCCACCTGCCGCGCCAGCAGAATGTGCTCGCGCGTCTGCGGCATCGGCCCGTCCGTCGCCGCCACCACCAGGATCGCTCCGTCCATCTGCGCCGCCCCGGTGATCATGTTCTTCACGTAGTCCGCGTGACCCGGGCAGTCGATGTGCGCGTAGTGGCGGTTGGCCGTCTCATACTCCACGTGCGACACCGCGATGGTGATGCCCCGCTCGCGCTCTTCCGGCGCGTTGTCAATCGAATCGAACGCCCGGAACGATACCTTCGGGTTGTTCTTGCTGAGCACCTTGGTGATCGCCGCCGTCAAGGTCGTCTTCCCGTGGTCGATGTGCCCAATCGTCCCCACGTTTACGTGCGGCTTGCTCCGCTCGAATTTCTCCTTCGCCAT
>JBOGRD010000048.1:0-1121 GCA_050749405.1 Nitrosotalea sp.
CTATGCAGGAAACGTCGGAGCGCCACAGACAGTAACTATTGCAAGCCAATAGAGGGCAAAAATATGCCCAAATCTCTTTTTTTATTTTTGGTGAGTGAGACATGAAGGAGAAAAAAAATTCAAAAACAGATTGATGCATTTGAATCAACTCCATCCAATCAAAGTATGCGTTCATTGTAATTTTATCTGCCTGCGTCAGTGTAATCTGGCGTAACCATGCTATTACCTTCTTTGAGAATGTTTTGTATGCTGGAGATTTGTGCTCATATTTTGCAAGTATGGCATGAATCTTGTTCTTGTATTCGGTTCTGGTTCTGACCACTCCAAGTCTTGTTCTTGCCATGTTGCGCAGTTCCCTGTATTGCTTGTCTGGAACAAATGACTCGCATATCATATCTGTTCTTAGTAGATCCGCAGGCACTTCAGAGTCAAGTTTGTCATTTTATTCTGGCCGGTGCTATTATCCTGGTCTTTGCAGGAGGTGCCAGAATCGTATCTATTCAATTCTCTTCCAGTGTGTAATGTAATCTGAACCAATAGTTGGCAGTTGATTCGCATACTGCTCGTGCAGTATCATGTCTTTGTTTTATGTAATCAATGAATTCTGTTATGCCGTGAGTCATTATCAAACGTGACCTGTTGTAGAATAATTCGTGATGAATCTTTGAGTGTTGCAACACACTTTCTCTTATGGACATCAATTCCAATGTTAATCAATTTGTCATCCCATTGTTTTTGAGAATGCCTGATACTGCGGAATTCTCCAATTCATCGTCATTGCGATACTTTGTTTTTCGCTCACTCCGAGTCAGTCTACGAATCGACTTTGTACAGGGCAGTAAATCATCGACTCTCAAGCCATACATTGAAAATGATCTAGCTTGCACTAGGAAAAAGATTTCGTATAACGTCCATGCAGCCAGATTACAAAGAGCCTTAAATAGCCGTATTTTTACACTTGATTTAAGCAAAAATAGGCACATGCTTCAGATATGTAAGTCGAAAAGACATACTAGATCAGATAACGCAGTGATTGCCAATTCTGGTAACAAGATATGTTCCCAAGAACAAAGAACAGAAAGGCAATAAGTACTGTACTTACCACACTGATTATACTTGTG
>JBOGRD010000049.1:0-1118 GCA_050749405.1 Nitrosotalea sp.
CAAGACCGCCAGCGTGCACGTGTCCAACATCATGGCCAAGCTGGGCGTCAGCCGCCGGGTGGAAGCCGCCGCGATCGCGCACCGCCTCGGAGTCGCCGACCAGGCCTGAGCACACGGCGCAGCTAAGTGAGCGTTTGATAATTGGGCGGGCGGGGCCAGGCGGCGGGCCATGAGTGCGGTCATGGCCCACAAGATCATGGCTTCGTGGCTGGCGGGCAGGGTCTCGTAGTCGCGGACGGTGCGGCGGTGCTTGCTGATCCAGGCGAATGTCCGCTCCACGACCCAGCGGCGGGGCAGCACCTCAAAGGCGTGCGGCTGGCGCCGGGCGATGACCTGCAAGGTCATCTTCATAGCCGCGGCCCAGGCGTTCAGCTTGCCGTTGTACACCGAGTCGGCCCAGATCAGCCGGACGCGGCGAGAGGTGCGGTGCAGGTTCCACAGCAGCGGCCGGGCGGCGTCGCGGTCCTGGACGGACGCGGCGGTGATCACCACGGCCAGCAGCAGGCCCGTCGAGTCCACCGCGATGTGCCGCTTGCGGCCGTTCACCTTCTTGGCGTTATCCCAGCCCCGGGACGTCTTGGGCACGGTGTCGGCGGCGCGGACGGACTGGGAGTCGATCACCGCGGCGGTCGGCTCGCCGTCCCGGCCGGCGGCGGCCCGGACCCGGGCGCGCAGCGCGTCGTGCAGCCGGGCCAGGGTGCCGTCATCGCGCCAGGCGGCAAAGTAGCCATATACCGTCCCCCAGGGCGGGTAGTCCGAGGGCAGGTACCGCCAGGCGCACCCGGCCCGGTCCAGGTACAAGATCGCCTCGACGATGCGGCGCAGCGGCCAGACCGGGGGCCTGCCGCGCCGGCCCGGAACGTACGCCGGCAGGTGCGGGACGATGACCTGCCACTGCGCGTCGGTCAGGTCACTGGGATAGCCCCTGGGCTGCTCTGCGGCCTGGCGCATACCCTGGGCTTGCGCGGGCCCTTCTGCTTTTTTGGTCTTCACACATCAAGGAACACAGGGCCCGCGCCCGCCCATCTCAGCACACTCGCCACGGCACAAACCCTGCACGCCCGCGGTCACCGGGACATCGGGTCATTTATCAAACACTCACTTACAAGAGAGAGGGG
>JBOGRD010000050.1:0-1084 GCA_050749405.1 Nitrosotalea sp.
TGGTAAGCATTCAGCCCTGCACCTGACGTGCGGTCGGGCCTGACGAGGTTCGTAGGTTGGTGATGCCGGGCGTGTTGGTCACGAGGTGATCGACTGAAGTGCGGTTTGATCTTCGAGTGTCCGAGCCGGAGGGGATGTCGCGCGATGAGTTGATCGTCGTGGTGCGCCGCCAGGCTGGGCAGATCGCCGCGCAGGATCAGCGGATCAGTGCGCAGGCCGGGCAACTGGCGAAGTTAATGGAGGCCAACGAGACCCTGGCGGCGAAGCTGGCTCGTCTGGAGCATTTGCTCTCGCGCAATTCGGGGAACTCCTCGAGTCCACCGTCGAAAGATGATGACCCTGGCCGGACTCCGCCACCGGACAAGCGCCGCGGTGCAGGCGCAAAGCGGTCCAGGGGCAAGCAGCCCGGGGCGCCGGGGTCGCACCTGGCCTGGACCGAGGCTCCCGATGACCTGCTCGACCGGTTCCCGCAGGGCAACTGCGGCTGCGGGAACGACCTGGCCGGGGCACGCGATCTCGGGGTCGTCGACCGCTACCAGCAACATGAGATCCCGCAGGTCGGTGTGAAGGTCACGCAGTACGACCAGCATCAGGTGCAGTGCGGCTGCGGGCAGCTCCACACCGCCGACCGGCCCGACGGGGCGCGGTGTGGGCCGGTCGGGTACGGCCCGAACCTCCAAGCGTTCGCGGTCTATCTGATGGTCGTCCATTTCCTGCCCGCGCACCGGGTGGTCGCGCTGCTGGAATCGCTGACCGGCACAGCCCCCTCGGTCGGGTTCGTCCACGGCATGCTCGCCCGCACTGCCGGGCTGCTCGCGCAGACCCACGACCGGATCCGCGCCCTGATCACCCTGGCCTACGCGGTGAGCTGCGACGAGACCCCGCTGCGGGTCGGCCCCAAGACACCCAAGCCGGGCAAGAAAAAGGCCGAGCGCTACCTGCTGGTGTTCTGCACCGATCTCTACACCCACTACCTGCTCGGGGACCGATCCCTGCTCACCTTCCAGAATTCGGTGCTCACCGAGCTCGGCGCACGGGCTGACAGGTCGGCGGTGATCGTGCACGACCGCTACCAGAATTACGA
>JBOGRD010000051.1:0-1037 GCA_050749405.1 Nitrosotalea sp.
TCGACGGTCTGGTCCTCGACGTGCCCGACACCCCCGTCAACGACGAGGCGTTCGGCCGCAGCGGCAACGCCACCACACCCAGTCCCTTCCCCCAGGTCCGCCTCGTCGCCCTGGCTGAGTGCGGCACCCACGCCGTCGTCGACGCCGCGTTCGGCCCGGTGACCACCGGTGAGCAGACGCTGGCCGAAGCACTGATCACCCGGTTCACCGCGGGCCTGCTGGTGGTAGCAGACCGGAACTTCTACAGCTATCAGGCCTGGCAGCAGGCCCGCTCCACCGGAGCGCAGCTGCTCTGGCGGGTCACGTCGAACCTGACCCTGCCGGTCCTGGAGTGGCTGCCTGACGGCTCCTACCGGTCACTGGTGATCAACCCCAAGATCCGCGGACGGCGCCGCGAGGCGCTCATCGCCGCCGCGAAGGCCGGCGCCGACCTCGACCCGGCCCAGGCCTCGATGGTCCGGGTCGTCGAGTACATGATCGACAACCGGCCCGGCACCGGCGAGCTGTTCTGCCTCATCACCACCATCGCAGACCACCAGCGCACACCGGCACTCGACCTCGCCAAGGCCTACAGCGAACGCTGGGAAATCGAACTGATTTTCGACGAGATCGAAATCCACCAGACAGGCCAGGCCCGGGTGCTCCGATCCAAGACCCCCCAACTGGTGAGACAAGAGATCTGGTCGCTCCTGCTGACCCACTACGCGATACGACATGTCATGAAAGACGCCGCCGACACCGTCGGCACCGACCCCGATGATTTATCCTTCATTCGCAGCTACCGCGCGATCCGCCGCCAGGTGTCTAACCAGGCGGGTTTTTCCCCCTGACAAACTCGCCACCGCACTCACCGAAACCATCAACGAAATCACCGAACGACCCAACCCCCCACGACACCACCGAACCTACCCCCGAGTCGTCAAAAGATACCGCGCTCACAGTCACCGCATCAAACGCACCACCGACCACGGCCAACTCCACGACAGCCCACCCAAGATCCACATCTTCAAGGTCCCATGCCTAACTTAACGGCATTG
>JBOGRD010000052.1:0-1029 GCA_050749405.1 Nitrosotalea sp.
ATATTGTCCATCGCCCGCCCCCGCCCGTCCATGCTGATCAAAATCCCGCTCGCCTCCAGCCGCCCGGTGAACGCCTCGCTGGTGAACTGCGCCCCTTGGTCGGAATTGAAGATCTCCGGCCTCCCCGTCTTGAGCGCCCACTCCAGCGCCGTCAGACAAAACGCGCCCTCCAGCGAAACCGACACTTCCCAGGCCAGCACATACCGGCTGAACCAGTCCATCACCGCCACCAGATAAATAAATCCTTCGCGCAGGCGAAGATACGTGATGTCGCTCGACCAGACCTGGTCGGGCCGCTCGATCTTCACCCCCCGCAGCCGGTAGGGATATATCCGGCGCCCCGGCCCGGGCGCCGACAGCCGCGGCTTCGGGTAAATCGCTTCCAGCCCCATCCGCCGCATCAGCCGCCTCACCCGCTTCACGTTCACCCCGTAGCCCTGCTGACCCAGCCTGTGCGTCATCCGGCGCACCCCGTAGAACGGCGTGCGCGTGTACTGCTCGTCCAGCCGCCGCATCAGCCCCAGCGTCTCGGCGCTCTCCTCCCGCTTCCGGTAATAAAACCCCGACCGCGAAAGGCCGGCGAGCGCGCATTGCTGCGCCACGCTCAGACCCTCTCCACCCGCTTCGATCCATCCCCGCCGCTCCTCTAACGCGATAGCCCGGACTTTTTTTTGAGCCAGTCCACTTCCACCTGCAACTTCCCGATCTGCTGGTACAGCTCGGCCTTGACCTCCTCGTCGGCCGCACCCGGCCCCCGCCCCCCGTCCGAAAAAACCTCCGCCGCCCCCTCCAGCAACCGCTTCTTCCACTGCATCACCAGGCTCGGATGAACTTCGAAATGCGAGGCGATCTGTTGCACCGTCCGCTGTCCCTTCACCGCTTCCAACGCCACCTTCGCCTTCCACTCTGCGCTGTAGTGCCTTCGCTGCCGCATCATCGCTCTCCCTTCCCCAGGCAGCGATTTTATACCTTAACCTCCTGTCCGAATTTTGGGGAGCACTTCAACCTGCGGCACGCTCAACTCCCGGC